>NZ_CP095376.1:1721666-2322500 GCF_023008405.1 Amycolatopsis sp. FBCC-B4732
GGCTGCAGAAGCCTCGCCCGGCGTAATTAATGAGGTTGAATACGCCCGTCAGATGAATATACCTGTAGTTTTTGGCGCGATCAGAGGTGCTAAGCTTTCGGATGTTCATCACGAGATTGACTTTGGAGAAGATGGTTCTAGGGTTGGAGCCGTCTGGGATTTGGCAAAGTTCTTGTTGTCAGAGTCCCATCCGTACCGGGCCTTAGGGCTGGGGTCCGTCTGTGTGGGCACTGCGTCGGTGTCAGCGACGCTAGGGGACCCCGAGATCATTGCTTCGCGCGAAGGGATGATTACTGTTCTAGGTCATACAATGAAGCAATGGCTGGGAAATTACGGAAATGCTATCCGCCACGCACGGTCAAAAATACGCATGTACTTCCCTGCGACAGATGCTATCGGTATGGACCTACTGATTGCTTCGCATCGTAATGAGCATCTAGTTTTGAGCGAAATCGAAAAGTCGAAGGCAGCTGCGCTGGAACTCCAGGTAGAAATTGACGATCCTGAGAAGTTTGCGGCGTACTTAGTCCCAGTTAAGCCGATGTTTAGCGCAACCATCGTTGAGCCTAGTGGTGCAGAGGCCGTTATTGTCGTAGATCCGTACTCGTTTAAGGTTGGCGCCGAGCTTCGACCTAAGTTTATTGTGCGAGGTAAACATACTGACCTGTTTTCTTATTATCATAAGGTCGTATCAAACATAATTGCGAAAAGTGAACCACTTAGACTGTAGGTGATCACTTGTGTATGCGGTGGGCTGCAGCTGATGTGCCCTCTATCAGGAGTCCGGCAGCGTGCGGTTCGCCGACAGGCGGGGACGCGCCCGAATATATACATGGTCACGGTTAGTTGGGTTCTAAATGTGCGGTAAAACAAATCAAAAAAGGTTCTTGATCAGTCTCAGCGTTCCTCGATTAAGTGCTTCATGCAGGGCTGGCCCAGAGATCATTTTGGAGTTATCTGAACGCTCGGAACCTAGGGGATAGTAGTCTATCAATGAGCTGGGGTGTGTGTAGTCTATATTTACGGCGAGTACAGCTGTCCGTTTACCTGTTCTGGCTCGCTCGGCGGCGATCGTCCCGGGCAGTTTCCCATGCCATGTGGAGCGGTCTACTCGCCCTTCGCCTGTAATTGTTAGGTCGGCGGTCAGTACTTTGTTTTCAGGGTCGGCCAACCTTATCAATTCGTTGGCGCCTGACATAGCGGTGGTACGTGCGATGGATGCCAGGCCAAAACCAATTCCGCCACCTGCGCCGAACCACGCCTCATTGAACAATTTCTCATGCCCGCTGCCGGCTTTGTTTGCTCCAAGCAACTGCGAAAGGTGACGTAAAGCTTGCAACGCCACTGCTTGTTCTCTGACTAGCAGTCCTTTCTGTTGGCCGAACATCTCTACTGCTTGTGAAAGTGGAGTGTTGACATCGGATAGGAGTTGCAGCTCGGTCTGTTGTAGGAAGCGGCGAGCAGGGGTTAAGTCGACTTGCGTGACAGAACACAGGGTCGCAAGCGATGGCTCGACGCACGTACCTGTCGCGGTGTAGAAGCGTACGCCAAGTGCGTGAAGAGCGCCGGCGCCACCGTCCGCTACGGACGTACCTCCAAGGCCGACGATCAGGGTCTTGGCCCCTTTGCGAACTGCTGCAGCTATGACCTCGCCGACTCCTTTCGAACTGGCAAGCAGAGGGTTCACTTCCTTTGAGTTTCGATCACGGAAGCCGCATATATCGGCAGTCTCGATGACTGCGGTACTTTGATCGAAAGTTAGCCATTCGGTCTTCCTGCGTACACCGGATGGAGTGCTTGCGAATGTCGTCTTGTTGCGTCCACCTCGGGTGGATTTTATGACGGACAGAGTTCCGTCGCCACCGTCTGCTAAAGGAATGTTAATAATTTCGCTTTCCGGTAAAGCAGTTGAAACGACGGTTGAAATTGAACTCGCCAGTTCGGCGGCTGTGGCGGATCCTCGAAAACAGTTGGGCGCGATGACAATTGTTTTCATCTATATTCCTGTCGCATTAGACCATCTACCTTCGGCGAATCCATGTCCGTAGTAGCAGTCGAGTTCTTCTGGGGTTGTCGACGAAGGTCGTTCGTGCGTGCAAGCAGGTCAAGTTGTTGAAGATCGCTAGTTCGCCTTCATTGAGTTTCCCGACGTTAACAAGCTGTGTATTCGATGTGGCATTGTCGAGCGCGTCTAGTGCTTCAATCTGGAAGCGCGTCAGGGGGGGTGAAGAGGGAAACTGGTGCCCGCGCTCGATATACTTGCGCAAGTATGTAATTGCCGCGTGACCATTGTGCCTATATAGAACAGGTTTTCGGATCGTCGGCGCGTCATAAGAATTGCCAATTCTTCGATCAAAGTAAAAATAACCCTGTAATGTTGCTAGTAGTCCGCGCGTGCGCGGCAAATTCGCGATGACGTCATTTAAACGTGCATATTGGAGTTCGCCTCCGATTCTTGACTGACGGACGCATAGTAGAGTGAAAAAATCTGGCGCTGGAAGTGGTAATTCGGCGCCGTCTGTGTGGAAGTTGCCACCGAACCTCGACTCGGAGTACTTTGCTTCGGCGCCTTCGCCGATTAGCGTTCCTCGGTCTCGTACTTCTTTAATAATTGTGCCATTTCGATCTTGCGTTAAGACCTGACCCAGAAGTCCTGTGAATTTAAGTATCATATCTCTTGTTGTGCTCGGGTCGTCGATGGGCACACCCGTCAGAACTAAAACTCCCGGGGGATTGTCTAGAAAAGTATGGACGAGAGATAACAGCTGTTTTTTTGCATGGGCTTCAAGACGAGAGTCTTGCCGCTCGTATTGTAGAAAATCCCTCAAACTCTTCGGCGGGAGTACACGTGATTGATCTAGTGCGTCATATGGGTGCAATGGATCCACGGCCCTCGCCTCCGGGTCTTCGTCGCCTAGGAATGATGGTACTGGTCCCGCAAACTGAGATTGTGACTGCAAGTGTGGACTGAATTCGCCAAGCTTAATTTGGGCCTTAATTATTGTCAAGCGAACTCGTTTGCGCGCGGGCGGCTAGCCCCTTTGGTGCAAGGTGCGTGAGGCGAATGGTCTATTCGCGCTTCGGGATTTAGCCTGTTTTCCCTCTGGATCTCTCCAGTCGCGTCTAGGTTGTCCCAGGTATGTGACGGCTTCAATGAGATTAGTCTGCTCGTCAGCTTTGACGGGTATGCTGAGTTTTGCGTAATAGAATTCGGGTGTTCGGGAAGGTGGGAGCTGAGTGACGGTGTCAGTCGATGGAGAAGGTGACGACGGGTACGCATCGCGTATTGCGAACGAGTCCTATGAGTGGTATCGAAATCGTGCAATTCTTACACGTCGGGCATATAGGCTCTCGGAGATGATGCTTCTAGTAATCTCGGCTAGTATTCCGGTTGTTGCTGTTTTTTTCCCGCACAGCTCAACCATTTCGGCGGTTTTAGGTGGCGTGATCGTAATTACCTCTGGATCGCAATCGCTATTTCATTGGCACGAGAACTATTTGAGGTTTAGCCAAGCGCGCGAAGCGGTTGAGTCAGAGAGGAGACTGTATAATACTTGGACAGCTCCGTACAATTTGGAGGAGTCTAGGTCTCAGGTTCTCGTATCGGCGATCTCGCGTATCGAACAGCAGGAGATGCAGAGATGGATCACTGTCGTATCACGCTCGAAAGAAACAAGAGTTACTCAGTCGTCGTCGAAACAGTGAGTTTGAGGAACCTCGGGCCGCTCTGGTCATTGGCAAGTGACTTCCTTGATGGTTAGGAAACTGGACTGGGGGTATGCCGAACATTGGAGGTCGAGTCTTGGAGGTCGAGTCTTGGAAGTCGATGCGCACGCCGCCTCGATAGTCCGGATTGTGATTTTACGGCGACGGCCGTAAGCACTGGTTGTTGTTGGCTGCGGGTGCGGGTATAGGGCGGCGACTCATTCCCGGTTGGCTGCTCCCACGGCTGGCTGGTCGGTCATAACCGTCCTCGCGCATACGAAGACTTCGAAAAACCTCGGCAGACTCAGCTTGTGCAGTGGTTCCTTTACTGGTTCTCGACGCAGTTGTAGCTGTCGACGTTACTGTCTTCGCTGTGCCTTATCACCTCGTCGAAGAACCGCGTTGTGCTGGCGATCAAGCCGGCCGAAAACTTGGCAGCGAAGATCACCAGGACGTGCAGGGGAACGACGGACCTGACGCACTCCCTTCGCGGTAGCGGTCGCACAGCCGAACGGCGCCGGCTGCGACGGCGACGCCGGGTTCAGTCATTCGAGCCTTGGTGGTCCAGTCGGGAGGCGGTGCAGTCGGAAAGCCGGCTGCTCGCGTGCCGCGTGGGCTGCGCACAGCCTCGCGGTCACGCCGTCCTGGTCGGTCACGACCGCGGTGACCGGCTCGGCACAGGGTGTGGAGCCGGGTCGTAGTCCCACGCGCCGGCGCAGCCGGGTCGGTGCACCAGGCGCGTCCTCCGCTCGAGTGCAGCGTGACGCCGTGGTCGGGGCAGACGCCCCACGGGATGTCGCACAGGCCGGGGTCGCGGGCCACCCGGACCCGGGCCAGGTCTTCGGCCGTCCGGGAGACCTCGTCGGTGTAGTCGCTCAGGTCGTGGGTTGCCTTCGCGATGGGCTGGGCGAGGCGCTGCAGGTGATCGTCGGGCGCGGCCTGCAGCCGGGCGGCCACCTCGGCGGTGCGCGCCGCGAGCGCTTCGGCGTCGGCGGCCGGCGCCCGCAGCTCGGCCGGCCAGACCCCGTATGAGAGGCTCCTACAGAAGACCCAAACCTCATCCCAGGGTGTCAACGACCAGAAGCAGCAGCACAGGGTCATTCAAGCTGCAGGTCGGTGGCGAATCTCAGCGTGGGGTTATAGATCAACTCGGTCTCGGACACAGTATTACCCCACAGATCGCGAACCGCGATCTTGAAGCTGGGTCGATCGTAGCTCAGCTCGAATCGATGTTCTGTAGTCGCCATTCTGCGCTGCCGCAGACGATGAACTGTCCCGAGCCTCGTAGCGCTGTCGCGACGCGGCTGCTTCGTGTCCAAGCGGACTCCAGCGTGGCGTGGCCGTCATCGTCTTGAACGCCGAGCCGGACATGGATCTCGTCCACGAGGTGGTCTTCACGGATGTAGAGCGTCTTCGGCCGCGGCTGGCCCGCGCGCTGGGTGCTGGTGTGGCCGTGGCGGCAGCGGTACGTCGGTCGCCCGTGGTTCCAGTGCGAGTCCAGCCGCCGGTTGCAAACGCCGCAGTGAATTAGCCCGGCGAGGGCGAATCGGCGAGTCTGACCGTCGCCAGCGGGGCGCGCCGCCCGGACTTGCTGCGCGGCGACGAAGTCCTGCTCCGAGATCAGCGCCGGATGGGCAGCCTTCGCCGACAGTGCGGGCGTTGAGGCTGGGCCTTCGGTGCCGGTGGCGCGGCGGTTCCAGGTCTGGCGACCGGTGTAGCGCGGGTTCGCCAGGATGACGGCGACGGTGCGTAGGATCCAGGAGCCGCGGGTTCGGTGGCGGTTGCGGTCGGGGTCGGCGCTGGACGGGCAGGGGATGCCGCGTTCGTTGAGGTGTCGGGCGATGCTGGCGACGCTGTGCCCGGCGAGACGCTGGCGGAACATCCAGGCGACGTGGGGTGCGGTTCCTGGATCGGGTGCGAGGCGCTGGAGGCGTCGGCCCCAGCGGGCGTCGGCGGGGTTGGGGTGGGGGCCGGCGTCGACGAGCTGGTAGCCGTAGGGTGGTCGTCCGCCGAGGTAGCGGCCTTGCTGGGTGGCCTGGTTGTGCATCGCCGCCAGGACGCGGTGGCGAGCGCGGAGTACTTCGCGTTGTGACTGGGTGGCCAGCAAGGCCAGCAGTGCCCGGTGGTCGCGGTTTCCCAGATCGACCGGGCCTCCTGTCTCGGGTAACCACAGCTGGATGCCGTGGCGGTTGCACCAGGTGTAGAGGGTGGTGAACTGGGTGCCGGTGAAGGCGCGCTCGTACTCGCCGACCACGATCGCATCGATCACGGATCCTGGACCCGAGACTGCGGCCATGAGCTGGGCACCCTGCGGTCGCTGTCGCCACGGGATGCGGCGTGAGGTGCCGGCGTCGAAGTAGGCGGCGACGACCCGGCCGTGGCCCGCGACCAGCTCATCGGCCATGTCGCGTTGCCAGCCCTGCGACGACACGCGATCTTGATGTCGGACGGTCGAGGTGCGGCCGTAGAAGGCGAACCGCAAGCCACTGCCATGGTCGGGGCGGGTAGAGGTGGTGGTTGCCGGCTTCTTGCCGTTCATCCACTGCGCCAGCAGGTCGGCCGTGCCGGCAAGTGGTGCGGCCACCTGAGGCGAGGGCGGGTGCGGTGGGATCTCGCTGGACGGATGTCGCGGCCGTCGGGTTATGACGGCGCGCTCCGAGCGGTTCATCCGATCAGCGCAGTCAACGCGTCATCTAGGCGCCTCAAGCGTCGTCTCCGCCTGCGATCGGGCCGAATCGCTCTGCGAGCGGCGCAGCGAGGCACATCTTCGTCTCACCCGCCGTCCACTGGCCGACGCGCTTAGCCCGCATGGCGACGGAGGTCGAAGGGGTAGTCAGAGGGTTTTACGTCAACAAACGACGGCAGCTGCAAGACTGGGTCGATTACTTGACGAACTGCATCTTGGGGCAGCCTTGAAATGTGACGCTGCCGTCGCCTCTTCCGACAGTGACGATCAAGGTGGTCGCATGGGTCACGAACTTATTGTCGATGATGTCGCCTGCCGCGCTGGTGCGTTCCCAGTAGCAGTCGCTGGCGGCCCGGGCTGCCTTCCACTTGCCAGGTGCGATCTTTCCGGGGCCTCGCCCGACTTCGTAGGTGCCGTTCGACTTCGTCGCGAGGCCCGTGAGGGCCGCGTCGATGTCCTTGGCGAACGTGGGGCAGAGGATGGGAATCCCGACCTGGTAGACGCGTGCGCCGTTGGCGTCACTGGTCGCGTTTCCGTCGAGCCATTCACTCGGATCCACGCCGCCATCCGTCGCCTTGCTCAGAGAGGGAAAGGTATCGCAGGCAGCCTTTACGAACAGGTGCGCGTACGGATATTCACTGACGGCCAACCCTGCGGCCTTGACCTTTGCGTCGACTTCCCGCTCTTGGGGCGTCGCCTCGTCACTTTGCGCAGTAGGCTCGGTGCTGGGGGATGGCGTGTAAGCGGGGGCGTAGATAGCCGAGGTTGTCGGTAGCGCTGCCGTGACGCTCGAGGTCAACTTCTGCGGTGCAGTGCTTGCCGCACACGAAGTGAGTACGACAGCAGCAACCGCGATTGGTACCGTCACTGCTGCCTTCTTCATCGGTTCGTCCTTCGTCGAGTTGATCGGTCGCGGGGTACTGATCGCGCGACGGTGACGCACTGTTACAAGCGGACCAGTCAAGCGGCTGGACTGTTGTCAGCCCCATGCGTGGATCTTTTGACGGCCTGCTTTAGACGGGGCGCGGCGGATAGCCGACGGAGTTCCCGGCGCTCCGCGTTTTCGCAGCCCAGGAGGTGAGGTTAGGTCGTCGTCTCGCAGGCTTGTCGCCAGCCAGCCAGCCAGCCAGCCAGCCAGTCAGCCAGCCAGCCAGTACTCACGTCGCAACTTAACTCTGGGTGACCTCGTTTCACGTCTCCACGCTCTGCTCCGAACGAGTGAACTTGAAGTTTCAATGTCTTACCGTAGGTAACGGTGGTGAGTCAGTCGCTTACCGGGGCCACCAGCGGAAATGATCGTGAATGGTGTCGCTTGAGTCCGTTCCGTGACCTGAAGAGGCTTTCGGGGCCTGTTACGTACGCGGCCCGGGAGGCGACGGATGGCGCAGAGCGTGACGCGTTCGGTTGCGTCGCCGCTGGACTGAAAGAGGCAGCCCCGTGTCTTACGCCCCCATGCCGCCGTCGGCGCCGATGCCGGTGCCGAACCAGTGCAGAAACGGCCTCGGCACCGCCGGGTTCGTCCTCGGCCTGGTCGGGCTGATCTTCGCGTTCATCCCGATCATCGGTGTCATCGCGTGGCCGCTGACGATCCTCGGGCTGATCTTCGGCATCGTCGGGACGCTGCGCGCCAACCGGGGCCAGGCGAGCAACAAGGGGCTGGCCATCACCGCCGTCGTGCTGTCGGCGATCGGGCTGGTCATCTGCGTCCTCTGGACGGCGGCCTTCGGCAAGGCCGTCAACGACGCCGCGAACAACCTGCCGACGGCAGCCGCGCCGGCTGCCGTCGCGGACGCCGGATCTCAGCCCGCCGCGGCAGCCCCGACCGCGGCCGCGTCGGCCAAGCACACCGTCGTCCTCGAGGTCACGACGGCGGCGAAGTCCAATCTGCAGTGGAGCAGCGGGTTCAGCGCGAACTCCCAGGAGGTCCTGGAGAAGGGCAAGACGTGGAGCCAGACCCTGACGATGGACGATCTCGTGTTCACTTCGGTCAGCGCCACCCCGGTCGAGTTCAAGATGGGCAGCAAGGACAACACCTGCAAGATCACTGTCGACGGCAAGGTCGTCGTCGAACAGCACAACAGCATCGGCGCCATCTGCACCTACCAGCCCTGAATCTCGAGTTGCACACCGCTGTGCGGCCGACCAGCGCTCGGCACAAGACTTCACCGAGTAGATGATGACCGACATGCATCACGGCGGGGAGCTAGCTCGGCTCCTTCCGCTGGTCGGATACAGCTTCATGCCGGGCAATCGGTCACCAGCATGGACTAAAGGATGGGCATGGCCGGAGACCTCGAATTCGCCGAACCCGTACGCCGTTGGCTGCGTGTCCGCAGCGGAGAGGACCAGGACGACCCGCCGTTCGAGCTGGACGACGAAGGGTTCCTGCCGGATCCCACTGCCGATGAGCCGCTCCGGATGGGGGCGGGAATGGTGCGCCCCGAGGACGCCGTTGTCGAACGAGGCGCCCTGGTCCTGCTCGGGGAACCCGGAGCCGGCAAGACGACCACCTTCGCCCGGTTGACCGACGCCGACCGCAGCGCCGGGGAGCCCGAACCGGGATATCCCGGCACGGTATGGATCAACGGTTCGGAACTCGGTGATAGCACCTCTTTCAACGAGGTCTTGGGCGAACACCTCGCGGCGCTGCCGCCGGCCGGAGCCGCGGAACCGCTGACTGCGACGCTGACCATTGTCCTCGATCAACTCGATGAAGCGGCGAACTTATTCCGGTTGCCGGCGCGATTGAAACGCGCACTCAATGACAAGGACACCCGTGCACTGCGGTTCCTCATCGCTTGCCGGACCGCGGACTATCCCGAAGGCCTGACTCGAGTGCTGGAGCAAGCACTCGGCGCGTGCGTCGTCGCTGATCTGGCGCCGCTCACTCGCGACGACGTCGCCACGCTTGCCGCCAGCACTGACGTGGACGCAACAGCGTTTGTCGACGCCGTCGTCCGGGCTGGCGTCGGAACGCTTGCCAACACGCCCCTGACTCTGAAGGTCTTGCTCGCGGCGTTCCGGCAGGAGGCGGACGCTCTGAGCAGGACACCCCGAGAGCTGTTCGAAACGGGGGTCACGCAGCTGGTCGACGAGCACGACCGCGGACGGGCCATCAAACCGTTCGCTACCACCACAGTCGAAGAGCGGCTGGTGATCGCAGGACGGATCGCCACCCGCATGCTGCTGTGTGGCCAGCGCACAATCTGGTGTGGCGAAGCCGCTCAAGCCGGCCCGGAGGACATCACCGAAGGGATGCTGGCGCGCGGCCGCGAGACAGCGGCTGGCTCCTTCGAGGTGTCACCGCCAGCGGTAGGGGAGACCCTCAGAACGGCGCTGTTCTCCCGCAGCGGCAAGAATCGCGTCGCGTTCGCCCACTCGTCGTTCGCTGCGTTCCTAGCCGCTCGGTACCTGACCGCCCGCTCCGGCGCCGACCTCGACGCACAGCGGGGAATAACTGGCGTGTTCCTCGTCGCAGCACCCGATGAGGAAACCGCCAGCATCCCGATACACCTGCGGGAGACTGCGGCGTGGATGCTCGCTCACGCCCCCGGGGAACATCTCTGGCTGGCTACAGCCGATCCCGAAGGCCTGATCGCGCACGGCGCGTATATCACCGATCTCGCGACACGTGCTGCGATGGTGGGCGGGCTTCTCCGCCGCGCGGGGGAGGTCGAGCTCAGTGAGGGGTCATGGCACCGGACCTGGTGGAGACTGGCGCACCCAGGATTAGCAGGGCAGCTGACCGCCGTGCTGTCTAGCGTACTGACCACGGGTTCCGAGGAGTGGCAGGACTTCGCTGCGGCAAGCCTGGCGATCCGCTTTGCTCTCGACGGCGAGGTTGGGGAGGTCGCCGAACTACTTTTGGAGGTTGCCGAGGCCTCGAAACTCGCTCCAGCACTCCGTAATCGCGCGATTAAGGCGTCGATGGCGACCAATCCGAGGATGGCTGCTCCTCGGCTGCGGAGCCTGCTGGCCTCGCTCACTCCTGAAACTGACGCCGACGATGACAGCGAAGAACTTGTCGGGACAATCCTCTCCGAACTGTGGCCCGACCATCTTGACCTTGCCGATGTGCTACCGCATCTTCGCCCTGTGCGCGCGGATTCGGTGATCGGCATGTACCGATGGCATCTGTGGCGTCTCCCCGGAGACGTCGCTGAATCCGATCTTTCGGCCTTGCTGACCCATGGCACCCGCCTCGTCGATCAACTTCTGGCACCCCCTGCTGGTTCCGACACGTCCGAGCTGACCAACTTCAGCCCAGACCTCGCGCGCAGCCCGACATTGGACGATGTGCTCGCGCCGATCTTTGATCGCATCACGGTGTCACCGAACGTCGAGGAATACCTGCCGGTACTCGCGCGGCAGGTGTCTCGGCTGCTTCTGGCGTCGGCCAGGGTGCCGGTACCGCTGGGAGCCGATCTTGTCGATGAGAGCGGGAAAGTCACGACATCCAGCATCGATGTCAGGCGTTCATTCGCTGAGGCGGTGATCCTGGCGCTCACTGCCGAGGTCGCCGAATTCGATCTATACCACGCGCACCTGGTCCTATGGGAATGGAAGTCCGCCCGCCACGGACCGGCTGCTCCGCAAGGACTTCGACGCGGCGACCGGACGCACTTGCTCGACGACAGTGACTTCGCCTGGTTGCTCGCGCGAGTCGACAACCTGCGCAGCAGCGGCGAGCACAAGCAGGCAGATGCCGTGGGGCTGGTCGCTGCCAGCGTCGCTGACCTCTACAACCCGTCGACTTTTGAGCTTGCCTACGCTCGGTGTGGCACGCCGGAAGGTGAACACTTTGCGTGGGCGTTCGACGGCGTCCCGCTCGACAGCAAACTCGCGGAAGCGATGCGTCGCAACGGTTCGAAGGAGAAACCGTGGGAGCACGCGGACGCGTTCGCCAGCCGGCAGCGCGACCGACTGCAGTCGGCCATGGCCGGAGACGCCAATGCCTTCTGGCGCCTCACGCGTGATCTGCGAGCCGATGTCGCGACCGGACAGTTCGATGCCCTCGACTCCGATGATCCACGAGTCCTGCCCGGTGCTTCCCTGTGGGCACCCGAAGAATTCATCGCCGCGTTCAGCGTCGCCGCGCGTCAGTTCTTGGATGCCGAGAACGACCACCGAGACGAGTGGCTGGGTACGCAGACCAGGGACTACCGTGCCGAGGCTGGCTACGCTGCGCTCGTCGTTCTCCGCGACAATGGCAACCTAGACGACATATCGGACAGGTGGGCAGGGTGGGTCGGCGCAGTACTGGACAAAGCGCATCGCGCCGCGACGACCAGAGACTCTTCGCTTATCCGCGATCTGATGTCCCGAGTCGGGACCCATGCGGCAACGGAGCTTGTCGCCGCGATCCGCACACTGGTTCGTGGTTCGCTTGCGCGCGGGGAAGCGCCCTGGGCGCTGGCTGAGATCATGTCATCGGTGCCGGCCACCGTGCATCCCGCCCTCGTCGAACTCGCCCGCGACCTGCGCGCCGCGCTGGACGGCTCCGATGACTCCGGCAGTCCGTTCACAGTTCCTGACACACTCGAAGCCAGACGCAGTGCAACCAACACGTGGGCCACCTTGCTGCACGAGCCCCTTCTCGCCGGCAACGATGCCGCCCTGAAACAGGCGGAAAACGCACTTGATCACGAAGTGATCGAGGACCACGCCCTGTGGACGGCCGCAGCAGGGCGTCTTCTCCTGCTCTCCGACCCGGAACGTTTCTGGTCTCGGATACATCAGGCCTTGACCGCCTCGCCGGCGTTCTCGAAGGACCTCGCATTCGCGAGCGCTCAGACATACCGCCTCAATGAGGTCGCCGAGTCACTGCCCGACCGCGAACTTGTGGAAGCGTGGCGATGGTTGGCCGACGTGTGCCCACCGGAGACCGACGTCTTCCGCGAAGGCTGGGTTCCTCCCGAAAGGTCAGTCCACGATTGGCGCAACGCGATGCTCAACGTACTGTCGAGGCGTGGCACCCAGGAATCAGTCCTGGGCATACGAAGTCTCGTGAACAGCTTCCCGAACGACCTCCGGCTTCAAGCCGCACTGGTCTCAGCCCGGCGCCAAGCGCAGGCGCGAGCGACCGTCCTGCTGAAGCCGCAACAGGTGGTCGAGTTGCTGGCCGATCCGGGACGACGGGTGGTCCGGACCCCGCTGCAACTGGCGGAACTGCTCATCGAAGTGCTGATCGAGATCGAACGTGACCTGCCGACTCACTCGAACCTTTTGTGGGACTGCGAACGTGAGCCGAAGCCTGTCGATGCTCCGAGTTGGGCGCGCCGTCCGCTGGTGTGGCGCCCCAAGCTCGAGGGAACTCTCGCCGCTTACCTTGCTCATGAGTTGACGATCCGGCTCGCTCGCCGAGCTGTGGTGATCAATCGCGAGGTCGTCGTCAAGCCCACCGATGCGGGCGACTCAGGTGAACGACCGGACCTCCTTGTGCACGCGATCGCATTTGAGGGCGAACTCGACGCTGCCGAAGTAGTGAGCGTCCCGGTGGAGATCAAGGGTTCCTGGCATGCTGCGGTGTCAACGGCTCAACGCGATCAGCTCGCCAATCGATATCTGCCAGCCGAAAAGACTGACGCGGGCGTGTACGTCGTCGGCTGGTATCCCATCGACTTGTGGAGCGCGAAGGACCGCAACCCGAAGGCCAACGCAAGAAAGCTCGTCGGCCCCGAGCCCTTGTTGGAGATCCTGCTCAGTCAGGCAGACGAGATCTTCGAAGAGTCTGGGCGACGAACCCTGCCGTATGTCCTGACGATCACGAGGGCGGCCCCAAGCTGACGTGGAGCGACATGGACAGGTAACGCCCGGCATCGCGTCGAGGGGCAGGTTACGTGAGAAGTGCGGCTTGGAGCAGCTGCTCGTTGATTCGGACTGTCTCGGTAAGTGTGCGGACCGCCACCGGGAAGGGGCGGAGTGGATATGTCTTGCCACCGGCGGGCAGCCCTTCATCGCCGGTCAGTAGAGAGAAGGGTGTGCTCATCGGAGACAGCCTGTAGACACGCCAGCGGGGGGCGGTCGACTCAGCAATCGCGAGCGTCCGACCGTCGCTCAGGACGATGGTCGTCTTTGCTGCGTTCCGGGCGACTACCGCGGACGGAGACGCGACGAGAGTCGCCACGCGGGCAGCCACGCGGCGCGGGTTGCGAAATTCTCCGTCGATGACCCACACACCGTCCATCATGCGGGCCGGCAGGCCCTCGCTCTCGAGTGTGGCGCGGTCTACGGCGTGGGGGTCGTCGGCTGCGGCGGCGGCGAGGTCGATGATCGTTTCGACCTCGCTCCAGGCGGGCACGCGCGCGTACGGCTTGTCGGGAACATAGAGGTACTCCTCGGCGAGTTTCGGGTCGGCGCAGGCGGCGAGTTCGGCGGCGCTGGTCCAGGCTGCTTTGGCGATGATGTCGTGCTCTCCACCGCCGTGGAGGCTGGCGTCCTGCAGGAGCAGGGCGAGACAGACGGCGACCAGCGAGCTGACGAAGTCGAGCGCTTGACCGGGCACGTCCTCCTCATCGGCGGCATCCGGCACCAGCGAGCGCGTCAGGTCGCTGAGGTCGGAGCGCCACGCCTCGTCGGTGCCCCATACCGCGGCGGCAAGCAGCACCAGGTAGGTGCGGGTGACGAGCATCCGTAGTTCGAGAGGTGGGCGCGGTGTGGCGGTCGCGGCGCGTGTCCACCGGCGGGCCCAGGACCGATACTGAGCCCGCTGTGACGAGGGAATGTCGGGTGCGAGCCGCGCAGACTGGGCTGAGGCGGCTTCGGTCAAGTCTTCGACCGCGTCGTCGCTCTCGCCGTCCGCGAGCTCTGTTTCGTCGACGTCGGTATCGACGGACCAGCCGGTGGTTGCCAGGCCCGGGGCGGCGAGAACTCCGGGAAACAGCAGTCCGGTGAGGTGCGGGCCGAGGCTGCGTTCCACGGACTCCAGCCATACGCTCCAGCGGTCGTCGGGAGGGACGGCGGCTGCGGTGGCACCGGTGCCTGCGCGCAAGGCCGAGGCCCCGGTGGCCGGCTTGTGCTCCTGGACGTGACTGAGCAGCCGGAGCAGGTCGGCGTTGAACCGGCGCGCGAGAACCTTGTCGGTCAAGACGGTGTCGTCCTCGGCGATGAACGTCATCCGCGGCTGGTTGGTGGTGTCGTCGCGGGGCCGGCATCGGGCTGTGTCGGTGAGGAAGACGACGGGGGAGACGAGACGCTCGCCTGGTTGTTCGGCTCGGGCGCGGACCGCTCCGCCGAGCGCTCCCGGTGCGGCGAAGCTGAGGACTTGGGTGGCTGTGCTGGTGGCGGTGAAGACGTGCAGGGGTGTCCAGGTGCCGGGGGTGCCGTCGGGTGAGGATTCGATGGTGATCGGCACGCTTGTGGTGGTGACGAGCTCGACGAGGATCGTGTGCTGTATTCGTCGCGCGCCGAGCACGACGAGCGTGTGCTTCTGCGCGCGTGAGTCAACGGGGATCGTGTTGTTTCGGACAATGGTCGCGCGGTCGACGGCTGTGCCTTCTGGCAGCAGGGATGCGGGCACCGGCATGGTAGTGACGAGTTCGCAGTTGCCGCCGTCTGCGGTGGTGGCGAGAAGGGCGGCGGCGCTGAGGTTGGCGCTGCCGATCATGGCGATCGTCGTGCCGTCGATGGTCCATTCGACGAGCTTGCCGTGCCGGGTATGTCCCTCATCCAGGTAGCGGAACCGGGTTAGACCGACGGATGCGGTGGCCGCGACGAGGGCTTCCCCCGAGTACTGGGAGTCTCGTTCCTGGAGTGCCAGGTCGACCTCGCGCGGCTGCAGTCTGTTGATCAGGGCCTGAATGCCGCGGCCTTGTGCGTCGAAGAAGGGCGCTGTCATGCGCAGCGAGCGCACCGGCCCGGCCGGCAGCTGCCCGACCAGGGAATGTCGCAGGTTCCCGAAGATCCGCAGGTCAGGTCGGGAGCCGTCGGCCTCGTCCGGGGTGATCCAGTGTCCGACGTGCGTCAGGGTGTCCGCGATCCAGGACGGCACCTTGACCACCCGGGGCAACTCGGTAAGCCATGCACCGAGGTCATGTAAAGCCGCAGGCCCTCGGTGCCGGGAAGCCCGCAGGACGAGCCACAACTCGTGGTTGTGACCCCAGCCGGACATGGTCGGGTTCCCGGAGCCGATCGCCGCCCAGACGTCGTCGTCACCGGCCAAGATCACGACCTTCGGATGAAACGCCCCGCCGCAGCTGACCTGGGCGTGCTGATAGGCCCGGCCCGCCTGCCGGACGTCGACCGCCTCGTGCACGGCGTTGCCCGCATCGCCCAGAACGGTGACACGAGCACCCAGCGCGCGAGCGGTCGGCACGCAGTGCCGCTCGAAGAAGACCAGGTCGAGGGTGTAGCCGGTGACGAGGCATTCGCGCAGTGGTGCGCCGTCGGCTCGACCGTCCCACTCCTGCAGCAACGACAGCGGGGAATGGAACTGGTAGGCGACCTGAGTCATGCCGCCAGCTCCAGTATCTGCACTGCCAGTGGTGTGATCACGAGACCGGTGTCGCTGCGCTCGGCAAGACCGAGCTGGCGGGTGATGAACTCGAACTGATCGACGCGCAACCCGACGTTGCCGGCACCTTCCGTGCCGGCCGCGTAGTACTGGCCGTTGCGTTCGTGCAGCTTGGTGAACAGCTTCATCCGCCCCTGAGCGTCGAGCCGGAGTTTGCGTAGCGCGACTCGCTGGGACTGCGCGAGCATGTCGTCGACGAAGGCCCGCGCAAGCTCGGCCATCGGCTGACCTTCGTGCTCACGGTGCCGGTAGGCCACCCAGTGCGGATCGAGGAACTGCTTCCGTTCGGGGTAACGGCCGAGGAAGGTGGCTTGGCTACGGCCGGTGAGCTGGTTCTTGCGCTGACCCCCGAAGAGCAGCGCGGCCAGGTCGGCCGTGACGGCGGTGTGGCCGTCGCGCACTTGCCGTTCGGCCGGGTTCGGCTCTCCTTCTGCGTCGACGAGGCTCGGGCACCCTGCCAGGAAGGCTCGCACTGTCATGGCCGGCACTTCGGCGGATATCCACTGGTAGAGGTCGTCCTTGGTCGCCGAGCCGTGCGTGGTGACCTGCTCGACCAGTGCTGCCCATAACCGCCGCCAGGCTCCGACGGACAGTCGCCGCAAGAGTGTGCCGCGCCACGCTTGCGCTCGGTCTTCGGCCGACAGGACAGGGTCGGTTCGGATCCGGTTATCGTAGGCGACGCAGTCGTGAAGGGCCTCCGACCAGCTGGAAGCGCCTGGTTGGAGCATGGCTGAGCGAGCCAGGATCCGTAGCGTGGATCGTCGGGTTCGGTCGTTGCCCGTCCATTCCTGCGGGTCGTGCCGGCCGTCGTGGGAGGCGGTGATGAGGTCACGGAGCGGCTCGAGGTCCGCGGCTTCGTTCGCGTCCATGGCCAGTCCAGAGAGGTGAGCGACGTCGTCGGGGTGGACTGGACGGTCGTGTGCCAGCTCCAGCAGGGGCCGGAACATCTCCCTGACGGCGGGGGGACACTCGCGGGTGCCGGGCCGCAGGGCGCCGCTGTCCACGGTGACCGTGCCCAAGACGGCGCTGGGCCCGTTGTATTGCGACCAGAAACCCCACGGACGGGGTGAGTAGGAGGCGCGGCCGATTTCGGCGAGTTCGTCGATCTGTCCTCGGACGAGCGTGGCTTCCACCCGGTCGGCTCCATGCGCGGGGATCGTCTTGCCGCGGGAAACCAGCGCAAGAGCAACTTCCGACCGTCGGAGAACCGTCTGGCACGTGCTGGCATCCCACTCCCGGCGCCCTGCGACGTCGGCGAGTGCCCAGTAGAGGGAGTAGTACCGAGCCAGTGTGGTCAGCGTCGACACGCCCGGTACCAGCGTGTCCACCATGCCCATGACCGACGACTCGACCGAGAGCGGGTACCGCCCCGCCTTCAGGTCCAGCCCTGGCTCGCACCAGACCGGGCCGACAACCTCGGCCGACATCATCGGAGCCACGGCATCAGCTCGGATCGACGTTTCCTGAACATGATCCTCCTGTCGCCGTTCGTCGCCGTTGTGTTTCAGCGAGGGGTCTTTGTCGTGATCACGAGAAGGACCCTGGGCAGCTCCTGGGGCACCGTGCTGCAGCGGGCGTAGGTAGCAGATCCGGACTGCGCACCCGTCGCCGACGGTGGATTCGTGGCGATCGGCGGGCCGGGCTTCAACGTCGGGCCTGCGCCGCGGTCGCCTCGCGGCCGGAAGAGCTGGCTGACCGAATCACTGCGACGGTTGGGTGACAGGAGAACGGCGCGCTGGCAGGGCGCGCGGCCAACGGCAGATCAGTGGGACGATGTCAGGCCATGACCAACGGAATGTCTCGTCGCGTCGAGCTTCAGATCGGCACGCACCAGTTCCCGCGCATGGTGGAAGTCCAGGCGCAGTGGTCACGGACCGACGACGTCCGATGGTTGATCGACACCGAGGCCATGCAGTGGCTGTTCGACCGGGTCGCCGCCGGCGAGATCGACTCCGCCCAAGCTCAGGAGTGGATGCGTTCGGTCACCGGCTGGGAGTCGGGGTGCTGCACCTACTGCGATTCGGCCGCACCGAGCCACGCCGAGGCTGTGCGGCGCATGGACGAGCTGATCGCGCGGTGGAACCGCGAACAGGAAACCGTCACGCCGGAGTCGCACCCCTACCTACTGAACAAGAGCCGGATCCACGCGTGGAACTGCTCGATCGTAAACCCAATCAAACCGGACAACCGGCTCACGACGCTGCACGAGTACGCGATTGAGCTCGACGACTGGGGAAGCATCGACGCGATGCTGAAACGATACTGGGAGAACTGGATGACGACCCGCCGGATAACCGCTGCCAACCTCGCGGCCAGGCTCGAGCGCCGCAATCCGAACGCCCGGGACCCACGCTGCAAGCGGTGCTCACCACCTTTGCCGGGCGCGTACCTATCGGAAGCGTCCGACGTCCAGAGCCGGTGACAACCCGACTTCAAGCCTCGCCCGTCGCCACGATTTGAGCTCCACGACCCGCCGGCTGGTCGTGGAGCTGCTCGACCGCCGGATTTGACGCCCTGACCGAGCGGACTGTCGAGATCCGCCGCGCTGAGTCCGCCCACCCCGGGTAGGGCCCGACGGCCGAACAGGTCGCCGGACAGGTCTAGGGGCTGCACCAGTGAGCGCCTGGCGGCCTCCGCGCCGTCGCATAGCCCCGGCCCCAGCCGGAGGGTCATCCACCAGCTCATCTCCACCGCCGGCAGGCCGAGGCCCGACTCCGCGGCGAACCAGCGACACCACGCCGTCGAAGAAACCGGGAGCCGCGGACACCGCGAACCGGCCGAAGTCGGGCGCAGTCAGATGCCAGAGCAAGCGCGCGAAGTTGTGGGGCACCTCGCTGGCCCGCGGCTGATCCGACATGACCGGAGTCGGTGCGTAACGGCTGCATACGTCGCCGCGACTCCCCTGTGCGCGGAAGGTCATTCGAGCGGAGAATCTCGGTCGCTGACGACGACCGCGGCTGGTGCATGCACACACAAACGTGGTCGACGAGCGGCCAGCGCAGTGTGAGGAAAAGCGCATTGGCGGGAAGGGGGAGGTTCGTGATCATGCCCAGACGCCCGGTCCTGACAACCGGCGCCTTGTTCGCGGCGTCTCTGGCAGCCCCGTGGCTCGCCGAAGGCCGGGCGTCGGCAGCAGTGCCGATGGCCGTCGCGGTCGGCAAGATCGACATCACCCCGGAAGCGGGTATCCCGCTTGCGGGCTATGCGACAGACACCCCACGGCTCGCCGCCGGTGTGCGTCGTCCGCTCCACGCGCGATGCACCGTGTTCTGGGACAACGGGACTCCCAACGTGATCGTCACCGCGGACGTCTTGGCGTTTCCCCGCATCATCCACCAGGCAATCAGGTCCCGGATCGTCACCCTCGGGGTGGCGTCCCCGGATTTCGTGCTCACCGCAACCCACACCCACAACGGGCCCGTCCTCAACCCCGATATCACCGCCTACATCCTCTACAACATCGTCGACCCCTCCTCCCACTTGGACACGGTCCGCGGCTACGCCGCCTGGGTGCAGGACCAGATCGTCGACCTCGTCCAGGCGACGCTCGCGGCCAACGCGGTTCCCTGCACGTTGGACTATCAGGTCGCTGATGAGGCGTTCTCCTACAACCGGGAGGGAATGGCGGTCGTCGAGCGGGATGTGCCGATTCTGGCAGCCCGCGCTCTCGACGGGGCGCCGCTCGCGGTGTTGTTCGGTTACGGATGTCACCCCGTCGTCGGTCCGGGGGACACGCTCATCGACCCGGACTACCCGGGGCTCGCGGTGGAGGTGGTCGAGCAGCAGACCGGGGGCTTTGCACAGTTCCTCACCGGCGCGGCCGGGGATCAAGATCCGGTGGCTCCCGGCGGCTGGCAGGCCCTCGAGGACCGCGGCCGCGACCTCGGCCAGACGGTCATCAGCGCGATCGCCGTTGCCGGCCGGCCGGTCACCGGGCCGATCCTGACTGCCTACCGTGATGTCGAGGTTCGGCTCGACATCACCGACACCCCCGGCAACCTCGCGGCGGCTCGCGCGAACTTCGCCGTTCGGCAGGCCACCGCGGCGGGGTGGATCAGCCGCCACGCCGAAGTCATGATCGACCAGATCGACGCGCACAGCTTTGCGTTCACGACCCCGGTCCCGGTGCAAGCCTGGCGCTTCGACGGCGGCACCCCGCTGCGGCTGGCCTTCCTCGGCGGGGAACCGGTGTCCGGCTACGCCGCCTACTGCCGCAGCCACTATGGCGGGACTAACGGGATCTGGTTCTCCGGATATGCCGGTGAGGTACCCGCCTACTTGCCGACCGACGAGCTGCTGATCACCGGCGGTGCCTGGCGCTACGCCTGCGGGTGGTCCAATGACTTCCCAGGCATGGGCGGCGGCGCGATGTGTGCGTACGGCATCATCGCGCACTACCTGCGCAACGCCCAAGGTAACGGAGTAGAAGACACCCTGATCGCGGCGTTGAACGCTGTTCTTTGAGCTGTCTGCTCCGCTGCGTCCTTATGTCCTGACGCGGACTTCCGGATGGGCATTCGTGCAGCCTAGTGACCTCGATGGCCGTCAGGCCGCACGCACGTGGCTGCGAGCAGGTGTACGCCACGAATGCTCGGACAACCACAGAAGCGATACTGGTCCGATCGACTGAATCGGCGCTCGCAGTGTGCGTTGGCCACACCCCAGGGCGACCGGGGTTGCGTCGGGCTTCGTGGCAAGGTGGAGGGTGTCGTGGGGCGAGTACGGCTACTGTTTGCGCTGGTGATCGCCGTTCTCCTGGGCGTGGGGGCCGCTCCGGCGGCATCGGCCTGGACGGTCGACTACGCTTCGCGATGGCGTACCCGCCGCCCAGCGTTCAACGCCGGATTCGTGGGGCTACTACAACCGGGAGTGCACGAGTTTCGTGGCGTGGCGCCTGCACGCCCGCAACGGGTTCGAGATGCCAAGGGCGATCGGCGAACCCCGTGCGCGACGGGGATCAGCTGGTCGCGAGCCAGCCGCTCGGACAGTTGCTTTTCGGGCACCACCGTTTCGAAGCGTTTGAGAAAGGCGGGCGTGAGCGGTGACGTCCATGCCGGCGTCGACGGCGGCCTTGGCCGTACGCAGCGCGTCGTCGGGGAGTTTGCGTGGCCGGCCAGGTGAGCCGCCGCGGGCTTCGAGAGCGGCACGGGCATCGGCGGCGCGTTCGAGCATGAACGTGCGTTCCATCTGGGCGAACAGCGCGAGCATCGCGACGGTGATCTGCGCCATCGGTTGAGGCACGCGCGATGTTGCGCCGGGCCGGGCAGGTTCGAGGCGGTGATGGTGTCGCCGGGCGGGCGTAGGCCAGCAGCCGCTGCAGGCCGTCGCGGTCGGCGTTCGCGCCGGTGCGCTTGTCCACGTAGATCCGCTCGTCGGGGACGCCGGCGGCTAGGGCGTCGAGCTGGCGGGGCAGGTCCTGCTTCTTGGTGGAGACGCGGGCGTAGCCGAGCTCGAGCCCGGCAGGGCGTGGCGGTCCTGGGTCGGACGTCGTGGGTGGCCGGCGGAGGGGTGGTCTTCTTGTCGCGGGTGGTCAACGGGAACCTCCGGTCACGACTTCGGGAGCAAGGTGACGCTGAGCTGGCCGTCGACGCCCCCGGTGACGGCCAGCGGCCCGGGGCCGCGGACAGTGGCGCTCTTCCCGTCGTCCGCGATGTCCAGGTGCCACCCGGCGCGGGGGTCATGGGGTGGCTGAGGCCGGTCTCGCAGCAGCTTGACTTTCTTCACTGGGTCGTCGCTGGGCTGCCAGCTGAACCGGCGGTCGCCGATGACGTGCTGCCATTCCGGAGCGGGGGTCAGCTCGAAACACGATGGTGTCGCCGGCGCTCCGGTCCAGGCTCCACGTTTTGACGTCGAACACCCCCTTGATGACGCCGTCGGCCACCGCCACCACGACCTTGCCGAACTTCTCCATCACGGCATCTACACCCCGCTGCCGGATCTTCCAGCCTTTCGCGGTGACAGCGCGGACATCGTCCCGCTCGCTGTAGCGGGAGCTGATGTTGATCGCGAGCACGTTCACGAAGTCCGGCTGTGACTGGTCGTCGGTGGTCATCGCGGGTTCCCTCCTCGAGGAGCCGTGTCGGTGCGCTGGTCGTGCAGTTCGTCGGACAGAATCGGCGGTAGTGGTCACGGTAGACGCCACCGCGACGCGGCGGCGCAGGTCTTCGCAGACGTCGTAGAGGTAGATGTTGACGGCCGGGGCGTTGCGCCGCGCCTCCCCATCCTTGGCGGCGCGTCGAAGGCGACCTCGACCTCGCCGCGGTGCAGCGCTGCCGACTCCAACTACCTCGGCCCCGTCTGCTCTGCCCCTGATTGAACACGCGGAGGGATAGCTGCGGGTGCTTGTCGGCACCCGGACTTCCTGTTTAAGTGCTAGAAGCCGCGATTATCCAAGATTATCGTTGATTTCCGGTATACCTTCGACAAAGCCACCAACTTCAGTGAGATACGAATTGACTATCGCCTCGATTGGCCAAATATGCGCCCTCCAGAGCTGTTCGACTTCCCGGAGATTGATCGGCTCGTCAACCACTACGCCTCGATATTGAGTCACGCTATCCAATAGTGCGTCAATATTCTTGTTTCTCGTACCTGCGACAGGGAGAAATAGTCTCAGTATCAGATTGACGCCGTCCTCGAGGAACCACTTCGGATCTGTTAAGCTTGGAATTTCTTCCAAAATGTCAGGATGGGCAATAACGGTTGCCGCGAGTGCGAATCCGCATGGCTTATGGACGTCATTGTGGCTCAAAAGAAACTCAACGAGACTCTTTGCTTGGTCAATTGTTGTGGCTGCAACTCTGAGCTTGAGTAGCATTTCAATATGGATAAGTGCGGATTCAAGCTCCTTCGGCTCGACACTCGATGTATCCTTGATGAGGAGGACGTTTAATCCATCGTTGCGTCCGTTTGCTGCACCGTGCGCTAGCCACGGCCTAATCACGTCTGACCAATTGTCATGGGGGCCCGCCCAAAAGGAGCTATTGACGAACGCTTCGCCGAATCGGTGAATCAGCTCCAGGTTGCGGTCATTTGATAGCCTCGCTTGTTGAGTCGAGGGATCGAGCCCGTAAGAGGGATAAGCGCCGAGCTTGACGCAGTCACCGATACGGTCCAGGAACGAGATTGTGGCGTGCCAAGCACTGACGGATAAGCCAGCCTGCCATAGTGCCAGCAATGACCGCCACGGTCCAAAGGGGTCGTTATTGGGGCCGACGACGATCCGGATTATCGAGTTCTGCTGGTTCGGGCTGAGCGCCAGTCGAAGGAAGACAAGGTTGGCGGAGTACGCCGCTAGTCGCGCAATCTGGTCGTCGTCGTCGGAAAGGTAGGCGCGGTAGCGCTCAGATTGGGGCCGGACGCGGTGGCGGTCGATAAGCAGGTCCAACACCTCCAACATCTGCTCAACCTCGATTTGCGAAAGTTGCCTCCCGAGCTGCGTGACGAAGGTCAGCGCAGGACGCAATTGCGCCAAGGGCTGATGTGAAAGCAGCGCAAAGAACAGATCGTCGTTGGGTGTCCGCATCTCACCTCGGTGTGAACTAAAAGCTGCTCTTGTTACCTCATGGAGCTCATCGATCACCCGGCTTGCAACGAGGTAATCCCCAAAAGTTGAATGCAGGAACTCGTAGCGCTGATCGCGTTCTCCTGAGACACGGGACTCACTCGCGTAGACAAAAAAGAATTCTCCGAGTGCTCTTTCATTGATATCAATCGCTTTGCGTCCACCAGTGAGTGCCTTCAGGTCGTCCTCGAGTTGGCGCGCCGTGATGTCCTGAGTACCCCTGTTGAACATGCCTAGCGACGCTGTCGACAGTCTCGCGAGGTGTTTGTCGACGCGCCTTCGCATCTCTTGAGGCGGGAGTGTTCCAGAAGACTTCTCTGCCTCTCGCTCGGCGAAATGTTCCAGCAGGCGGCGGTATAGCTCAGCGGAAGAGATTCGCTCATCTATCGTTGTTACCTCGGGATTGGAGACGTAAATAGCCATCATTAGAAGGAGCAGTGGTTGGGCAATGAGCTTCCGCTGACTTAGGGCGACTTCCGGTGGAAACTGCCGAACGGTGCCTGCAACGATACCCGCAGCGTTGGCGCGGTGCCACGACGTAAGCCAGGACTGGATTCGGTCGTCGGTGAAGTCCTCCAGCTTGATCATTGTGGTGCCGGGAGCGATGTCTACACGATCGCACGCGAGAGTGCGGCTGGTCACGATGACAGAAACGGGGTGGCCTTGATCAGCTTCCCGTCGTTGGAAGTCGGCCACCGCCTCAAGGTAGCCGTACAGCCTGGTGTGGGTCTGCTGCAGCAGCTCGTCCAGGCCGTCGAGGATGACTACTTTCACAGTGTCCACGCTCTGATCCACCAATTGCGTCCATATGACGCGCTCGCCCGTGATGTAATCGAGCGCTTGTTGAATCTGTGCTAGAACCGAGCTGTGCCCATCGGTCCTCCGCAACGGCACTCTGACGACTGTGTAACCGCTTGCGGGTAGTCTGCTAGCCAGTACTTTGCTCAGCATGCTCTTGCCCGCCCCTGGATGACCAAGCAGTAACAGCGGCCTACTGGTTGATTCTGTGGAGGCCAGATGTGCCATCAGTCGGATGTGAAGGTCGTTGTGCAATGGCTGCTCGGACCACCAAGTGTCGTCTGCGGGGCGCGAAGCGTCATCGACGACAGCAAAACGGTAGTCAGGGGTAAGAAAAGCTTGCTTGACGCTCGGAAACATGAGGTGCTTGCCGTATCGGGCTCCGGTCGACTTACGCAGTATCGGATCGTCGAGAACCGATCGGTTGGCCCTGGCGACTCGGTCTGGTTGGTCAGCCAATCTTCGCTCGCCTGGGTCAACGAAGGTTGATAAGGCTCGCTCGAGCCGGGAGAGTGCAGAGTCATTGCCGTAGAGCAGGTCGTCGCGAAGTGCGCGAACCTCTGAACGTGTGGCAGCATGCTCAGTGACAACTGCCCACGCCTGGAACTCTGGGATCTCCGCCATTAGCGCTACGTAATGCGACTCGTATCGTCGGGAAGCGTTCTCGGGTATTTGGGATGAGTGAGTGAAGCTAGATTTATTTGTTGTAGTGAGTAGGTGGCCAAATGAACGCACCACCTCGCGGTGCAGTAATCTCTGCCATTTATTTACGTCTTCTATGTTTTCGGAGAAACCGTGATGCACGCTGGGTGTGGGGACGTTACTCATGTAGAGCTGACTGATGCTAACTTGGGCAATATTCGCTTTATCGACTTCGGATAGTTTCAAGAGATCGTAATCATCGCCCAGGGCTTCGCGTAGCGCCTCGAAATAGGCCGACACCACCAACACAGTGTGAGCGGCGGTCATCTGCTCGACCCGTTCCGGGAAGGGGATATTTTTCCGCCTGCTAGGTAACCCTGCCAGAGCTTGAGAAACCAGTCGGACAGCCTCGTTCTTCTGGTCGACCCAGCCCCACAGCGCTGTGAAAAAGACCACGGGGGCAGTCGCCGGGTTGCTCAGTAACGCCCCGATGCCTGCGCCTAAGACGACGCCGCCAAGGAGAAGGTCGATTCTCTTGATCCACTTATGGTCATGCTTTCCAAGCAGCCGTAGGGCGCCCTCGTAGGTCAAAGCCTGATCCGAAGCCATACGCCATTTTACCGCATTACATCCAAGTGGCACGACGCTCGTCGCAACGATGACGCGAACCGCAGCATAACGTGTCACTTCGTTGAACGGCACATAACAGCCCGCTCAGCAGCATGGCGGGACCCGGCGGAGCCTCCTGTACGGCGAGGCGAGCCTTACCCCATGCCGGACGGAGCCTTGGTACTGCAACGGCAGTTGGTGGTGCTGTGGTAGATCTCCGTTGTGGTGGTCGATGTCGTGATGGATCAACTGGACCGGGTGCATGAGCGGATTGCGGGTCGGTTCGCGCGGTCGGAACCGCAGGATCGGGCGCGGAGTATGTGTCCGGCCTGGTGGCAGGACTGGAGCGAAAGAACGGCTGGACGCTGGCCGAGCAGGTCGGTGAGGTGTCCCCGGACGGGATGCAACGGTTGCTGCGCTGGGCGGACTGGGACATCGACGGCGTCCGCGACGACCTGCGGAACTACGTATCGAGCACCTCGGCGGACCCGGTGGAGTGCTTATCATCGACGACACCGGGTTCTTGAAGAAAGGCACCCGTTCGGCCGGGGTGCAGCGGCAGTACTCCGGCACCGCCGGACGGATCGAGAACTGCCAGATCGGCACCTTCCTGGCCTATGCCGGTGTTCGCGGGCATGCGCTGATCGACCGCGAGCTCTATCTGCCCGAGCCGTGGATCGCCGACCCGGATCGGTGCCGGCGGGCAGGGATCCCGGAGGGCACCGAGTTCGAGACCAAGCCGCGGCAGGCCATGGCGATGCTGGCCGGGCGTTCGCCGCGAAGGTGCCGTTCTCGGGGGTCACCGCTGATGAGGACTACGGGCAGGTCAGGTACCTGCGCTTGTGGCTGGAAGCCCAGGACGCCGCGCACGTGCTGGCCACCAGGGTCAACGATATTCTGGTCACCATCGACGGCCGCGAAACCCGAACCGACGAGCTGATCACGGACGTGCCCGCCCGACCGTGGCGACGGCTATCGGTCGGCGCCGGAGCGCACGGGCCGCGGGAGTATGACTGGGCGCGGGTGCCGATCCGGATCGGCTGGCAGCCTGGGCGCGGGCTGCCGGTAGGTCCGCCTCAGCGCGGGGCATGTGTGGTCGCGGTGACTTTGCGCTATCATGAGCGCATGATTTCCCCGAACCTGGGAGATCTCCCCCGTGTGGGGGTTCAAGTCCCCCTTTGAGCACGCAAAGGTGGGAAATCTCCCGCGCAGTCGCGGGTTACTCAAGCTGCAGGTCGGTGGCGAACTGAACATGTTGCACTCGGGGCGTGGTCAGCTGGCCTTGGCGGAAGTCGAAGTGCTGGGTTGGGCACCGGTGCACGTCGGCCAAGGTGATGCAGTTCTGGAAGAACGGGTCCCACCGGGTGGGGTAGTGCATGCCGCGGGCGAGTTCAATTTCGCTCTCGCCGTCTTGGGTTCCGCGCCGCGGTGGGGGCTGCGTCAGGCCGCGGGGGAGCGCATCACGGTGAGGGTCGCGGGACCGATCCGCAGGGTTCCGTCGTCGAGCGGGGCGCAGCGTACGCCGCCGCGCCCGCGCAGGCCGCGGAACGCGCCGGGTGCCAGCACCACGTCCATCCAGGCGCAGGGGTGGGCCGGGCGGTAGGCCTGGAACCGGACTGGGCCCGTGCCGGAGTCGAGGTCGAAGACGGCGCCGGTTCCGCCTCGCGGCGCGGCCAGCTCGTCGGCGGGAAAGCCGCGGACGACGATGTTGCGCCGCGGCAGGTGCGGGTCCGGCACGGCGGCCAGATCGAGGTCCCGCGCGAGGACGTCGAGTGACTCGGCGGCGAAGAGGGTGACGGCGGCCCGGCGGTGGGCGGGCTGGTTGAAGTACCGGTCACCGACGAGCCCGTGCCCGGCGCGCACGGTCACCTCGTCGCGTTCGACGGGTTCGGGGTCGGGCCGCGGGCCGTCCGCCGGACGGCTTTCGAAGGCGTGCGCGGGGGAGACCAGGAGCGCGACGATCTCCACCGGGATCGTCCGGTGCGGTTCCGGCATGGCTCTCCTCGAACGCGCCGGCGCGCGAACCGGAGTTCGCGCGCTGGGGGCCTCACTGGCCGCTGGTGAACAGGGTGCGGTAGTCGCCGTAGCCGGCGTCTTCCAGGTCGTCGAGGTGGATGAACCGCAACGACGCGGAGTTGATGCAGTAGCGCATGCCGCCCTTGTCGAGCGGGCCGTCGTTGAAGACGTGGCCGAGGTGGCTGTCCGCGTGCAGTGAGCGGACCTCGGCCCGGATCATCCCGTGGCTGAAGTCTTCGCGCTCGACGACGTTCGCCTTGTCGATCGGCTTGGTGAAGCTCGGCCACCCGGACCGGCTGTCGTACTTGTCGACCGAAGCGAACAGCGGCTCGCCGGAGACGACGTCGACGTAGATGCCCGGCTCGTGGTTGTCCCAGTACGCGTTCGCGAAGGGACGCTCCGTGCCGTCCTGCTGGGTCACGCGGTACTGCTCCGGATCCAGCTGGGACACGGCTTCCGGATTCTTGTGGAACTTGGCCTGCTGAGGCACAGCTCTCCCTTCCCCGCCTTGCGGCGCGAAGCTGGGGCACCAGGTGAAACGCACCTGGACGTGCAGGGGTACAGACGTGCGGCGCACCCGCGCTATTCCGTCGGAGGTCCGGTCGGCCCGGGCGCGTTCTTCTTTCGTAAGGACTGGGTGGACGCGGCCGACAGAGTGACTGTGCCGTCCCTGAAACGGACGCCACTTGAATGGAAACCACGGCCAGCACTGTGAAGGTGAAGGACAAAACGACACTCCGGCCCAGCAAGGTGCGCCGGTCGGACCTGGTCGACAGGCGACGATCAGACGTCGACCCGGAAGTAGAGACCGTAGCGGGTCTCGAACTCGAGGAGGCTCAGTTCGGGGTGCAGGCGCAGCCGATCGTCTGCGTGCTCGCGACGCAGACGATCGACGACGCCTTCGACGAGGTCACCGATCTTCCGGAGGTTGACCAGCGTCTCGTGGCCTCGGACAACGCTGTAGTCGTTGGCCCATGGCTCCTCCGGGAACGCCACCAACGGGGTGTGCTCGTCGTGGGCGAGTCTGAAGAGGTGCGTCCGCTCCGGACGTTTGGACGGGCTCGCCAGCGAGTAATCGTGCGCCAGCGAGCATCGCAGCGCGTAGAGCGCTTCGATCGACGCCGAATCAAGGTCGGTGAAGCAGGCGAGTGCCTGATTGATAGCAGGACGGGGCTGGGCGATGGAAAAGTCGGCGAGCGTGAAGGTCTTGCCGATCTGGTCGAGCAGCACGAGGTAGGCGGTCGCTCCCAGCCACAACGTCGCGCTCTGCCTCACCAGGGTTCCCGTGGTGTCACGTCCGGCCGCGTGCCGGGCGTCTCCGAGAAGAGCGTTGAAACTCGAGCGGTACTGCCGGCCGTCCACTGCGGGTACGTCGACCAGATGCCTGGTGATGGCTGCTCGGGTTTTGTCGGTCTGGGACTGCGTGGTGGAGCCTGTACTCATGAGGATTCCTTCCTGCTTCAGCCTGAGCGGAGCCGAACAGGTCAGGATACGAGTACGCCGCAAGTCGGTTTCCGCAACGGCGTAACACGGCCCGGGTGCCCCGGTCTGTTGGCTGCGATCGGCCCACTCGGCTGAGCCCCACGGGGAACGCTCATCGGGACTCGGAGCCGGTGATTCCCTCGTCCGGGTGGGTCGCCGCGGCGGCCGACGAGCTAAGATTTTCGTTCGAAACGCTCCAGGAACTGACCTGCGAGTTCCTGCCAGCCGATCAGGGGCACGTCGCTGCTGATCATCTGCAGCGCGTAGTCGAGGTCGTCGGTGCTCTCCGGTGTCCAGTCGTGCTGTCGCGGACGAATGTGCAAGATGGTTCCTTCTTGGGTCCAGTACAGGGCAAATACCTGCTTGTCGACGTCAGCCCGTGTCATGACGTGCACGCTGGCCAGGCCCTTGGCCAAGTCGGTGTTGACTTGCGGGAACTGAGTTCGGTACGACCACGACCGCCACGCGCCAGCGAATACCAGGTCGATCCTGACTTTGTCGTATGGCAGCGCGCACATCCAGTTCTTACCCTTGGCGAAGAAGCCCTCGACGTCGAGGCCGAACGGCCGAAGTGCATCGGGGAGCCGAGGCCGTCAAAGGGACTCCAATCGTCCGGGTACTTGAGCAATCTCTGCCGCCGCGCTGGACCGACCTCAGGTCGTGGCGTCAGCGGTACCGAACGAGCCCCTTGCAGCTGTCCGTCATCTGTCGGTTTGGGACGTACACCTGGACCCACGTCATCGATCTTGAGCTGCCCGCGACAGTCGCAGACAGACCGGAGATCTGACACCAACGGCACCGTCAACAGACGATCGCCGAGACGACCGCCCACAGTTTCACTCAGTCGTGAATCACGGCAGCTGCAGGTCGGTGGCGTACTTGAGGGTGGGGTTATAGATCAACTCGGTCTCGGACACTCAATTACCCCATAGAACCGCGCGTCGCGGCCAGGTCAGAGTAACAGCAGCTGGTCGCCGACGGTCTCGTCCATCGTGGCAATTGCGCGTGATGGACCGCATGCCTTGACTTTACGAGTCGGGCCGCCGCACGTGATCGTGAGGTCGTTCGATCTCAGGTAGTCGGCGATCGCCGACCTGTCATCGCCTACGGTCTCGGCGAATCGCGCGCGGAATTCGTTGAGTAGGTGGTCTTCGCGGACGTAGACGTTTTTGGTGAGTTCTGGTGGGCGGGTGTGGGCGCTGGTGTGGCCGTGGCGGCAGCGGTAGCCGGGGCGGCCCTTCACCCAGTGTGAGTCCAGTCGGCGGCCGCACAGCTGACATTGCACAAGTCCCGCCAGCAGATACGCCCTGGTATGGCCGTGCTGTGTGGGTCGGGCCGCGCGCATGCCCTGGACCGTCAGGAATGTCGCCTCGTCCACGAGCGCCGGATGTGTCACCTTGTCCGACTCGGCCCAGCCTCGTGCCGCTGACGGTCGGGTGGGAGCACCGTCGTGCGGCGGGCCGGTTGTTCTGGCGCCGTGTCGGTTCCACACCTGCCGCCCGGTGTAGCGAGGGTTCTCGAGGATCCCGACGACGGTCCGGACGATCCACTCGTGCTTCGTCCGGTGTCGGTTGCGAACCCGGCCGGCGCTCGACGGGCACGGGATGCCCCGGTCGTTCAGCTCCCGCGCGATCCCGGCCACACTGCGTCCGGTGGCTCGTTGCTGGAAGATCCACCGCACCCACGGTGCGGTGGCCGAGTCGGGTTCCAGGCGGTGCAGTCGGCGGCCCCAGCTCGCGTGGCCCCGGTTCGGGTGCGGGCCGGCGTCGGCGAGACGGTAGCCGTAGGGTGGCCGGCCGCCGAGGAACCTGCCCTGCACGCGGGCCTGAATGTGCATTGCGGCCAGCACTCGGTGCCGGGCCCGCAGCACCTCGCGGCGTGACTGGGATCCGAGGAGCAGCATTAGCGCCTGGTGCACGGGGTCGTCGAGGTTCACCGGACCGTCCGCTTCGGGGAGCCACAGGTGGATGCCTTGCTGCTGAAGCATGGTTAGCACGGTGTTGAATTGGTCTCCGTAGAACGCGCGCTCGTACTCTCCGATGACGACGGCATCAAACGGACGGTTCGGTTGTGCTGCGGCTGCCATTAGTTGTGCCGCGGCCGGCCGTTTACGCCAGGGAAGCCGACGTGAACATCCTTCGTCGAAGTACTCCGCCACGATCACACCGTGTCCGCGGATCGTCTCCTCGGCAACCTCGCGCTGCCACGCGATGTACCCGCCAGCGGCCGCCGCGCATCTGATCGGCATGACACCGGAGGAGGCCGCGAGGGTGATACAGGATCTGCCGCCCGACAAGAGCCGGGCCATCATCCGCGAGATCGACAAGCTGGTCGGCAAGGCCACCGTGGACGCCGAGGGTGCCACCACCAGGGCCGAGGCCGACCGGCTCAAGAACGCCGTGGGCGGCGACGGGACCGTGGTGGCGATGAACGCGGAACGGCGACGACCGCCGGGCCCGGCCGGTCCGGTGGACTCGGCCGCCTTCGACGTCAGCCGCCGCGTGGCCGTGCAGTTGGTCCGGCTGGCTGAGGAACACGGCCGGCGCGTGCCGGAGGGTGTGGTCATCGAGGCCGCGTTGTCGCAGGAGGACATCGCCGGGCAGGTCGGCGCCGCCCGACGCACGGTCGCGCGAGCCCTGCGCGTCCTGCGGGAGCGGGGGATCATCGAGACTGGCCGCCGCCGGATCCTCATCCGTGAGCCGCGCGTCCTGCGCGCCTTCGCCCACGATTAGTCAGGCACGGAAGCAGCAATACGACTCCCGGACCAACGTAGTCGGCGGCGTCGCCCGGTCCGACGGCGACGTCTAGCTGTTGCGGGTCATTACGTTGGTGACGTGGGCGAAGGCCTAAGACGAGGGACGGGTCTTTCGACGGCAGGATGAGAAGTGCGACCAACACATCCGCCGAGGAGAAAGACCCGTCCGTGCACCACCGTAATGCCCCACTGTCCCTCGAGGGCCGCCGCCGGCTCGTCGCGCGTTGCCAGACCCGCCCGATCGCCCACGTCGCCGCCGAAATGGGCATCTCCCGGCAATGCGCCTCCAAATGGGTCAACCGCTGGCGCCGCTATGGCGAGACCGGCCTGCTCGACCAGCCCAGCGTCCCGCACCACCAGCCCACCGCCACCCCCGCCGAGGTCGTGGCCCGGATCGAGCAGCTGCGCAGGCAACGCAAGTACTCCGCCCGCCGCATCGCCACCGAACTCACCACCGAAGGCATCACCCTCTCCGTCCGCACCGTCGGCCGGCACCTGCTGCACCTCGGGCTCAACCGGCGCCGCTTTATCGACCCCACCGGCGCCACCAACCGGGAACCCCGCAAGATCATCGCCCGCTGGCCCGGGCACATGGTCCACCTGGACGTGAAGAAGACCGGCCGGATCCCCGACGGCGGCGGCTGGCGCATCCACGGCAAAGGCAGCGACCAGGACAAACGCGCCCGCCGCGGCAAGACCCGAGGCCAGCGGGCCCGCTACACCTACCTGCACTCCGCCGTCGACGGCTACTCACGCCTGGCCTACACCGAAGCCCTGCCCGACGAAACCGCCCGGACCGCGATCGGGTTCGTCCACCGCGCCCGAGCCTTCTTCGCCCGCCACGGCATCACCCACATCCACCGCCTGGTCACCGACAACGGCGCCTGCTACCGCGCGAACGACTTCGCCACCGTCCTGCGCGGAGCCCGGCATCAGCGGATCACGCCCTACACCCCACGCCACAACGGGAAAGTCGAGCGCTACAACCGGATCCTGGCCGAAGAGTTCCTCTACGCCCATGTCTGGCTCAGTGAAGAACACCGCACCGCAGCCCTGGCCGTCTGGAACATCCACTACAACTACCATCGACCACACACTGCCGCTGGGAACCAGCCACCGGTCACCCGGCTCCACACCGGCGTCACCAACGTCATGGCCTCATACATCTAGCGCCAAGGCGATGTCGATCTCGTAACAAGCGACCGGGTCGTGCCGACCCTCTGGAGCGTGAAAGGGAAGTCAAGGCTTCGATGCTTGCTGGCCGCTGCGCTGCTGACTGCCGGTTGCGGGCCGTTCGACGGAACTCCGACGACCCTCTCGGGTGCCGAGCAATCGGCGTGTGCGCGGCCGTCCGTGCCTGCGGGTACCGAAACGCCCGTCGTGACGCCAGGTTTCGTCCAGTACGCCGCCGTTGCCGGCCGGGCTGTGTGGGTAGCGCTGCGGGAGGGGCTGATCGCCAAGCTGGATCCGTTCTGCGGCACCGCCACAGAAACCGTGAAAGTCGCGACGGAGCTGTGGCCGACGCTCCCGAACGGCTCGAGGCCGAGTTTCGCGGCGCTGGTTTCCGATGGTCACGACACTCTCTGGGCGATCGCCGAAGTCGTCGATCAGGCCGGTGACGTGACGCGCTCGACTGTGGTCCGCATTGACACCGTCAGCGCGGCAATGACCGCGCGCCTCGCACTGGCCCCGATCAGCTACGGCCGCACGTCGGGAGCGCTCGCGGCAAGCGGCGACCGCGTCTGGCTCGCCGACGCGATGACCGAAGGCACGGCGGCCCGGCTCGACCCCAGAACGGCGGTCGTCATCGCCACGGTGTCCACCCCTGAGGGAGGGCAGAGCACTAATCAGCAGGTAGGCGTGGCGCCCGACGGGGCCGTGTGGGTTCCGGGAGGGCCCCACTCGGTACGGGTGCTGAACTCGGATGGGGGTACACGGACGGACGTCGTGCTGCCCGGGACCGACATCAGCAACGCGAGCATTCTGCCGCTGGGCACCACGGCGTGGATCGGCGGCAGCCCAGCGCACCGCGTCTCTACAACGGACTACACCGTCACTGCGGTCGGCGCGGCCCGTCTCGATTCGCTCACGCCAGCCTCCCGAGGAGTCTGGGGTGCGGTGAATTCTCCGGAACACGCGATTGTCCACGTCGGGGAGGACGCCAAGGTTGTCGCGACGTATCCGGTAGCCAACCAGACGATTTCGCTCGCCTCCACTGGTGATGACGTCTGGCGAGTCGATTTCGGTGGGGTGCTGTACCACGTCGCGGGCTAGGCTGGTTCGAGCCGGACGGTCGTCGTGGCCGCCGTCTCGGCGACTATCGGCTCCAGTGCGCTGGCCTGGCTGCGGCACTTCTCGGTGTAGGCGGCATCGACGGCCGCGTTGGTGTCCGCGTCCGTGGCGGGCTGCAGCTCGCGGTGCTCCGGCTTGTCGCCACCTGACGTGTAGCCGCGGGTGAAGATTAAGTAGATCACCGCGAGGACGACAGAGAGCCGCTCGGGCGAGAGTCGGTCGGCGTGGACTGCGACGTTGATTCCGCGTCGCGGATTTTGCGGCGAGCCGCGCTGGCCAGCAGGGTCACTCGAACGTGTGAACCAAAGCCGGGTGCGATGGCACGCAGCATGTGGCATCCTGTTCTGTTCGCCACCGGCGGCCATCAGCTTGATGCCACATCTCGCAACACGGAGACACGCCATGCTTTGCCGCCGACCAGAGCTGTACGACGCGCTCAAGGCCTTGACGGGCGCCGCCCTCAACGATCTCCTCCAACATGACGATGCTCCTGTGATCGGGCCACTCCCGGACTTGCGTCACTGGCGGCGGTTTTCACAGTCGTCGTTCGTGGCCCTGCGAGCCACCGCTTGGCACATGCCAGAACGGGCCTCGACGGTTGCTTGGCTCGACACCTTCCCCGAGATGACCGCGGTTCGGGAGATCATCAACGCCGATCCGGTCATCCGTTCCCGCGTCGACACCGTGGTCGGAACCGAGTTCGCCAAACAATTCCGGCGCCTCAGCTGGCTACTCGTCGAGCATCTGCTGGAACCGATCGTCCTGGCCACGGGCACCTACCAGGTGGACGAGGACGCATTCGAAGCGTCCTACGCGCGCCTGGAAAGAGGCCTTCTCGCCGCGGAAATCAGGATGGTCGAGTATGTGCCGCTCAACGCGTTCATCACTCCGGGACTCGACAGCATCGCACTGGCCGACGGTCTCGAGCTGCAGCCGATGACGGACCAGCAGCTCAGCACAGCCATCCGAGTCCACGCCGTACCCGGAGAGTTCGGTGGCGGCCCAACATCGTTCGAGGTCTCCTGGCTCAACCAGTGGGCGCTGGTCGTGGAGCGGTCCTTCCCGGTGCGTTCCGGCGCAGATGAGCTGTCCGGTATCCCGGTCGCGGGGCCGTTCCCATCCTTGTCCGGGCCAGCCGAGCAGCTCGTCAGGGCTCTGCGGATCGTGTGCGGCGGCTCGGTAAGCGCGACGCGCCCGATCCACATCCAGCACGACGAGGACTTTCCCTTCGACCTCGGATCGAGCGCGATACTCTCGCCGGTCGGGCTCGCCGACCTGGACCGACCGACCCGAATGGACAGCGATCAGCTAGGCGATCTTCGTGAAGTCTTCCGCCTCCTCGCAGACCCTGATGTCCAGAGCAACCGCGCGCTGCAGACCGCACTGCGTCGTCTGGTCGCCTCCGGCTCACGAAGCGTGACCGAGGATCGCTTGGTCGACCTCATGACCAGCGCGGAGGCGTTGTTCATCAAGCTCGACGGTGTCAAGAGCAAGACAAAGGGAGCCGTGATCGCTGGAGGCGCCGCGGCATTACTGGCTGAGGACGTCGTGCTGGCGACCAGCCCGGACAAGATCAGAGCCTTCATGTCCCTGGCCTACCAGCTACGTAACGACGAGATCCATGGTGATGACCCGGCGCGGCGGCCGGCGCATCTCCTGGACGGGACACCGACGACCAGCCTAGAGGCAATCGTGGACGACGTTGAACGGGTCATGCGGCGTGCGGCACACCTCATCTTGCGAGGAGTTGTTTACCCTCGAGTGACGGGACAGGGAATGGGTGTCTCCGATCAGGAGACGATCGAGCGGTTCGTGCTCCGAGCGCGACGGGTTGCCGCACATTCCCTGATGCAAGACCGTGAGTCGTTCACGAAGCTGATGCAGGACAACTTCACGCTGCGAATGGCGTTGGACGGCACGGCCACCCTCAGCCGCTCGCTGCCTGCCGACCAGGAGATCTTCGAATCGCTGGCAGCGAGGGTTCGGCCGTTGACGCTCGAATCAGAATCGATCTTCTATAAGAAGGTGCTCGCCGCCTTGAAACGCATGATCAAGGCTGCGTCAACACCGGGGAGCCGTGAACTCGAGCAGCTGACCGAGCTGACCTCAGAGTGGACAGCCATGTCGCTCGGACGAGACGTCCAGGTCTACGAGATGTGGCTGAGCAACGCCGACGACACGGAGACCACGGGGCGGGCGACGGACAATCAGCTGGCCGCCGGCTGGATCTACGCCGACCTGGTCCATGCCGACGCGACAGGCTGGAAGCAGGACGCCCTGGCCTTCTCATTGGAGGAGCGGTACGCCGCCGCGGTCAGCGTGATCTCCCGGCTCGCGTCGCTGAGCTCCCGCACGCTCGAGTTCGTCCGGCAACTGCACGACTCAAACACGATCGAGCTTGAACGGACGGTTTGGGACACGGCCGTCGTTGTGGCTTCGACAGAGCTCGTGTTGGCGTCCGCGACCGCGTATGTGGGACCGGTGGGCACCGTGCCTGACTGGAATCAACCTCTGACGGAACTCGGTGAGCAGTGGCAGCAGGTCACACTCACCAGCCAACTGCGTCGCGACCGGACCAGCCACGTGCAGGTCGACCTGACCGACACTGCCGGCGGCATCGTTGCGTCGTACGACGCCGCCGTCCTGGACCGTCACCAAGAAGACGACATTTTGCACTGGCGGGTGCTGCTGGCAGACAGCGTGATCTCGCACGTCCAACTTCGCGTCGAGGACGAAGGCGCGCGGCCGATCGCCATCGACCATTCCATCGTTGGCGACTCGAATCGAGTCCGTCTGGCAGCGCACCGCGCGCTACAGAACATGCAGCGAGCTCACACGATGACCTACCTCGTCCAGGGGACGACAGTGGTGTCCTGCCAGACGGCACCGAGCCGGCCGGAAGCAGTCGATCAGCTGCAGCAGCTCATCGAGACGCTTGAGGATGTTGTCGCGATCGAGGAGCTCAGCGGTCGCAACATCGAACCGGCAACGGAGCCGATAACGTTCTTCCAACGAGTCCGACTGCGACAGATGCGATTGCTGTGGCAAGGGAAAATCGTGCAGTGGGATCGAGTCCTGCCCGACGCAGTCTTGCCAGAGGGAAAGGTGCCGAGCTGGATCCGCGTCGAAGCAGATTTGATCCCCATTGGCGGCGCCCAGGTCCCAACTCCAGAGGTCCTGATCGGACATCCTGACGCGACTTGGATCGACCAAGGACCGGTGGCGGAGTCAGAGCCAGCCCGCCGGTTCTCCGCATCACCGCCCGAAGGGCAGCGCTTCTTAGCATGGGCCCCTTCTCGGAAAGGTGAGCCGGATCAGGAGCAGTGGGAAAGCGTACGGTGGAACCTCGCGGGAATCACCGAGGACACGTGCCCCTTCTGACTTTCATGTGCTTCGGAGAATTGTCAATCCATCTGCGGTCGGCGCCTCTGAGGCGGTACTGATTTGCGATAATGACTCTTATCGCAACTCGGCATCTCCGCATGTCCGTGCTCAAAGGTGTCGTGCTCACCGAGGGTGGCTACACCTTTGGACCCGACGCTGACTCTGGGTGACAGGAGAAGAAGGCGGGCTCCGGGTGCCACCTCGGTCGACCAGGGGGAGGGCCCGTGGACAGCGATCCGGAGGCCAGGCTGAGAATGGAGCTATGCCAGCCCGGAAACGGCCGCCGATCGTGCACCCCAAGCCGGGCGAGTCGACGATCAAGGAGCTCTACGTAACAGCGTGGCGGTGCGGTCACCCTGATTGCCTCAAGCCGCTGTATCGGGTGAGCGACACCGGTGAGACGATCTTGAACATCGTCTCCCGGTCCTGGAACTCGACCGTGGACATTCGCCCGTAGAACGCGAATCGCAGCCCGGAGTCGCCAGCAGCGCGCTGGCCGACGTCGGGTGCCGGCGCGACGTGGGGACGCACCATGCGTCATGGTGGCTCGGCGGGCGGTATTGCTCATCGTGTACCTCGGTGCTTGCGGCGAATTCAGGCCGAGGGCGGAACGCAGTCGGTCGGCGTCGATGACGTGCCGAGGGCTGATCTGCACTCGAATGGCCGCATTGCCGCCCGCATCCGGGTGGTGGGTTCGTGCTCAGACAAACCGTAAGTCGTTCGAGCAGTATGCGGTATACGCAAGCCCGAGCAGGTTACCCTTGGCAAGCAGGCGCGAACGCATCTGATGAAGGGCCTGGCCGACCGGAAGCCGCCGACTGATGAGACCCTCGAGCAACAACTCTACGGCTTCGCCGGCTAGGCGCTGTGACACCGTAATCTCCGTCCCGACTATGCCGGCTGCACCCGCGCTGGACAGACCGTCGACGAAGTTAACGGGCGAATTTGGGGTGAGCTCGGCCGTGTGGCAGCCGTTAAGGATCACCAGCGGCCGCGTGGTGGACCAGTGCTCGTCACGCGGCACCCAGTCGGCGACGGCCCACGTCGCGATGTCCTGTGGGTAGATGGCCTCGTTGCGCCCCACCTCGATCCAAGCGTCGTCGGGTGTCCCCCGGCCATGGCAATAGAAGTACGCCAGGCCGAGGGCGTGCTCGCCGAGCGCCTCGCAGACCTCGTCGGCTGAGCTGGCCTCCCGGACACTGAACCCGGGCAACGAGGAAACCACCGCGGCAAGATGGGTGTCCGCCATCTCCCGGTCGAGCGCGAGGCTCTGTGCGATGGTGGCCGCCGGTGCGGACGGGAGGAGGATCTGCAACGGCAGCGACCTACCGCGTGTCGAGGCCGGCTGTTCTATCGCGAAGCGAAACCCCCAGAAGCCGAAGGGGCACAGCATGTTCTTCCGGGCGTGCTCGGCTTCACGCGGGCATCGCGTCGGAGAGCCGTCGATCAACGGTGCTCGATCGTCCCACTCCTCGACGAGGGGGCACAGGTCGTAGTGGCCGGACCGCCTGCGCTCGAGCGGAAGGTCGTAGATCCCTGCCCACGGGAAGACGAACCGGCTGCTCTCGACGCGAGCGATCTGCATCCCGTCGCCCTGTGCTTCGGCGAACGCGGGCAGTGCCTCAGGGGCATGCGGATACAACGCCGCCCAGTGTTTGGCTCCCACGCGCGCGAGCCGGGCGAGGTCCTTCACCAGCCCCAGCCGTGACTTTTCGTTGGCAGGACCGAGGAGGCTGCGGCGCTGGGTGCCGTCCTGCTTAAGGTGAGCCCTCAGCAGCGCCGCACGGAAGGCGTCCATCGCCGTCAGCAGCGTCCCCTCGCTGAAATCGACGGTGATAATGCCGTCGTCCGCGCCATTGAGGACCAGCGTGTGGCTGCCGCCGCGCTCGTTGACCAGGACGCCGGCCGCTCGCGCTCGAAGGGATTCGACGTCGCTGAGATTTTGGGTGAGCGTGAAGTCGACGTGCGCATGTTGACGTCCCGGGTCCCGCTCCAGTGCCACCACGTCGACTTCAACCAGCACGGACTGGACGACGTTGCGGCTGTGCCACAGCGCGACGCGGAGGCGGCCGAGGCCTGGTTCCAGGGGAGCCGTCACCGTGAGGAACGCGTAGTCATCACGGTCGCGAACATTGCAGGTGTGTGTGCCTCCGGGATGGCACGGACACGTGAAGCTGGCGCCCTGTCTGGGGAGGTAAAGGTGGGTCGGCTCCGTCGGCACGCGGAAGCCTTCGCTGGTGACGGTCAGCTCCAGCCAGTGTCCCTGCTGTGTTGGAGGCAGCCACTTCTCCGACACGGGCGGACTGTTGCGGTCCATGATCGACTCTGGTGAGAACTCGCCGACGTCGACCCGCAGCTGGTAGCCGCCTCCGGCGCGCAGGCCCTGGGTCGCCGGGACGCGGGTGAAGTCCTCTTGACGGACGAACGCGAGGTTCATGTAGCGAGGCGGCCGCCGAGGTTCGACCTTCGGCGGGCCGTCGCCCTTACGGCGCACGTCCTTCGGCGCCGGGGGCTCGGTGTCTGGGCTCTCGGGCTCCGCCGTGCCCGTGACCAAGCCGTAGACCTGCGGGTAGCCCGCCACGGCGACGCGGATGCGCGTTGCGGCGACCAGCGGCGCCAGGCGACCGAACTCGCCCTCTTCTATGAGCCGCGTGAGCTGCCGCTCCAGCTCTGGCCAGCCCGGCCCGGCGAGCGCGGGCAACCTGACCCAGTTGCGTCGCAAGTTGGCGACAAGGTCGTCGAAGTCTGCCATCAGTCGTCCATGAACTCGTCGCGCTTGCGGGGCTCACCGAGCCATTCGTCGACCTTCTTCCTGTCCTTCACCAGGAGCGCTGCAGTGAAGAGGTAGCCGAAGAATCCGACCGCGAGCCCGATGGAGTAGGCGGCGAAGACGTCCGGGTCCTTGAACGGGATCGCAGTCACGGCACCGCCGCTCACTGCCCCGATCACCGCCGCGAGGTCCGAGAGCTGGGCGGGATCCTCGCGACGACGCAGGGTCCGATAGGTGATCCAGCCGACCACGACTCCGAAGGCGACTGCGCCGATGATCGTGAGTGTTGTCGCTTCCATCATGCCGCTCCAGTCACAGTAAAGGCCGCCCAGCTCAGCTCGTCGGCGAACGCCGGCGAGTCGTCGCCCCGGCGTGCGGCCCACTCGTCGCGCGCGGCCCGCAGGCGCTCGTCGTCCGGTGCCTCGCGTGCTAACGAGTCCGTGAGCCGAGCCACGTCGTCATAGCTGACCTCTTCACGCAGCCACGCCTGCGCCTGCGCGAGCGCGCGGGCAGGATGAACCGCGCCCCAGTTCCAGCGCCGGAAGAACTCCGGCACGAGGAGCGACGTCGCAATGTCGCCGACCTCCCACAGAGAGCCGACGACCCAGCGTGTGCCCGTGGCGAGGAGAATGCCCGGCAGGCCGACGAGCTCGTCGAACGGGTCGTCCGGGGTGAACGAGGATGATTCACATGCCGCGAGGACCACGACATCGGGAGGAGTAGCGACCTCGCCCAGCGTCCGCGTCACCGTCAGCCGCCCATGGTCGTCACGTGAGGGCGCGCATCGCAGGAAGGAGCGCACCGGGTCGTCGACGTCGAAGGCGGCGTGCCCGGCAAAAAGCAGCACGTCGGCAGAACGCATCAGCTCGAGAACGGCGTCCGGCGTCGCAGCAGGGCCGGGGCATACGGTGGTAGGACCGTCATGGAGGGCCGCAACGGCACGCGCTTCGAAGCGGCTGAACGGCAGATCGCCCGTGGGGTCGACGACCTGGCCAAGCAGCCCTGTCGCAGGTCGCGACGTCCGATCGGAGATCAGCGAGAGGCTGGGAGCGAACGTGAGGCAGAACCGCTCGGCCGCCCGCCGTCCCTCCGGCAACGTGGCCGCGCCGAGCGGCAGGCCCGCCAACCGGGCAGACGGAAGCACCACCAGCCGCGACGTGTCGGCGGTCAGTCGCTCCAGCACGGCTGGCCACAGCTGCCGGCCCAGCGTCCGGCACAGCCGCGCCAGCGTTGTGGGGTCGCGGAGCTGCTCGGGGTCGGGCAGGTCAGCGCGTGTCATGCGCGGATCGAGTGCCGCCTCCGACCAGAGCGCTCCGGTCGCGTCCCGACCGGCGCATACCAGCTGGATGCCGTCCTCCACGACGTCGACCGCCACGACAGCCACCTCGGCCGGCAACGGGCGAAGCAGGTCCTCAAAGCGCGGGAACGGCGAGCGGGTCTTGTCGGGCTGGTGCTCGCCGAAAACCGCGGCGGTCGCATGCGCGAGCTCGCGCTCCGCCTCCGACGACTCGCGCGCGAGCTCAGGGTCGGGTAACAGCAGGTCGTTGCGTCGCCGCACGCGCAGCTCGGCCAGTGCGTCCGCAGCGCGCTCGTAGCGCAGCCAGTCCGCGTCGGACGTTCCGGCGGGACGGCTGCGTCGGCGCTCCATCACCGTGCGCAAGAACCGGGCCCGCCCCGATTCGACGATCTCCAGAGCGAACTTACCGTCGTCGGCACGGACCGCCGCGTTAGTCGCCAGCCGGTGGACGCGTTCCTCCCTGCGCAGACGCTGGCGTGCGGACCCGGCTGCGCCCGAGAGGTCCGAGCCGTGGAGGAGCTCGAACGAGGTGCGGAGCGCTTCGCGCGCCGCCGGCCACTGCCCCTTGTCGGCCATCACAAGCGCTGAGAGGAGGTGCGCGTTCCAGAGCATGGCCGGCGCACTGGTGTCGTCCAGCAACGAGTCGATTTCGACCAGCGTCTCCTCCGCGCCATAGGGGTCGCGCGCGCAGTAGCGCGCCTCGGCGAGGTTGAGTAGTGCGACCAGTTCGTCGCGTGGCGAGTCGGCCGCTCGGAAGGACCGCACCGCGGCCGCGTGGTCCTGGGCGGCCTGGTCGAAGCGGCCTTCGAGGCGCTCGACGGTGCCAACCAGGTCGACTGCTGTCGCCTCCGCGTGGCGGTCGCTGACGCTCGTTGCCAAATCGCGTGCCGTCTGTGCGTAGTCGAGCGCGCTGTGGAGGTCGCCGCGCTGGATCGCCACGTTTGCGCGGATGCAGAGGGCTCGGGCGAGCCGGGTGTCGTCGCCGTTTGCCGTGGCCCGCTCGGCGATGCGCGCCAGCACTGCGTCGGCGCCCGTCGCGTCGCCCATCGCGCTGAGCGTCTGTGCGGTCTCCAGCCCGACCAGCCGCTCCGGGTCCTCGACGCCGGCGTTGTGCAGGCGGCTCGTCACCGACTCCAGGACCGTGAGCGCCTCGCTTACCGCGCCGTCCTCCAGCAACGCGAACGCGAGCGCCCGTGACCCGAAGCATGAGGTCGGATCCAGCTCCGCCTGATGCTCGAGCTCGAGTGCGTAAGCGGTCCGCAGCTCCACCAGGGCGGCGATGCGGTCTCCGCGTTCCGCGAGCGCATTGGCACGTGCGGCGCGCTGCAGCACGCGGCTGGCAGGCTCGACCGACTCGGCATCGACCTCGTCGAGCTGTGCGAGCGCCTCGTCTGGCCGACGGGCGCGTGCGAGCGCGTCGCCGAGCATGATCCTGACCTTGGGATCGTCATCGAGCTTCAGGGCAGTGCTCAACGCGTCGACCGCGGAAGCGAACTGCTGGCCCTCGTGCTGGAGCGCGCCGAGGACGGCGTACGCATGCGCTCGCACGCGCGGGTCTCCTGAGGCGTTCGCTGCGCGCACCGCGCGCTCGGCGTAGCCGCGAGCCCGCAGGGGCTGGGTGCTGACGGCTGTGACCATGCGCCCGAGGGTCTGGGCGGCGAGTGCCGGGTTGTCGTGTTCGTAGCGACGGGCGACGGCGTCCAGCTGGTCCAGGGCGGCGTCGACGCGTCCGAGCGCGTGGAGGGCGATCGCGTAGTTGGCGCGTGCACCCCACTCCGTGGCGGAGGGCTGGCCCGACTTGATCTGCGAAAACGCGCGCTCGAACAGCTTTACGGCCGCGTAGGGCTCGCCCTGGCGCGTCAATAGTGCGGCTCGTTGCAGAATCTCGTCCGGGTCGTCGCTCTCAGCCGCGAACTGCTCGTCTGACCCGGCGGCCGCGCGGGCAGCTCGCAGGTTGTAGCGCGTCAGCTCGAGCTGGTCCAGCTCGCCACGCCGCTCCTGGTCGCGTTCGAGCTGCTCGAAGACCGGGATGGCCTCGTCCGCGCGACCAAGCTGGAGCAACGACGAGGCGAGGTTACCGAGGGCCATGCCCTCGATCTGCTCGAGCCCCAGGCGTCCGGCCGCATCGGCCGCGGCCTGCGCCGCCGCCATCGCCTCTTCCGCACGGCCTAGCTGTTGCAGGTTCACCGACGTCTCGTTGAGGAGGTCTGCTCGTATCTCGATGTCAGCGTCCCCGAGCAGCTCAACACCGCGACGAGCATGCGCCAGCGCCGCCGCCGAGCCGGGAGCGCTTAGCATCAGGAACCGGCACAGGCACGCCGCCAGCGGCGCACTGTCCGTGGTCTTCACGACCAGCTGCACCAGCGCTGACTGGGTGCCGCGTTCGACGTTCTCATGACGCGCGACATAGGCAACGAGTGCGGTCGCGTCGTCGGTCGTGACCGCCAGAGACCGTGTGGCCGCCTCCGCGTCGGAAGCCGAGACGTGGCCTTGCGCCAGCAGCTCTGCCACCTGCAGCAGTCCGCCCGGGCCGCCGGCCGATGCGCCGTCCACAGTCGTGGCCACGCCGCTGTCCATGCGCTCGGCCAGGTAGTCGAAAAGGTCGAGCAGCGACGTGACTGCGCGCGGCTGGACGGGCGAGGCCCGCCAGCGGCTCAGCATCCCGTCCAGGCGCGGATCGGTCGCCGCGCACAGCGCGTCCACGTCCAGCGCCGCGACCGCCGGTGTGACCGGCAGGTCAGGCAACTCCATTCCTCCCGCTCTGCCCAGCCGCAGCGCCAGCGCCAACTCATCGGCCTCCAGCAGTCGCGTAGCCGCCTCCGCCACCTCCGGCAGCAGCAGCTCGCGGTCATCGGCGTCGAGATCACTTTCCTCCAGGAGGCGGGCGGCCTCGGTAAACGCGGCGACGGCGGCCGTCCAGTCGTGTTGAGCGTCGACGGCGACGCGGCCGCTCAGCAGGTAGGCCAGCAGCCGATGGTCGACGCGGGCCGTCGCGGAGATCTCGACGCACCGCTGTGCCAGTGCGACCGCTCGTCCCGTCTCACCCATCTCGAGGATTGGCACGACGAAGTTGAGGCTCAGCACCAGCTCGCGTCGCCGGTCAGCTCGTGCCCGGAGCCTGGGGATCGTCTCGTCGAATGCGGTCAGCGCGTCGCCCAGGTCGTGCTGCAACAGCGTCGCGGCGTAGTTCACGCGCGCCGAGAGCTCCGCTTCGACGTCGTGACTGTCCAGCGCCGCGTCGATCTCGGCTCTGAACTTCTCCGGGGCGAGTGCGCTGGTTCGCAGTCCGCTACTGGGCTCGGCGTCCAACGTCTGCGTCATGGCAGTGACTATCTCGTCGTAGCCGAGACGACGGGCGATGTCCACCGCGGCTCGGAGGTCGTTCCGAGCGCGATGGGGATCGCCCGCGCGCTCCGCGAGGCTTCCGCGCAGCATAAGCGCGCGCAGCATGAGGTCGTCGCTTGCAGGGGGATCGGCGAAAAAGCGTCCGAGCACTGCGGACGCGTCTGTCGCGCGGTTTTGGGCGAATGCCGCATCGGCGAGCGCGAGGCGCACGGTGGCGAGGTTGTCGCGCAGCAGCGCTTCGATCTCCGGCGGGCCGGACGCGGTCTCCAGGCCGTGGGCGAACCACTCCTCGGCTTCCGCGAATCGCTGCTGCTCGGCGAAGTACTGCCCGGCCGTGGACGCCGCGGCGCCCACTTGGCGAGCGTCACCGGTCGCCTCAGCGGCCTCGAGCATCTGGGGGAGCAGGTTCTCGGCCTGCTCGTTCGCGCCGCGTGAGATCAGCAGCGCGACGAGGTTGGTGGTCCAGCGGCTCAGGTTGAGTGCGTCCCCGTAGCGCTGGCAGAGCGCGATCGCGCGTTCGTACGTCGCGATCGCCTTCTGGGGATTGCCGATCCGGTTGTAGGCGACGGCCATGTCGCCGAGGGCCCCGCACATTGCGGGGTCGTCCCCATTCATCGCCTCGGCGCGCGTGTACGCCTCGAGGGAGCGCACGGCATCTCCCGACTCGAGGAAGTTGCTGCCCTTGCGTAGGAGTTCGGTGAATTTCATCCCAGCAGCACCTCCCGGAGCTCGCCCAGCCGGTCAGCCTGTCCCAGCAGCTGCAGAGCGGTCGCCATTGTCTTCGCGACGTCGAAGTCGCCGTCGCGAACCGAGAGCGTGGCGACGTTCACCATGACGTCGACCAGCCGGGTGACGTAGACGGGATCCTCTACCGCCATCGCGTTCAGTTGGTTGGCGCACGCGAGGAACCGATCCCTCGCTTCGGTGATGCGCTCGTCCCTGAGAGCCAGATCACCGTCGAGCAGCTCGAAGTACAGTGCGGCGCGCGGGTCCTGGAGGTCCTGCGCGAGCGCCTTGCCGGCGTCAATCTCCTCGCGCGTCGCGTGCGCGACGTCGCGGCTGGCGATCGCGTCGTGCAACCGGAAGATCTCGAGCGCGAGCACCGAATCCGGAGCGCCGCCGAGGTGCGCCGCGACCGCGTCGTACGCACTGCTGGGTGCCATGCCTGGTCCCTGATAGGCCTCCAGCAGTGCGTACACCGCGGCACCCTCTTCGTAGGAGACCCCTCCGTACGGCGGCGACCCGCCGACCGACCACACCGCATCCATCCACGCCTCCTGGCCGTTGGCGAGGATCGCCCGAGTGAGCCAGTAAGGCCAGGACAGCGACTGCTCATCCACGGTCAGGATCTCCGTGCTTGCCGGAGAAATTGCGGTCGACCGCTGCCATCACGAACCGGTGCGCCAACGACACTTGGTCCTGCCGGAGATGTCTGTTCATCTCCAACTCGTTGCCGGACTGTTCGCAGCGATTTGCCCGTTGCCGCTGGCGGACGGTGGGCCGGGCGAGGTGGATGCGGATATTCGGCCGTCTCCACAGCTCACCGGCGGGCCGAGGGCTGCCAGCAACATCCCGTTGGCGAGAGAGGTGCACCGTGCTGCGTCGGCTGGCAGAGCATGCCGTCTCACACGAGAACAAACGTCTGAACATGGCGATGCGCTCCTCGCCTGCGAGCGCCCGCCGCGCGAAGGTCCTGCAGGGGCAGTCTGTGCACCGGAGGTGCTGCTCCAACCGCTCGCCGTGCTTTGGGCAAGCATGCACATTGCAGCCGTAGCACGTACCGAACTCGTCGGTGGACTGCGCCGCCGGACTGGTCATCGCGCTGACGGCCCCCACAGTGCACAAAAAGCACGTATCCACCATGGCAACCACCCGTCATTCCGTGCTGAGTAGTCGCCGCAACCCCGGCAGGTGTTTCAGTGGAGACACAACGGGTGGGTATCGGAGCGGCAGCTCGCGCGCTACTGATGGTCGCGGTCGTGCGGGACCTGCGGTTCGGGGCGGTCGGATGGGTGCCCAGCGGCGGATCGACGACACCAACTCGTGACCCCCGACGACGGTTACGACGGCGAGCGGCGGGTGGCTGTCGACGCCCAGCACGGTGTCCGGATCACCGACGCCGAGCGAATGGGGGCAGCGACACTTTCGTTGGCTGCTTGACCTGCCACGCCCCCTGGCGCGGGGCGAGACCCATACCTACTCGCTGGCGTTCCGGGTACGGGACGGCGCATCCATCCGGCCGTCATACATATTCGTGCCGCTGATGACGTGCGAGTCGCTCAGCGTGCGGGTCCGGTTCGACCCTCGGCGACCGCCGGAAATGGTGTGGCTGGTGGATCGGGTGCCGCACTCCGTGCTCGCCGATCCGTCGCCGCCGGGCCCGCCGCTGGCGCTGGATGATGCGTGTGAGGTGGCGCAGGAGTTCGCTGGCCCGCAGCAGGGATATGCCTACGGGCTCCGGTGGCTGAACCACGACGTTCCGTAACGCGACACTGCAGGCGTGACCCAGCGAACCGGATTTCGCCGCGGTTGAACGGCCGACTCGGCGGCCGTCGCCAGCTCGGCGGTCGTGGAGTGGTGTTGCCGGCTTTCCTCGGCGAGACTAGTGAGGGGACTGGCCGCGTCCATGTCGTATATCCAGTGCAACGGCGACATCTCGAGTTGGACTCGGGGGTGCGGGACCAGATTAGCGGTGTCCTGCTTTCGGACTGTAGCCATGAGCGACCTCGGTTGCGCGCTCGCAGGTTGAGTTGCCACTGAGCGACGCCCGACGGGTAACGTGCTATCCGCGGCAGAAGAGTGCGTTAGTCATTCTTGGTGGAGTCGAGCGGGTCATCATCGACCTTGTCTGCTTCCCGGGAGACCTCGAACCCGAGGAACCGCAGTCGGACCCACATGGGGTGCGCGGAGGTCTTCACCATCCGCGTGATGACCAGCACCGTTCCCATCGTGACGACCAGCACGGCCACCACGACGTACGGCGACGCTCCTGCGAGGAACCCCCACATCACGACCCCATTCCCGGCCTCAGGCCGTGGCCCGTGTCCGACCCGTGTGATCCAGACCCTGAGACGGTACGATCGCTGCTCGTCATCCGGCGTCGGCGTGAGGGCATTCACGCAGGTCAGGCGGAGGCAAGTCGTTACATCAAGTGACATCCAGGACGGAGGCCCGGTGGCCAAGCGTCTCCCCGGCCAGCCGAGGCGATGGGCTCGCTTCATCGGCGGCACCGCTGAGACCCCTGAGACCCGTGCCTTGGCGCAGTTCCTGCGGGAACTCCTGGATCGCTGCCCCGAACCGCTTGGGGAAGTCGGCCGGCGTCTGAACGTGTCCGCTCAGACCCTGTCGAACCGGGTCAACGCGCAGAAGCGACCGGACTGGGACTTCGTGCGGAACGTGGTGCATCTGGCATACGGCGCTGGCGACATTGCAGGCCGGTTGACGAAGCTGCACGAGGCCGAACAGTTGTGGCGTCGAGCCAGCCCGGCCAACACAACGTCTCCTGCGTACCCCGGGGTCGCCCAGCCGGTGCCGGTCGAGGACGACCTACGCAGCGGCGGTACTGACGGTTCGGGCGTGCCGGCGATGGAGTCGCTCCCAGCCGTTGCGGGCGTGGGTCGTGTCCCGGCCGAGCCGGACGTGTTCGTCGGCAGAGTCCAGGAGCTGGAGCAGCTGGAGTCGGTGGTGGCCGGATCGGGTGGTCGTGCGGTGGTGGTTGCGGTGCACGGTTTGGGCGGGGTCGGCAAGAGCACCCTGGCCGCTCGGTTCGCGGGGCTGCACACCGGCCGGTTCTCACCAGTGTGGTGGGTAGCAGCGGACTCGCCGGCAGCGGTAGAGAGGGGGTTGGGAGAGCTGGCCGCCGCGCTGGCGCCGGAGACGGCGACACTGCCCACCGAACAGCGCGTGGAGCTGTGCCTGCGATGGCTGGCGACCCACGAGGACTGGTTGCTGGTGTTGGACAACGTATCCGGCCCGCAGGATGTGGCGGGGTTGCTGAGCCGGGTGCGGACAGGCACGGTCGTGATCACCAGCCGCCAACGCTCAGGATGGCGGGCTACGAAGACAGTGCCGTTGGATATGCTCACCGAGGACGAAGCGGTAGCACTGCTGGCCCGGATCGTGCAGTCGGAGTGGCCGGACGCGAACCTGGCCGGCGCGAACCGGTTGTGCGCTGAGCTGGGGTGGCTGCCACTGGCGGTCGAGCAGGCAGGCGCCTACTTAGCTCAGACACGTACCAGCCCTGCCGCTTATCTGGACCTGCTGGCGCGGTTTCCGGCGCGGATGTTCACCGCGACGGCGGAGGGCGGTGACGCGCAAAGGACGATGGCCAGAGTTTGGCACGTCACCCTCGACCGCCTCGCCGACACTCCGGCTGCGGGGCAGGTGCTGCGGCAGCTGGCCTGGTTCGCAGCGGACGGCATTCCCCGGAACTTGTTGGCTGGTGCTTTGGGGGAACCGGACCTGTCTGAGGCGCTGGGCCGTCTGGCGGCTTACAGCATGGTCACTCTGACCGGAGACACTGTGGCAGTGCATCGTCTCGTTCAGGCGGTCACCCGCACACCCGACCCCGCTGACCCGCACCGTCAGCCCGCCGACATCGCGGCCGCCCGAAACAGCGCCGCAACCTTTCTCGCGGCCGCCCTCTCCGATCTTGACCCGGACTCTCCCGCTGACTGGCCTGTCTATCGGATGGTCCTGCATCATGCGCAGGCTCTTCTGGAACACACCAAGCCCGACGTCCACACTACGCAAACCGGCCGGTTGCTCAACGAGCTGGGCCTCTACCTCAAAGGGCAAGGCGAGGTCGGCACCTCCATTGACTACCTCACCCGCGCCCGTGACAGCTACCAGCGCCTCAACGGTCCCGACCATCCCGACACGCTGAACTCGCGGAACAACCTGGCGGTCGCCTACGAATCGGCGGGTAATTTGGGGCGGGCGATTCCACTGTTTGAGGCCACGCTCGCCGACTGCGAGCGGGTGCTGGGACCTGACGACCCGTACACGCTCACTTCGCGGAACAACTTGGCGAGCGCCTACGAGTCGACGGGCGATTTGCGGCAGGCGATTCCACTGTATGAGGTTACTCTTGCCGATTTTGAGCGGGTACTGGGACCGGGCCACCCTGACACGCTGAGCTTGCGGAACAACCTGGCTTACGTCTACCGGGCGGCGGGTTATCCGAGCCGGGCGATTCCGCTATACGAGGCCACCCTCGCCGATCGGGAGCGGGTGCTGGGAGTTGACCATCCCGATACGCTGAGCTCGCGGAACAATCTGGCCTACGCCTACCAGTCGGCGGGTGATCTGGAGCGAGCGATTCCGCTATACGAGGCTACCCTCACCGACCGGGAGCGGGTGCAGGGACCTGACTACCCCGACACGCTGACCTCGCGGAACAATCTGGCCTACGCCTATGATTCGACGGGCGATTTGGGGCGCGCGATTCCGCTGTATGAGGTCACTCTCGCCGATCGGGAGCGGGTGCTGGGAGTTGACCATCCCGACACGCTGCTCTCGCGGAACAACTTGGCGAGCGCGTACGAGGCGATGGGTGATTTGGAGCGGGCGATTCCGCTGTACGAGGCTACCCTCGCCCGCTGGGAGGGGGTGCTGGGAACCGACCACCCCACGACCAAGACCATCCGGTCGCTCATCGACGGAATGCGATCGACATGAAGTTGCCGCCAGGCGGTCGTTTACGAAGCGGGGCAGACGGCGACGCGTAGAACGTCCGCTCGTCGGCAAGACAGTGCGTTGGGTGTGAGGTTGCGGATGCCATGTGCGCCGCGAGGATGTAGTTCGGGTGCCGGTCGAGGTTCTTGGCGTGGCGAGCTGCGATCTGGACGTCGCGGAGGTCGACGTCGGCATGGAGCGTGGTGGTGACGAAGGCGTATCGCACATGTGTGGGTGCATCCGGGGGAGCTGCACGACTGACGCTTCGGCCAGTCGGCGTAGCCGTCGGGTGGCGCAGTGTCGGTCCGTGCGGGCGTCTCGTCGGATGAGCAGGATGGGACCGTGATCGCGGTTGCCGACGGCTCGGTCGATCGCCCGGCCGACGCTGGCGGCAATGGCACCAGCATGACCTTGCCGGCCTTGCCGCGTCTTAACCAGCGGGTTCGGGGTTCAAGTCCCTGATGGCGCACAGTCGGAAAGCAAAGCCCACCAACTTCCCGGCCGGGAAGCTGTATCTGGTCTGCGACAACTGTGAGGACCCCACGGCAAGGCCGAGGTCGTCACGTGGTGCGCGGCCAACGACATCGAGCTGGTCTACACACCCACCAACGCCTCCTGGCTGAACTGGATCGAGTGCGAATTCACCGCGGTCCGCTACTTCACCCTCGCCGGCAGCGACTACCCCAGCCACGCCGCCCAGGAGGGTGCGATCGCCGGCTACCTGCGCTGGCGCAACCGCCACGGCCACCCCAAACGCCGCTTCGCCGTCAACTCCAAGATCCGCCGACCGGATTGCCTACCCAACGTTGCTTGATGCGGCACTAGGCCTGTTCAAGTACCGGCGGCGATCATCGCGATGTTGAGCCAATCGGGTGACCGGCGTTGCGTCACCAGAACCCGGCAGAGGTTGGTGTGACGTTCTCCACCGGACCGGACTGGCCGACCCCAAATCAAGATCCATTAACGGAGTTTCTGCCATGATCATCGAATTTTGGAGACCGAGGCTAGTTGTCGTGGGCCTGGTTCTCCTCGCCTTGCCCGCTCTCCTTATAATCAGTTCGCCGCCGAAACGATTGGGTCGCCTTCTCGCGCATCGACTTGATCAGCTCGACGGCGGTCAGCCTGTCGGGGCGCGGGCAGAGAGGGCACTTGTGCTGCGGAACCTGATGGACGCACATCTCAGTGAGCCGAGGATCGCTCCGTTCACTGTCCACGTCGCTCCTCTCCCCTCCTGGTGAAACCAGCAGCCACTTCGTCGTAGGCGATCCAGACCAGCTCCAGCAGCGTGCCCAGGATCGCGACGCCGGAACCGATCCACCGGCAGACCGCCTCTGACGTCGTCAACGCTTGATCCGGTGAGTACTTCAACGGCGGCGCCAAGAGGAGTGCCAGGCCCACGCCTAAGACCACGATCCCCAAGTTGAAGGTCAGCCGTGACCGCCGGTGCCATCGGCGCCACTCGGCCATGTCCCGGGCCTGGACGTGGGCTCGAAGCCGCTCGTCCGCCGCCGGCCCGAGTGCTGACAGCGGGCCCCACGCCTGCACGTCACTCTTGGAGTAGAGGACCGCCCTGCCCCGGAACCCGAACTGCACGCACGCCACCAGGATTATGACTACGACGGTCAGCACCGTCAGCGTCGCGCCGGGCCATCGGAAGGAGCTCGGGGCCTGGGCCACCACGCCAAGGAGGGCCAGGGAGAAGCCAGCCAGCAAGGGTGCCGCGGACCCGGTCTTGGCGTCGAAGGCCGCCGGTTGCCCGAAGTCTCCCGGGCCGGTCCAGGTGATCGGCCCGCCGGAACCACCCGCTCGTCCGTCTGAGTCTGCTTGGGCTGCTGATTCGCCACCGAAGATACTTTGACTCATGACACAATTATGCGCCAACCCGTCAGTCTGAACGTGAGGGATCATGGGTGATGCCGTCCTGCTCCAACTGGATGTCAGAGCCAACGTCGTCCAGCTGATCGGCCCGGGTCTCGACGTGAGCGAACGCCACAACGGCGTAACCCAGGAACTGCTGGACTCAATCTCCGACGTCCAGCGCGCCCGTCGCCGGTCCGTTAACCGGGTTGCCGACCCGGGCGCGGTTCCGTCCCTGCGTGCGGTGGGCCGCCTGCTCGGCGACGCCCTGCTCCCGGGCCGCGTCGCCGCCGGTCTGATCGCCCAGCTTGGTGAGTCGCGCCGAGTCAACGTCGCCCTGACGTCGGAGACCTATGCCGGGCTGCCCTGGGAGGCCGTGACCCTCCCTGGAACCGAGGTGCCCTTGGTGCTCCAGCCTGGGGTGCAGGTGTTTCGCACGGTCAAGTCGCCCCAGCCGCGCCCCACCCTCCGAGGCGGCCCATTGCGCATCGCCTTCGCCGTGGCCGCCCCCACCGAGAACGGCGGTGCTCTGCTGAACTACGAGCGTGAGCTTCGAGACATCGAGGAAGCGGTCCGGCCGGCGCGCGCGGCTGGCCTGGAGCTGACCTTGGTGCGCTACGCCACCCTTGGTTCCCTGCGTTCCTGTGTAGAGAACGTGCAGCCACATGTCCTGCATGTGTCGACGCACGGCGGCGTTGGGTCGCTGACCCTGGAGGACGACGAAGGGCGGCCCCGGCCCGTCGGGGCGGACGAATTCGTCACCGAAGTTCTCGGCGCCGGTCCCGTACCCGACCTCATCTGCCTCGCTGCCTGCTTCACCTCGGCCGAGGCCGCGCCCGGCCTGCCATCGTTTGCCGCCCGGCTCGTGCACAGCGGCGTGAAGGCAGTCGTCGGAACCCAGACCTCCGTCACCGACAGGTATTCAACGCTCTTCTTCACGCGGCTTTACAACATACTCGCCACCGGCTCGACCGACCTCGCGGCCGCGACCGCCGATGCCCGGCGCGCCGTGCAGGAGCAGCTCAGCGGCCCGGGCGAACCCCGGCAGCAACAGATCGCCAGGCTGGACGAGTGGGCCATCGTCACGCTCAGCACCACCGACGAGACGCCGACCCTCATCTCCGGCACCCCGGTCGAGGGCGCCCCGGCCGTTCGAGTGGAACCGGACGGGTCCGAGTTCATCGGCCGCCGCGGAGAGCAACGGCTGATCGCCAGACTCCTGTTGGAGGAGAGCGTCAGCCTCCACGGCCTGGGCGGGGCCGGCAAGACGGCTCTCGCGTGGCAGGTGATTGCGAGCCTCGAAGAGAGGATGGACCTGACCGCCATGGTCAGCGGGACGGCGACCGCGGCGGAGACATTCGCCGTGGCAGCACGATGCGCATCAGCCGACGTCCGGGATGACAACGCCGGATTGCCGTGGGCCGAACGCCTGCGCCGCCTCGCATCCCGCCTTCCGAGCGGGCGGAGCCTGGTCCTGGTCGTCGACGGGAGTTGTGAGTCAGAAGGTCTGCGTGAACTCATGACCGTCTGGGCCGCGACGCCCGGGTTGCGACTGTTACATACCTCCCGCGTTCCCGAGATCCCGGGCACCACCAAGGTTTCGCTGCCGCAGCTCAGCCTTCCCGAGACCGTGAAGCTGGCGTGGTCCCTCCCCGCCGTGGGCCGCTGGACGGACAACTCCATCGAAGCCGCGTTCGATCTTCTCGGAGGCCATCCGGCAGCGTGGTTCTCGCTGGACCGCTCGCTCTCACTTTCGTCGTCCGTCCCCGACTCGCTCGTCACCCGATTCGCGGAGATCACCTGGTCCGCGTCCGGCGCCGCCGACCGCGTGCGGGAGCTCGCAGACGGGAACGCCTACCTCACCCTGCTGGCTGCGTCAATCTTTAATTCACCATTTCCGGCCGAAGGCTTGGACAAGGCCCTGCTAGGCGCGAACGTGGGCACCGGCGTTCGCCCGGAGACTGAGAGACTCATCCACCTCGGCCTCCTGGCCGTGCGGCTAGACGGGCTCCTGGACTGCCCTCGCTGGTTGCGGGTGATTCTGCAGGCGAACGCATCCGACGACTTCCAGAGAGAAACACTCAACCGATTCGAGTTCATGGCCGGCGAGTTCTTTATGAATCGGGTGCTATCGACGGCCGACCAGCAGGATCCATACAACATTAGAAGCGACTCGGACATTCACGACTTCACCGAGGCCAACCAGCATTTCCTGGCTGCTGGCGCCCTGCCGCAGGCGGCAGCAGCAGCCGTCCTGGCAGCGCAGGCGTTGCGACGCGAGGGTGCGTGGGTCGCCCGAGACCAGATCCTCCGGCAGAACTTGAGCGTCCCCGGCTGGGACGAGCGATCGAGGATACATCTCTTGCAAGCTCTCGGCGAGTTGGCCCTCGACTCGGGAGACTATGACGAGGCCCTAAGTGCCTTCGACGAAGCCTACGACCTCAGCCGAGGACTGAGTGCGGAATCCGAGTACGACGCCCACCAGCGAAGCCGGATTCAGGGACACATCGCGCTGGTCTACAAAGCTCGCGGCCAGCTCGACGACGCCGAGCGTGCCTTCACGAACGTCCTGGAGAGCGCCCGGGCCGACGGTGACGAGATCGTCGAGGCCTCTGCCTTATACAACCTGGCCGAGCTGTTCGAGCGTCAGGGTGCGCTGGATAAGGCTGAACCGCTGTACTTGGATGCACTGACGCTGAAGGAGAGCCAAGGAGACCGCCTCGGAGCGGCGAACTGCATCCACCAGCTGGGAATGCTTAACCAGTTCCGTGGTCAGTTTCAGGAGGCGTTCGAGTACTACCAGGCCGCCGCCCGGATCCGGGCCGAGGTCGGTGACGCACATGAATCGACGATCTCAGTCGCCCAGCTCGGCATTCTGCTGACCCTGGTCGGCGAATGGAGCGGAGCTAGGCGCCTACTGTCGCAGGCACTGGGAACCTTCGAGGCCGTGGGCGACGTATCTATGATGGCGGTCTGCTACGAGAAGCTGGGCATCGTCGCGACGGCCTATCGTGAGTTCGACCTGGCCGAACGGTACCTGGCGCGATCCGTGCGGATCCACAGTGAACTTGGTGAGCGCGAGGGGCTCCAGTCAGCCGGCAAAAGCCGGGCCGAGCTCTTGGTCGCGCGGGGTGACTACGCGGCTGCCACCGATGCCTACGAGAAGCTCGGAGCGAGCGGACGGCTGCAGGCGTTCAGGGATCTGGAGCGAATCGACGCGGCCCGAGGCGACTTCATGAGCCTGGTTCGTCATCGTGAACAACTCAAGGTCGTCATAGCGGCCCAGAACGAGGGCGAGCGGGTCGTAGTCGGCGACCTGTTTCAGATGTCTGCCCTGGCGGGGGACTTCGAGCGCGCCGACCGCACCTTGACCGAATACCTCGACGTCATGCGGCCGCCTGAGCAGTCGATCGAATTCGATCAGTGGGCGAACATCCAGAGGGAAAAAATCGAGCGCTGCCGTCGAGACCTTGCTGTAGAACGTCGCGAATTCCTGAAAAGTCATGAGTTTGGCGCACGGGATACGGCGAAGGAAGCGATCTCCAAACGCCAGTACGCTAAGGCAGGCCAATACCGCCGGTTGGCCGCCTCCATCGCGGAGCAAATCGTGGCACTCGATTCCAGAAACTTCGACGATGTTCTGAACGTCGCCGGCGACTACGACGACCTAGGTGACCTTGCCCTCCACGTTAACCGCCTCGCCGAGGCTGAAGAATGGTTCGCCCGGGCCCTGCAGCTGCGCACGGAGATCCTTTCGTCGGTTCCCGACCACGAGCGCGTCCTCCGGGGAGTGGCGGTGGTCCAAGAGCGCCTAGCCCAGATTACGAACCTCTCGGAACGCCACGCCGATGCCATGACCCACTTCAACCAGGCGCGGGCCATCCGCGAAGCACTTGCCGAGCGTTTCCCCGGCCGGGTGGACCTCGCCGAGGAGTACGGAGTCCTCATGCTCCTGCTCGAGCGACTGGAGCCAGATCAGGCGGCGGAGGCGAAGCGCCGCGCGCTCGAGGTTCTGACTCCCGTTAGTGACCAGTTGTCTGAGACCCAGGCGGCCCTGCTGACCTGGGCCGCGGCGGGCCCCGACGCGACCGTCGAGGTCGCGCGATACGACATGGGTTTTCGCACTTCACCGCCACTGTGACCGGGTGCCGCAACTATCGCAGGGTTTCAACCTCTTCTCGCAATACGATGATCTGCTGCCGTTAACCTGCTCCACGTGCCGCCGCCCGGTCATGTAGCCGCAGACCGGTCGTGCGGCGTTCCGCTGAGATTCAACGATGGATCAGCAGCGACCCGTCAACAATCAGCGTCCGCTCGTCGGCGCATTCAGAACCCGGCCGTCCACGCGAGATCACCCTTGAGCGGAGGCGTGAGCCTGACGGAGGAACGCAGCTGAGCCCATGCCAGCCTCCCGAGGTCGAGGGATCATCGCCTGGCTCGAAGGTAACCCGGCTAGCCCAACTTTGCTGTGTTTGCGCTGGTCAACATCCTGCTCGGCGACAGTGGGTACGGAGCTGAGCGCCGTACGCGGCGGCAGCGTCACGGAGGGGTGAGGTTGTCCGGCTTGGCTTGACAGCGCCCGCGTCGTCTCGCAGACTTCGAACAAATGTTCGAGGAGTTCGGGGTCGCTCGCGGCTTCCCCTCGTGGCGTCTCCGGTGGGCGTTCGTGGTGCTGGAGGTGCGTGGTGGCGGGACTCGCGGCGATCCCCGGCGTCCGCACAGCCGCGCAGCTCGGCGAGCCGACGGCGCGAGCTTGTCGTAGAGATCCAGGTTCAGCCAGTGCCCACGCGAACACGTCGTGACGGTCGTGACCCGCTCGACGTGTAGATTATCCGGCGACCTCGCGCAGCCCTCGGCCAGCAGGCTCCTCACCAGACGCGACGTCGTACTCAGGTAACTACGGCTGACCGGGCAAGAGTGTCCGCTTGGGGCCGTTCTTCGCTCGGAGCACCAGCCGCTCACCGCCGGCAAGCCAGTTTGTCGCGACCACCGCGACATCCGTCACCGGATCAGTTCCCACGTTCTCGATCTTCATCGTCGGGCGCTTGTTCTCCAACCTCTGCTCGCCGTTGTTCGTGCCGACGTGGACCACGTCGGAGTAGGTCCACGAGCCGCTGACGAAGTACGCGTGCACCCGCAGCCGCTCATTCTCGCGCCGGTTCTCGCGGCCGGCCTCATCGCGGGCGATCCGCAGTGCTGCCCATGCGGCGTAGAACGCGCCGAGCCCGCCGACCCACTGGCCGAGCCCAGCCCAGTCGTTAGTGCCGAGCCAGACGCGGAGACCGATCATGGCCAGGACTGCTGCGGCGATGCTAGCCAGCAACCATCACGGGCGGGAGCCGCTGAACAGCGCCTTCAAACGCTGCACCGAGACATCCCGGTTCACAGCGACGCCTCGGGGCAAGTGGGATTCAGGCACTGGACGCGTCCCTTCGTGTTCGTAGCCGCGTTGCCTCGGCGGACCAAAGACTACGGAGGGTCGCAGCCAGCCGCGCCGCCACACGTGGGCTCAGCTCGCACCCACTGTGAGCACTCACTGTTCGACCGGTTGCTGGCGCGAGGCCTGCATCGGCCAGGCGCTAGCTGTTGCGGGTCATTACGTTGGTGACGTGGGCGAAGGCCTAAGACGAGGGACGGGTCTTTCGACGGCAGGATGAGAAGTGCGACCAACACATCCGCCGAGGAGAAAGACCCGTCCGTGCACCACCGTAATGCCCCACTGTCCCTCGAGGGCCGCCGCCGGCTCGTCGCGCGTTGCCAGACCCGCCCGATCGCCCACGTCGCCGCCGAAATGGGCATCTCCCGGCAATGCGCCTCCAAATGGGTCAACCGCTGGCGCCGCTATGGCGAGACCGGCCTGCTCGACCAGCCCAGCGTCCCGCACCACCAGCCCACCGCCACCCCCGCCGAGGTCGTGGCCCGGATCGAGCAGCTGCGCAGGCAACGCAAGTACTCCGCCCGCCGCATCGCCACCGAACTCACCACCGAAGGCATCACCCTCTCCGTCCGCACCGTCGGCCGGCACCTGCTGCACCTCGGGCTCAACCGGCGCCGCTTTATCGACCCCACCGGCGCCACCAACCGGGAACCCCGCAAGATCATCGCCCGCTGGCCCGGGCACATGGTCCACCTGGACGTGAAGAAGACCGGCCGGATCCCCGACGGCGGCGGCTGGCGCATCCACGGCAAAGGCAGCGACCAGGACAAACGCGCCCGCCGCGGCAAGACCCGAGGCCAGCGGGCCCGCTACACCTACCTGCACTCCGCCGTCGACGGCTACTCACGCCTGGCCTACACCGAAGCCCTGCCCGACGAAACCGCCCGGACCGCGATCGGGTTCGTCCACCGCGCCCGAGCCTTCTTCGCCCGCCACGGCATCACCCACATCCACCGCCTGGTCACCGACAACGGCGCCTGCTACCGCGCGAACGACTTCGCCACCGTCCTGCGCGGAGCCCGGCATCAGCGGATCACGCCCTACACCCCACGCCACAACGGGAAAGTCGAGCGCTACAACCGGATCCTGGCCGAAGAGTTCCTCTACGCCCATGTCTGGCTCAGTGAAGAACACCGCACCGCAGCCCTGGCCGTCTGGAACATCCACTACAACTACCATCGACCACACACTGCCGCTGGGAACCAGCCACCGGTCACCCGGCTCCACACCGGCGTCACCAACGTCATGGCCTCATACAACTAGTCCTGCCCGCGCAACTGGATGACCCAGGCCGACGCCGACGCGACCGCCTCGGCGACGAGACTGCGTACTTCGCGGGCGGTATCGATATCGCGGTGGCCTGCTCGAGTCGCCCTGGTCGGGGACCCGGCCGGCATGGCACAGCCGGCTCTGCCGGGCGTTGCTTGTTCGTCACCTCGTCTCGGCGCGAGGTGCGGCGGGTCGGCGCGTAAGCTGACGGCGAGTGCCCCGGACCCCGGTGCGACGACCAGTCGACCCGAGGGGACTGTCATGGCGCGCGTTGAGTTCGCGGGGATCGCCGAGCCCTACCGGAGCACGGTGACCGCGATCATCGGTCTCGGCCGTCAAGGCCGGTCCACCGGTGCGCCGGCGCTCCCGATGGCCGGTCGGATCCGCGCCGTGGCCGGTGCACGTCTTCCGGCCCGGTGCCACCGGCTCTTCGGGCTCGGCCTGGCGGGACTGACGAAGCTCGCAGCGCGCCGGTCCGTCGCCGGGCACGAGGGTGTCCGCCGGTTCGTCGCCGACGTCCTGGCGGAGAACGCGGTCGCCGGACAGGCCGTCGCCGTGCGCTACCGGGACGGTGAGCCGCGATGACCACGCGGGTGGGCGCCGAGCCCGCCGCCGCCGCGGAACCGCAACCGGACGCCCGGGAACCCGTCGCGCGGTTGCTGCGCGACCTCCGTACCACCACCGAAGGGCTGACCTCTCGGGAAGCCGCCCGCCGGTTGCTGGCACGGGGTCCGAACGAGCTGCCGTCGCACCGCTCCCGGCAGTGGCCGCTCGCCCTGGTGCGCCAGGTGATCCACCCGCTCGCGCTGCTGCTCTGGGTGGCGGCGGGCCTGTCGTGGCTCGCGGGCACCACCAGCCTGGCGTACGCGATCGTCGGGGTGATCGTGCTCAACGGCGTCCTCGCCTTCGTCCAGGAACAGCAGGCCGAGCGGGCCGTCGACGCGCTCGGTGCGTACCTGCCCGCGCAGGCGTCCGCGCTGCGCGACGGCCGGCCGCGGGCCGTGCCGGTGCGGGAACTGGTCCCGGGCGACGTCCTGCTGATCGCCGAGGGCGACCGGGTCCCCGCGGACGTGCGGCTCGTCGACGGCGTCCTCGAGGTGGACGCCTCGATGCTGACCGGCGAGCCGGGGCCGGTGACCCGCACGGCGGACGCGGTCGACGACGCCGATCGTGCCCTCGACTCGCCGGTGCTGGTGTTCAGCGGCACCGCCTGCGTCGGCGGTGCCGCCCGGGGCGTGGTCCACGCCACCGGACGGCACACCGAGATCGGGCGGATCGCCGCGCTGACCGCGGGGGTCGGCCACGAGGAGAGCCCGCTGGAACGGCAGGTCCGGCGGGTGGCCTGGCTCATCGCCGGCGTCGCGCTCGCCGTCGGGATCGGCTTCCTGCCGCTGGGCGTCGCGGCGGGCCTGTCGTGGCCGGCCGCGTTCGTGTTCGCGATCGGCCTGCTGGTGGCGAACGTGCCGGAAGGGCTCCTGCCGACGATCACGCTGGCGCTGGCCGGCGGGGTGCGTTCGATGGCGAAGTCCGGCGCGCTCGTCAAACGGCTGTCCGCGGTGGAAACACTCGGGTCGACGACCGTGATCTGCACGGACAAGACCGGGACGTTGACCCGCAACGCCATGCACGTCGTGGAGGCGCATGACGCGGCGGGGGAGCCACTGACCGGATCGATGCCACTGGCCGAGACTCTCGCGCGGTGCAGCACCGCCGATCTCGGCTCGCGCACCGGGGATCCGACCGAGCTGGCCCTGCTCGACTTCGCCGCGGCGAGCGGTGTCCGGCTCGACGCGTCGACCCGGGACGCCGACCGGCTGGTGCTGTATCCGTTCGACCCGCGGCTCAAAATGATGTCCACAGTGGACGGATCGCGCACCGGGCCCCGGATGCGCGACACGAAGGGTGCGCCCGAGCAGGTCGTTCCGCGCTGCCTGACCGCCCTCGACGCGGCCGGTCACGAGGTCGGCCTGACCGCGCCGCGCCGCGCCCGGATCACCGCGCTGGTGGACGAGATGGCCGGCCGCGGGCTCCGGGTGCTGGCCGTCGCCGACGGACCGGTGCCCGGCGAGGCCCCGCTCACCCGCGACGCGGCCGAATCCGGGTTGCGCCTGCTCGGCCTCGTCGGGCTGGCCGACCCGCCGCGTCCGGAAGTCGCCGGCGCCGTCGCGGCGTGCCACTCGGCCGGGATCACCGTGCACGTGGTGACCGGGGACAACGGGCTGACCGCGGCGGAGATCGCGCGCCAGGTGGGGATCCGCGTGAGCCGCGTCATCGACGGCGGCGAGCTGCTCGCCATGCCGGAGGCGGAGCTGGATGCGGTCTTGGCGGGCGGCGGAGAGATTGTGTTCGCCCGGGTGGCGCCGGAGGACAAGCTGCGGATCGCGGACGCGCTGCGCCACGGCGGCGCGGTCGTCGCGATGACCGGTGACGGCGTGAACGACGCTCCCGCGCTCCGGCGGGCGGACATCGGCGTCGCGATGGGGGCCGGCGGAACGGACGTCGCCAAGGAGGCGGCGACCGTCGTGCTCACCGACGACAACTTCGCCACGATCGTCGCGGGCGTCCGCGAGGGCCGCCGGGTCTACGACAACGTCCGCAAGTTCGTGCTGTACATCTTCGCGCACGCCGTCCCCGAGGTCCTGCCGTTCCTGCTGTTCGCGATCTCGGGCGGAGCGATCCCGCTGCCGCTGACCGTGCTGCAGATCCTGGCGATCGACCTCGGCACCGAAACCCTGCCCGCACTCGCCCTCGGGCGTGAGCCGGCCGAACCCGGGTTGATGGACCGCCGTCCCCGCAGCCGGTCCGAGGGTGTCGTCTCCGGGTGGATGCTCCTGCGTGCCTGGGGAATCATGGGGCTGCTCTCGGGAATCCTGGTGCTGGCCGCTTTCTTCGCCGTCCTGTACGAGGCGGGCTGGCACTACGGTGTCGACGTCTCGGCCGGCGCACCGCTGCACCACGCCTACCTGCAGGCCACCACGGCGAGCTTCGCCGCCATCGTGTTCTGCCAGCTCGGGACCGCCTTCGCCGCGCGCACCCAGCGGGCGTCCCTGCGTTCGGTCGGGCTCACCACGAACCGGCTGCTGCTGGCCGGCCTGGTCTTCGAGCTGGCGTTCGCCGCGGCCCTGATCTACGTCCCGGCGCTGCAGCCGGTGTTCGGCACCGCCGCGCTGCCCGCCTGGGTGATCGCACTGCTGCTGCCGATGCCGCTGCTCGTGTGGGGTGCCGACGAGGTGTTCCGCTGGGCGGGGCGCCGGCACACGCGGGACGTCCGATGAGAGTGCTGACGGTGAACCCGGGCTCCTCGAGCGTCAAACTCTCGGTCGTCGACGACGGCCGTGAGGTCGACCACGCCACGGTCGGCGCCGCGTCCGCTGCCGAGGCCCGGCAGCCGCTGGCCGACCTGGTGGTCCGCCGGCACCCGATCGACGCGGCCGGCGTCCGGTTCGTGCACGGCGGGCTGAGCACCGACCCGGTCCCGCTGGACCACGCGGAAACCGCGCGGCTGACCGCCTTGACCCCGCTGGCGCCGCTGCACCAGCCGCTGTCGCTCGAACTGGCCGCGGTGGTCGCCGAGATCGTGCCGGGCCCGGTGTACGCGTGTTTCGACACCGCTTTCCACGCCCGGATGCCGGAATCCGCGGCGCACTACGCGCTGCCGAGGAGCTGGGTCCGCGAGCACGAGCTGCGGCGCTACGGCTTCCACGGTCTCTCCTGCGCGTCCGCCCTGCGCCGCACGGCCGAGCTGCTCGACCGGGAACCCACCGGGCTGCGGCTGGTCTGCTGCCACATCGGGGCCGGCGTTTCGGTGACCGCCGTCCGCGACGGCCACGGCGTGGACACGTCGATGGGCTTCACCCCGCTGGAAGGGGCGGTGATGGCCACCCGTTCCGGCAGCGTCGACCCGGGCCTGCTGCTGTACCTGCTGCGCTCCGGCGTCACCGACGCGGCCGGCCTCGACGACGCGCTCGACCGGGGGAGCGGCCTGGCCGGGATGACCGGCACCGGCGGTGACGTGCGGGACGTGCTGACCGCGCGGGACCGCGGCGACCCGGACGCCCGCACCGCGATCGAGGTCTACCTGCACCGGCTGCGCCGGGAGATCGGCGCGATGGTGGCGTCTTTGGACCGGCTGGACGCGCTGGTGTTCACCGGCGGCGTCGCCGAACACCAGCCGGCCTTGCTGGCCGAGCTCTGCGAGCGGCTGGGGGTCTTCGGGGTGCGAACCGATTCCGGGCGCCTGGCCGCTGACGGCGACCGGCAGGTCGGCCGGGCGCACGGGGCCGTGCGGGTGCTGGTCGTGTCCGCGCGGGAGGGCCTGGAGATCGCCCGGCAGACGACCCTGGCGATGGCCGCCCGCGCCGCGGGTGCCGGTGGACCCCGCGATCGGTGACGAACGGCCGCAGCGCGCCCGGCGCGCACGCCCCTAGCGTGAAGGCCGACGGAAGAGGAGTTCGATGCAAGCACGCGACATCATGAGCAGCCCCGTCGTCACCGTGACACCGGGCATGACGGTGAAGTACGCCGCGAACCTGTTGTCCGCCCACGGCTTCACCGCGCTCCCGGTCCTCGACGACGACGGCCGGCTCGTCGGCGTGGTGACCGAGGCGGACCTCGTGCGGGACCGGTTCCCGCGTGACGCCCGGTACCACCCGGCCGACGGCACCGGCCCGGACGAGCCGCCCGAGCCACCGGCCGGGACCGTCGGCGGCGTGATGACCACCCCGGCGGTCGGGATGGGCGCGGGCACCGACGTGGTCGACCTGGTGCGCGTCCTGCTCGAAGACCGGATCCGCAGCATGCCGATCGTCGACGGCGCGCACGTCGTCGGCATCGTCACCCGGCGCGACCTCGTCCGGGCGCTCGCCCGCGACGACGAAGTCATTTCGGCCGACGTGCGCCACCAGCTGTCGATCTACGGCGGGCCGGCGCGCTGGACCGTCGCGGTGCACGGCGGCGAGGTCGAGGTCGTGGACGCGTTCGACGACGAGACCGACCGGCACGTCGCGACCGTGCTGGCCCAGGCCGTGCCCGGGGTGACCGCGGTCCGCGTGAGCGGCACCAGCCCGGCCGGCTGACCGGCCGGCCAGACCCACCTGGCGGAAGGCCACGGCGATGCAGCGGACCACGATCTCGACCAGCACCACGACCACGGCTTCGGCGTACGAGGAGCACGAGCGGGACCTGGACCTGAGGTGGTGGGCCGCGGCGAACTACCTGACCGCCGCCCAGATCTACCTGCAGGACAACCCGCTGCTGCGCGAGCCCCTTTCAGTGGAGGACATCAAGCCGCGCCTGCTCGGGCACTGGGGCACCAGTCCCGGGCTGTCGATGATCTACACCCTGCTCAACCGGCTCATCCGCGACACCGGCGCCGACTGCGTGTACGTCGCCGGTCCGGGCCACGGCGGGCCGGCCCTGCTCGCGAACGCCTATCTCGAAGGCACCTACGGCGAGGCGTACCCCGCCGTCTCCGCCGACGTCGCCGGGCTGACCCGGCTGGTGCGGCAGTTCTCCACGCCCGGGGGCGTGCCGAGCCACGTCGGCGTCCAGACGCCCGGCAGCATCCACGAGGGCGGCGAACTCGGCTATTCCCTGGCCCACGCAGCGGGCGCCGCGTTCGACCACCCGGACCTGATCGTGGCCTGCGTGGTCGGGGACGGTGAGGCGGAGACCGGGCCGCTGGCGGGGTCCTGGAAGATCCCCGCCTTCCTCAACGCCCGCCGCGACGGTGCCGTGCTGCCGATCCTGCACCTCAACGGGTACAAGATCGCCGGGCCCACCGTGCTCGGCCGGGCCGACGACACCGACGTGCTCGGGTTGCTGACGGCGCAGGGCTGGGACCCGGTCGTCGTGGCCGGGGACGACCCCGCCGCGGTGTTCACCGACCTGCACCACGCCCTGACCGCGGCGCACGACCGGATCCGGGACAACCAGCGGCGGGCGCGCACGGGCTCGGCCGAGCCGTTCCGGCCGGTCCGCTGGCCGGCGATCGTCCTGCGCACGCCGAAGGGCTGGACCGGCCCGACGATCGTCGACGGTGTCGTCGTCGAAGGCACGTTCCGGGCGCACCAGGTACCGCTGACCCTGGTCCGGGAGGACGTCGGACACTTCCGGTTGCTCGAGCGGTGGCTGCGGTCCTACGCCCCGGAAACCCTGTTCGACGCCGCCGGACGGCTCGTCCCGGAACTGAGGGCGCTCGCCCCCGCAGGTGACAAGCGGATGTCCGCCAGCCCCTACGCCAACGGCGGCCGGCTGCTGCACCGGCTCGACATCCCCGCCCTGGCACCGTATTCCGTCAGCGTCCCGGCGCCCGGTGCCGTGCACCACGGCAACACCCGTCCGTTCGGTGAGCTGCTGCGCGACGTCTACCGCGCCAGTACCCGGGAATCCGACGGTGGCGGCACGTTCCGGTTGTTCTGCCCGGACGAAACGGCCAGCAACCGGCTCGGTGCGGTCTTCGAGGCCACCGACAGCTGTTTGCAGGCGCCGGCCCTCACCACCGACGATCACGTCTCACCCGAAGGCCGGGTAATGGAGGTGCTCTCGGAGCACCTGTGCCAGGGCTGGCTGGAGGGGTACCTGCTGTCGGGCCGGCACGGCGTGTTCGCGACCTACGAAGCGTTCGCGATGGTCTCGGCCTCCATGCTGATCCAGCACGCCAAGTGGCTGCAGCACGCCGCGGACCTGCCGTGGCGGCGCTCGATCGCATCGCTCAACGTGTTGTTGACCTCGACCTGCTGGCGCAATGACAACAACGGTTTCTCGCACCAGGGACCGGGCCTGATCGACATCGCCATCCCGCTGGCGCCCGCTGTCGTGCGCGTCTGGTTCCCGCCGGACGCCAACACCACGCTGTCGGTGGCGGAGCACTGCCTGCGCAGCCGCGACCACGTCAACCTGATCGTCGCCGACAAGCAGGAGCACCTGCAGTACCTCGACCTCGAGGAAGCGGCCGCGCACTGCGCCGCGGGAGCGTCCACATGGGACTGGGCCGGCACCGAGACGGCCGACAGCGAACCCGACATCGTGCTCGCCGCCGCCGGTGACGTGCCGACGCTGGAGGTCCTGGCCGCGGCCCGGCTGCTCCGCGACTACGTCCCGTACCTGCGGGTGCGGGTGGTCAACGTGGTCGACCTGATGGGCCTGCTCCCGCCCGCCGACCACCCGCACGGGTTCGGCGAGCGGAAGTTCGAGCGGCTGTTCACCGCCGCCACCGACGTCGTGTTCGCCTTCCACGGCTACCCCCGGGCCGTGCACCAGCTGCTGCACGGCCGCCCCGAGCCGGGCCGGTTCCACGTCCGCGGCTACACCGAGCAGGGCACCACCACGACGCCGTTCGACATGGTCGTGCTCAACCGGATGAGCCGCTACCACCTCGCCCTCGAAGCACTGCGCAGGTCCGCCCGGGTTCCCGAAGGCGGCGCGGCACTGGCCGAGCACTGCCACGCCATGCTGACCCGCCACCACGGCTACATCCGTGAACACTTCGAGGACATGCCGGAAATCCGCGGGTGGACCTGGGCCGGCTGACCGCGGGTTTCGCCTGCCGGGAAACGAAGTTGGGCTGAACGACCAGGCTCACCGGTACCGGGGCGCGGTATGCTGAGGAGGACAGCGCCGAAGTGCCGAGTCCCCGCTCTTGCGACGACCGACAGCCGATGACTGAACGTCCGCACCGGACCCGTGCAGTGTCCGACGTGGCGGGAGCCGGACGGCGATGCTTGGAGCGAATCCATGAACCTCAGCGCGCTGGCCACCCGCCGTCGTCACGGCCTCGCAGCGGAACCGTTGGTCCTGGTCATGTTCGGCCCGCACGGGACACCGTCGCTCCCGGCCGGGCTGAAGCTGTCGGAGGAGCTGATCGGCCGCACCGCGATCCTGGCCCTGGACGGCGAATTCGACCTGTACACCGCGCCCGAGGTCGACCTGGCCCTCGACCTGATCCTGCGCCGGGCCCCGCGGCGGCTGGTGGTGGACCTTTCGCAGGTCAGTTTCCTGAATTCGGCGGGACTCGAGGTGCTGCTCGGCTGCCACCGGCGCGCCGCACCGCAGACCGATCTACGCATCGTGGCGGCGACGCGATCGACGTGGCGGTTCCTGCAAATCGCCCGGCTGCACGAAACCCTGGTGATCCACACCTCGCGCGCGGCCGCCGTCGCCGCTCCGGTGTCCAGGGATCCGCGCGCCTGGTCGCCGTGACCGTCGTCTCCGGTACCTCGTTCCGCCGATCAGGAAGCACGACAAGGGCTCGTGGCCGAGCCCGAGCCGGCGTCCCGCGTCTGCTTGCTGTTGTCCCGGTCGCTGCGCGCGTCGATCACGGCGTTGTCCGCGCGAGGTGAACGCCGAGCGGCAGCCCGCTGCGTGGCCGCGCACTCGAGCACCACACCACGGAGCACCGCGTAGGTGCGGATGGCCAAGACGGCCGCCGGGCGGACTGCTACGAGATCGACGACGTCTCATCACCGCTTGGCTTGTCGCGACTGGTGATCGCCGGGCTGACGATCGCCGCGAGGCGCAGCTTGGTCTCGTCCTCGCTGCCGGGCGCGGCGCTCATGATCACGATCTTCAGCTCGGAGTCGCCGTCGGTCAGCACGTCGCAGTCCACCGTGACCGGGCCCACCGCAGGGTGTTCGATCGTCTTGTGGTCTTCACGATGAGCGGTCACCGTGCCGGTCGCCCACAGTTCGGCGAAACGCCGATTGCCCTTGTGCAGGAGGCGGATCAGCTCGGCCAGGCGCTGGTCACCGGGGAAGCGTCCAGTGGCGCGGCGCAGGTCGGACACGACGGCCGCGTCGGTGGCGTCACTGTCTGCTTCGGACACCGGCCAGAGCGTGAGGTGTGCTGGACCGGCGTTGACCGGGAACCTGTCGCGGGCGAAGTTCCGCAGGTGCGGAGGCGATGAAGCGGGGTGCCCGAGCAGCGCGGCCCAGCCGGGGTTCCACCAGATCAGCTGCCAGTCGGCCGCGAAGACGGCGACCGCGACGTCACCCAGCCGGGTGAGTACCCGGCGGACGCCGGGCGGGATGTGGTCGGAGATCGCGCCGTCCGCCGGTGGCGCGAGACGGGCCAGCCGGTACAGGTGTTCACGCTCGGCGGTGGACAGCTGCAAGGCGCGCGCCAGCGCCGCGACCACCGGCGCCGAAGGTGTCGTGGCCCGCCCCTGCTCCAGGCGCACGACGTAGTCGACCGACACGCCGGCGAGCTCGGCGAGCTCCTCGCGGCGCAGCCCGGCCGCGCGGCGCGTCCGGCCGGCCGGCAGCCCCGCGGCCGAGGGCGGCAGCCGATCCCGCCACGTGCGGATCATCGCACCGAGCTCGGTGCCGGAAGCAGGGGTCACGACGGCCATCTTCCCGCAGCCGCGGCCGCCCGGCCGGGTAAGAGGGTGGTACTGCTGTTCCTCCCGTCGAGGCGTCCCTGGCCGGGGCGCCGTGAGCGGACGAAGGTGGATTCCATGACGATCACCTTCATCACCGGAGCGAACAAGGGGCTGGGCCGCGAGACCGCCCGCCGGCTCGTCGAACTCGGCCACACCGTGCTGGTCGGCGCCCGCAACGCCGAACTGGGCGCCGAAGCCGCTACGGCGCTCGGCGCGCGGTTCGTCCCCATCGACGTGACCGACGACGCTTCCGTCGCCGCCGCGGCGGCGAACGTCGCCGGGCACGAGGGTTCGATCGACGTCCTGATCAACAACGCCGGCGTCAACGGCCCGGTCGGCGACCCCAGCGCCTTGACCGCGGCGGACGCCTTCGGGGTCTTCGACGTCAACCTGGTCGGTGTGGTCCGGACGACCACGGCGTTCCTGCCGCTGCTGCGCCGGTCGGCGGACCCGGTCATCATCAACGTCAGCAGCGGGCTCGGCTCCCTGGCCATCACCCACGACCCGGCGCGGATCGAGTCGAAGGTCATCGCGCCGCTCTACACCGCCTCGAAGGCGGCGCTGACGATGCTGACCACCCAGTACGCCAAGGCGCTGACCGACGTTCGCGTCAACGCCGTCGACCCCGGCTACACCGCGACCGACCTCAACGGCCACAGCGGGCCGCAGACCGTGACCGAAGGCACGGACGCCATCGTCGGCCTCGCGACCGAGAAGCCCGGCGCCCCCTCCGGGCGCTTCGTCGACCGGGACGGCGTCATCACCTGGTCCTGAGCCACGCCGCGGCCGACGGTGACCTGCTGGGTCTGGGTGAACCCGGCGAACACTGCTTCCAGTGGCACCTCACGGCCGCTGTCCTCGTCCCCGCCGTCGGACCGCGACCACCTGCCCGCCTGGTCCGGGGCGTGCGACCACACGTGGGCCGCGAGCCCGTGATCGCTTTCGTCGGCCATGCCAATCGCGCTCCTCGCGGTCCCGGCGCGGGATGACCACCAGGACGGGACGGGACCGAAGATCTCCTCCCGAGCGAGCCGGAAATCGTTGCGGGTCGCGGCGAACACCCTCGTCGAACTGCTTCTCGTCGAGCACCCTTGCCCGCGTCGCCGGCCGGCCACGCCGGACTGTCAGCTCGGCCCGCCGGTGAGCAGTGGCAACCGCGCCGCTATTGCCTCGTGAGCACCCACGGCATGAGTTTTCCGGCGAGCGCCCGGGTGAACGGGCGAACCAGTGCCTGCAGTTCGGCGCAGGCGGACTCGCCGATGTGCGCGTAGGGAGTCACGCTGTTCTCGTCGGTCGCTTCTTCGATTTCCGCTCGGCGGGCCGCGCCCGCGGGCGTGAACGCCGGGTCGGCGTCGCCGGTGAGCCAGTCTCGCTCACGGAGGCGGGCGGCGGCCCGGTTCCAGTCCCCTTCGGACCACGACCGGGAGGTGCGCAACGTCTCGGCGGGGACGGCGCCGGAAGCAGCGTGGGTGAGGAGGGCTTCGATGCCGTCCAGACGTGCCGTCAGCAGGGCCGCGATGTGCGCGTCGCCGCGGTACTCCCGGAGCAGGGTCTGCGCGTGCCACAGGACCAGATGGGGCTCGGTGGGCGACGGCAAGGCCGCGTGGGCGGCGAAAAGGGGCCGGCCGATGACATCGCCGGCGACCGTTTCGGCGGCCTCGCGCGCCAGAGCGGCGGCCCGGCGCATCTCCGGTGAGCCGGTCGCCTCGCCCAGGATGCCGCGCAACGCCCGGTCGGCCGCGGCGTACCGCGCGGCCAGGACGGCGTCCGGGTCGGTGGTGGACCAGGCGGCGGTGATCGACGCCCGGACGAGGGCCGGGTTGAAGTTGTAGAAGGTCGCGACCACGACCGGCGCCGGGACCGCGCCGAGCGCCGCCGACCTCGACGCGAAATAGCCGGCGCGGCCGGTGAGACCGAGCTTCTCGTACGCGGCAGCGGCTTCCGGGGCGAAGTAGATCATTCCGTGGTAGGGCTCGAGAAGTCGCCAGGTCCGGCGCGCCGCTTCGATCACGCGGGCAACATACCATCCGGTCGGTACGGCGTGAGTCGCCTTTCACCCGGGCAAGGTGGCTTTCGAAGTCACGGTTCGCAGTGCGCCTCGCAGCAGCCGGGCGATCTGGGGGGACGTCCAGCCGGTGCGGATGGCGAGTTCGGCCGTCGTGAGGTGGTCCACCGCCGTCGACCACAAGGCGAAGCGCTGGCGAGGCGGTAGCTGCGTCACCTCGTCGAGCAGCACCGCGTCCCGCAGTGCCGCGTCCAGCCGTGGCCGGTCGATCCGCCGGCCCAGTTCGGTGCGCAGCTGCATCAGGACGCGCGCGCGCACCTGCCGCCCGGCGTCCGCGACCGCTCGTGAGTCGGTGGCATCCGGCTGTGCGCAAAGGATCCGGCTGCACAACGTGGCACTCCGCCGGCGGGAATGGCCGGTCTGGCACGCGACCCGGTAGACCAGCGTCAGCATCCGGCCGGGCAGGTCGACCTCCGCGGGCTCCCACTCCGGCACCGGGCGCGTCGGCGAGGGCCGGGAGTGGCTCTCGGTCGTCATCCGGTCACCTTCGGCCGCGCTGAGTCCGCCGGCAGGTGCTCCAGCAGCCAGACGAGTTCCGCGGCGTCGATGATCCCGGCGTCCGCGGCGCGGACCCAGGCATCGGCTGCGCGCCGGGTGAACTCGCGCGTGAGGAGGGCTTTGGTCGTGTGCTGGACGCTGGTCATCGGCTGCTCCCGGTGGGCGGGTGACGCGGGTTGGCCACCGGGGTCCGGGGTTGCCGTGACGTGTTGTTCTCCCGAATCCTAGGCCCGTTTCCGCGGGCAAGCGATTCGGTGACCGATACTCCGCCTCCGGCGGCAGCCGGTTCCCGATCCTGGACCCGCCCGGCAGTCTCTGGGGTGCGGACTTCACGGTGGCGCTGTGGTACCTCCGCGCCTACCTGTGGTTCGTGCTGCTCAGCCCGCTGCTGCTGCTCGCGTTCCGCCGCCGGCCGGTCGTCACCGTGCTCGCCCCGCTGGTCTTCGTCGCGGTGGACGCCGTACTGGGCTCCCCGCTGGCCGATTCGGGGCCGGTCGGCGAGGGGGTGCTGGACTTCGTCACCTTCGGGGCGTGCTGGATGCTGGGCTTCGCCCACCGGGAAGGCATGCTGCGCCGGATCCACCCGGCCGTGCTGGCAGGACTGTTCATCGCCGCGGTGGGGCTGGGCGCCTGGTGGACGGCGGGGCACCCGCTGCCGGACGGGACGTTCGACCTCAACGAGATCCCGCTCGGGCAAGCGCTGATCTCCGCCGCCGCGATCCTCGTGTTCCTGCGGGTGTCGCCCAAGCTCGCCTGGCTGGACCGGACGCCGGTGCTCGGCCGGCTGGTGACCGTGCTCAACGCGCGTGCGGTGACGATCTACCTGTGGCACAACGTGGCCATCGACCTGTCCTATCCCCTCGGCGACCGGCTCGGGTGGTCGTCCCAGCCGGTTCGGCTGGCGACATCGGCCGTCCTCACGGCCGTGGCCGTGCTCGCCTTCGGCTGGGTCGAGGACGTGGCGGCCCGCCGTCCCCCGCGGCTCGTTCCCGGTGGCCGCCGGAAGCCGGTCGTTCCCGCGGTCGTTCCGGCGGGCGTCTGACGATCCTCGTGGTGTCGATCTTGTCTCGTTTAGCGGGGATTCTGCGGGGAATCCCGGAGCAGTAAGTGCACCAGTGGTCGCCCCGGTCCCCGGCGCCATGACTTGGGGAAAGGCTTCCATGGTTGTATCTCCGGAGAGCGTCGATGTTCGCGCGAAGTCGCGTGACGACTTCAGTGAACTTGTTCGCCTCGTGCGGGGTGAAGGCTTGCTCGACCGTCGCCGCGGCTACTACGCGGTGAAAACCGGTCTCACGCTGCTCGCGCTGGTCGGCGGGTGCGTCGCATTCGTGGTGCTGGGCGATTCGTGGTGGCAGCTGGCCACCGCGGTCTTCTTCGCGGTGATGTTCGCCCAGATCGCTTTCCTCGGCCACGACGCCGGGCACAACCAGATCTTCCGCACCGGGCAGGCCAACGATCGCGCCGGCTACGCCTTCGGCGCCGTCGTCGGGATGAGCTACGGCTGGTGGATGGGCAAGCATCGCCGGCACCACGCCAATCCCAACCACGAAGGCGACGATCCCGACATCGACATCCCGCTGCTCGCCTTCACCCGGGGACAGTCGGTCGGCAAGAGCGGGTTCGTGCGCTGGACTTCGAAGCATCAGGCGGTGCTGTTCTTCCCGTTGCTGTTGCTGGAAGGGCTGAGCCTGCACTGGGCCGGCATCCAAGCGGTGTGGCGCGGCGAGGTCAAAGCGCGCCGGCTCGAGGCGGTGCTGCTGATCGCCCACGTCGGTGTGTACCTCGGTGCGCTGTTCGTGGTGTTGTCGCCGCCGGTGGCGGTCGCGTTCATCGCGGTGCACCAGGGGCTGTGGGGCGTCTACCTGGGCTGTTCGTTCGCGCCGGGCCACAAGGGCATGCCCATCTTCACCGACAAGACGCAGCTGGACTTCTTGCGCAAGCAGGTGCTCACCAGCCGCAACGTCCGTGGCGGTCCGTGGGTCGACTTCACGCTCGGCGGGTTGAACTACCAGATCGAGCACCACCTGTTCCCGAGCATGCCGCGCGCCAACCTGCGCCGCGCGCAGCCGCTCGTGCGCGCGTTCTGCGCCGACCACGGGATCGACTACGCCGAATGCGGACTGCTGAAGACCTACCACTACGTCCTGCGACACCTGCACGACGCGAGCGCGCCACTCCGTGCGAAGAGCGCACCCGCCCGGTAGCCGCGGCCTGACCCCACCGCCGCAATCCCGCGGTCGGCCGCGAGAAGCGGCACTTTCACGTGAAAGTGCCGCTCAGCCGGGGGAGACGTGGGCAACCGGTCGACGGTACTTTGCGCCGCGACCCCGGTGACGCGGCCAAAGGGGTGGACACGTTCGGCCGATCAGGGCTATCCGGACGACCCCCGCCGGCGGGGTGGCCTGCGGGGGTCGTGGTGGTCGAGCCGGGGCGCTACAGCGGCAGGAGGGGGAGGAAGACGGCGCCGGCGGCGCTGGTGATGGCGACGACGGCGCCGTTGACGATGCCGATGACGGAGTCGATCAAGCCGCCGACGATGACGATGCCCATGATGGGTTCTCCTTCGTGTTCGGTGTGCTGGTCATCCGGTGCAGTTGGGGACGGCGGGGACGCTGCCGACGCAGTTGTTCGGGGTGTTGGCGGTGATGGGTGCGTTGGTGGTGGTCATGGTGCCGCCCTGGCGGTAGACGCCGCCGGCGTCGCCCAGGAGCAGCAGTGCGTGGTTGTTGGTGACGGCGGTCTGGGTGAGGGTCGTCGCGGTGGCGGCGACGGCGGAGATCCCGCCGCCGCGGCCGGCGTTGTTGCCGGTGATGAACAGGGGGCTGCCGGTGACACCGGTGACGGTCAGGGTGCCGCGGAGCCCGTTGTAGATGGCGCCGCCGTCGCCGAGGAGGGTGGTGTTGCCCGACAGCGGGCTGTTGGTGAACGTCGCGGCGGGTGCGGTGCCGGTGGGGGTGTCGGCGTTGGCGAGGCCGCCGCCGTTGCCGGAGGCGGTGTTGCCGGTCAGGGTGCTCCCGGTCAGGGTGACCGCGCCGCGGTTGAGGATGCCGCCGCCGTCGCCGACGACGTTGCCGCGGGTGAAGGAGACGCCGGTGGTGAGCGTGAGGCTGCCGGTCGGACCGACTTCGGCGATGCGGAAAAGCCCCAGGCCCAGCAGCGAGGCGTTGGTGACGGTGGCGGGGCCGATCATCTCGATCGGGGTGGTGATCACGGGGAGTGCGTTCGCGGCGCCACCGTGGGCGGTGGTCATGCCGTAGGTGCAGCCACCCGCCAGGACGAGGGTGTCCGGGGTGGGGGTGGAATTGGCCAGGTTGACCGCCGCGACGAGGGCGTTCTGGCTGCAGGCCACCGGAATGGTGATGGCTTGCGCCGCCGGAGCCAGCGCGATCAGGCCTCCGGTCACGACGGTGGCGCCGAACATGAGCCTGGCTATGCCGTGGATGCGTCGCATGACGATTTCTTTCCTGGAACACAATAGTGTCGGGCTGCGGCGCGGCGCGCCGGCAGGAGAATTTCGCAGTGGCCGGCCCGATTCATAGAACCGGCCGGATGAGATTGGTCCATGAAAAAGGACCTCGGCTCGTGATCTGCGCCGTAATCGTGGGGCGCGGATCAGGTACCGAGGTCCGGGGCAACAGAAGTCAGCCTATCGCGGCCCGCCGGATGATCGATACCGGGGTCCCCCGAATGGCGGCACATGAAGGGATTCACCTGCCACAACTGTACCGATTCGATTAGTGTCCAGGCTTGCGTGATTAATCGGATTCATGGGAAATCGCTCGTTTGTCTACGGATTCGACTCTCTCGTCGGCGAATATCCTCGCGGAAGGGTGAACTACCCTCTTCTGGTCGCCGAAGTGTCCGCGACGAGACGGGTGTGGGTCTTGAGAGTGCCGGCCGACCTTCGGCGGTACGGCCGGCCTCACCGTCGTGTGCTTCGCCTGAACGCAACTCGCCGAACCGGCCCGGGAGCCTTGTCGGGGGCCCGGCGAGCTCCGTTCATTCAAGCGGGAAGTGCGGGTGAACGACACCCGACGGCCGCGGCCGGGGCCGATGGCTACGGCCTCGCCCTGCGGCGACGGGCGATCGTGAGCAGCAATCCGCCGAGGACGACGAGCAGCACTCCGAGCGCGATCAGCGGCCGGAGCAAGGGGCTGGCTCCGGTGCCGGCGAGGTTGGACGTACCACCGGGCACGGTGTCTTGAGTCCCGCTACCACCGTTGCGGTCGGTGGTAGTCCAGGTCGCGCCGAGGCCTGCCGCGGGTGAAGTGGTCGTCGTCTCGCTGCCGATGGTCTCACTGCCGGTGGAGGACGTGGTGCTCGTGGTCGATCCCGTGGTGGTGCCGGTGTCCGAAGTGGAGGGTGTAGTGGTTTCGGTGGTGGGGGGTGGCGTGGTGGTGTCGGTGGTGGGAGCTGGTGTGGTCGTGTCGGTGGTAGGAGACGGCGTGGTCGTGCCGGTGTCCGAAGTGGAGGGTGTGGTGGTGTCGGTAGTCGGAGGTGGTGTGGTGGTGTCGGTGGTGGGGGATGGTGTGGTGGTGCCGGTGGTGCCCGGCGTCGTGGTGGGGTTCGGGGTGCAGCCGGGGGTGGTGAAAGTGTTGTCGTCGAGGGAAACCTGGCCGTTGCGGGCCAGCGCGCGCCCCGCGACGGTGGTGCCGGTCGTCACCGTGATCGAGGTCAGCGCCATGATCGTGCCGACGAAGTCCGAGTTCGTGCCCAGGGTCGCCGAGCTGCCGACCTGCCAGAACACGTTGCACGCCTGAGCACCGTTGATCAGCGCCACCCTGCTCGACGAAGCCGTGATCAAGGTCGAGGCGACCTGGAAGATCCAGACGGTGCCGGAGGTGCCCTGGCCGTCCAGGGTCAGGGTTCCGCTGAGCGCGAGCGGGCCGGTGGACTTGTAGACACCACCGACCAGTGTCTGGCCGACGAGGTCACCGGCGACGTTCGCGGTCGGCGCGCGGCCGGCCGCGTCGTCGTAGGCGACGACGAGGTCGGACTGGGCCTGACCGGCCACCGCATCCCCCGCGTGCGTGGCCCCGGCCGCCGTGCCGGGCGGGAAGCCGGTGATGGCTGTCCCGGGGGAAACGCCGAGGTCCCCGGCCAGCGTGCTGGGGCCGGTGTTGGTCACCGCCTGCCCACCCAGCACGGAATAGGGCCCCGCGGTACCGAGCCCGACGGGTGCTTCGGCGGCGACGGCCTGAGGCACCCCGATCACCAGGCCCAGCACCAGCGTGCTCACGGTTGCGCACAGTCCCATGACCGCGCTACCCCGGCGCCACGTCCGCGCCGGCCGGGTGGTGCGGAAAACGCGTTTCATTGGTGTTGCCTCCGCCGACTCGATGATCGAAGCCGGCGAGGTCCGGGCCGGGAAGTTCGTCCCACATCGGAGCGGTGCGCATACGCCACCTGCCCTCGATCCGGTGAACGGTAGGCCGAGTCGGCTAGCCCCACCAGGGAATGCCCCATAATGAACACGAAAGTGTAGGCACGCATTAACTCACACGAGTGGCGGCAACTTTTCGTCGCAATGGCAGCTCGTACGGGTCACGGGCCCGCTTCTTCGAGCCGGGCGACGAGGGCGTCCACCGGTACGGTGGCCAGGGCGACCCGGGTGTCGCTGCTGCCGTAGGGCAGCCAAAGCGTGCCGTCGTGGATCAGCCCGCCGCAGGAGTAGACGACGTTGGGAACGTAGCCGTCACGCTCGTCCTCGTCCGGCACCAGCAGTGGTTCGGGCAGCGCGCCCACGATCCGGGCCGGGTCGGCGAGGTCGAGCAGCAGCGCGCCGATGGCGTAGGTCCGCATCGGGCCGACGCCGTGGGTGAGCACCAGCCAGCCCGACGGCGTTTCCAGCGGCGAGCCGCAGTTGCCGACCTGCAGCAGCTCCCAGGCCGCCGTCGGGCCGTGCAGCGGCACTTCGCCGGACCAGGAACGGCCGTCGGACGAGGTCGCCAGGCTCATCGTTTCCCCGTCCCCGCGGCACAACGCGAGGTGCCGGCCGCCGACGGGCCGGGGGAAGAGCGCCATTCCCTTGTTGCGGGCCGCCGGTCCGGTGAGGGCGAACGCGGTGAACGACGTCAGGTCGGCGCTTTCCAGCAGCCGGGGGGTCACGGTGGCGCCGTTGTACGCGGTGTAGGTGGCCCGATATCCGGTCTCGCCCGTGTCGGCGGTGAAGCGGACGAAGCGGGCGTCTTCCATGCCGTGGCTTTCGGTCGCGCCGACCGGCCACAGCAGCCGTTGCGCGAGATCGGTGTCGCCGGGGAAGCTCACCGTGTAGCCGGAGGCGGCGAGTTCGCGGATGCGCTGGGTCGTGCCGGCCGCCCCGGCGCGTTCGAGCAGGCGCGGATCGAGGGTGGCGAGCGCGTGGTCGAGGTCGGACTGGCCGAAGGGATCGGGGAGGGTCGCGGTCACGGTGGCGGTGATCTCGTTGTCGCAGTCGTCGTGGTCCAGGGCGGCGCGCAGCCACGAGCGGCTCCAGGGGTCCGGCCGGCGCTCACCCGTGCTCACCGGCCCGGTCCGGGAATGCCACTCCGCGCGGGTCCCGGGCCCCAGGACGCCGGTGGCGAACCCGATCGAGGAGATGTGTCCTTCGCCGATCCCGCGCAGGCTGAGCACCACTCGGACCTGACCGGGCGACAGCCCGTCCTGCCGGGGGTGCGCCACCAGGGACGGGTTGCACAGCGCGGCCGCCTCGACCGCGTATTCGTGCGTGAAGTACGCGCCGAGGAGCAGCCGGCGCCGAGCGTCGAGCGAGCGGGGATCGACGAGCCGGTGGCTCATGATCGACGCGTTGTGCTCGAGGACCGCGAGCAGATCCCGGTGGCGGCCGGCGAAACCGGCCAGGACCCGGTCCACTGTGGAATCGATCGACCCTTCCGGCAGGGCGAGGACGCGCGCGATCAGCGCACCCGCCCGCGACCGGGTCTCCGGTGCCTCCTCGCCGGGCACGAACAGCTTCGTCACGACCCGCGTGGGGTCGGGCCGGAACCCGGCCGGGTGCCGGGTCACCAGTCCCGCGCTCTCGCCGATCACGCCGTACCGACGCCCGTCAGCGCGCCGGTGCGCAGCCGCGTGAGCTGGAACGTCGCGAGCATCGCCAGCGTCGATTCCGCACCCTGGTTGCGGTTGACGCCGTCGGCGCGGAGCCCGTCGCCGCAGCCGCCGGTGTCCCGGTCCAGCAACGGCACACCGGCGTCGTTGGTGCCGAGGAACCAGGCACGGGCCAGCTCCACAGTGGACGTCCAGCGGGGGTCACCGGTGACCGCGTGGGCCCGGGCGCAGGCCGCCGCTAGTGCGGCCACCTCGATCGGCTGCTGGTCGAATCCAGGTGGCGACTGGCTCGGTGCCCAGCCCCCGGTGGGCACCACCGACAACCGGGCCTCCCGGGTCTGCCGGTCCGCCAGCCAGTCCAGGGCACGCAGGCCGTCGGCGAGTGCGCCGGAATCGGGCAGTAGTGCGCCGGCGGCGATCAGGACCTCGGCGACCGCGGCGTTGGCGTATGCCAGCCGGGGCTCGGGCCACGGCCAGTCCCGGCCGGGCGGAACCGGCCCGATCGCCGTGACAGCGGCGCCGAGCAGCGCCCGCGCCGGCTCGTCCGCCGGGAACCGGGTGAGCACCTCGGCGGCACCCAGCGCGGCGAACACCATCGCGCGCAGGTCCGGAGACCGGCGGCGGGCTCCCGCGTCGAACAGCAGGCGGGCTTCGGCGCGCAGCCACGCGCGTCCGGCGTGGGCCGCTGTGCTGCCGAGGCCCCAGAGCGCGCGGCCCCACCAATCCCCGAGACCGGGGGCGTCCTGCCAGCGGCGGTCGTAGCCGAGCCGGTTGCGGAAGCGGCCGTGTTCGTGCGCGTGCGCGGTGAAGGCGAAGAGCGTTTCCTGCGCGCGCGACAGCTGGGGGGTCAGGTCCTGCTCGCGGCTCAGCACCACCAGGCCGCGAGCGGCGTCGTCGAGGCAGTACCCGTGCTCGCGACGCGGGATGGCCCCGCACGCGTGCTCGAAGAGACCGACGTCGTCGGACATGCGCAGCAGGTGCCGGTCGTCCAGCATCACGCCACGACCCGGGGCCGGGCGGAGACGAGCTCGGCGCCGAGCCGGCTGTACTGCGCGGCCACCGACGCCCAGCCGAGGTCACCGGCGACGATGCCGGCGGCCGCGGCCATCCGGCCCGCCGCGGCCCGGTCGGTGAGGATCTCCTGGAGCGCGTGCGCGATGGCCGCCGGATCCCGGTGGTCCACGAGCAGGCCCGCACCGCCGGAGAGCAGCTCGACGGCGTGCGGGAAGCGGGTCGCCACGACCGGTGTCCGTGAAGTGACGGCTTCGATGAGCACCCCCGAGGTGACCTGTTCGCGGGAGTCGTAGGGCAGGAGGACCACCTCCGCGTGGGCCACCAGGCGCCGCAGCGACGCGGCGGCGAGGTAGCGGGCGTCGAACCGGACCCGGTCCCGCACGCCGAGCCGCTCGGTCCGCAGCTGCAGCGACCGGCGGTAGCTTTCCCCTTGCTGCGCCTGCACCTTCGGATGGGTGCGGCCGGCCACCAGATAGCGCGGCTCCGGCCACTGGGCGGGGAGCAGGGCCATCGCCTCGATGCCCCATTCGATGCCCTTGCCGGGACCGAGCAGGCCCCACGTCAGGATCTGGCGGTGCTGGCTGTGGTGCGGCACCGCCGCCGGGCCGCCGTGGTCGGGGGCACCGTGCGGGATCACCACGAGCCGGCCGGCGGGGACGTCGTAGCCGGCGACGAGCCGGGCCCGCGCGGTCTCGCTCATCACCACGACCGCGGCCGCGGTGGCGAGCACGCGGTCGAGGACCACGCGCTGGTGCGGTGTCGGCGCGCTGAGGACGGTGTGCAGCACGACGATCGCCGGCACGCGCAGCAGTTCCAGGACGCGCAGGACGTCTTCGCCGTCCGGGCCGCCGTAGATGCCGTATTCGTGCTGGACGATCGCCACGTCGTCCCGGTCGAGCAGGGCCGCCGCCGCGTGGCAGCTCGCCGGCGAGCCGGCGATCAGGTCCCCGACCACTTCGGGGCCGGCCGTGGGAGCCGCGGACTCGACCGCGCGGACCACCCCGCCCGCGGAGCCAGGCGGCAACGCGGCGCGCAGCGAGGCCGTGAACGACGCGAGGCCGCAGAGCGTGGGCGGATAAGTACTCAGGAGACCGAACGTAAGCACACGGGCCCTTCGGGTCGGAGGCTGCACGCGGCAGCCGTCAACGGCTGAACGGTGGCGCTCGGGCTCACCGGGCGGGGAACGTACCGCGACCGCGGTACGTCGTCCTCGTGTCCGGAGCGGCGCCGAGGTCATGCCGCGACTCTGTTTCCTCACGTGGCCCGGGCCTAGAGTCGTGAGACCTTTTTTCGAGGGGCGTTCGGCGGCCGGGGCCGGGGCGCGGGTGTGGCCGGCACGGCGCGTAAGGTGGAGGTATCGTCCCGGACCCCGGCGTATTCGGTGAAGCCGGGACCCGAAGCCGGAATACCCGGCGATTCCTGACTTTTCTCGTCTGATCAGCGGACCGCGCCCGCGTGGTCGGCCATCCGAAAAAAAGGAGAATCCGGTATGTCGGGTATCGATGTCGAATCGGGCGTCGCCGTCGCGGAAATCGGCGATCCGGTGGTGACCGCCTGTGCGGTGTGCCCCCATCCTGCCGAATCGCACGACGTGATCGCGCGCCGATTCTGCACGGCAACGCAGGCGGGCGCGTTCACCCGTGGCTGCGTCTGTTCGGGCGGATCGGAAAAAGCCACCGCCGCGATGCGAGTCCGGAAATGACGTTCTGGTCGGAGAGCACCGCGGGGCCCGTGGTCGGCTCCCCGGCCGTCGAGCGGCGGCTGCGGCTGAAACCGCCGGGTGCGGTCAAGGGCTGCTTCGACGGCGGCTGGTGGCCACGCTCGCGGGAGCCGGTCGCGGAGTTCAGCGCCCTGGTCACCGCCCTCGCCGCGGACTCGGGCCCGGTCGACCGGATCGGCTTCAACCCGGGTGTGTGGGATCTGGCTCCCCGGACGCTCGCGCTCGAGAGCGGTTCCGTCCGGCTGGCGGGGTTCTTCGGCCTGGATCGGCACACGATCGTCGTGATCGGACCGCGCATCCGCCGGTTGACCCTGCTGGTGGTCCCGGCCGGCGCCGACCCGGCCGCGGCGGAGCGAGCGCTGGAAGCGGCCGCCGCGCCGGACGCGGTGGGTTCCGCCGAGCTGATCCTGACCATCAGCGGCGCCCTCGGCCCGCCCACCGGGACGGCTTGAACGCCACCGCTCGTGGGCCATAGGTCCCGGCCACCGGTGACCAACGGCCGGCGCGCGGGACGGCCGTCTTCCGCGATGCTGGAGTGGTACAGGATCCCGACGTCCGGAGCGCGCGATGAGCCGACCGCACCCGGCGATGTTCGAGCAGGCCCTCGCTTCGGCCGTCGGCGCACCGTCTCCGCACAACACCCAGCCCTGGCGGTTCGTGCTCGAGGGCGAAGCGATCGAGGTGTGGCTGGATCGCGAGCGCGTGCTCGCGGTGGCGGATCCGCTCGCGCGCGAAGCACGGCTGTCCTGTGGCGCGGCCGCGTTCAACGCGGCCGTCCACCTGGGAGCCGGCGGGATCGCGACGACCGTCCGGACGATCCCGGATCCCGACGCACCCGACCTGCTGGCCGTGATCCGGTTCGACGGCAACCGGAGGGTCACGCAGACCGACCGCGATCTCGCCGCGGCCGTGTTCCGGCGGCACACCAACCGCAGGCCCTTCCTGGACCGGCTGGTGCCGCCGGTCGCCCGCGTCGCGCTGAAGTCGGCCGCGCTGCGAGAAGGCGGGCAGGTGGAGTACCTCGACGAGGCCGGGCACTTCTCCACCGTCACGACGTTGGTGCGCCGTGCCGAAGCACTGCAGGGGAACGATCTCGCGTTCCGGACTGAGACCTCGTCCTGGATGCGCCGCGATACCGCGTCCCCGGACGGCGTGCCGGCGAGCGCCTCCGGGCCTCCGCCGTACGGGGCCAGAGCGGTATCGCTGCGTGCCTCGCACGCCAACCAGGAGCTGCCGCCGCGCGAGTTCGAGCAGGACCCGCTGCTGGCCGCCGTCCTCACCCGGGACCGCGGGCCGCACGCCGAGGTCCGGGCCGGGATGGCCATGCAGCACGTGCTCCTCACCGCAACCGCGGCGGGCCTGGCGACCTCGTTCCTGTCGCAGCCCTTCGAGACACCGCAGACCCGGGAAGCGCTCGACCGGATCTTCGACGGTCACGGGCAGGTCCACACACTGCTGCGCGTCGGCTACGGCCAGCCGACGGCGACGACGGCACGACGAGCCGTGGCCGACGTCCTGACCCGCCGCGTCACCCCGGATGCTCCCGTGCGGTGAGCGACGAGGCGGCGGCCGGGCAACGGTCCGGTGCTTCATTCCGCGACCGGGTCCTCCGGACGGACCACGAGCACCGGGCAGCCGGCGTGCTGCACGAGCGCCTGGCCGGTCGAACCGAGCCGCATCCCGGTGAACCCGCCGCGCCGCGGTTGCCGACGACCACCAGCTGGGCCTTCTCCGCGGCTTCGAGCAAGGCGTGCCGGGGGGCGGTCGCGGCGCAGCACACGGCGGATTTCGACGTCCGGGTACTTCTCCTGCCAGCCCGCCGGCCGCTGCGCGAGCAGCCGCTCCTCGTCGTCCTTCACCGCCGCCCACCGCGGCATGATCCGGATGGTGTCGGAGAAGTCTTCGTCGGCGACGTCGCTCCAGGCGTGCACCGCGACGAGCGGCGCACCGCGTGCCGAGGCCCCCGAACGCCGCGGCGATCGCCAGCTCGCTCGGCGGGCTCCCGTCGACCCCGACCACCACCGGCCCCGGATCACCGCCACCGGGGAGTGCGTGTGGTTCACGAGGGTGGCCGTCGTGGTGCCGAGCAGCATTCCGGCGAGGCCGCTCGAGCCGGTCGCGCCGACGACGACCAGCCGGGCCCGCCGCGAACGTTCGGCGACCAGCGGCGCCGGCGCCTCGATCGGCGTCTCCGTGGTGATCACCAGATCCGGATCGACCTGGGCGGCCAGCGTCCGGGCGAGGGCGACGACGCGTTCGCCGTCCTGGCGGACCGCCTCGACCAGGACGTCCGTGCCCGGCCGGCCGCCGCCGTGACCGAGCGCCGCGATCTGCAGGCCGTGCACGATCTCGAGGTCGAGATGACGGGAGGAGGCGAGCTCGGCGGCCCACGACACCGCCGTCGCCGAGGCTGCCGAGCCGTCGGTCCCCACGACGATCGTGCGGTTCCGGTCCTTCATCGGACCCCCTCGCTTCCCGCGTCGTGGGGCCGGATCACCGCGACCGGGCACGGCGAGTGCACGATCAGCGCCTGGCTGGTCGAGCCGACCAGCATCCCGGTGAAGCCACCGCGGCCCCGGCTGCCGACCACGATCAGCTGCGCGTGCTCCGCGCGCTCGAGCAGCGTCCGGACCGGGCGGCCACGGGCGGCCTCGAGGTCGATCGTGAGGTCCGGGTACTTGTCCTGCCAGGGCCGCACCTGCTCGGCGAGCCTGGCGCGTTCTACCTGTTCGAGCTCGGCGGGGTCGTCCTGCAGCGGATGCGCCCGGAGCACTTCGCCGGCGACGATGTCGCTCCAGGTGCGCACCGCGGTCAGCCCGACGCCGCGCAACCGTGCCTCCTCACAGCCGAACGCCAGTGCGCCGTCGCTGGGGGACGAGCCGTCCGTGCCGACGATGACCGGGCCGGTGTCCGGTGGCGGATCCTGCGGCCGCCGGCCACGCACCACCACGATCGGGCAGAGCGCGTGCGCGACCACGGAAACGGCCGTCGAGCCGACGAGCATCCCGGTCAACCCGCCGAGGCCGCGGGAACCCAGTACCACCAGCTCCGCGTGCCGTGACTCCTGGACGAGGGCCGCGACCGGGTTCCATTCCCGCGCGGCGACCCCGATGTCGAGGCCGGGAGACCGCGCGAGCACCGCGGCCCGCGCCTCGGCCAGCCGGCCTTCGGCGTACTCGGCCAGGCCGGCGCGCACCTGTTCGCCGGCTCCGACCGCGATCGGCGCGCGGACCGGCGGCAACGCGTAGACCTGTACCAGCCGCAGTGGCCGGTTTCGCCGGAGCGCTTCGGTACCGGCCCAGACCGCGGCGCGCAGCGCGGAGGACGAGCCGTCGACCCCGGCGACGACGGCGCCGTGCGTGGCCCGGGCCGCCCGCCGGACCCCGGGTGGTGTGGTCATGACGTACTCCGGGCGACGGCCGCGGTGGCCAGGATCGCGCCGATCTCGTGGCCCCAGGCCCGGATCAGCGGCCGGTCGGCGGTTCCGTCGAACACCCGGTGGTCGCGGGCCGCCAGCTGCCGGACGAGTTCGCGGGCGGGTTCGTCCCGCTCGTCCACCGGACCGCGGGAGAACAGCCAGACCGGCAGCCACCGCAGACCGTCCGAAAAGGACTCAGCGAACTTCCGGGCCGGGTCGAGCCACTGTCCCAGGTGCACGGCGCTGCCGAGGACCACGGCGTCGAAGCCCTCGAGCGAAGCGACGAGCCCGACGTCGCGCACCTCGACCTCGGGCGCCACTCCGGCCTCGGTCAGCGCGGAGCCGAGCGACGTGGCGAGGTGTTCGGCGATTTCCCGGGTGGCGCCGTGCCGGGTGGCCACCGCAACGAGGATTCTCATGGTGCCAGCCTCGCGCGTCCGCGGCTTCGTGAGCAGAGGCCAACGACCTCGGCGGACCGGCGAAAGGCTCCGCCACCCGCTCAGTGGACGACGGCGACCGGGCAGGTGGCGTGCGCGAGCAGGTCGTTGCCCGTCGATCCCAGCAGGGCACCGGCGAGCGGGCCGCGACCGCGGCTGCCGACCACGATCAGCTGGGCGGCGGGCGTGATCCCGATGAGCGCACGCGACGGATCACCGTCGTCGACGACCCGCGTCGTGATCTCCAGCCGGGGGTGCTTCCGTGACCAGCCGGCGACCAGCTCCTCGACCTTGCGCCGGTCCTCGGCCTGCTGGTCGGCGAAGGAGGGTTCGATGCTGGGTGCTCGTTGGCGGGCGGCGTGCGCCACGACCAGCGGTACGCCACGCGCGGCCGCCCCGTCGGCGGCGAAGTGCAGCGCTTCCGCGCTCGCCGGTGAGGAGTCCACGCCGACCACGACCGGGCCCCGCGGGTCGGCGTGGCCGCGGAAGACGACCACCGGGCACTTCGCGGCCGCGGCGACCCGGAGGGCGACCGAACCGACCAGGACGCCCCGGAGTCCGCCGAGGCCGTGCGAGCCGAGCACGAGCAAGGGGGCGGTCACGGACTCGGCGAGCAGCAGGTCGACCGCGAGGCCGAGCCGAACGTCGATTTCGACTTCGAGGCCCGGTGCCGCGGTGCGGGCGATCTTCGCCGCGTGGCGCGTCCGCCGGGTCACGTGTTCGGGCAGGAATCCGGCCTCGTCGCCCGGATCGACCACGCAGGCGTGGAGCAACCGCAGTCCCGTGGTGCGCCGAGCCGCTTCCCGCGCCGCCCACCGGACCGCGCGCAGCGACCCTTCCGAGGCATCCACCCCGGCGATCACCGCGGCCGTCGTCTGTTCGGACATCGCCGACTCCTGCCCTCCGGCGCCGCCCGGACGGCGGCCCTTGCCAGCATGTCCTCCGCCGCGTCCGCGCGGCAGAGCACGAAGACCTTTCGCCGGGTGACCAAATCCGCCGAACGGAATCGCTGCTGCCGGAGAGGGGCAACGCGGCCGTCCCCGGAGCCGCCCAGTCGCACCCGGCTGGGGCGTGCTGCCCTCCGACCGCGCTCACCGGGCGGGGACAGCGGTCAGCCGCCGGCGTGCTGCGGTCCCTCGCCCCGCCAGACGAAGTCCATCCGATTCCGGACCCCGACCACGCCGGGAACGGCGAGGGCCAGCCGTTGCGCGGTGGCCACGTCGGCTTCGTACTCGAGCCGGCCGGTCAGCAGGACCACGCCGTGCTCGACGCTCGCGAGCACGCTGTTCTGGTCGGCGTGCAGCGCGTCCTCGAACACGGTGCGGTCGATGTCGGCCCGCACGTCTTCGTCCGTGCGGAGGAACGTGCGCAAGAGGTCCCGCCGCGCGACGACCCCGACCAGCTGCCCGCCGTCGAGCACGAACAGCCTGCGGACACCGCTCGTCGTGAGCAGCCGCGCGACCTCGGGCAGGGTGGCGCCCGGGGTGGTGGTCCGCGGCGCCGCGGACATCAGCGTGGCCGCGGTTTGCGCGGCCGCCTTCCGCCAGTCGTCCCGCGTCAGGTGGCCGGCGAAGTGCGGACAGCTCGCGCCGAGGGCGTCGTCCTCGTGTGCCTGCCGGCACAGCAGGTCCGCTTCGGTCACGACGCCGAGCAGGCCGCCGCCGGGGCTCACGACCGGGACCGCGCTGACGCGGTCGGTGACGATCATGCCGGCCAGGTCCTTGAACGACGTCGCCGGCGTCGCGGTGATCACTTCCCGGGTCATGACGTGGCCGACGGTCGTGCTGGTGCGCATGGTTCCTTCTTCCGGTGTCCGTTGTGGACGAAATGGCGGCGCTCAGCGAAGCCAGCTATTGCGCCGGACGAGTTCCAGCTTCGCCCAGCGGCGGCCCAGGCCCCAGGTGTCGCCGGCCGCGAAGGCGGCCAGAACGACGATCGCGACGAGGTACACGAGGTGGTAGTCGAGCAAGGGATTGGTCGAAGAGGTGGCCGTGCCGTCCGAGGTCGTGCGGGCGAGCGGCCATTCGGCGATCCACATCAAGGCGAGCAGGATCGTGCCCGCGACGGCGGCCGGGCGCAGGCCCACCCCGAGCAGCAACGCGAGCCCGATGCCGAGCAGGGCCAGCATGAACAGCCCGTCGGCCCAGCCGGTGCCCGCCCAGTCCCGGAGCATCGACTGCAGCGGGCCGACCTGCACGTGCCCCAGGAAACCCTTGGTGGGCGACCCGCCGCCGACCCAGGCCTGCGCCGGGCTCGTGGCGTACCCCAGCCCGAACGCCTTGTCGAAGAACGCCCACAGGAAGGTCAACCCCAGGACGATGCGCAGGATCGCCAGCGCCGGGCGGCGGCCCGGTTCGGCCGCCTCGTTCGCCGGCCGGTCGGAGAGGAACGTTTCCTGCGTGGACGGACTGCGGTCCCGGATGGACATGAGGGGCTCCTTCTTGGGGTCACCCGGAGTATCAGCCCCGGGTGGCGGCCGGCGCTGGTGCCGAAGTCCCCTTTTCGGAGGGTCTTGGGGAACCGGGACCGCGGCGCGGCCGGGGACGCCAGAGGTACTTGTCGAGCTCGGCGATCAGGAACGTCGTGGCGGCGAGGCCGAGGACCAGCAGCCAGCCCCCGACGGTCAGCGGCGCGGTGTGGAACAGCTCGTTCATCAGCGGGACGTAGAGGATCGCCACCTGCAGTGCGATCATGACGGCGACGCCGCCGAGCACCCAGGGGTTCCAGCCCGCCGGCCGGAACCGGTCGAGGGACCGGCAGCTGAACAGGTACGCGATCTGCGCGAACACGAACACGGTCACGGTGATCGAGCGCGCTTCGGTGACGGAGGCGCCGGTTCGCAGCTGCCAGGTGAACACCGCGAAGGACCCGGCGACGAGGATGACCGACACGAGCGTGATCCGCCGGAGCAGGTCGGCGGTCATCAGCGCCTGTCCCGGTGGGCGGGGGCGGCGGGCCATGATGGCTGTTTCCTTCGGTTCGAACGCCAGCGCGAGGCCGAGGAAGACCGCGGTGGTCATGTTGATCCACAGCACCTGGACCGGCAGCATCGGCAGCTGGGCGCCGAGCACGATCGCGACCAGGATGACCAGCCCTTCGGCGATGTTGGTCGGCAGCGTCCAGGCCATGAACTTCCGGATGTTGTCGAACACCGCCCGGCCTTCCTCGACGGCGGCCTCAATGGTCGCGAAGTCGTCGTTCGCCAGCACCATGTCGGCGGCTTCCTTCGCGACTTCGGTCCCGCTGCGGCCCATCGCGATCCCGATGTCGGCTTTGCGCAGCGCAGGCGCGTCGTTGACCCCGTCGCCGGTCATCGCGACCACATCGCCGCGCTCCTGCAGGAGGGTGACCAGCCGCAGTTTCTGTTCCGGGGAAACGCGGGCGAACACGTCCACGCCGGCGAGGGCGTCGTCCGGGGTGACGGCGATTTCGGCACCGGTGAGGACCACCGGTTCTCCTTCGGTCAGCGCGAAGTTCCGGGCGATCGCCCGTGCGGTTTCGCCGTGGTCACCGGTGATCATCTTGACGGTGATCCCGGCTCGTCGGCACGCGGCGACGGCGGCCACCGCGGCCGGCCGGGGTGGGTCGTGCATGGCCTGGAAGCCGACGAGGGTCAGCCCGTCCGGAGGCGTGTCCGCGGGGAAGGCGGCTTCGGCCGCCGGGGTGAACATCGCGAAAGCCAGTACCCGCAGCCCGCGGCGGGCGAGGGCTTCCGCCGTGCCTCGTTGCGACTCCCGCTCCAGTGGTTCGCCGATGCCGTCTTCCCGCAGCTGGTCGCGGCACAGTGCGAGCACCTTTTCGGGAGCGCCCTTCAGGTATCCGGTCAGCCGGCCGTCGGCGGTCCGGTGCACCGTCGCCATCAGGTTCCGGCCGGATTCGAAGGGCAGCACGTCGACGCGCGGCCGGGCCGACCGTTCCGCGCCGATGTCCAGCCCCGCTTCCCGCGCCGCGGTGAGGAGGGCGGTTTCGGTCGGGTCGCCGATCGCCGCAACGGTGCCGTCGGCCGGTTGCGCCTCGTTGCACAGCACCCCGGTGAGCAGGCACTCCCGCAGGGCCGGCGGGAGCGGGTCGCCACCGGCCCACTCGTGGGTGCGTCCGCCGGCGAACACGGTCGTCACGGTCATCCGGTTGGTGGTGAGGGTGCCGGTCTTGTCGGTGCAGACGACCGTGGTGCTGCCCAGGGTCTCCACCGACGGCAGCCGCCGGACGATCGCGCCGCGCCGGGCCATCCGGACGACGCCGATGGCCAGGACGATCGACACCGCGGCCGGCAGGCCTTCGGGGATCGCGCCGACCGCCATCGTCACCGCCGCGGTGAACATCTCCCCGGCGCGGTAGCCCCGCAGCAGGCCGACGAGGAACAGGACGACCGCCAGCGCCACGATGCCGACCGAGAGCCGGCGGCTGAACCCGGCCAGCTTGCGGGTCAGCGGTGTGGTCGGCACCCCGGTCGCGGTCATGAGCTGGTTGATCAGGCCCAGTTCGGTCGCGGCGCCGATCGCCACGACGACGGCCGTGCCCTCGCCCCGCGTCACCACGGTGCCCGCGTGCGCCATGTTCCGCCGGTCGGCGAGCGCGGTGGCCCGGGGGAGCGCGCCGGGGACCTTCGTGACGGGTGCGGCCTCACCGGTGAGCGCGGATTCGTCGATCTGCAGGGTGCGCGCCGAAATCAGGAGCGAGTCCGCCGCGACCTTATCCCCGGCGCGGAGAAGCACGAGGTCTCCCGTGGCCAGTTTTTCGGCGCTCAGCCGGATCGGTGCACCGCCGCGCACCACCCGGACCTCGGTGGTCACCATGCCGGCCAACGCGGCGAGCGCGTGCTCGGCCCGCGACTCCTGGAGCAGCCCGACGACCGCGTTGAGCAGCACCACGGCGAAGATGACGCTCGAGTCGACCAGCTGGCCGAGGCTCAGGGTCACGGCGGCCGAGGCGAGCAGGACGTAGACGAGCGGATCCTCGAACTGGCGGAAGAACCGGCCGAGCGCGCTGGTGGGCCGGCCGGTCGGCAGCACGTTCAGTCCGTTGTGGACGTTGCGGGCGGCGGCCTCGGCTTCGGTCAGCCCGGTTCGCCCGTCGGTCCCGAGCAGGGTGATCGTCTCGGCCGCGTCCAGCGCGTGCGCCGGTGCCCGGCCGGCTGTGTCGGCCTGGCCTCCCGGCCGGGCCGGTGCCGGCACTCGCATGATCGGTTCCCTTCGACGGTCGTGGCGAACCTTTCGTCCCGATCCTCCAGGTGATCGAGGTGCCGGGCACAGGGCCGAACTGCTCCACCTCCGGGGTCCGAGGGCCTCGAACTCCTCGACGTCGCCAACCGGACGCGTAGCATGTGTGGTGAGTGCCCCGGACCCGGCGCGACGACCAGCCGACCGAGGAGCACACCATGGCATCCGTTGATCTCGCGGGAATCGCCGAGCCGCACCGCAGCGCGGTGACCGCGATCATCGACCTCGCCCGGCAGGGGCTGTTCACGGATGCGCAGGCGCTCCGCATGATCGGCCGGATCCGCGCCGTGGCCGATGACCTCGTCGTCCGGGAGCGGACACCGTGACGGCCGCGCGGGTCCGGCCCGCTCACCGGTGACGGGCACCGCGAACCTCTTGTCCGCTCACGGTTTCACCGCACTGCCGGTCCCGGCGCCGACGGCGGCCCGGAAATCCGCGGCTGCCCCGGGCCGGCTGACCGACGTCGGTTCAGCCCGGGACGGGGGGCTCGTCGTCCGGCGCCGTGAGGCCGTCGGCGGGTTCCAGCCCGAGGATCGCGAGCAGCGTGGCGCAGTCGCCGGCGTCGTCGGCCGACGACGCGACCACGCGGGCGCCACGCCGGCGTTGCTCGGAGCTGAGCGCGAACGGGTCCGGCTCTCTGCGCTGGGCCACCTTCGGCTGCCTCACCGGCGTGGGGACACGAAGGGGGCGCCCGGCTCCGCCCGCGGGTGACCCGGTGTGCCCGGTGTCGCAATGATCATCACAGCCCTCCGTCCGGACCGGCCACTTCGAGGTGGCACCGCCGAGGTCCGGGGCGGACACCTCCGAGGATAACCCGCCCGGCCCGCTCGGAGCGTCGGCGAACGGGTGGGCCCGGGTGGCCCGCTGCCGGCGCCCTCGACCAGGTTCGGCGCTGTGCTCGCACGAGACCCCGGTCAGCCACAGCTCGCGAGCGGCCGCCGTCGCCGCTCCCGGGTTCGGGGAGCCACGCGCGTGAACCGCGGTTTCCGGCGGCTTCTAGGGGGTCGCCGTCGCTTCGCGTGCGATCACGTCGTCGGCCAGCCGGGCGAGGACGGTGTCGACGGCGGGGCCGAGCTTCTGCACGCAGTCGCAGCCGGGGCCGTGGGCGTCCCGGTGCCAGGCGAAGAGGTACTGCAGGGCGAGCTGGTCGACGCGGAAGTCGTGCTCGGCTTCGATCCGGTCGCGTTCGGCCTGCCGGTTCTGCGACAGCAGCAGCAACGGGGCCGCGTAGGCGGCTTGGGTCGAGAACACGAGGTTCAGCAGGATGAACGGGTACGGGTCCCAGCCGCCCGCCCAGGCCACGAGGTTGAGCCCGATCCACAGCAGCACGATCACGCTCTGCCCGACGATGAACGGCCAGGAGCCGAACGACGCGGTGACCCGGTCGGCGATCCGTTCACCCGCGGTCCGGTGCTCGTACCGGTGCCGGTTGGCGGGGGAGCGGTACTCACGCTTGTGTCCTTTTCGGACGTTCATCGGCCCGTTCCGGTCGTCCTGTGGTTCGGCGGGGGAGGTCAGGAGACTTGCCCGCCTTCGGTTTCCCAGCCGTCTTCGCTGGTGTCGGGGTGGAGCCGGGGTGCCGCCGGAGCGACGAGGGCCCCGCTCGCGGCCAGGATGTCCGCGGGCCGGTCGGTGTTGCCGCGACGGGACGCGGTCGTCAGCGCTCGGTGGCCCGCGGGGGCCGCCGCCTCCGGTGGAACGACGAGGAGCGTGAGCTGGTCCGGTTCCGGGCCGGTGATCGACAGGACGTGGCCGTCCCGGTCGAGGAGACCGTCGAGCCGGACGACGTGGCCGCCGATCTCCAGTCGCCGCGGCGCACTGTCCCATTCGGACACGGGGTACGCCACCCTGGTGAGGTGGCCCATCCGCGCCGTGAGCGCCGCGGCCAGCCCCGGCAGTTCCGCCGCGAGATCACGCGACCGCGGCCACCAGCCGCCGTCGACGTGACCAACCGGCCCGCCCTGCGGTTTCCACCCCAGCCTGGGGGCGGGAGGGGTAGCTCCACGCGGTCGCGCGGAGGGCGTTCCGGTTCTGGTGGGCGATTCCGGCGTCATGCCGTGTCCCGTCCCGATCGCGGTGATCGATGTGGAGGGCGACCGAGGACGGCGCGGGCTCGGCCGCCGACGCGCGAAATGCTCTCGGTACCCGGGATTCTACACCGGTCGCCGCGCATTTCACGGCTCGCCCTGCTGCGAGACGTGATCCGGCCGGCCGGCCGGCTGCGCGGTCACGGCGATGATGTCCCGGTCGTCGACCCAGCGCACCGAGGTCGCGGGGCCGTCGTCGGCGACGATGGGGACGCGGGCCCCTCCGGGGCCGAACTCGGGCCGGCCGGCGAGGGTGCCGGTCCGCGGCGAGCGGGGATCCGGGCCGGCGTAGGTGACGCGCCAGTTCCCGACGCTGAACGCGATCTGGCGCCGAGGCGGGAGGGGAGTGCCGTCGTCCGCCGGTGCGCCGCGGTCCGGGTTCCCGGCAGTCATCCGTCTCCTCCTCGGCCGTGGGTACGTTCCGCGCGGTGCGGGGAACGGCGGGCACGCCGAGGTCTGGGGCGGTCCGGACAGCCTAGGCGTCCTACGCCATCCACCAGGGTTGAATCCCCCGGACGGGGGACCTCGAATGGAGGCGACGGTTGCGGGTCCGGTCGGCGCGCGAGATCGGTCTGCCGCGGACCGAGGTCGTCCCCGGAGCCGGCTCAGCCGTCGTGGACGGCCACCGGTCGTCGCCTCGGTGCCGGGCCGTAGCCGCCTCTCCCGGCGAGTGTCGCCGAGGCCAGCTCCGCCACGAGCGCGGCCGGTGAGCCGGCGTCGGCGAACAGCGCGCGTTGGCGTGCCGCGCCGGTTTCCCCGGACCGCACCGCGGCGAGCTGCCGATCGATCGTCGCGAAGTCCCCGTTGGCCTGCAAGGCCGGCCGGACGTACTCCAGGAGCCGGGCAACGAGCACGTGGTTCGGGACGACCTGGCCTGTGCCGGGGTCGATGCCTTGGCCGGGGTAGCCGCCGCGGGCCGCTGCGGTGAGCGATGCGGCGACCGGCGCGGTCCGCACCGGCCGGGGCGCGAGGCCGGCCCGGGCCTCCGCGAGGATCGTGACCACCAGGGCGCGGATCAGCCCGGCGAGCAGCACCGCGTCTTCGGCCGTCAAGCCGACGTCCGCGATGCGGACTTCGACTGTCGGGTACTTCGGTGAGAGCCGGGCGTAGTAGTAGACCCCGTTCGCGTCCAACGCCTCGCCACGGCTTACCGCGCCGTCGACGCTCGCGGCGTAGGCGGTCGCGTCCGGCCAGTCCAGCGGCGGGTTCGCGGTCGGCCAGCGCGACCACAGCGGGTACCGCCCGCTGGCCCACCCGGAGTCCGCGTCGTGGGCGAGCGGCGAATTGGGGCTGATGGCGAGGAGCGGGGCGAGCCAGGGGCGCAGGCCGGCCAGGACCCGGACGCCGAGTGCCGGTGACGGGATGCCGACGTGCACGTGGCAGGCGCACGTGCCGGCGTCCGGGAGGAGAGCGGGATATCGGGCGGCCAGCGCGCGGTAGCGGGGTTCGGCGGTGACGCCGGGCAGGCCCGGCAGATCACCGCAGGGCGGCGTCCCGGACGCCAGTACCAGGCAGCCGGCGTGGCCGGCCGCGTCGGCCACGAGCCGGCGCAACCCGAGCAGCTCCGCCCGGATCTCGTCGAGGCGGGTGTGGATCCCGGTGGCGGTTTCGATCTGGAAGCGCAGGAACTCCGGCATCACGGCGGGTTCGCCGTCGAGCAGCTCCAGCACCCGGGGCGCGGCGAGCGCCACCCCACCGGTCGCCGGATCCGCGAGGACGAACTCCTCCTCCACACCGAGGGTGAGATCGTTCCTTTCCGGCAGGGAAAGTCGCACGTGCACGGCCGGGCTCCGTCCCTCGGTGGATCGCCAGTCTCAACCGGCTCACCCGGTCCTGCGTAGGGCCTCAGGTCACCCATCGGGGATCTTTCGGCCCTTTCGCGGTTGTGTTCCAGCGAATGCGCGTGAATGTTCCCGACCTTTTCAAAAGAATCTTCCGGCATTACCCTTCCGGTCGGTTCGTGGCGCTCACGATCGGTTGAACTCGGTTGACGCTCCGGACCCTGGTGGTGCATCCGGTCACGCCTGGAAACGGAGGCGCTGCCGTTCCGGGTCGAGGTGAGCGATCTCGAAGCGCTCGAGGCGACGACACGCGCGTTCCGCGCCCTCGACTACCGGTACGGCGGCGGGTACTGCCACACCCCGCTCGCCGCGCTCGCCTCGTGGACGGTTCTGCTGCGCGAGGGATCCGTGGCGCCGCGGCTGCGGCGCCGGCTTTGCCGCGGTCTGGCCGACCTGCACAACCTGCTGGCGTGGACGGAGTTCGACTCCGGTCGCGACGGGTCGGCGCTCCGGTCGTTCGACGTGGCGGCGGAGCTGGCCGGGGAAGCCGGGGACCACGATCTGCTCGCCAACGTCAGCTACCGGCGCGGTCGGCTGCACCTGCACCGCGGCTCGGTCGACGACGCGCTGGCGGAGTTCGATCGGGGGCAGGACGCGGCAGCGCGGGCCGTCCTTTCGATCAACCAGGCGTGGGCCTGGGCGATGCGGGCGGACGAGTCCGCCGCCTTGCGGTACCTGGGCCATGCGATCGACGCGTTCCCCGGCGAGGCGTCCGCGGCGCCCTGGACGCGGTTCTTCGACGCGAACGATCTCGCCGCCATGACCGGAACGGTCCGGGTCGAGCTCGGCCGTACCGTGGATCGCCACCACGCGGTGCTCGCGATCCCGTTCCTCGACGACGCAGTGGCCGCTTACGGGCCGGAGATGAGCAGAAGCCGCTCGCTGACCCAGATCATGCTCGCCCTCGCCCACACCCTCGGGCGTGACACCGAGGCGGCCGCACGGGTGGGGGCGGAGGCCATCAGCCTCGCCCGCGAAATCCGGTCGGTGCGCGCAAAGGGGCGCTTGCGGCCGCTGGAGGCCGCGCTCCGGGCCCGCCCGGGCAGCCGGGCCGGCGGGGAACTGCTGACCCGGATCGCCGAGTTCCGGGCGGAACCCGGGGACGTCCCGGCCGGCTGAGCCCGGCCGGAGGCTGTCACGGCAGCGCGGTGGCGGCGGGAAAAGGTCCCTTCGGCCTTCGGGTGGGGGACGTGTGACTCTGGGCGGATCGTCGCCGCGGTGGACACGATGGTCGGAGGCCGGACGCCCGCGTCGTGCAGACCCGGGCCGGCCGGCGAGAGGACAACGCATGCAGATCCAGATCAGCACGGAGCGGACCGTGCCCGGCGGCGAAGAGCTGGTCCGGTACTTCGAAGGAGAGCTGGCCGCCAAGTTGTCGCGGTTCAGCGACCACATCACGCGGCTGGAAGCCCACTTCAGCGAGGAATCCGCTGCCGCCGACGGAATGGACCGCCGCTGCGTGCTCGAAGCCCGGCCGACCGGACGCCGGACCGTGGCCGTCAGCCACCACGCGGGTTCGGTCGCCGAGGCGTGCCGGGGTGCCGTGCACAAACTCGAGAGCGTGCTCGAAGGTGTGTACGGGCGGACGGACCACCACAAGGGCGGGGACTCCATCCGGCACCAGGGTGGGCGGGCCGGGTCATGACCGCCCACTGTGGACAGAGCGGGTGGATCGTGCCGTCCGTCGTCATCGACTTCTCGCGCGCGCCGGTCGCCGGTCGCCGGCACCAGGATCTGACCATCACCGTGGAGCGGCTCGGCGAGACGCTGGTCGTCGCCGTGGCCGGGGACGTCGACCTCGGCACGGCGCCGATGCTCCACGACGTCCTGGACGCGAACCTGAGCCGGGCGCCGCGGCGGATCGTCGTGGACCTGTCGCTCGTGCGGTTCCTGAACGCCGCCGGGCTGGAGGTGCTGCTCGACGCCCACCGCCGGGGCTCCCCGGGCACCGACGTGCGGCTGGTCGCCACGACGCGCGCGACCCGGCGGCCGCTGCAGCTCACTCGCACGGATGAACGCCTGGCCGTCCACACCTCCAGGGCCGCGGCCATCGCCGCGCCGCGATGGGCGGCGGCGGGAACCCGCTGACCGCGGACCCCGTTCCACTGCTCGGCCGCGCCTGCGTGAAAGCGCGGCGGCTCAGATGCCGGTTCGCTCGTCGGAACCAGGTGGCCGGGCGTCGAGGATGTCGGTGGCCCGCACCAGGCTGATCTGCGCGTCCGAGGCGGACCCCTGCCGGCGGATGGGCACCCAGGTGGTGCTGGTGTGCTCGTCGCGCAGGCTGCGCCCCGCGACGGTCCCGACGGTTTCGCGCCACGCCGGGGTCGCGCGCGACGCGCGATCGGCGCGGTTGCGGTAGCGGACGAGCCACCCGGGTGGGTAGCCACCGCCGTGGCGCGTGGGCCAGTTCCGGTTCGCGCTCCCCGCGGTCCGTCCCGCCGGGTACGCATCGGTCTGCTCGTCGTCCACCGTGCCCGCCTTCGCTCGCGGCGCACGGAGTGCACCGTCATGCTTCGCCGGGGTCCGGGGCGCGGTCTTCCAGACTAGAACGGGTGGCCCCGGGCGCGGTTCGCCCGGGCGGGTGGTTCTCCGGCCGCGCGGTCAGGCTGCGCACGCCCGAGCTGAAGACGGCGAGCAGGGGCACGGCGAACAGGGCACCCACGATGCCGGCAGCGACCAGTCCGACCGCGAGGGCGAGGACCACGGCCAGGGGATGCAGCCGGACCGCGCGCCCGAGCAGCAGAGGCTGCAGGACGTGGCTTTCGAGTTGCATGACACCGACGACGACGGCGAGCACGATGACGGCCGCCCACACGCCGTTGGTCACCAGCGCCACGAGGACGGCGATCGCGCCCGCGATCACCGAGCCGATGACCGGGACGAACGCGCCGAGGAAGACCAGCGCGCTCAACGGAGCCGCCAGCGGGACCCCGATGATCACCAGCCCGAGGCCGATGCCGGCGGCGTCGACGAACGCGACGGCGGCGGTGCCGCGGATGTAGTGCGCCAGGGTGGTGAACCCGCTGCGCCCGGCCACGTCCACGCGGTCGCGCAGGCGGACCGGCACGGCCCGCAGCATGAACACCCAGATCACGCGGCCCTGGGCGAGGAAGAAGATCAGGCAGAAGACGACGAGCAGGGACTCGGCGAGCAGTTCCCCCACGGTCACCGCCGTGGTGAGCGCGCCCGAGGCGATCGCCGACTTGTTCCGGCCGAGCATGGCGGTCAGGTTGCCGAGCATCTCGTCGAGCTGGCCCTGGCTCAGGTGCAGCGGCCCGGTGCGCAACCAGGTGTGCAGGTCGGTCAGGCTCGCGGTGATCTGGTCGATCAGCCCGGGCATGCCGACGGTGACGCTGATGACCACGAACGTCACCACGCCGCCGGCCAGCGCGATTCCCCCGACCAGCACGATCGCGGCCGCCAGTCCGCGGGGGACCTTCTTGCCCGCCAGCCAGGAAACGGCCGGGGCGAACAGCCCCGCCAGCAGCAGGGCAACGGCGACCGGGACCAGCACCGAGGCCAGCTTGACGGCCAGGAAACCGACGACCGTCAGAGCGGCCGCGACGACCAGCGCGCGCCAGGCGACGGCGGCCGCGACGCGGAGCCCGTACGGTACCGGGGAAGAGTCGGGGTCCGGCATCGGATCAGCGCGCGATCGGGTGCGTTGCGATCATGAAGATCCTGCTCCTGGTGTGGGACGGCCGGACCGGCGATACTGCCGGTCGCCGCGAGAGCAGGGGCCGGACGCTCGGGAAGCCGCAGCCCGATCCTACCGCCGGCGGGCTTCCGGCGCGCCTGCGGCTTCGGCGGGATCGGTTCCACCGCGAGCGACCCGCCGCGCGTGTGTTCGCCACGCCAGGCGCGGTACCGGTCCGTGCCCGAGGGGATCCACGGGAATCTTTCCAGGGTTTCGTGCGTTGGAGAAAGTGGTTGCTCTCGTCCGCACAGCACCTTCGCGGACCTCTTGCAAGTCTTCACCTCCTCCGGGTTTGCTCCGCCGTCGGCGGGCGACCCGATGTTCACTCGCTCCGGACCCTGGCGAAGGCAGATGTCACGGAAAGAGCGATGGAAATGACCCACACCCTGGACCGCCCGCCCCGGGCCGCCGAGCCGATGCTCGCGGGCGAAAAGTCCCGCACCGAAACCTTTCTCGTCAAGCTGTTCGCGGTGGTGCCGTTGCTCGCGCTGGCCGCGGCGGTGCCGTTCGCGTGGGGCTGGGGCCTCGGCTGGACCGACGTCGCCCTGACGGTCGGGTTCTACTTCCTGACCGGGCTCGGGGTGACGATCGGGTTCCACCGCTACTTCACCCACGGAGCGTTCAAGGCCGGCCGCGGCCTGCGGATCGCGCTCGCCGTCACGGGCAGCATGGCGATGCAGGGGCCGGTGATCGGCTGGGTCGCCGACCACCGCCGTCACCACGCCTACGCCGACCGCGCCGGCGACCCGCACTCGCCGTGGCGCTACGGCACGTCCGCCGCCGCGCTCGCGAAGGGTTTCTGGCACGCCCACATGGGCTGGTTGTTCGACCGCGAGAAGACCAACGCGCAGCGGTTCGCGCCCGACCTGCTCGCCGACCGCGACATCGTCCGGATCGACCGCGGGTTCCCGGCGCTCACCGTGCTCACCCTGCTCGCCCCGGCACTGATCGGCGGCCTGGTGACGCTGTCCTGGTGGGGTGCGCTGACCGCGTTCTTCTGGGCCGGCCTGGTGCGGGTGGCGGTGCTGCACCACGTCACCTGGTCGGTGAATTCGCTGTGCCACCTGATCGGCGAACGGCCCTACGCCGCCCGCGACAAGTCCGCGAACTTCTGGCCGCTGGCCATCGCCTCGATGGGCGAGTCCTGGCACAACTCCCACCACGCCGACCCGACCGGCGCCCGCCACGGCGTCCGCCGTGGCCAGCTGGACATGTCCGCGCGGCTGATCTGGCTGTTCGAGAGGTTCGGCTGGGCCACCGACGTTCGCTGGCCCCGGCCCGAACACCTGGCCCGCAAGCTCAACCCCGGCTACACCGCGGCCCCCCGCGGGTTCGGCAAGCCGGAACGCGGACTGCTCACCGGGACACCGGCCCGGCAGCAGCCCGGCGACGGGAGCCGGTCATGACCGCCGTTCGCGACGAGGTGCGCCTGCAGCTGAAACCGGCGGCCGGCGGCGGCTACGTCGACGGAGCGTGGTGGCCGCGCTCCCGCGACGCCGGCGCCGAGTTCGCCGGCGTGCTCGCGGCGGTGCGCGACCAGGTCGGCCAGGTCGAGCGGATCAGCTACCCGCTGGGCGACGGCTGGGAGATCACCCACCGCAAACTCGTGGTGGACGGCCACCTCGTGCGGCTGGAAGGGTTCCACGCGATGCCGGCGGACACCCTGGCCCTCATCGGCACGCAACAGCGGCGCCTGATCCTGCTCGTCGTGGCACCCGGCACTCCGCACGACACCGCCACCACCGCCCTGAAAACCGCCGCGGACCCGGACAACACGGCGAGCCCCGACGACCTCCTCGCCGCGCGGACCGGGGTGCCGGCGCGGGCGAACGGGTAGCGAACGGGCGCCGGGGCTAGACTGGGCACCACGCCCCGGACCTCGGCGATCCTGGTTTCCCCGGCACGGCTTTCCCGGCCGGCGCCCGACCCGGACGGTGAGGCGCACGATGGTGGGACGTTTGGCGGTGGCCGTTCTGATCGGTCCCGTCAGTGCCCTGGCCGCGATCGGTGCCCTCACCTTGCCGGGCGACGTCCTGTTCGGCTGGATCCTGCTGGGCGCCGGCACGGGGATCCTCGTCGCTTTCGGCGCTTCCCGGCTCCGGCGTGGGCGGGATGCGGCGCGGGGACCCGATCTACCGGTGGGCGTGGCCACGGCGGCGGCGTTCGTCACGGTGTGCCTGGTCCTCGTCGGCTTGCTCGCGACCGTGGGCGGCGCCCTGACGGCGACCTTCCTGGTCCTCCTGGTCTCCGGGGGGCTGGGGGCCGGCTATCGCCACCGCGTCACGCCGCCCACCGCGCCGGGGCTCCACGACGGCCCGGTCGCGCGCCCCGTGCCGCCCGTCCCGGTGGCCGACCTGGCCACCGAGGACCTGTGCGTGGCGTGGCGGCGCAGTTACTTCCTCCTGCTCCTCGCCACCGACGAGCCGGCTCGCCGGCTCGTCGTCCAGCGCCGGCAGGACTTCCTCGACGAGATCGAACGACGGGACCGCCGCGGATTCCTCCGCTGGCTCGACAGCGGCGCCAAGGCGGGCAGCGATCCCGGCCCGTACCTGACCACGCGAAGCTGACCGAGGAGGGAAGGACATCATGTGGGTCGACGGCGCACTCCTGGCGTCAGCGGTGTCGGGCGACCGCGCCGCGACGGGCGCGTTGCTGGGTCTGCTGCACCCGGGCGTGCTGCAGTACTGCCGGGCGCGGCTGGGGGACCGGTGGCACCGCGACAGCGATGCGGACGACTGCGCGCAGGAGGTCCTGATCGGCGTGCTGGGCGCGCTGCCGGGCTACCGGCACGGTGCCGGCAAGTTCGTCGGTTTCGTGTACGGCGTCGCCGCGCACAAGGTCGTCGACACGTACCGGCGCCGCGGTGCCGATGTCAGCGTCCCGGTTCCGGCGTTCGCTCCGGAACCCGCCGGGCACCAGGAACCGCTCCACCACGTCGAAGACCTCGAGTGGCGGCAGCGGCTGCACCACCTGCTCGCCCTGCTGGCACCGCAGCAGCGCGACGTCGTGGTCCTGCGGGTCATGGTCGGCCTGTCCGCCCAAGACACGGCCGCGGTGCTCGGGGTCGCCAGCCCGGGAGCGGTGCGGGTGAGCCAGCATCGGGCGCTGACCTCGCTGCGCCGGCACCTAGCCGCCGCGCCGGTGCCGTGATGGCCCGGGCCGGCCCGCGGTTGCGGGTAGGGTGGGTGCCCGCGGCCGCGACAGCGGTGCTGATCCGGACCTGGCTGTGTCCGAGTTGGTGTGGCGATCACGTGCACCGACATGGGCGGAACTGGATGTGGAAACGCGGTGGCTGAGGTCGAAGTCTTGCGCGCGAGTGTGCTGGCCGCCCTGGGCGAGGGAGGGGCCGGCAGCGGCGTCGACGTCGTCGGGCGGGTGTGCCGAGCGTGCGTGCGCCTGTTACCGGTGGACGGCGCGGCGGTGTCGGTGATGGTCGACGCCGGGCACCGGGAGGTCGTCTACGCGAGCGACGCGGTGAGCACCGCGCTGGCGGAGCTGCAGTTCTCCCTGGGGGAAGGGCCGTGCTTCGAGGCGTACAGCCTCGGTGGCCCTGTGCTGGTGCCGGATCTGGCAGCGGGATCGCCACCGGCGTGGCCGGTGTTCGCGGCCGAGGCCGCGGCACAGCCGGTGGCCGCGTTGTTCACGTTCCCGGTGCAGATCGGCGCGGTCCGGGTGGCGACCCTCGACACCTATCGGTCGACACCGGGCTCGCTGAGCGCCGGCGAGCTGTCGACGGCCCTGCAGGTGGCCGACATCGCGGCGCTCGCCCTGTCGGGACTGCGCGGCGGAGGTGGTCTTTGGCTCGACGGGGACGGGCGGTGGATGGCGGGCGCGGGGATGCGGCACCGGGAGGTGCACCAGGCCACCGGGATGTTGATCGCGCACCTGGACCTGCCCGCGTCCGCCGCGTTGGCCCGGTTGCGAGCGTACGCGTTCGGGCACGGACGTTCCCTGCTCGAGGTCGCGGCCGACATCGTGGCCGGGCGACTGCGACTGGACGAGGAGTTCGGGTGAGGATCACCATGAAAGCAGCTGACGAACCAGGAGATGGTGGGCATGGCCGACCGTGAACGACAAGTGACCCGGGCGTTCGTCGCGCTGGCGGACACGCTGGTCGACGACTACGACGTCGCCGACCTGCTGCACACGCTGGTGCAGCAGTGCGTGGAGCTGCTCGACGTCGCCGCGGCCGGGCTGACCCTGGTCGACGAGCGGGGCGGCTTGCAGCTGCTCGCCTCCTCCACCGAGCAGGCGCGGCTGCTCGAGCTGTTCCAGCTCGACATCGACGAAGGGCCGTGCATCGAGTGCTTCACGACCAGCACGCCGGTGCTGGTGGCCGACATCGCCGCGCAGGCCGCGCGGTGGCCGCGGTTCGCCATCGAGGCGGCCAAGGACGGGTTCGCGTCGGTGCACGCGCTGCCGTTGCGACTGCGCAAACAGACGATCGGAGCGCTGAACCTCTTCGGGCTGAACTCGGGGGACCTGTCGGCGGACGACGTGGCACTGGCGCAGGGGCTGGCCGACACCGCGACCATCGGCATCCTCCACGAACGAGCCTTCCGCCGAGGGGAGATCCTCTCCGAGCAGCTGCAGACCGCGTTGAACAGCCGGGTGATCATCGAGCAGGCCAAGGGTGTGCTCGCCGTCAGCGGGCAGCTGAGCATGGACGCGGCCTTCCAGGCCCTGCGCGGCTTCGCCCGGCGGAACAACCTCCGGCTCAGCGACGTCGCACGCGCGCTGGCCGACCGCGATCTCGCTCCCGCGGTCGTGCTGGCCCCCGTGGAGACGGCCACTCCCACTCACCTGGGTCCGTTGCGGCACCGGTGAAAGGGTGCCGAACGGTCCACCTGGCGGTGACCAACGGCCCTCGCGCCGCGGACGCGGTGCCGTGATGCTGGAGCCGGCCGAACGGCCTTCGACTCCCGGGAGTGCCCATGCGGTTCCGTGATCGCCGGGAAGCCGGCGAGCGGCTGGCCCTGCGGTTGCGACCGCTGCGCGGCGACCGGGCTGTGGTCCTCGGCCTGTCCGAGGGCGGGCTGGTGGTGGCCGGCGAGATCGCCGACGTCCTCGGCGCGCCGCTGGACATCCTGCTCACCGGCCGGATCGAGGCCGCGGGGCCGCCGCCGACGACGCTCGGCGCCGTCGGGGAGGGCGGCTTGGCCGTCTGGGACCACGACGCCATCCGCCGGTTCGACATCGAGGCGGGCGAGCTCACCCGGCTCGCCGACGAAGCGCGGGCCGGGCTGGCCCGGCAGATCACCGGGTACCGGGGCACGGTGGTGCCGGCGGCGATCGCCGGCCGCACGGTCGTCCTCGCCGACGACGGCGCCGCCACCGGCACGACCGCGCACACGGCGATCCGCGTCCTGCGGGCCCGCCAGGTCCGCCGGATCGTGCTGGCGGTTCCGGTCGCCCAGGCCGACGTGGTCGACCGGCTCGCCCGGGAGGTGGACCAGTTCGTCTGCCTGCGCACGCTGCCCTGGCTGCACGCGGTCGGCAACAGCTACCGGAAGTTCCCCGCGGTCGCCGACACCGAGGCGCTCGAACTGCTGCACCGCGAACCCCGCCTGCCGACCGAGGTCCGCCGGTGACGTCCACAGTGGACTGACAAGTCAGCTCTGGAGGCGCACGGTGATTTCGTCGCCCAGCGCCGCGCCGCCCGCCAGCTCGAGGTCGTCGCCGCTCCAGAACCGGCCGGCGTCGTACCAGTTCGGCCGGCGGCCCGGGGACAGCAGGCCCATGGCTTCGTAGGTCAGAGCGACGATCTCGGCGCAGTAAGCGCTTTCGAGGCCGGCCTCCCGGGCCTCCCGCCTGCGCCGGGGCAGCCGGCCGCCGAGCCAGCGCGACGCGAGGCGCGCGGTCGACGGGAACGGCGTGCCGTCCAGCCGCGCGATCGTCCGCAGGACTGCGTCCTCCACCTCCCCGGTGACCGGGTGGTCGAGCTGGCGCAGCCACACCCGCTGGTGGTACTTCTCCGCCCACACGAGCACCGCCTGGCGCAGGTCGTGCAGCTGGGCGCCCCGCTGGTGGGTCCCGGACCAGACGTCCGGCAGGGCCCGCCCCAGCTCCGCGTGCCACAGCAGCGGCGGCAGGTCCTCGATCACCACGGCCATGCCGACGTGGTTGACCGGGCTGTTCGTCACGACGCGGATCGTGCGGTCGGCCGCGGACCGGCCCCGGAACAGCCACAGGTCACCCGTGCGCGTCCCGGCCACGGCTTCGTCGAAATCCAGCTCGCTCCCCGGCACGGCAGTAGCCTAGGCCGATGCGCTGGTGGAAGACAGTGGGACTGGCCGGGCTCGTCGGGGTCGCCGCGACCGGGGTGGTGATCGCCCGGGAAGAACGCCGGCGGCGGGCCTACACCCCGGACGAGATCCGCGAACGGCTGCACGCCCGCCTGGATGCCTCGTCACCGACGCCCCAGGACCGAACCGACGGCTGACCGGACGTCACTCCGGGGAGCGGTTCCGCCCCGGCAGGCCGGGGCGGAACGGGATGCCCAGTGCCGCGAAGACGCCGAGCATCTTCGCGTTTCCCGCGTCCACGTCGGCGACGAGCATCCGCACACCCTCGTGTTCCGCCGAGACGACGAGCTGTTCGAGCAGCAAGGCCGCCACGCCGAGCGTCGGGCCGTGGCCGTCGACCGCCAGCGCGACCTGCGCTTCGGCCGGGTCGGTGAGGATGTCGTAGCGGGCGATGCCCACCAGCCGGGAGTGCAGGAAACACCCCACCGCGGTGTGCCCGACGCCGGAGCCGCGGGACAGCTGCGTCGAAAGCTCGGCCAGGCCGGCCACGCCGAGACCGAAGAACCGCAGGTGCCGATCCCGCCCGGAGACCCGGGCCCGCAGCGCGAGGACCGCGGCGGCGTCGCGAGCTTCCAGCGTGCGCACCCAGGCGACTTCGCCGTCCGGGAGCAGGGCTCGTACCGGTGGGGTGGCGGTGGACATGGCGTGCTCCTCACGGTTCCGGCGGCCCGCCCGAGTCCGCGGTGCTCTGTCCTTTTCGGACAGAACACCGCGGAGTCCGTGGGCCGCGGGTCAGCGGTCTTCGGCCCGGGTTCCGTTCACGGCCGCTTTCGGCGGCACGATCGGGGCCGTGGTGACCGGTTCCGGCCGGGTCGCGGCGGCGCTCTCGCGGGCCAGGAAGGAGCCCAGCTCGCCGATGGTGCTCATCAGCGGGGCGGGGAAGACGACGGTGGTGTTCTTGTCCACGCCGATCTCCACCAGGCTCTGCAGGTTGCGCAGCTGCAGCGCGAGCGGGTGCGCCATCATCGTGTCGGACGCGTCGCCGAGTGCGGCGGCGGCCAGGGATTCGCCTTCGGCGCTGATGATCTTGGCGCGCTTTTCGCGTTCCGCTTCGGCCTGCCTGGCCATCGCCCGCTTCATCGTGTCCGGCAGCTGGATGTCCTTCAGTTCCACCAAAGTCACTTCCACACCCCAGTCGAGAGTGGTGACGTCCAGGATCCGGCGGATGTCGACGTTGATGCTGTCGGTCTCGGACAGCGTCTCGTCCAGCGTGTGCTGCCCGACGACCTTCCGCAACGTGGTTTGGGCGATCTGGTCGATCGCGGCGTAGACGTTCTCGATCGCGACGACCGACTTCACCGCGTCCCGCACCCGGAAGTACGCCACCGCGGACACGTCGACGCTCACGTTGTCCCGGGTGATGATGCCCTGGGACTGGATCGGCATCGTGATGATCCGCAACGGCACCCGGCGCAGGACGTCGACGACGGGGATGATCAGCCGCAACCCCGGCTCGCACACGCCGATCACCCGGCCGAGCCGGAACAGGACACCCTGTTCGTACTGCTTGACGATCCGCACCGCGGTAGCGAGGAGAAGCAGCAGCGCGGCGGCGATGAGGACGATCACGAGAACGTTCATGGTGCTCCAGACTTCGCGGCTAGCGCGGGAGGAGGCTCAGCCGGAGAGCTTCACCTGGTTGTCGACCGCGGTCACGCCGGGGGCGAACCACGCGGTCTGCTCGGCCGAACGGCGTTCGGCCGGGGTGAGGACCTGGCCGGTCAGGGTGACCTGGCCGTCGTCGATGCCGACCTCGACGTGCTGCGCGAACCCCGGGGCGTGCCGGGCGAGCGCCGCGACGATCTGCGCCTTGGTCTCGGCTGCCGAGACACCCGGCGAAGGCCGCAGCGTGATCAGGTTGCGCACCCCGCTGATGCCGGGGAGCACGGCCACCGCCCGGCGGGCGGCTTCACGCTGGTGGTGCCAGTCCACCGAGCCGCGCAGGGTGACGACCTGGTCGCGCACGTCGACCTGCACCGAGTCCTTCGGTACGAGGATCGTGTGGTGGTCGAACACGGCCATGGCCGCCCGGGCGAGATCCGCGTCCACCGGAACGTCTTGACCGTGCCGGACGATGATCTTGTCCGTGGTCGTGGTCACGCCCTGGACCCGGGCCGCGGCGCGCAGCGCCTCTTCCTTCTCGGGGTAGGTGCCCACGTGCCCGGACAGCGCCGCGACACCGCCCGAGACGGTCACGCCGATCCCTTCGGCGTTGACGCTGGGGGTCCAGGCGAGTTCATCGGTGACAGCGGTCTTGAGGTGATGATCGGGCCTGTGCTGGATCTCTGTCATCCCTCCACCGTGGTCCGCGCGCCCCGCGCGGCCTAGTGCCGCCGGACCTTTCTTCCGGGGTCGTTCGGCGCGGGCGGGCGTAGCCTGAGAACGTGGACGAAAACGCGCTCGTCATCACGGTCTTCCTGGTCGACGACCACGAACTCGTGCGGCGCGGGGTCGCCGAACTCGTCGACGACGAACCCGACCTGACCGTCGTCGGACAGGCTTCTTCGGTCGCGGAGGCCATGGCCAGGGTCCCCGCGCTGCGCCCGGACGTGGCGGTGCTCGACGTGCGGCTGCCCGACGGGAACGGCGTGGAGCTGTGCCGCGACCTGCGCGTGGCACTGCCCGGCCTGCGGTGCCTGATACTGACCTCTTTCACCGACGAGGATTCGATGGTCGAAGCGGTCCTGGCCGGCGCCGAGGGGTACGTCATCAAGGATGTGAAGGGTTTGCAGCTAATCGACGCCATCCGCCGGGTGGGGTCCGGCGAAACCCTGCTGGACACCCGGGCGGTCGCCGCACTCATGGCCGAGCTGCGGGCGAAGGCCGGGAAACCGGGTCCGCTGGCGGGGCTGAGCGAGCAGGAGCTCGTCCTGCTGGACCTGCTCGGGGAAAGCCTGACGAACCGGCAGATCGCCGAGCGGATGTTCCTCGCGGAGAAGACCGTCAAGAACTACGTGTCCCGGCTGCTGGCGAAGCTCGGGTTGGAGCGGCGGTCCCAGGCGGCGGTGCTGGTCACCGGGATCCACGACGCGGAGCGCCGTCCCGGCGGTTAGTGGCGAACGGGTGCTCGTCGCTGATCACGACGTCCTCGAGCGGTGTCCGCGCCGACGACGGCACCGCGGTGCCGTGGCCGAGGCGCAGCATGATCTGGGGCCAGAGCCCGCCGCCGAGCAGCTGCCGCAGTTCACGCCGGCTCGCCGGCTCGGCCATCGCCTGTGAGGAGAGTGCCGCCGAAATCCCGGCGGCGGCAGCCGTCAGCAGCACCCGCTGCATGGCCTGGCCGGCCTGGAGCCGGCCCAGGGCGGTGTCGTGCAGCGAGCCGATGACCACGACCAGCCGGTCGGGTTCGACGTCGAGGTCACTCCCGCCACCGGGACCCGGGGGTGCCGGCGGGACTTCGGCGTGGCGCATGATGTCGCGCAGCTGTGGCACCTGGTCGGCGGTGATGGTGGCCAGCCACGCGCGTTCCACCTCGGCCGCGCGCCGGAGCTGCCGCTGCACCGCGTCGGGGACGACGGCAGCGGTGAAGGGACGCCGGTTGCTCTGCCGGCCGGCGATGGCCGCCACGAGTTCCTCGTCGTGCGGGGCGATCGTCTCGTACCCGTGCGGCTGCACGACGGCGAGCAGGTCGGGCCGCCCCGCCGTGGGGAACAGCCGGACGTCGGCGTGGCTGCCCTGCGCCTTGATCGCCAGCCGGAGGTTGAGCAAGGCCGCACCGCAGTCCAGCATCCGTTCCCGTTGCTCGCTGTCGGTGCCGGTGGTGAGCGGATCCGCGTACAGCTCGACGGAATCCGGGGTGCACTGGAACCGCCACGGCCGGGCGGACAGCAGCGGCGGAGGAGCCGTGGCCGCGAGGAGGGCGGCGTGCACCTGGCTTGCGCTGAGGTGCCCGACGGGCATGACACCGGTCTTCATGGACGGCTCCGAACTCCTGGACTACTGGATGCGCTTTCACCGTCCGCCCGGGCCGCGGGCTCCGCCCAGTGCCGAACGGCCTCCGCCTCCGGGCGAAGGTCGTCGGTTGCGACCCGGATCGAGACCGCTGTGTCACAGTGGTGGCATGCCCGAGGAACCGACGTCGGGCCGGGACCGGATGGACGCGCTGCCGGCGGCCGTCCTCGCCTTTTCCGCCGGTCTGGAGCTCGAGACGACGCTGCGCCGGATCGTCACGGCCGCGGCCGGCCTGGTCGGCGCCCGGTACGGCGCGCTGGCCCTGCTCGACGAGGACGGCCGCACGACCGCGTTCGCCGTGACCGGCGTCGACGACGCCACGCGGGAGCGGCTGGGCCCGCCACCGGACGGCCACGGGCTGCTCGGCGAGCTGGTGACCGGCCGGGCCCCGGTACGCCTGGCCCGCCTCGGAACCGGTGGGTTCCCGCCGGCCCACCCGTCGATGCGCGCGTTCCTCGGCGTCCCGCTGCCGGTGCGGGGCGAGGTCCTCGGGCGGTTGTACCTCAGCCGCGAGCAGCCGTTCACCGCCGACGACGAACGAGCGACCGTGGCGCTGGCGGCGGCGGCCGGGATCGCGGTCGACAACGCGCGGCTCTACGAGGAGAGCCGGAGCAGGCAGCGGTGGCTGGAAGCCATCGGGGAGATCTCCGCCGAGCTCCTGGGCGGCACGGACGTCCGTGCGGTGCTGCACCTGATCGCGACCCGGGCCGCCGAGCTCACCGGCGCCGACGACGCGCTCATCGCGCTGCCCGAGTCGCCCGGTGGGGCATTGGTCGTCACGGTGTGCGCCGGCCCCGACGCCGACTTGCTGACCGGTCGCCGGATCCCGCTCGACGGGTCGACCTCGGGTGCGGTACTGCGCGACCACGTGCCGCGCAGCGTGCCGAGCCTGGCGTTCGACCTGGCCGGCGGCCTCGGCGTGGACCTCGGGCCGGCGCTGGTGGTGCGGTTGCGGTCCGGCTCGCGGTCCGGCGCGGCGGTGCTCCTGGCGATCCGCGGCCGCGGCGCGGCGCGGTTCGACGAGCACGAGCTGCAGCTGGTGTCCGCCTTCGCCGACCAGGCCGCGCTGGCGCTGCGGGACGCCGAAAGCCAGGCCGCCCGCCGGGAGCTGGACGTCGTGGTGGACCGCGACCGGATCGCCCGCGACCTCCACGACCACGTCATCCAGCGGTTGTTCGCGGTGGGCCTGGGGATCGAGGGCACCCGTCGCCGGTCCGGTTCGCCCGCGGTCACCAGCCGGCTCACCCAGCACATCGACCAGCTCCAGGACGTCATCGAGGAGATCCGCAGCGCGATCTTCGCCCTGCACGCGCAGCCGGGAGCCGGGCGGGGCCTGCGGGCCCGCCTGCAGAACGCGATCGCCGACACGACCGCCGACTCCGCGATCCGCACGACGGTGCGGCTGTCGGGTGCGTTCGACCGGGTGCCCGCCGGTCTGGCCGAGCACGCGGAGGCCGTCGTCCGCGAAGCGGTCACCAACGTCCTGCGGCACGCGAGGGCGGCCGAACTGGCGGTCACCGTGTCCCTGGACGGCGCCCTGGTCGTCGAGGTATCGGACACGGGGATCGGGATGCCGGAAGCCGTGGCCCGCAGCGGACTCCGCAACCTCGAGCAGCGCGCCGCGGAGGCGGGTGGATCGTTGCGGCTCGACCACCCGGCCGGAGGCGGAACCCGTCTGGTGTGGACGGTCCCCGTTCCCTGACGCCGGGCGACCCTGCGGACGTCACCGACCGGGTGGTCCTGCGTGACCCGTTCGGCACCAGCATCCGGTTCAACCAGCCACTGTCCGGTTCCCGAGCAAGCCGTCCGTTGTGGACGACTTGCACAGATCGGGTACCCGGGTCAGCCGGGGCGCAGCCGGTCGCGCAGACCGGCCGCGAGCCCGGCGACGGTCAGCAGATCGACCAGCCCACCGCCGTGCTCGACCAGCCGCGGCCGGCGTGCGCCGCTCAGCCGGAAGCGGAGGTGGACCCGGGTGGTGCCGCCGCCGTCGTCCGTGAGGCGGATCGCCCAGCTGATTTCGAGGTGGCCGCGGGTGGAGCGGTGGACCAGGGTGTGGGGCGGGTCGTGGGTGACGATCTCGAAGGTCGCGTCGCGGCCGCCCCAGTCGTCGATCACGTCGCCCGGGCTCAGGTGCTGCAGCGCGGGGTCGAGCCGGCGCAGGGCGCGGCGGCGCCGGGGAAGGAGCGCCTCGATCCCGGTGGGCAGGTACCAGCCCGCGCGGTTCTTGCCGAGCTGGGCGAACCAGGGCCAGACCCGCTCGGGCGGCGCGTCCAGGGTGAACCCGCGGTCCATCACGACGTCCGGGTGGGGGACGAGGTCGTCGCCGGGCACAGCGGCGGCGACCTCGTCCGCGCGGGGTGCCACTCCGAAGCCGATCACACTGACCACCACCGTTCCGTATCGAATGAAACCGTATCACTTGACGCCCTTTGGGGTAGGGTGCTCGCATGACCGGTAAGCCCAGGATCCGCGCCACCGACCGCCCGGGGGACGTGTCCCCCTTCGCATTGGGACTGCTGCTGCGCCGGGCGCACGCCCGGGCGGCGGGGGCGATGGCTGCCGCTATGCGCCCGCACGGGTTGGAGCTGAGGCACTTCGCCGTGTTGATCGTCCTCGCCGACCGCGGGCCGACGATGCAGCGGGACTTGGTCGAGGCGACGGGTTCGGACAAGGCCGGGGTCATGCGGGTCGTCGACGACCTGGAAGCGAAGGGGTTCGCGGTCCGCAACACCGTGCCGGGTGACCGGCGGGTGCGCGAGATCGAGATCACCCCGGCCGGCCTGAAGGCGTTCGACGCCGCACACGAGGAGGCGCTCACCCCGGCCCGGGAATTGGTCTCGCATCTGGGCGCCGGCGAGCCGGCGAAGCTGATGGACCTGCTGACCAGGTTCACCTATCCGCCCGTCGACGAGGCGTAGGCCGGTCATGCCGCGGCGAGTCCGTGCTTGAGGGCGGCGGCCATCGTCGCGACCCGGTGACCTTGCGAGCGTGCCGCCGTCGATGCCGTGTCGTCGACGGCGATCGAGCCGTCGTCGCCGGTGACGTGGCTTGCCCCATAAGGGTTTCCGCCGGAGTCGTCGTGGTGGTCCTTGTACCCGGGCGGGACGATGACGCCGCCGAAGTGATACGCGGAGTTGTACAGCGCCAACAGCGTCGATTCCTGGCCCCCGTGCGCGGACGCCGTCGAGGTGAATCCACTGTAGACCTTGTCCGCGAGCAGATCCCGCGTCCAGAGCCCGGACAGGGTGTCGAGGAACTGCTTGAGCTGGCTCGCGACGTTCCCGAACCGCGCCGGGGTGCCGAACACGATCGCGTCGGCCCAGAGCAGGTCGTCGTGCGTGGCCACCGGGATGTGCCCGGTGCCGGCCAGGTGCTCGACCCAGGCGCCGTTGCGGGCGATCGCCTGGACGGGCACGATCTCCTCGACGCGCCGTAGCCGCACCTCCGCCCCGGCGTCGGCGGCGCCGGCGCGCACGGCGTCGGCGAGGGTGAAGATCGTGCCGGTCGCGGAGTAGTAGACGACGGCGACGTGACAGGTCGGCTCGGGCATGACCGCATCTCCTCGGTGATTCATCACTCGGTGAATCCTTCACGAGTGAACGTATCACATGATACCGTCGCGAACGCAACCAAATAACTGCGTCGAGAGGAGGCGTATGGACCTGGACGGGATCGACGCGATCGGGCGGACCGCGTTCGAGGTGGCGCTGCTGCGCGCGGCCGAGGACCGCCGTCCGGACCGGCTGGCCGCCGATCCGTGCGCGCGGCTGTTCCTGGAGGCCGCCGGGATCACCGAACAGAAGCGGGACTTCGCCGCGCTGATGGGACCGCAGGTCGCCGTGCGGACGCGGTTCCTCGACGACGCCCTGCTGTCCGGCGGAGTTCGGCAGGTCGTGCTCGTGGCGTCCGGAATGGACGGACGTCCGTGACGGCTCGGCTGGCCCGACGGCACCGAGGTCTTCGAGATCGACCAAGCCCCGGTGCTCCGGTTCAAGGACGCCGCGGCGGCGTCCTTTACGGCCCGCTGTGTCCGGCGTCCCGTGGTCGCCGACCTGCGTTCGGACTGGGCCGGGCCGTTGCGGGCGGCCGGGTTCCGGCCCGGCCGGCCCACGGCGTGGCTGACCAAGGGCCTGCTCTACGCACTGGACGAGGCTGCCGCGGACGGGCTGCTGGCGGCCATCACCGGGCTCAGTGCGGCGGGCAGCACGCTCGCGTTCGACCACCTCGAGACCAGTGAACCCCTACGCGTGGCGATCGGTCCCGACCTGGCCCGGTTGTGGCGGTCGGGGCCGGTCGATCCGGCGCGATGGCTGACCCGGCACGGCTGGGAACCGGACATCAGCGAACTCGCCGACGTCGCCGCGAAGTACGGGCGGCGGATCCACCCGGCCTACGACCCGGCGGCCGGTGGCACAGCACGAGCGTGGCTGGGCCAGGCCGTGTTACTCGGACAAGAAAGGTGATCGGCCCATGAGCACCACGAAGTTCGTCACCCACCCCGACGGCGTGCACCAGCCGCCGGGCAACGCGTTCTCGCACGCGGTCGTCGCAGGTGGCCTGGTGCACACCTCGGGCCAGGTCGGCATCAACCCCGACGGTTTGCTGCTGGACGGTTTCGAGGGCCAGGCGCAGCAGGCGTTCGAGAACCTGAAGGTGGTGCTCGGCGCGTGCGGCGCCGGGCTGGCCGACGTGGTCAAGGTGAACGTCCTGGTCGCCGAGACCGCCGATGTCCGCAAGTACCTCCCGATCGCGGCCAGGTACCTCGCCGACCGCCCGGCGAGCACCCTGCACGCGGTGAAGGCCTTTGCCATGCCGGGGCTGCTGTTCGAGGTGGACGCGGTCGCGGTACTGCCGCGCTGAGAGGCGGTTCCGGGGAACCTCCCCGGAACCGCTCACTTCGCCGGCACGTGCGTCGACGACACCGTGAACTGCTGCACCACCGGCCGGGCGATCGCCCACGCGGGCGCCATCCGCTCCCGCGTCGCCGGATCTTCCATCATCGTGCGGACGGCCGCCGCGCCGGTCCACCGGGCGTGGTTGACGACCGTGGTGCCGTCGGGGGTGGCCAGCAGGTCTGCCGTCACGAAGCCGGGCTGGTGGCGCAGCACCTCCTCGGCATTGGCGCGCAACAGGTCCAGGAGTTCTCGCTGTTTTCCGGGCGGGACCGTGAAGGTCGAGATCACCACGAGCACGTCTGCTCCTCAGCTGACCGGGAACATGCGCTGCTTGACCGGCGGCAGCGCTTCGGCGAGGCGCAGTACCGTCCGGAAGGCGTGCCGCGGCAGCCGGGACGTCGTCGCCGCGCCGCGGGCGTTGCGGGTGGACAGCGCCAGCGCCGCGTTGGCGTAACCGCGCATTTCGTCTTCGTAGCCCGGCACACCGCCGTCGCCGGCCAGGTGCCGGCGCAGCGTGCCGGCGTCGCGCAACGCCGTGTTGGCGCCGATCCCGGCCATCGGGGTCATGGTGTGGATCGCGTCGCCCAGCAGGGTGACGGCCGTCGGTGCCCACCGCGGCAGCTCCGGCATGGTCTTGAGCGGGATTGCCGCGACGGTCGCCGGATCGGTCTCGGCGATGATCCGCCGGAGCGGGGGCGCCCAGGTGGCGGTCCGGTCCCGGACCAGCTCGAGCAGGTCGGTGCTGCCGAGGTCGCCCGGGTAGGTCGAGCGGTCCGCGGCCCACGCCCACACCACGTACCGCGTCTCGGCGCCGGCGTCCCAGGTGGACAGGAACATCCAGCCGGGCCGGGCGGGCACCACGTTGTTGACGGCGCCGTCGATGAGCATCGCCGGCAACGCGCTTGCGAGCTCGGGAGTCAGCCGGACGCGGCCGGCGACGTTGACGATGCCCAGGTCCTGACGTCGGAGGTCAGGCAGCCGCTGCTCGCGGAGGCGGGAGTTCGCGCCGTCGGCGCCGACGAGCAGGTCCGCGTCGATCGCGCGGCCGTCGGCGCTGTACACGCGGACGCCGTCGCCGGTGTACTCGAAGCGGTCGAACGAGGTGCCCCAGCGGATCACGTCGTCGCAGCCGAGGAGCAGGGCGTCGCGCAGCGCGTCACGGTTCACCGCCCGCCGGCGCGTGACGGGATCGGTGTTGGCCGGGGTGCCGGTGTGGTCGCGCTCGGCGAGCACCCGCAGGTCTTGGTCGTGGAAGCGGACGATGTCCGGCGCCGGGGCCGACGTCTCGATCAGCCGCGCCCAGTTCTCTCCGGGGAGACAGGCGTGCAGGGCGCGCAGGCCGTCGGCGTTGAGGTGGATGCCGTAGCCGGCGGGCCGGGAGTCCCGGGTCGGGTGGCGTTCGAGTACGACGACGTCCACGCCGTCGCGGCACAGTCCGTGGGCCAGGCACAGGCCGCCGAGCCCGGCGCCGGCGATGACGACTCGCATGAAGGTTCTCCCAATCGGTGGTGGATCAGGCTTCGCCGGGAAAGGCGAGCCGGGTGAGCAGGTCCAGGAGGAGCCGGACGTCGCCGAGGCCTTCGCGCAGGTGCGCGGCGACGGGCTCGGCGTGCCGGTGGGCGGTGTCGAACACGGCTGTGCCGGCGGGGGTCGGGGTGATCGTGTGCACCCGCCGGTCGCCGGGTCGCGGGTCGCGGGTGACGAGCCCGGCGCGCTCGAGGTCGTCGACGACGCGGACCATCGTGGTCTTGTCGCTGCCGACGGCGCCGACCAGCGCCCGCTGGCTCATCGGCCCACTGCGGTGGAGCGCGACGAGCACGATGAAGTGCCGGAACTCCAGCTCCAGCGGCCGCAGGACGCCCAGCAGCTCCGCGGCGACGCGGTCGTGGGCGCGCCGCAGCAGCAGGCCGAGGGCGAACGGGGATTCGTCGCCCGGTCCGTCCGTCGCTCTCGCCGTGCCCAGCCGCATCGTCATGACCGAGAACGTATCAGTCGATACAACCTTGTGCAAGAAAGTTTCATGTGAGACGTTCTCTGGTGTGAACACGAACCACGAAGTCCGCGTCCCGTCCGAACCCGCGGCCCCGCCGCGCAAGAACCGCTGGGAGACCGCCGTGGTGACCGCCGCGCCGACGGTGGCGTTCGTGGCCGCCAACGCCGTCGGCGATCTCACCGCAGGCCTCGTGACCGCCGCGGGCACCGCGATCGCCGCGTTCGGCTGGCGGCTGTATCGGCGTCAGCCGCTGCGCCAGGCCGCGCTGGGCTTGCTGCTGGTCGCGGCGTGCGCGGTGGTGGCCGCCGTCACCGGTGAGGCGCGCGGGTTCTTCCTCATCCCCGCGCTGATTCCGTTCGCGGTCATCGCCGTCTGCCTGACGACCGTCCTCATCGGACGCCCACTGACCGGCCTCATCCTCAACCGCGTCGCCGGCGGCCCCGCCGACTGGCGGTCGGTGCCCCGGCTGCGGCGGATCCACACGGTCTCGACGCTCACCTGCGCGGCGGTCAACGTCGTCAACGGTGCGCTCCAGGTGAGCTTCTACCGGGGCAACCAGCCCCTGGTCCTGGGCGCGGTGCACATCGCGACGGGCCCGGTGTTCGCCGTCATCGTGGCGGTGACGATCGCCTGCGTCCGCCGCGCCCGGCGTCCCTGACCTGTCATCCACGGCGGCGGGCGGAAGTCGTTATGGCCGGCCGGCAGCTCGCCACGGCGGCGCCACGCCCGCCAGTGCCTGGCCGACCGCGATCGTGCGGGGCACTCAAGCTGCAGGTCGGTCACGAATTTTCGGGTGAGGCTATAACGGGAGTCGGCCCCGTCGGCTCGCGCGGTCCGGGACGAATGGCTGAAGGAGGGGATTCTCCGGGTGTGGCGTGGGCCGGGACGTGGTCTGTGCGGGGCACGGAAGGTCTGGGGCCAGCTCCATCGCGAGGGCATCGAGGTGGCGCGGTGCAAGGTCGAGCGGCTGATGCGCGAGCTGGGCATCGGGGCGACCGACCCGCCCCGGAGACGACGGGCTGGCTGAGGCGCTTCCGGTGCTGCTCGTGTCGGCCGGTCTGCTGCCGGGTGGCGAGCCCGCGGGCGCTGTCACGCTGACCTGGAAAGCACCTCGCTCCGTGGCACTGCGGCCGACGACAAGCCGGTCAGCTCGCGCCGGCCTCGGCTTGGCTTCGAGGGCGGCGACGAACGAGATGCATACGTATGATTTTGCGGATCGTAGATTTGATCGGCGGTCAGTCAGCGGTCCTCGGCCGACTCGAAACCTCGACGACGAATCGGCCGGCGACGTCGCGCAGCTTGGTGTTGGTCTGCTGGGATTCGGTGACCAGTCTCCGCATGGCGGTTTCGGCGTCGACGCGGTGAATGGCCATGAGCATGCCCTTGGCTTGTTCGATCACCGCGCGGGACCGCATGGCGGTGGTGAGGTGCTCGCACTGTTCGGCCGCGTGACGGTAGCGGCGCGCGCTGCGCAGCCCGAACGAGACGAGGGTGGTGTAGACGGTGATCAGGTGCGATTCCGCCGCGGCGAACCCGTGGTCGCCGAAGCCGAACAGGTTCAGCGCACCGGCGAGCGTGTCATCCACGCGCAGGGGCGCGGCCAGGTAGCTGCCGACGCCGAAAGCGGAGGCGTGGCGGGCGAACTCGGGAAACCGGTCGGCCGCGTCCGGCATGGCGATCCGCACGACGTCACCGGTTTCGGCGGCGCGCAGGCAGGGGCCGGTACCGGCCTGGTACTGGCCGCGGTCGATCTCGACCGCGCGCGGGTCGGAGTGCGCGGCGGTTTCGGGTTCACCGTGGTGGAAGGCGGTGATGCTCGCCATATCGGCATCGGGGAACGCTCGCACAGCCTCGGCGACGATGGTGTCGAGAACGTTTTGTTCGCCTTCGTCGCTCTCGAAGGACTCGGTCAGCGATCGGGCCGCGCCGGCGAGCTCGTCGAACGCGCGGGGCAGGTCGTGGTCGAGCATGGTCGCTCCTGTCGAACCGTGGCGGGTGCGTGCGGAGGCCGATCCCGGTCTCGTGCCGCCGCTGTGGTTTCAACGGAGCGGTCGGAAGCGTAACCGCCGGCACCGACACTTTCCGAGCAGCGGCGGTCCAGCGTCGCACGTGATCGGGGGAAGGGCCGGTAGTTGCGCTGGATGCCGCCGGGACAGCCCCACAGTGGATGGGCAGTGTGGTTGATCACATCCGGTGGTCGTTTCGCGCGAGCCGCGTGTGAGACGGTGCGAAAGGGGTATGCGCCGGTGTCTTGCGTACGCGCAAGGCGGCTGAAAAGGGGTGGCGCCGGTTCAGCCAGCAGCCGGCGCCACCGCCGGGTCGGGAATTTTCGACCGGCGTTCTCGAGCGGCGCCGTCTGCCGGGGACGTGGTTGCGTCATGCCTGGTCGAGCCGAGGGTAGAGCACCTCCTTGACCAGCAGGAGAATCGCCGCGGCGATGGGAATGGCGCGATGGCCAGCAGCGCCGCGTTGGGCACCCCGAAGACCAGCAGCCAGACCAGGGTGAGCGCGCCGGCGATCACGGAGACGGCCAGGTTGCCCAAGACGTAACCGCCGGCCTTGGCCAAGATGTCGTCTCCGGTCAGGATGGCGCGTGGCCGCTTGCCCGCGCCCAGGACGCCACTGGTGACGGCGGTGGCCCGCTGGCGTCAGCCGGTCGGCGTGGGCCAGGCACAGCCTGCCGGCATCGCCGTCCTCGTCGGTGACGACCGCGGCGACCGGTTTCCGCACGCGGGCTGTGGAGCCGGTCGTAGCTCCACTCGCGGCCGCAGCCGATGACGGCGCACCGGGCCCGGTCGGCGTCGGACCGCAGCGTCATCCCGTGGACGGAGCAGACGCCCCGCGGAACGTCGGCGTCCGCGGCCGGCGCGCGCAGCTCGGTCGGCACGGCTCGGGCGTCTTCTGCTCACGCATCGTCGTCCTTGGAGGTGAGGGAGCGGGAGGAGGAAATCGATCCGCTTTTGCTTACCCAGCAGCGAATCCGGGTAATCGGATCGTCTCGGGTGAATCGTGGCTCACCCGTCCAAGGCGCGGTCGAGGTTGATCGCGGAGCTGATCAGGGACAGGTGGGTGAACGCCTGGGGAAAGTTGCCCAGCTGGTCGCCGGTCAGGCCGATCTGCTCGGCGTACAGACCGACGTGGTTGGCGTAGGTGAACATCTTTTCCAGCGCCAGCCGGGCGTCTTCCACCCGGCCGGTGCGGGCCAGGGCTTCCACGTACCAGAACGAGCAGATGGAGAACGTGCCTTCGGCGCCGTCCACCCCGTCCGGTGCCTCGTCCGGGTCGTAGCGGAAGACCAGGCTGTCGACGACGAGGGACCGCTCGAGGGCGGCCATGGTGGAGACGAACCGCGGGTCGGTGGGACTGCAGAACTTCACCAGGGGCATCAGCAGCAGCGACGCATCCGGGGCGAAACCGTCGTAGCGCTGGGAAAAGCTGTTCTCCTCGGCACTCCAGCCGCGGGTCTGGATCTGCTCGTAGATCTCGTCGCGGACGCTCGTCCAGCGGCCGAGGTCGGCCGGCAGGCCCCGGCGGCGGGCGACGCGGATCATGCGCTCGATCCCCACCCAGCACATCAGCCGGGAGAACGTGTGGTCCTGCCGCCCGGAGCGCGCTTCCCAGATCCCTTCGTCCGGCTGGTCCCAGTGCTCGAACAGCCAGTCCAGCACCCGGACGAGGTTGTGCCACGCCTGGTGGGAAATGCCGGCGCTGTACTTGTCGAACAGGTAGATCGAGTCGATCAGCTCGCCGTAGATGTCCAGTTGCAGCTGCCGGGCCGCGGCGTTGCCGATCCGGACCGGCGCGGAGCCGCGGTAGCCCTCCCAGTGGTCGAGGACTTCTTCTTCGCGCGCGGGTTCGCCGTCGATGGTGTACATCACCCGCAACGGGCCGAGGTCGCCGTCGCCGGGGTCGTCGAAGCGATCGGTGAGCCAGCTGAAGAAGTCCTCCGCTTCGCAGGTGAAACCCAGGCGCAGCAAGGCGTAGAGCGAAAAGGCGGCGTCCCGGATCCACACGTGCCGGTAGTCCCAATTGCGCTCGCCGCCGACCTGTTCCGGCAGCCCGCAGGTCGGCGCGGCGATGATCGCGCCGGACGGTTCGTGGGTGAGCAGTTTCAGCAGCAGCGCGGAGCGGTGCACCATCTCCCGCCAGCGGCCGGTGTAGGTGGACTGCTCGATCCAGGACCGCCAGAACCCCACCGTGGCCCGGAAGAGGTCTTCGACCTCGTCGTCCAGCGGGCCGGCGGGCAGGTCGCCGTCGAGCACCTCGAGCACGAACACGGCGGTGTCGCCGGGGCCGAGGTCGAACTCGCCGCCGAGACCGCCGTCGGCGGGCTCCAGCGGGATCGACGTGCGCAGGCCCAGCCGCAGCCCCGGGCCTTCGAAGACGGTCCCGGTCCCGTCGGTTTCGGTCCGGTGTGCCGCGCGGCCGTAGTCGAAGCGGGGGCGGACGTCGGTCCTCAGGCGGACGTGGCCGCGGATGTTGACGACCCGGCGCACCAGCCGCTGCCGGTGCTCCGGGTCGCGCCGGCACCGGATCGGCATGAAGTCCTGGACCTCGACGATGCCGTCCTCGGTGAGGAAGCGGGTGACCAGGATGTTGGAGTCGGGGATGTAGAACTGGTGCCGGTTGGTCACTTCGCACACGGGGTGCAGCGCCCACCGGCCGCCGTCGTCGGCGTCGAGCAGGGCGCCGAACACGCTGGGGGAGTCGAACCGGGGTGCGCAGAACCAGCTGATCCCGCCGTCGGTGCCGACGACGGCGGCGGTGCGCAGGTCGCCGATGAGACCGTGCTCGGCGATCGGGAGGTACCGCTCGCTCATCGGCCCGCCGCGTTCCGCGGTCCCTGCGAACCGCGGTCGTACCGCCGGGTGGGCGGCGGCGAGTCCAGTACCGGCGCGGCCACCTCCCACAGCCGCTCGACCTCCTCGGCGCTGTTGAACCAGGTCCGGTCACCCCGCAGCGCGTCGTGCAGCAAGTGCGCGTACGGCGTCGCTTCCGACTCGTCGGCGAGGTCGAAGCGGTGCGGACCGGCCGTGACCACGATGTGTGTCTCGGCCAGTGCCTTGCCGGTCCGCAGGCGGAAGGGCACGCCTTGCCAGCGCCCGGTGTCGACGAATGCGTCCAGCTCGACATACGTTTCCCGGTCGGATTCCGGGTCGACGTCGTCTTCGTCGCGGTAGCCCTCGTACTGGCCGAACACCGTGCGTTCCGGGTCGAAGGGCCGCAGCGCGCGGAACACCGCCAGTTTCGCGGCGTGCAGGCTGTCCGCGTCGAGGGCGTCCGGGGGATCCATGGCCAGGACGCCGAGGACCTGGCACAGGTGGGTGGGGATCATGTCGCGGAAGGTGCCGGTGGACTCCATGAACGACCCGCGGCCTTCGATGTCGATTTCTTCGGGCACGTCGATCCGCACGGACGACACCGGCCCGGTCACTGTCCCGGCCAGGTCTCGGACCGCGTCCTTGCCCAGGAAGTGGTCGATCCGGAAGATCCGCTCTTCGGGGAAGACAGCCCGTACGGTCTCGTTGAGCTCGCGTGCGGAGGCGAGGTCGTGGCCGAACGGCTTCTCGACGATCAGGCGCGCGTCCTCGGCCAGACCGGTGTCACCGAGCATGCGCACCATGGGCCCCATCGCCTCCGGCGGCACGGACAGGTACAGCATCGTCCGGGCGCCGTCGCCCAGCTCCGCGCGCGCCGCGCGCACGGCCGCGGCGAGGTCTTCACCGTCGTCGCTGTCGGACGTCACGAACGAGAGGTGGCCGGCGAAGGCATCCCAGGTCGCCGTGTCGACATCGCCGAACTCCCGGACGTCCCGGCCGAGGGTGTCGCGGAATTCACGGTCACTTCCCGGCGACGTCCTCCCCGTGCCGATGACGCGGAATCCGTCCGGCAGGCCGCCCGCGCGCCACAGCTGGACAACCCCGGGGAACAGCAGCCGCTTGGCCAGATCGCCGGTGGCACCGAAGATCACCAGGACGTGCGGAGGGATCTCCGACATAGGGCACCTCGTTCGATGGCGGGGTCTCGCATTGATCGGATGCTAAGCGGCCGCTCGGGGCCTCGCACCGCGAAGGACGGCCGGCTGTCCTCTCGTCCGGGGCACTTTCAACCGATTCACCCTCGTGGAGCTTCGCCGGCGACTTCGTGGGTACCCCGAGTGCACCAGTAACCGGATGAAAACGGAGGAGCTCGTGAGCGACGACGACCACCGCATCGTCACCGAGATCGCGCGGAAGGTCCGCACGGCGATGATCACCAGCCGCGGCGCGGACGGCAAGCTGACCAGCCGGCCGATGACGAGCCAGCAGGTGGACTTCGACGGCACCGCCTGGTTCTTCGTCAGCAGGACCGCCGACCTGGTCGCGGACATCGCCCGGGACGGCCAGGTCAACGTCGGCTACGCGGGCTCCGGCTCGTGGCTGTCGCTGAGCGGCACCGCGTCCGTGGTCGACGACCGGGCCCGCAAGAACGAGCTGTGGAACGAGTTCGTCCAGGCCTGGTTCCCGAACGGTCCGGACGACCCCGACGTCGTGTTGCTGAAGGTGGACGCGGACTCAGCGGAGTACTGGAACACACCCGGCGGCAAGCCCCGGGCCCTGTTCGAGATGGCGAAGGCCCGGGTGACGGGGCACCGGCCGGATCCGGGGGACAACGACACCGTGGACCTCTGACCCCGGCGGATCCCGGTTCGCAGGCCTGCCACGACTACCGAAAGAAGACGCTGTGACCACCGTTTCCCGTACGTTCACCGTCGGCCCCGCGCCCGACGTCGTCGTCCCGTACCTCGCCGACTTCGGCCACGCCGAGCAGTGGGATCCCGGCACCGAGCGGTGCACCCGCAACGACGACGGGCCCGTGCGGGTCGGGTCGTCGTGGCACAACACCTCGAAGATCGCGGGCATCAGCACGGAGCTGACCTACACGCTCGAGCAGCTCTCCGCCGACCGGATCGTGCTGGTGGGCCGCAACGACACCGCGACCTCGACCGAGACCATCGACGTCGTCCCCGACGGGAGCGGGTCGCGCCTGACCTACACGAACGACCTGGAGTTCAAGGGAGTCGCGAAACTCGCGGCGCCGCTGGGCAAGGTGGTGTTCGAGAAGCTCGGCAACGACACCGAGCGGCAGCTGACCGACGTGCTCAACGGCCTGGGCCGGTAGCCGCCGATGCGATCGCGACGGCGGATGACGCCGGACGTGCGCAACCTGCGCCGGGTGGCCGTGCTCTCGGCCGGGGTCGTGGCGGGTGCCCAGGCCGCCACCGCGGTGGCCGCGCTGCGTGCGGGCCGGCGTGATTACGCCGATGCGGTGTGGGGCCCCGGCTTGGCCGCGGTGGCCGTCACGAGCGCGCTGGCCGGGCGGGGCGACGCTCGTCGGCGGTGGGCGCTCGCGGCCGCGACGACCGCGTGGGCGGCCCGGCTCGAACGCCAGATGCTCGCCCGGATCCGCGGCAGCCGGGAAGAAGACCCGCGCTACACCGAGTTCCTGGACGGCGACTCGACGGCGGCCGTCGTCGGCAAGGTCTTCGTCACCCAAGGGCTGAGCCAGCTGCTGGTGTCCGTGCCGATCCAGCTGGCCGCGGCGAGCGCGCTGCCGCGCGGCCGGCGCAAGTGGCTCGCTCCGGCGGGGCTCGCGGTCATGGCCGGTGGTGCACTGGTCGAGGCGCTGGCGGACCGCCAGAAGGCGCGGTATTCCGAGCGTGGCGAGGACGAGCGGCCGGCCGTGCTCGACACCGGGCTCTGGGGCTGGTCGCGGCACCCGAACTACTTCGGCGACTCACTGGTGTGGGACGGGGCGTGGCTGGCCGCGACGGCGTCCCCCTTCGGCGGGTGGACGCTGCCCGCCCCGGCCTTGATGAGCTACCTGCTGATGTTCGCCACCGGAGCCAAGCGCACCGAACGGCGGATGCAGGACCGCCCGGGTTACCAGGACTACCGAAGCCGGGTCGCGTTCTTCTTCCCCCGGCCACCGCGGACCGCACCGACGGACGATGCACGGTGACGGTGTCACTCGGCCCGGCCGAGCTTGCGGTCGACGAACCGGAGTTTCGCCTGCACGGCCGGTGACAGCGCGAACGGGTAGAGGTCGTCCTTGCCCATGCTGCGGTTGAGCTGGTTGAGCGCCCGCGACAGCGGGACCCAGGTGGCCATCAGGGCGTCGACGTCACGCGGGTGGTCTTCGGGCTCCGCGTCGACCGGGCTGCCGGGATGCGGCGCGATCGGCGTGCCCGCCACGAGCACGCCCAGTGCGGCGGCGGTCTGGACCGTGTCGCGGATGTGGAGCAGGTGGGCGAACGTCTCCGCCCAGTCCTCCCACGGGTGCGCGGCCGCGTAGTGGCTGACGTGGGTGTCGGTCCAGCCGGTGCCGGGGTCGGTCGCGTAGTGCGTCGCCAAGGCTTCTTGGTAGTCGGCGCGCTCGTCACCGAAGACGCGCCGGAACTCGCCGGGGTCGCCGGCGACGAGCACGTCCCAGTACCAGTGGCCGACTTCGTGGCGGACGTGCCCGAGCATCGTCCGGTAGGGCTCGGCCAGCTTCGCGCGCAGCCCTTCCCGGAACCCGTCGTCGCCTTCGGCGAGGTCGATGGTGATCACGCCGCCGGCGTGTCCGGTGATCACCGGCTCTTCGGCGCTGGACAGCAGGTCGAACGCCAGTCCGTGCTCCGGGTCGTCGGTCCGTGGCGTGGTGGGCAGGCCGAGGTCGTCGAGCTGGTAGAGCAGCCGCCGCTTGGCGGCCTCGGCGACCCGGAAGGTGTCGTCGACGTCCACGTCGGCGGGGCGGGTGCGGGTCAGGGCGCAGCAACCGCACAGTGGGCCGTCGGCGGCGAGCCAGTTGCACCCGGCGAGTTCGGCGTTGGCGCAGCGCCGGTTCTCGTCGGCCCGCAGCATCGACGCGCTTTCGCGGTCGAAGCCGACATCGGTGCCGCACACCACGCAGGCCGAGTTCTCGAAGAACAGCAGGTTCGCGCATTCCGGGCAGGTGAAGGTGCGCACGGGTCCCCTTTCGTGATCGTCGCCGCCCGTACGCGGTTCCGGCGTTCGGGCGACGGTCCCGCACCGAACCGAACAGACGGTGATCCGGACGTTGACGGACGTTCCGGTTGTCGCGGACCTATGAGCTCATCAGGCACCCCTTGCGCGACCGCTGCGTGTCGTCCTCGGAGCCGCTCGAGGCAGTGGCGGTGGCTCGTCACCCCGCGGGGCGTTCGAAGATCTGATCGATCCCGTTCCGGGCGTCGTCACGGACGTGGCCGAAGCCGTGGCGTTCGAAGAGGCCGCGGATCCGGCTGCCGCGGTCGATCGCGAGCCGGAACGGTCGCCGGTCCGCCGTCCCCCGCGGGATCGGCGGCCAGGACCTCGCCGCCGATCCGGCGTCCGTGGACCACCGTGGACAGGGAGAAGTGCCCGATCCACCGAGCGTCCCGGCTCCGGGCGAGGACGAATCCGGCGAGGAACCTGCCGCGCGCCCAGTCACGGTCCCAGAGCCCGAGTCGTTCGAGGTCCCGCCGCATGGCCTCCGCCTTCAGGACGGCCGGCCATTCCGAGTCGTCCGCCGTCGCCGCCCGGAAGGTCCACCGCACCACGCCATCTTTTCACGGGTGCCCGGTGCCGGCGCGACGGTGTCGGTCCACCGGGCACGACCTCTCCGAGGTGCACCGCGGCGGAGAGCTCGACGACGCGTGGCCGGCGGTGACCGAATCGGTCGGCAACGCCTGCGAACACGGCGGCGGACCTCTGCACCTGGCGTTGTCAGTCAGTACGGCGCCGTGTACTCCGGCTAAGCGGGGGCCGTCAGGCGACGCGGGAGCCGGCTGCGGTGGTGAAGCGCAGTTCGACGCGGGTGGGCAGGTCGTCGAGGTCCAGGGCCTGGCACAGCCGCGGCACCCCCTCGTCGCGGATGCGGTCGCGGATCTCGGCCGGGTCGCCGTCCTGCTCGACCGAGACGACCACGAGCAGGTCCGGGTGGTCGCGGGAGCCGGTGAGGGACGCCGTCGCGGTGCGCACGCCCGAGTAACCGCGCACTTCTTCGGCGAACGGGGCGACGGCCGTGGTGGTGGCCAGGTCCGTGGTGCCGGTGTCGGTTTCGAAGTGCCAGGTGCGGTTGCCGGGTTTGCGGATCAGCTGGGCGGCCAGCCAGCGCAGCCCGGCCAGCGCGACGACGATCCCGGCGGCCGCGGCCACGTACCACGCCCAAGTCGGCGGCAGCTCGGTGCCTGGCACGATCGGCCGGTCCGCGCCGAGCGCCGGGAGCCAGTGGAAACGGATCGCGGCCGGGATCGCGCCGGCGGCGAGCAAGAGCAGCCCGAGGATGGCGAGCAGGGTGCGGTTGAGTCCGGCGGGACGGTTCACGACGTGCTCCTCACTGCGCGGAGACGGACCTTGACCTCGGGACGGCGGACCGGATCGATCCGGTCGAGCCGCTCCGCGACGGCGACGCGGACCGCGTCGGCGATCCCGTCGGGGCGGGTGCGGCGCGTCCGCACCCGGACGCGGACGCTGCGCCGTCGCACCTTCAGCCGCACTTTCTCCACGCCGTCGACCCGCGCCGCGGCGGCCCGGAGGGTGGAGCCGTAGCTGTGGCGCGAGGCGCCTGAGTCCAGGTCACCGCGCAGCGGCAGCACGGTGAGCTTGCCCGGTAGCACCGCCGCGAACACCAGGACCAGGCCGAGCAGCGCGACGGCCCCGCCGGTGATGACGACGGGCAGGTCGGCCCAATGCAGGTCGTGCAGCCGCCGTGCGGTGGCGCCGTAGTCCAGCCACGGGCGCTCGCCGAGGATCATCTGGACGGCGACGATCGCGGCGAGCGCGCCGGTCGCGGTCACGACCAGCGCGGTCAGCGCAGCCGGGGTGCTGCGGCGTGGGCGGCGTTTCACGACACCCTCCTCGAGGACGTGGCCGGCGGGTGCAGTGCGGTGACGGTGATGTCCACCCGTTCGACGTCGAGCCCAGTCAATGCGCTCACCCGCTCACGCAAGTGGGTCCGGGCCTGTTCGGTGGTGCGGGCGACCGACGCCGGGTAGGTGATCGACAGCCGCGTGGCCAGCCGCACCCGGTCGCCGTCGACCTCCGCGTCGACCTTGACCGAGCGCCCGGCGTCTTCGCCGCCTAGCGCGACCCCCAGCACCCGCCCGGCGGCGCCGCGGACGTCATCGAGCTCGCGGGCGGCGTGCGCGGCGATCCGTTCGACCGCGTGGCCGGCGATGACCAGGTCACCCCGCTCTTCGGCGGGCACGGTGGTGGTCATGGCTCAGCCTCGGTCCCGGCCGAACAGCTGGACGAGGTCGATCTTGCCGTCGAGGTGGCGGCCGATCAGGGAGCCGATCGCCCCGAGCACGAGCACGGCGAGGAACGCGCCGAACCCGCCGAAGGCGAGGGCGAAGCCGAGCACGAGGCCGGTCAGCAACCCGGTCCTGGTGGCATTCATGGGTACCTCCGTCAAGAAGTGGTGGGTGCGGCGATGTCGCCGATGAACACGCGCACGGGCCGGTCGAGCGGGCCGATCGCGGCCTGGACTGCGGTCGCCGCCGCGGCGGCGGTGACCGGGTAGGTGAGCACGACGCCGATGGTCACCTCGTCGTCGGTGACGCGGACCCCGGCGACTCGCCGGCCGGGCAGCAGCGTCGCGATTTCTCCGACCCGGCCGCCGTGCGGGCCCGCCACCTCGGGCAGGCCCGCCACGGCTGCGGCGATCGCGACCGCGTCGGGCGTCACTGCACCCGGCCGGTGTCGGTGCTCTGCTCGTCGGCGTCGTCGCCGGGGAGGTTGAGGTCGCCGACGGCGATGTTGACCTCGACGACCTCGAGGCCGGTCATCTGCTCGACGGCGGTGATCACGTTACGCCGCACCGAGCGTGAGAGGTCGGCGATGGACACGCCGTACTCCACGACGACCTGCAGGTCGACCGCGGCCTGCTTCTCGCCGACCTCGACCGAGACGCCCTGCCCCGCGGAGGCGGTCGCACCCGGGATGCGCTCCCGGATCGCGGAGAAGGCACGGGCGGCACCGCCACCGAGGGAGTGCACGCCGGACACCTCACGGGTGGCCAGACCGGCGATCTTCTGCACCACGGTGTCGGCGATCGTGGTCGAGCCTTGGCTGGTGACGAGGGCGCCGGTCGCCTCGGTGGTGGCGGGGGTCTTCGTGGTCGTCTCGGCCATGGTGTTCCTCCTTCGTCGGGTGAACTGTTGTGCCGGGAAGACCCGGGGTGGGCCGGAATCGTCACGGCCACGATCGAGTGAACACGGTCACGCGGCCGGGGAAGTGACGAATGGGTCGCCGGGGTGTCTTGATGGGCATGGCCGTCCACAAGGGACGGTGACGGCACCGGAGGAGCGAAGACATGTCGTTGGGCGACAAGATCGGGAACAAGGCCGAAGACTTCGGCGGCAAGGCCAAGGAGACGGCGGGCACGGTCACCGGCGACGACGAGCTGCGCGCCGAAGGCCAGGCCGACCAGGCCAAGGCCGGTGTGAAGGACGCGGTCGAGAACGTCAAGGACGCGGTCGGCGACGCGGTCGACAAGGTCAAGAACGTCCTGAAGAAGGACTGAGCCCGCCCGGGAGACCGGTGGCCGGCGCGGCAAGAGGGAGCGCGCCGGTCACCACCCGGGGACAGCGCCGGTTCGGCAGCGCATCGCGGATCGGGCTGGTCCGGTCCGGCTCAGGGGAGAGCGGCCAGGAAGCCGGTGAGCGCGAGCAGCCCCGTCACTCCGAAGTTGACCAGCCGGTGCTCCATGAGGATGGCGGTGAACTCCCGGATGGTGGCGCTGGGCCAGTAGTAGAGGGCGGTGGGGGCGCCGACGACCTGACCGTTCACCTTCGCCGTGCGGGCGAGGATCGCGGTGCGGAAGGCGTGGAAGTTGTTGGTGACGACCACGCACCGGTGCTCAGGCCGGTGTTGCCGCATGAGTTCGCGGCTGAAGGTGAGGTTTTGCGCGGTGGTCGCCGAGCGGTCTTCGCGGAGCACCTCGCCGTCGGGAACGCCGTGCGCGACGAGGTAGTCGGCCATGGCGTGGGATTCGGGCTGGTTTTCGTCCGTTCCCTGGCCGCCTGAGGTGATGACGATCGGCTTGCCACCCTGGTCCCGTTCGTTCCGGTAGAGGGCGATCGCTTTGTCGAGCCGGGAGGCCAGCAGCGGCGGGATTCTGCCGTTGATGATCCGGGAGCCGAGCACGACCACGAAGTCGACGCCGGAACGGACGCGGAGCCGGCCGTAGAGGAAGGCGTAACCCAGGTAGCAGCAGAACAGGAAGCTCACGTAGGCCACGGCGGCCAGCGCCGAAACGGCGACCGCGCCGATGGCCGGGTGCTGGGTGTACTCGGCGGCGATCAGCAGGACGACGAGGGCGAACAGGCCCAGGCCGGTGAGGAAGGAGAGGAGGTTGCCCAGTGACCTGCTCTCGCGCCGGATCATGGTCACACCGTTGGCGAGCAGGAAGACCGCCAGCACCAGGACCGTGATCAGCGGTATCAGGAGGACGAAGAACACGACGGTGCCGGCCACGTCGAGGGGAAGCCGGTCGATGTCGCCGAGCAGCGCGATGATGAGGCTGGCGACGGCCAGGCCGAGCAGGACCGCGTTGCGGAACCGACGGCGGTCTTGACGGATGCTCACCAGCGCCACGACGAGGAACAGCGCGGCCAAGGCGTAGAGAATGGCTATCGCCTCCGGGGTCTCGGTGTCGGATCGCCAGCAAGGATCTTCGGACTTCAGGGGCCGACGGGCAGGCTGTGTCACTCTTTGGTGCTTGTTGTTCACCTGCCCGGACGTCGCCGGGGAAATCGCCGCGGGGCAGCCGAGCCGAACGAGGTGTGCTGTGCCGGCCAGAGCGAGCTCACATCGTGACGACCGCGTTTTTGCCGCCGTCGACGGAAAGGGTCGCGCCCTGGATGTAGGACGCCTGCGGGGAAACCAGGAACCGGATGGCTTCGGCGACTTCTCCGGGTCGGGCGCCGCGGCCGGCCGGGAGCGTGGCGAGGTAACCGCCGAACATGTCGCGGATGTGCTCGTTGACGCGGGTGAGGACGTAGCCGGGCTCGACGGAGTTGACCCGCACCCCACGCGGGCCGTACTCGGCGGTCCACGACTTGGTCAGCATGCTCAGGGCGGCTTTCGCCGCTTGGAAGGCGCTGGTTCCCGAGGCGGCCATGGTGGTGCTGAGACTGCCGACGTTGACGATCGCGCCGCGGCCGCGTTCCGCCATGCCGGGAGCGAACGCCCCGGTCAGCAGGTAGGGCGCTTTGACGTTGAGGGCGAACGCCGTGTCGAACATGGCTTCGGTGGTGTCCTCGGTGGGCGCGAACCCACCGCCGCCGGCGTTGTTGACCAGGACGTCCACGGTGCCGCCCGCGGTCGCTTCCCGTGTTCCGGCGATGAGCCGCCGGACCTCGGCGGGGTCGGCGAAGTCGGCGATCAGGTGGACCGCGCGGCCGCCGGCGGCCTCGATGGTCTTGCGGGTTTCGGTGGCCCGGTCGGCGTCGCGGCCGCAGACGACGATCGCGTACCCGTCTTCGGCCAGCTTCAGTGCGGTCGCCCGCCCGATGCCGCTGGTCGAACCCGTGACGAGCGCCCAGGAGTTCGGTGGGGCGGATTCGGTGTCGCTCATGGGGTTTCCTTCAGTTGACGATGAGGACCAGGCGGCCGCGGACGTGGCCGGTTTCGGCGGCGTGGTGGGCTTCGGCGATGTCGGCCAGGGGGAAGGTCCGTTCGACCGGCAGCCAGAACTTGCCGGCTTCGATGAGTTCGCCGATGGTGGCGAGGGCGTGGAAGGCGTTGCCGTCGGCGAAGCCGTTGCTGAAGTGCACGCCGTGCGCTTCGGCGCCGGCGAAGTCTGCGACGGTGATGACGTTCTTCGCGTCGCCTCCGGCGAGGGCGATGAGCTCGGGCAGGACGCCGTTGCCGGCGACGTCGAGGGCGACGTCGACGCCGTCGGGAGCGAGCGCGCGGACGCGGTCGGTCATGCCGTCCCCGTAGACGACCGGTTCCGCGCCCAGGGTCTGCAGGAAGCCGGTGTTGCGGGCGCCGGCGGAGCCGATGACCCGGGCGCCGCGGGCGAGGGCGAGCTGGACGGTCGCGGTGCCGACGCCGCCGGAGGCGCCGTTGACGAACAGGGTGGTGCCGGCGGTGACGTGGAGCTGGTCGAGGCCGCGGGTGGCGGTTTCGAGAGCCGCGGGGATGCCGGCCGCGTCGACGAACCCGAGCGAGGGCGGGATCGGTGCCCGGTAGGTCAGCAGCGCGTATTCGGCGGTCGCGGCCTGGGTGTCGGAGATCCCGAAGACGCGGTCGCCGACGGCGAGGTCGGTGACGCCGTCGCCGATTTCGTCGACGATTCCGGCGACGTCGGCTCCGGTGGTTTGGGGGAGGGTGGCGCCGAAGCTGAGTTCGCCGCGGCGGATTTTGGTGTCGCTGGCGCTGATCCCGGCCGCGCGGACGGTGATCCGGACCTGGCCGGGGCCGGGGTGCGGGTCGGGGAGGTCGACGAGTTCGAGGACTTCGGGGCCGCCGTACTGTTTGAACTGCACTGCTTTCATGGTGGTGGGCTCCTGTCAGACGTTGCGGCTGTGGGGGGTTTGCTGGGTGTAGTCGACGTCCCAGTCTTCGACGCCGATGGCGATGATGCGTTTCGGGTGGACGCGGATCATCGCGTTGTCGTGGTGTCCGGGGGTTTCGACGTCGGTGAGCGCTTCGGCGTGGCCGCGGATTTCCAGGGAGCGGACTCGCCAGGGGTCGGTGCTGGGGACGTCGTCGATGACGAGGGCGATGCGGCCGTTGTCGGCGACGTTGCGGAAGCGGCGGCTCTTGCGGAGGTCGAGGCCCATCAGGTCGATGGTCTGCGTGTCGGGGTTGTAGGTGAAGCCGACCGGGCTGACCTGGAGGGTGCCGTCGGGCTGTGCGGTGGCCACCCGGCACAGGGGCTGGTCGTGCAGGTATTGGACTTCCTTATCGGTGAACATGGTTCTCCTCGGTCTGTTCAGTGGGTGAGCACGGGTTCAGGGGTGACCGGGAGCGGGCCACGGCGGAAGAGGCCGGCGGCGAGCAGGGCACCGGCGAAGAACAGCGCGGCGGCGATCCAGAACACGAAGTGGTAGCCGGCGAAGGTCGCCGCGGCGAGGGTGGCGGGGTCGCTCCCGGTCGCCGCGTGGGCGGTGAGGTAGCTCGTGGTGGCGGTCGCGCCGAGGGAGCTGAACACCGCGAGGCCGATCGAGCCGCCGACTTGCTGGGTGATGTTGGCCATCGCCGAGGCGACGCCGGTTTCGTGCGGCCGCACGCCGCTGGTGGCGGCGTTCTGGCCGGGTCCGAAGATCAGGCCGAGGCCGAGGCCGATGAGGAGCAGGGCCGGGAGCACCCCGCCGGGGTAGGTCGAGTCCGTGTCGATGCCGGTGAGCAGGACCATGCCGGCCGCGGCGAGGAGGCTGCCGATCGGGACGATCGGGCGGGGGCCGACGCGGGGGAGCAGCACGGCTCCGGAGACGACCGCGCCGGCCATGACGAGGACGACCATGGGCAGGAACGCCAGGCCGCTCTGCACCGGGGTGAACTTCAGGGTGTCGGCGAGGTAGTAGGTGACGAAGAGGAACACGGCGAAGCCGCCGGTGCCGGAGATCCCGATGGTCAGGTAGGAGGCGCCGCGGTCGCGGTCCAGGACCACCGACAGCGGCAGCAGCGGGTTGCGGACCTGGCGTTCGACCAGGACGAACGCACCGACGAGCAGCAGCCCGAACACGGTCGGACCGAGGGTCCACAGGTCGGTCCAGCCGCGGGTGGCGGCGTTGCCGAGGCCGTAGACGACACCGAACAGGCCGAGCAGCGCGAGGACGGTGCCGGCGAGGTCGAGCCGGGTGCGTTCCGGGCGGGCGTGGTCGACGAGGAAGAGCAGGGCGCCGGCGACGGCGATCGCGGCGATGACCACGTTGACGTAGAGGCACCAGCGCCAGGACAGGTGCTGGGTGAGGACGCCGCCCAGGAGCAGGCCGAGTGCGCCGCCGGCGCCGGAGATGGCGCCGAAGACGCCGAAGGCCCGGCCGCGTTCGTCGGCGTTGTCGGCGAAGGTCACCGACACCATCGACAGCGCGGCCGGGGCGAGCACGGCCGCGAACGCACCCTGCGCGATGCGGGCGATGAGCAGCAGGGTGAAGCCGTCCGCTGCGCCGCCGAGGGCGGAGGCGGCGGCGAAGCCCAGCATGCCGATGGTGAACAGCCTTTTGCGACCGAAGAGGTCGCAGAGCCGGCCGCCCAGCAACAGGAGGCTGCCGAAGGCGAGGGCGTAGCCGGTGACCACCCATTGCCGGTTGTCGTCGGAGAACGCCAGGTCGTGCTGCGCGGTCGGCAGGGCGATGTTGACGATCGTGGAGTCCAGGATCACGGTCAGCTGGGCCAGGCTCAGGACGACCAGCGCGAGCCACCGGTTCGGAACGGCTTCGGATTTCATGGGGACCTTCGATCGCTCACGGGCTTGACTTACCGATGTTATATTAACTTACCGATGATAAGTCAAGTGTCGACGGGTAAGGTGATCTGCCATGACCGACGACGTCCTCTGGCTGCGGGACGAGCCACCGCGACCGCCGAGGCGGAACACGCCGCTCACCCTGGAGCGGATCATCACCGCGTCGATCGCCGAACTCGACGCGGCGGGGGCGGAACGGCTGACGATGCGCAAGCTCGCCGAACGGCTCGAGGTGACTTCCACCGCGCTCTACTGGCACGTCGCGACCAAGGAAGACCTGCTCGACCTCGCGCTCGACCACGTCGTCGGCGAAGTACCGGTGCCCCCGCCCGGCTCGGAGCCCCGGCCCGGACTCCGGACGCTGCTCGTCGGCTGGCGCGCCGCGATGCTCGCCCATCCGTGGTCGCCCGCCCTGCTCGGCCGCCCGCTGCTCGGACCCAACGTGCTGGCGCGCACCGAGTTCATCCAGGCGAAGCTCGTCCAGGCCGGGCTGGCGGGGCTGGAACTCGCGGCCGCGACCCGCACGCTCGCCGGCTTCGTGCTCGGGGCGGCGATGGCGGACGCCACCTGGCGCCGGCTGGACGACCCGGCCGCGATCGCCAAGGTCCGCGCGCACATCCTCGATTCCGCCGAGCGCTACCCGACCCTCAGCTCGTCGGGGTTCGTCGATGCCGGGTGGCCGGACGACGAGCTGTTCGTCTTCGGCCTCGACCGGGTGCTCGACCGGCTTCTCGCCGGAACCTGAGCGCGACGGGCTCGCCGAACTCGCGAACCCGTAGCACATCTGCCCGGAGACAAGGCCGAATGCGGCGCGAGGTAGTCGGCGCAAGTGCGGCCGTGGTTCCTCGGCTTCCGCAAGCAGCCACGCCGGTGCAACCCGCCGACTGCCACCCGAACCGCCGCTTCGCCGTCAACTCCGTGGTCCGCCGTCGTGGCGCGAAAGCGGCCTGGCGACACCGCATACGAGCGGTGCAAGGCGGCGGAGAAGGTGAACTCCGTATCCCGCCAAGGCGGCAGATGGCGGTGACGGATCAGCCCTTGGCCAACCCCTCGAGCAGTGCCGCCGAGAACTCCTTCGGATTCTCGATGTGCGGGCTGTGCCCGGTGTCCGCGATGACCACTTCACGGTAGTCGCCGCCCGTCGCCGCGTAGCGGTCGAGGACGGCTCTGGTCTGGGTGACCATCGGCTGCGCGGGATGGGTGTCCCCGCCCGGCCAGCCGGGCACCGCGCCGAGCCGGCCGAGGTGGGCGAGGTCGAACAGGGAGGTGTCGGACACGATCTGGTCGTCGGCGCCCCGCATCCAGAGGATCGGAGGCTTGGGCTCGATCGCGTCGAGGTCGTCGAGGCGGAAGTTGCCGGGCGCCAGGGTGTTGAGCACGCCACGGGTGCCCGGCGCGACGCCCGGCCACGCGTCGGTCGCGGCGAAGTCGCCGGGGTAGTGGTCGTCGCCGACCCGGGTGGTGAGCATCGACTCGACGAAGTCGTCGAGGCGGGCGGGGCGGAACGGGGGTTTGACGTAGAAGGCCAGCAGCACCTGCCGCGGGGAGAACGGCGACTCGTCCGAGGTGTCGCCGTCCTTGAGCCGGGCGACGAAGTCGGGGTTGGCGCCCCCGCCGCCCGAGCCCGTGCCCGCCGCGTCGACCAGCTCGCCGTCCGCACCCTTGGTACCGCCGAAGCCGTAGGGCGAGACCGGGTTGACCAGCGTCACGGTGCGCGCGACCGCGGGGTGCTCGCGCAGCAGCTGCAGCACCACGCCGCCGCCCAGACTCCAGCCGGCCAGGTGCGCGGCGTCGATGCCCAGCGCGGCCAGCGTGGCGGCCACGTCGTCGGCGTAGTCGCGCACGCCCCGCGTCGCGTCCACCGGCAACGGGTCGGTGCCGCCGAAGCCGCGCAGGTCCACCGCGATCGGACGGTACCGCGGCGGCAGGTCGAGCATCGACTCCTGCCAGAAGGCGGCGGATGAGACGTTGCCGTGGACGAACACGACCGGCTCGCCGTGCTCCCGGCCGGCCACCTCCAGCACGTGCACGGTCAGCCGGTCGGTCGGCACCTTCGCCGAAGTGATTCCGTCGAGGAGTGTGGTCACTGCCGTTCCTTTCACGCCAGCCAGCTGGTCACCTGGGACATCGACGCCGATGCCCAGCCCAGCTGCAAGTGGTTCACCGATCCGACCAGCGCGGTCGCGGCGAGGTGGCCGATGCCGGTGCTGTCCAACGCGCTGGTCGTGAACACGATGCCGTCGCTCGGGCCGCGGTTCTCGTTGAACACGCCGACGATGCTCGGCGAGCCACCGGCCAGCAAGTACACCGAGACGCTGGCCGGGGTGCCGGCGGACTGGATGGTGGAGATCATCGAGCCGGCGTCGATCGCGGCCTGGATGCCCGTCCCGTCGGTGTAGAAACCCTGGCCGCCGTAGTAGGTCGTGTACCAGTCCTGTTGCGAGCCGTCCACGCCGAACGTGCTGTCGAAGCGGGCCAGCATCTGCCGCTGCCCGGGGTAAGTGTCCCAGCCGGCTGTGGGTGTGATCGACAGTTCCGGGTGGTAGGTGTACCTGCCGTAACACGTCATCCTGGTGTGCGGGCTCGGCGCGTTGATGTTGACGCCGCACTCCGGCCAGATCGACAGGTCGTGCGCGTAGCCGTGCGCGAACGGGTAGTCGAAGCCACCGTTCGGTCCGCCGAGGGTGATCAGCTTGCGCACGTCGCCGGCGTAGGCCCGTCCCCACGGGGGCTTCACCGAGGAGACATACATCCGGGTGGACAGCTCGCCCTTGCTCCAGCCGACCAGGTCGACCTGGCTCACGCCCAGCCGTGCCTTGATCAGCGCGATCGCGTCGCCGACCTGCTGTGCCTGCTGGCGGTTCTCGCCCTGCTTGTGCGCGAAGCCGATGGCGAACACCCGGTACCCGCGCGAGCTGAGGTACTGCATCAGCCCGGTCGACGGGCAGGTCGCCGAGCCGCATCCGAAGCCGCCGGATTCGTTCGGATTGGCCCATGCCCGGTCGGGGTTGTCGTTGGCACCGTGGACGAGCAGCACCGGCGTGGCCTTCGCACCGGTCGACCAGCCGGGTGCGGAGTAGAGCAGGAACCGCGACGAGGACGGCTGCGTCACGCCGCCGAAGAAGGTCAGCCGCTGCCCGTCCTGGTTGCCCCGTCCGTCCGGCGGGTACTGCTCGTCGGCGAATCCCGCCGTGGTGTCGCGGTACCGCTCCACCTTGTCCCACCCGTTGGCGACGGTGCCGAATGTCGCCTCCTTGGTCAGGTAGGCGGGATCAGCGGCGGCAACCGGCAAGGCCGGCGCGGCGACCTCCACACCGGCGACGATGGCCGCAGCGACCACCAGGCTGAGCAGGTGCACGACGGGCTCCTCACGACATCGGGAGAACTCCGCAACTATCGGCCACCGGACGAACCGGGGGCAATGTGCACCGCCCACGCCTCGCGTGCCTCGGACATGGTCGTGGGCGCCATGTCGAGGGGTGCGGTCACGGGTCGCCGAAGGTGCTCGATCCAGGGTGCCGTGGGTGAGGGCCACCGCCGCGTCGACGCACACGCAAAGCCCGCCCTGAACACGCAAACGTGGGAGATTTCCCGCAGGGAGGCAGCTCACTCGAGCTGCAGGACAGTGGCGAACTTCAGGATGGAGTTATAGATCAACTCGGTCCTCGGACACAAAAACCAGGAATATCTCCCGCATCGCAGAGTAACAGGCCCGCCACGGCGGGTCTTTCTGGCGTTCAGCCTCAGTCAGGCTCGGCGACGCTGATCTTGACCGTGCCCTCCTCGCGCGACCGTTGTCGGGGAGGTGCGTCATGACCGGCATCGCGCCGCTCGCGCTCCCGCCTCGCACCGGCGGCCCTGAACCCGCTCCTGTACGAACCGGAGCCCTCGTCCCGCTGCCGATACCGGCGCTGCCGGACCTGGCCACCGACGGGCAGCGGCGATTCTCCACCGCGCTATTGGACGCCTCCGGCCGGATCCAGGACCGCGGCATCGTCACCGCCCTGGACTGGAAACCCGGTGACCGTCTGCTGATCACCCAGCTCAGCTCGTCCGCTGTAATCTGCCGCCGCAGCGACGGCGTCTTTCGGATGATGGACATTCGGATGCCCGGCGTGGACGGGCTGCGGGCTACGGAGCTACTGGCCGGCCCGGGCGTCCCGGAGCCACTGCACGCCGTGATGGTCACGACGTTCGGGCTGGACGAGAACGTGCACGCGGCGCTGCGGGCCGGCGCCTGCGGGTTCCTGCTCAAGGACGCGGGGCCGAACCTGCTCGTCGAAGCCGTGCACGCGGCCGCGAACGGCGAGGCGATGGTCTCCTCCGCGATCACCGCGCGGCTGCTGGAGCACTTCGCGCGCCGCGGTCCCGGACGGGCCGGCACCCCGGAAAACCCGCTCACGCCCCGGGAATCCGATGTCGTGCAAGCTGTGGCGCGCGGTCAGACCAACGAGGAGATCTGCCGCTCACTCGTGGTGTCGATGCCCACGGTCAAGACCCACATCGGCGCGGTCATCGCCATCTGGGCCTGGGAAAGCGGGCTGGTCCGCTGAGCGCGGGACGCGCACGACGAGCGTGCGCGCCACGATGTCGCCGAACCGCTGCCGCCGCTTGCTCACCAGCATCACCACGATCCCGGCCAGCCCCCAGGCAAATCCGTCGACCAGCATCAGCAGCTCGCGCGCGGCGAAGGCGCCCAGCGACGGGGTGCCCGCCGTCGACGGTGACGACCCGCAGGCGCAGCCAGCGCATCGCCGGCGTCTGCCCGCCGTGGCGGTACGGCCACCACGCGCCGACGAACCACAGGCCGGCGAAGTCGAGCGCCTCGTCCGGCAGGAACTGCGCGAGGCAGCGCCCGACGACGCCCAGCCCCGGCCGGGAACCGGTCGTGGAGCCCATGATCTCGGTCCCGCCGGCGTCGGGGCGGCTCCACTCGTCTACATTCTCCCGTTCCGCACAATTCGAGGGTTCTCAAGAGACATCAGCAGGCTATCTCTTACCCGCGCCCGTTCCAGGTAGCCGTGGGAGAGGCGGATGTCGAGCGTTGCAGCGCCGTCGGCGACGTGTGCGGTGACCTGGACCGGGCCGCCGGATCTTCAGTACCGAGGCTGAGGCCGAGGAGCCGGCCGGACGCACCGCCGATGTCGTCGACCGCCAGCACCTCGCTGGCGGTCAGGCATTGCGCCGCCTGCTCGACGATGATCAGCATGCCGCGATCCCGGGCGGCCAACGTGGTCGTCACGGCGCTCACTTCGGTTGCACGGAAGGATTGTCGGGGAACCGGCGTCGATGGTTTCTTCCGCACAGGACAGACGCCGGCTCGGAAGATCGTCGCGACCAGCTCCAGTGAATCAGGCCACCTTCAGGCGGCGAGGGTCTCTTTACGCTGGGTGCGATGGTCAGGGGGTCGGCAGGTCGACCTCGGTGTGACGCGTTGCCAAGGTCGAAGCCACTTCGGCCAGCTTGACGTTGAGGTCTTGGGAGGTGCGCCGGAGCACGTCGAAGGCTTCGCCGGCTGAGACGCCGCGTCGGGCCATGATGATGCCCTTGGCCTGGCCGATCACGTCTCGGCTTTCGATCGCCTTGCGTAGGTTGGCGGCCTGCAGCTCGGCTCTCGTCACAGCGTCGGTGGTGGCCAGGGCGAGCGATGCGTGCGTGGCCAGCAGGAGCAGGACGTCCCGGTCGGCCTCATTCAGCCCGCCTGCGGACCGCGAGAAGACGTTGAGCGCTCCGATGGACCGGCCGGCCGGGGGACCGGGGATCAGCGCGGTGGCCAGGACCGACCGGACACCGAGGCTCAGCGCCGCGGGCGCCCACTGCGGCCAGCGTCGCTCGTCGGCCAGATCGGGGGAAACAGCCATTGCGGGACCGCCCGGGAGGGCTGCTTCGACGCATGGTCCCTCGCGGAAGCGGTACTGCAGCACATCGAGGTCTGTGGCGGTGTCTTCGGTCTCGGCGGGGGTGTGGAAGCCGCCGTCGTCGTCGAGAAGGGTGAAACTGGCCAGGTCGGCGGCCGGGACCATCACGGTGGTGACATCGAGTATGCGCTGAAGCACGTCTTCGACCGAGGGCGCGGCGAGCAGCGTGGCGGTCAGCTGTGCGAACTGTTCGGCCAGCGCTCCTGGACCGGGCTCGGTCTGGTCGGTGCCTGATGTGAACGCTTTTCGGTCGAGTTGCCAATCCTGCTCACGGGTCATGCCGTTCTCCCTGATGTCCGCGGAGGACGGCTGCTTGCTCAACCATCGCAACGACCAACTTAGCCCCCGGCGTCGCTGCTTCAAGAGTGGGTTTTGATCCGCGCAGGCGGGTAGGGTGTCTCAGGTCTGGTGGTCTCGTACGAGTTCGGGCAGACCTAGACCCCGTTGGCTCTAAAACCAGGGCCAACGGGGTCGCCGAAGTCGGCAGTTCGATGCGGCTTCGGCGGGGTTGGGCAAGCCACGCGCCGACCTGCTCGCCGTTGACCTTCGACGTGACGCCGGTCGACGACGCAGGGTAGCGAGACACCGGGACGTCCTGTGTCCCGCTTCGCCGGGTCAGCCGAGGTCGAGCAGACCGTCGTAGCAGCCGTCGTCGTGGTGGCCGCCGGTGACGGGCACGCGGTGGGGGGTGACCGGGTTCGTGGCCGGCGACCGGGTGCGGCGGGCAGGTCCGCGACGCGCGTATCAGTCCTGTGGGTGACGAACCGGCGGTTCGAGCGATGCCGGGCATCGCCGGTTCGGTCACGCAAACATCGTCATACCGCCGAAGAAAAGCTCCAGCAGCGCCCCGATTCCGAAGCCGTGTGCGTCATCATGGTGACCTACCCGTCGGATCACCCCAGTCTCACACGGTTCACGCCCGGTGACCCTTGCCGCACGGTTACCGCGTTTCGGGAGCCTGCAGTTCCTCGGCGAGCATCACGATGATGCCGCTGGGACCGCGGACGTAGGTGAGCTTGTAGGTACCTTCGTAGGTGGCCACGCCGCGAAGCGGGTGGCATCCGTGTTTCGCTGCCGTCTCGAGGGCTTTGTCGATGTCGTCGACCGAGAAGGCGACGCGGTGCATGCCGATCTCGTGGGGAAGCGTGGGATCCGACTCGATCGCTTCGGGGTGGATGTACTCGAAGAGCTCGAGGCGGCCGGCGCCGTCGGGCGTCTGGAGCATCGCGATGCGGGCGTGGTTGCCATCGAGGCCGACGGCTGTGTCGGTCCACTCGCCACTGACGGTGTCGCGGCCGACGACCGTGAGACCGAGGTCTGTGAAGAAGGAGATCGCTGCTTCGAGGTCGCGGACGGTGATGCCGACGTTTTCGAGTTTTCTGATGGCCATTTGCCGCATGCTACCGAGGCCGGACCGCCCCGACGGCGGTCCGGCACCCGCTTCGATCAGTTGGCGGCGCTGGTGTTCACTTCGCCGTTGACGCCCTTGGGGAAGAAGCCGCCGGACTTGGCGGCCTTGTTCGTCAGGTACACGATGTTGAGCACCTGACCCGGCGAGCGGCTGTAGGCGATACCGTTCGCGTCCGTCGGGACGATGTTCGCGTTGCCGTGGCTGTCGATGACGCCCTGGTCGTCGTCGGTGGGGCCGTCGAGGCTGTCGCGGGCGTTGGACAGCTTGACGGTCGCCTTGGCGTCGCCGCGCTGGTAGAGCGCGCTGCGGATGTTGGCCGCGTGGTACGCCTCCACCGCCAGGATGCCCGCCGCGGCTTCGAGGTAGGTCTTGTTGGTGATCAGCGGTGCGGCCCCCTTGTAGGCCGTGACGCCGACATCCTCGAACAGGAACGCCGCGAGCAGGAAGTTCTCCTCGCACGAGAACGCGTCGAAGCTCTGGCCCGGCTTGACCAGCCCGGCGGCCTGCGCGGCGGCGGTGAAGCTGGACTGCAGGTCGATCGCCGGCCGGCTGACCGCGGCCGAGCCGAGCGCGGTGCGCAGGAACTGGACGTGGGCCTTCTCGTCGCTCGCGATCTCCTGCGCGTACTGGCGGGCGGCGCGGGTCTGGAACCGGACGGCGCGGCCGCCGGTGACGCCGCCGCGGGTGCCCGTGCCGGTCGTCATCGAGTCGGCGAGACCCTTGCCGGTGGTGGCGTGCAGGTAGAACTCGGCTTCGAGGTACTCGAGGTTGAGGGCGAAGTTGAGGACGGCGCCGTCACTGACCTCAGCGGACGCGGCGGCCGCCGCTGCGGTGGGCCTGGTGTTCGCGGCGGATGCGGTCCCGGTGGCGAGGCCGCCGAGCGCACTCGCGCCGACGACCCCGAGGCCGGTCATGCCGGCCGCTTTGAGGAAACGGCGGCGGTCCTGGTCGTTCTCCGCGCTCCGGTTGATCATCGAAGCGGCATAGCGTTTGCCAAACACGGACGAACTCCTCCCCACCCGCGCGAACGGCGGGCGTCACCCGGCGTCGAGCGTTCCGGCGCTGGGGGATGGATCCTTCGTGGACAGTTCGCTTTCGAGGCTGGGTGCGCTGCGGATGGGTGGTGGCCTCGAGTGGGTGACCGCGGGCACGACTTGGGCGATTCGTGCTGTTCGCCGACGAAAAATACGATGGTTTACCCGCTACTCAGCGGTAGAAACCCGTGTGGCCGGAAATAAAAAACTTGGATTTGCACCCAATCCGGTGAAGGTCGTCGCCCCGAAATACGACTGACAGTGAAGTCCACACTCGAAGGGGGGTGAGATGGATGGATACTTCCCTGACGGATGACGCACCGACGGGGCAGCCGCTCTTGCTGCGGATGCTCGTGGTCGCCGGCGCGTTGTTCGGGTTCACCCTGCTGGCCTTGGCCGTGTCGGGGACCGCGGACGCTTCCGAGGGTTCGCCCCTGGATCGGCCCGGGTTGCTCGACCACGTCGGGAGCACGGCTCACAGTGTGCTCAAGCCGGTCGAACCGGTGCTGACGTCGGTTACGAAGCCGGTGCACGCGGTGACGTCGCAGGTGGCTCAGGTCGCGAAGCCGGTGACGAACGGGCTCGAGCCTGTTCTCGCGCCGGTTACGCGTCCGGTGCTGCGCGCGGCGGAGCCGCTCCTGTCGGCCCTGCGTCCGGTCACCGAGCCGGTGGTGCACGCGGTGTCCCCGGTGACCTCGCCGGTGCTGCACGCCACGGCACCGCTGACCGCGCCGGTGGCTCGGTCGATCGGGGCCGAGGACGTGGTTCCGGTGGTGACCGGGCGCCAGGACGGCGACTGGCCGGCAAAGCCCACGCCGCGTGAAGACGTCGTGTCTTCGCCGAGCGTGGCCGCGCCTGCCGGGAGCAGTACTCCGGTCACGGTCACCTCGGCCGATCCGTGGCGTTCTCGTTTCGTGCACGCTGCTGTCCGGTCGGCTGCCGAACAGCCCGGTTCGCGGATCGGTGTTGCCGATCCGGTGCCCCTGTCGGGCGGTGGCGGGCTGCCCGCCGACGTCTCCGGTGCGAGCGGGGCGATGTCGGCGAGTCCGGGTGGCCAGCACGGTGGCGAGTACGCCGTGACCACGGCCGGGAGCGCTGTTCCCGGTACCGATCGCACGTGGCGGGCACCACCCGCCGGGGCGTGGTCGTTGCACTGGCTGGAGTACTACGGCAACGACCACCCGAGCTGACGGGCCCTTCCACCTCAAAATCCACAATGGACAGAGAGCTAGGAAGGGAAGTCATGCACAAGTACGTGCGACGCGGCCTGACCGCCGCGTTCATCTCCGGCGGGTTCGTCCTGCTGGGATCAGCGGTGGCCAGTGCGGACACCGGGAACTCGGGCCCGCTGGGCGGGCTCGGCACCACGCTGCACTCGGTGGTCTCCGGCGCTTCGGCCGGCGGCACCGGCGGGGACTCCGGTTCCGGCGGCAACGCGAGCAGCAGCAACAACGCTGTCAGCGGGAACTCCGGCAACTCGGGCAACTCCGGGTCCACCGGGCACAACAGCGCCTACGGCGTTTGCGTGCTGGCCAAGTGCACCACCTCGGTGTCCTCGGGCAACTCCGGGAACACGGGCGCGACCGGCTCGACCGGGAACGCCTCGAACACCAGCAGCACCGCCGGCGGCCACTCCGGGAACGCCGGCAACGGCGGCTCCGGGACCACGGCGGCGTCGGGCAGGAACACCGCGGACTCGCGGGGCGCCCGCGGCGTCCTCGGCTCGGTGACCGGCACCGCCAGGGGCGGCAACGGTGGCGACTCCGGTGACGCCGGGAACGCCACCAGTTCCAACTCGGCGGTGTCGGGGAACTCGGGCAACTCCGGGAACTCCGGGTCGACCGGCGGCAACAGCGCCTACGGCCTCTGCCTGCTGGCGCAGTGCTCCACCACGGTGACCTCGGGTGACTCCGGGAACACCGGCGCCACCGGCTCGACCGGCGACGCGAGCAACACCAGCACCACCACCGGCGGAAATTCCGGCTGGGCGGGCAACGGCGGCGACGCCACCGTCGTCAGCGAAAGCCGCAACTCCGCCACGAACACCGGTGGGCACAGCTGGAAGCGTCACGGGCAGGGCGGCGACACGGGCGTCCTGGGCTGGGTCACGGGCACGGCGAAGGGCGGCAACGGTGGTGACTCCGGCGACGCCGGGAACGCCACCAGCCACAACAACGCGGTGACCGGGAACTCCGGCAACTCGGGTGACTCGGGCTCCACCGGTGGCAACACCGCCATCGTGTGGACGCTCGGCGGCCAGGACAAGGGCCGCGGCCACGGTGGGCACCAGTACTGCGGTGGGAACCACGGCGGCACCTGGAACCACCACGGCAGCTGGAAGCACGAGGGCACGACGTCGCACACCGCGGTGACGTCGGGCAACTCGGGTGACACCGGCGCCACCGGTTCGACCGGCGACGCGGGCAACTGGAGCACCACCACCGGCGGGAACTCCGGCTGGGCGGGCAACGGCGGCGGCGCCACCGTCGTCAGCACCGGCCAGAACTCCGCGATGAACAACGGTGGGCACAGCTGGAAGCGGCACGAGCAGGGCGGCCGCACCGGCGTCCTGGGTGTCGTGACCGGCATCGCCAAGGGTGGCAACGGTGGCGTTTCCGGCGACGCCGGAAACGCCACCAGCAGCAACAACGCCGTGAGCGGCAAGTCCGGCAACTCGGGCGACTCGGGCTCGACCGGCGGCAACACCGCCGTCGTCTCGACCCGCGGGCACGAGCAGCAGGGCCGTCACCACGGTGGCTGGAAGCACGAGGGCACGACGTCGCACACCGCGGTGACGTCGGGCAACTCGGGTGACACCGGCGCCACCGGCTCGACCGGCGACGCCTGGAACACCAGCACCACCACCGGCGGCAACTCCGGCTGGGCGGGCAACGGCGGCGACGCCGGCGTCATCGCCACGGGCTGGAACACCGCCGCGCACACCCCGCACACCGTCTGACGGTCAACGGGGAGCGCATGAGTGGGGCACCGGCGAGATCCGGTGCCCCACTTTTGTCGGAGGACCGCGCGACCGCTGGGCGGGACTGGTGGAGGCGGACGCCGTGGCGGGCAGTGCGGCAGTCACGAGCAGATGACGGCCGGAATGTGCCTGCGATGTTCTCCTTCTCCTCAAACGGTCACCGGTCACGATCCGGATGGCGAATGGATCACCAGGAGTTCAGCGGAATCAGGCCCGGCGGACAAGTTCCCGGCACTGGACGAGGCCCTGTGGCTGCCAACGCGGAAGGCCCGGTCACCTCGGTGACCGGGCCTTCGCGCTGGTTCAGCTGACTACGAGGCTCGCGACGGACGGTGTCGTCGGCTGCAGCGACCCGGTGGCGGGTTCGACGGTCACCGCGACACCGTCGGTCGTGGCGGGCAGGGCGGTCTCGACGGTGCCCCCGGGCCCGAGCAGTCCCGCCGATCGTGGCGTGCCCGGTCCGGTGAGCCACAGCTCGTAGGCGTGGCCGGCGTCCAGCTGTGGCAGGGCCTGCGCGGTGACCAGTACTTTGCCCAGCTGCCGGGAAGCCGTGGCCGAGACCGAGCCTCCGCCGGCCACGGCCGCGCGCACGGTGGTCGCGTCGGGCGCGGATGCCACCGCGCCACTGTCGGCCACCGGCACCGGGCGGCCGGAGACCGACTGGTCCAGCCCGATGCTGATACCGCCGGCAAGTACCGCGGCCGCTGCGGCGACCGACACCGCTGCGGTCAGTGCGCGCTTGCGCCACCGGGAGCGTCGTGCCGGGGCGGCAGGCTCAGGGGTGACGCGGGGCGGCTGCTGCCGTGTCTGGGAGATCTCGGCGAGCACCCGCCGTCGCAGTCCCGGGCCGGCAACGACTGTTGTGGCAGCGCCCAGTCTGGCGGCGGTTTCCCGGAATTCGGCGACCTCGTCCGCGCACGCGGCGCATTCGGCCAGGTGCCGGGCGAAAGCGGCATTTTCGAGGTCGTCTACCGCGTCGAGGGCGTACGCGCCGGCGAGGATGTGGACGTCGGCGGTGGTCATCGGTGCACTCCCAGAGCATCGCGCAAGCGGAGCAGTCCGTCCCGCATACGGGTCTTGACGGTGCCGACGGCGACACCGAGTTCTTCGGAAACTTCCCGGCAGGTGTAACCCTGAAAGTAGGCGAGCAGGATCGACTCCCGCTGGAGCTCGGTCAGGACCGCCAATGCGGCGCGAACCTGCGCCCGGTCGTGCTGATCGAGCATGGTCTCGGTGACGTCGTCGTAGGGACGGCGCAGGTCCAGCCGCTCGGCCCGGTCCTCCCGGTTGACCGCGGACTGCTCAGACCGAACCCGGTCGATCGCCCGCCGGTGCGCGATGGTCAGCGCCCAGGTCTGCACCCGTCCGCGCCCGGCGTCGAACGTCGGCGCCTTGCGCCAGATCTCGAGCAGCACTTCCTGCGTGACCTCTTCCGCATGCGCCCGGGAGCGCAATACGTGGAACACGGTGCCGAAGATCGGCCCGGCCAGCTGGTCGTAGAGCGCGGCGAAAGCCTCCTCGTCACCGAGAGCGGTGCGGGCGAGCAGCTCTTCCGGTTCTAATTCCGGCTCCGCTCCGGGCACGGCGCGGAGCGCGACTGTGCGGGCTGTCATGGCACCTGTCCTTCCCGGCGGGCGCCGAGTCACACGCCGCCCTCGGCGGCGTGTCACCAGGAGTTCGTTCCGGCCGGCCCGCGCGGATTGGTGCTGTGCCGAGATACGCAGCTCTCACCCATAAGGAGGGGCGAAGCGACGCTGTCCACAAAGGATCACCCAACCCGCGAGGTCACTCGGCTCTCGTTCGGGCACTACCAGCCGAACCGGACGGTCACGAACGACGGACTCGCAGACCGGCTAGGTACGTCCAACGCGTGGATCCGCGAGCGCGTGGGCGTGCGACGTCGACGGATCCGGTCACGACGCGGCCGAGGTCGACCTCGTGATCGTCGCCACGTACACCACGTTCGACCGGATGCCCAGCGTCGCTTGCCGAGTCGCCGAGCGGCTGGGGATCACCGCGCCCGGCGCGTTCGCCACGGCCGCCCACGCCATCCGCGCGGATACTGCCTCCCGGGCCATCGTGGTGGGCGTCGACAAGATGAGCGACTTCCTCGACTGGACTGACCGCTCGACGTGCGTGATCTTCGGCGACGCTGGGGGCGCGGCTGTCGTCGAGCGGGCCCCGGGCGGGATCGGACCGGTGGTGTGGGGCTCGGACCCGGCGAATGGCCACTGCATCACGCTCGAAGCCGCCGGGCCCGGTGTGCTGCCCGCGGTGTTCGGCAGAAGGGCCAGGCAGTGTTCCGCTGGGCCACCACCGCACCAGCCCGATCGCCCCGGAAGCGTGCTGCCGCGCCGGCGCCGACCTCGGCGGTGTCGGGACCCACAGGCCGACGTTCGCATCATCGATGCGTTGGCCCGCAAGATCGGTGCGACCGGCGCGGTGCTCGCGACGGACGTGACGGAGTCGGGCAACACCTCGGCCGCGAGCATCCCGCTGGCGTTGTCGAAGCTCGTCGAGCGCGGGGAAATCGCGGCGGGCGCGCCGGTGCCGCTGTTCGGGTTCGGCGCCGGGCTGACCTACGCCGGGCAGGTCATCAGCTGCCCGTAATGCTCAAGTCTTTCACCCGATCCGGCGAAACAGAACTACCGCGCGGACCAATACTTCGACCGAGCCGCCTCGAATCACTGTCATGACCGCAACCGAGCTCGACACCCCGGAAGCCCCGTCAGCGCCGCCGCGCGCCCGGTTGCGATTCTTCGCGGCCGCGTTCACCGGCATTCTGGCGCTGGCCGCCGCGCTGGCCGCCGGGCATCTGGTGGCCGGTCTCATCAGTATCAACGCCTCTCCCTACCTCGCGGTCGGCAACGGCGCCATCGACCTCACCCCGGTCGAGCTGAAGGACTTCGCTGTCCGCACCTTCGGCACCTACGACAAGCTCGTGCTGCTGGGCAGCATGGCCGTGGTCATGGTGCTGGCCGCGGCGCTCGCCGGTGTGCTGTCGCGGCGTTCCCCGGTGCCCGGGACGGTCATCATCGTCCTGTTCGGACTGCTCGGCGGGTTCGCCGTGTCCCGGCGCCCGGATCTCACGGTCGTCGCGCTGCTGGCGCCGGTTGCGAGCCTCGTGACCGGCGTGGCCGTTTTCCTTCTCCTGCACCACATCGCGCCCCGTGTCTGGCGGGAACCGGACTCCGACGAGAAGACCGGAACATCGCGGCGGTCGTTCCTGCTCGGCGGAGCCGGGGTGGCCGTCGGCGCGGGCGCGATGGGTCTCGGCGGCCAGCTGATCAGCTCGACCCGGGACGCGACGGCGTCGCGGGAGGCGATCGGCAAGCTCGTGCCCGCGCGGACCGCGCCGATGATCCCGGCCGACGCGGACTTCGCCAAGCTCGGAACCCCGCCGTTCCTGACGCCGAACGACAAGTTCTACCGCGTCGACACCGCGTTGTCGGTGCCTCAGCTGCGCGCCGAGGACTGGAGCCTGCGCCTGCACGGCATGGTCGACCGCGAAGTCCGCTTCAGCTACAACGACATCCGCAACCGGCCGTTGGTCGAGCGGACGGTCACGATGACGTGCGTGTCCAATGAGGTCGGTGGCGACTACGTGTCGACGTCGAACTTCATCGGCGTCGACCTGGCCGACCTGCTCGCCGAAGCCGGCGTGAAACCCGGCGCCGAGCAGCTGTTCTGCACCAGCGTCGACGGCTGGACGTCGGGCACGCCGGTCGCGGCGGGGCAGGACCGCGCCCGCGGCGCGATGCTCGCGATCGGGATGAACGGCGAGCCGCTGCCGCTGGAGCACGGCTTCCCGGCCCGGCTCGTCACCCCCGGCCTCTACGGCTACGTCTCGGCGACGAAATGGGTCGTGGACATCGAGGTCACGACGTGGGCGGCGCGCCAGGCGTACTGGCTCAAGCGGAGCTGGAGCCAGGAGGCGCCGATCAAGACGGAGTCCCGGATCGACTCCCACCGCGGCTTCGCCAACGTCCAAAAGGGAAAGGTGCGGGTCGCCGGGGTCGCGTGGGCACAGCACACCGGGATCGAGAAGGTCGAGGTGCGCATGGACCAGGGTCCGTGGCAGGAGACGACGTTGTCGAAGGAGGTCAACCTGAACACCTGGCGGATGTGGTGGACCGAAATCGACATCCCTGCCGGGGTGCACCAGGTTTTCTGCCGTGCCACGGACAAGTCCGGCTACACCCAGACCGACATGCGCGCGGGCACCGTCCCGAACGGCGCTACAGGATGGCACAACGTCACGTTCACCGCCGCCTGAGAAATATTTTCCGATCGACCAATCCGGGCCCGCCCGGGCACCGAATCACCAGCAACAAGAGGTTCTCGCCGACTGGGCAGCCTCAGCCGCGTAATCAATTGGAGTGAATTCTCGTGCGTAACCTTCGTATTGCCGGTATCGGCCTCACCGCGGCCGCCGCGCTCACCCTCACCGCGTGCAGCGGCAGCGACACCGCGTCTTCGGGCAGCTCGAGTGCGCCCGCGCCGTCCTCGTCCGCGGCCGCCCCGTCCTCCAGCGCCGACGCGGGCGCCTCGGACGGCATGACCACCAACGCCGACGTGTTCGGCCCGGCCTGCTCCCAGCTGCCGCAGGGTTCCGCGCCGGGTTCGCTGGACTCGATGGGCCCGCAGCCCGTCGCTTCCGCTGCCTCGACCAACCCGCTGCTGACCAAGCTGGTCGCCGCGGTCAAGGCCACCAACCTGGTCGACACCCTCAACAGCGCCCCGGCCATCACCGTGTTCGCGCCCGCCGACCCCGCCTTCGCCGCTCTCGGCGACGCGAAGTTCAACGAGCTGGCGGGCAAGCCGGCCGAGCTGGCGCCGATCCTGCAGTACCACGTCGTCGGCAAGCGCTACAACGCCAAGGGCCTCGAAGGCGCCGGCACCCTCGACACGCTGAACGCCGCCGGCGGGCCGCTGAAGATCGAAGGCACGGGCGAGAACATGACCGTCAACGGCGCGAAGATCCTGTGCGGCAACATCCCCACGAAGAACGCGACGGTCTTCGTGATCGACAAGGTCATGACCCCGGGCACCAACAAGTAACACCACAGCGTCCGGTCGCCGACGGGTGACCTGACACCGCACGGCCGCCTCGCCTCCACTTACCTCCTGGAGCCGAGGCGGTCGTCCTTTCGCCGCCCGAGGACTTCTTCCGGGCTCGGGCGGCGACCATGTCTGGTGGCGGATTGCAGAAATCCTCTACCGGGGACGCCGAAGCGGCGGCGTCCGCCGGTCGTCGCCACCGCCGGATCACTCCAGGGTCGGTGGCGGCGATCGGCCCTTTGCTGTCATTGCCAGCTCGCACACCCCCATCGAGGTAAGGTCGCCGACCAGTCGGAGACCGTAGCGGCCGGACCCGGTTTGCCTTGGTGACGGCTGGATCGTGGCCGCTGACTTTGCCCATCGGGCTCTCGCAGTTGCGGGTGCGATCAGTTCGCGAGCCGCCGAGGAGCCGGAGCCCTTGATGGCGATGCGGCGCGGCGCGGCCGGCAACGAGAACGCGTGCGTGCAGCTGCGCGACTTCATCCAGTCCCGGTTGCTGCATGGCGCAGGCGGCGGTGGCGATGCGATGCTGCGCGCCGGCCTGGCGGCGGCGATGCTGGTCGGCATCGTCACCGGCAGGCGGATCGTCGGGGGTGCCCGTCCGACGCGGGCCACCGTGGCCGAGGCTGTCACCGTGGTCGAAGGCTGAGGCGGCCGTACAGGAAGTCACAGTAACTGCCTCTTTTTTGTCGTCGTAGAGGACTTGCAGGCTGAAGTCCTGGTAGACCTCCGCCACGTCGATCGCCTGTGCGTCCGGCAGGTGCTCACCCACGGCTTGACCTTCCTGCTCATGGCCCGCGTCGTGCTGCCCGGTCACACGTCCTTGGCTTGACCGCGGAGGACTTCAGCGGCTCACGCCGGGCGAGCCTGGCCTGGGACCTTGTCCGCGACGTCGCCGGGCTCGACGGCCCACCCTCTTGGGTGGGCAGAGAGCTGACTGTGCGTGACCGAGATGGCACGGGCGATGTAGCGATCTGTAACTCCACTGTGACACAGACCCTTTCAAGTGCACGGACTGCGATGTAGCATCGGTCCGATCAAGCCGACGGATCAAGCCGGACGGCACAGTCGCCCTGGACGGTGTGCCCGTCCACTCCGAGAGTGCCGAGGGGTCAGGCCCATGGAGTCCGCAGTAGTCGGCCGCGCGCTGCGCGGAATTCTGGTCGTCGTCCTGTTGCTGGCCGGCAGCGTGGGCACCGCGGGGGCGGTGACCGCGCCCGCCGATGGCCCATCGGCCAAGGAGAAGGAGCGCACCTCGCTCGCCGACGTCGCCAAGACGCCGGAGCCGCAGGTGCCCGACAAGTCGTGGCAGGTCGACGGGAACGGGACGTTCACCGATTCGATCGCGCTCCGGGTCCCGGCCTTCCACGACATCACCCCGCAGTTCTCGCTGGCCTACGATTCGTCCGCCCTCAACGGGCTGGCCGGGGTCGGCTGGACGCTGAGCGGCCTCAGCGAGATCGAACGGGCCGGCGCCGGCAAGGGCGCCCCCCGCTACGACGCCTCGGACGTCTACCTCGCGGACGGCGAGGAGCTCGTGCCCTGCGTCGCCGGCAGCGTGAGCCCGAGCTGCACCTCGGGTGGCACGCACGCGACCAAGAACGAGTCCTTCCGGAAGTTCGCGCTGACCGGCACCGGAGCCGCCAGCCGGTGGACCTTGACCGCGAAGGACGGCGTCAAGCGCGTCTACGCGCCCGTGCTGTCGGCCGGGACCGATCTCGTCTACCGGTGGGGCCTGAGCCAGGTCGTCGACCCGAAGGGCAACACGGTCACCTACAACTGGGCGGCCAACCAGTTCGCGTGCTGCTGGGAGTACCTCGATTCGGTCACCTACAACGGGACGACGGTCAAGTTCACCTACGAGCAGCGCACCGACACCGATCTGCGGGCGATGGGCAACGGCGGCATCCGGACCGTCCAGGGCCGCATCAAGACCATCGACGTGAGCGTCGGCGGCAGCCGGGTCCGCGCGTACAAGCTGACCTACGCCACCAGTGACGCGACGGGACGGTCACTCCTGTCGGCCGTGCAGCAGTTCGGCACCGACGCCGTCCTGGACGCCGCGGGCACCGTCACCGGCGGCACCGCGATGCCACCCGTGACGGCGACCTACCAGGCCGGCGCGCCCGCGTTCGTCTCCGGCAGCAACAACCAGGCGTTCACCGGCAACAACAACGCCGCCAAAGACTTCCCGATGGACATCAACGGCGACGGCAAGACCGACATGCTGGAGCTGTGGCCGAACTTCGGGACCTACCAACGCAAGACGTGGCTGTCCGACGGCACCGACTTCACGCTCGCGTCGGCGGAAGGCGCGACGTCGCTCAACGAGAACGCGCGCTACCTGCCGGGTGACTTCACCGGCGACGGGAAGTCCGACCTGCTGGAGTTCTCCCCCTCCGGCCTCGGTATGGCGCGGCAGCTGTGGGTGTCCACCGGCACCGGCTTCACGGCGGGTTCGACCGGCGCGGCCCAGGGCCGCAACGACGCGAACGCGCGCTTCCTCCCGATGGACGTCAACGGCGACGGCAAGACCGACGTCCTGGAACTGTATTCCTGCGGCATCTTCCCGGTGAACTACTGCCGCGCGACGTGGCTTTCGGACGGCACCACCTTCACCCTCGCCTCCAACGACGCCGGTATCGCCTACGACGCGAATCGGCAGTTCGAGGCCGCCGACGTCAACGGCGACGGCAAGACCGACTTCGTCGAACTGTCGCCCGCGCTCTTCGGCGCCGGCAACCGGCACATCTGGCTGTCCACCGGAACCGGCTTCGTCTCCGGGGCGAGCGACTCCGGCATCTCCTGGAGCGCGCCGAACGCGGAAGGCGCCGGCAGCCGGTTCCTGATGATGGACGTCAACGACGACGACAAAGTCGACATGGTCGAGCTCTACCCGCTGTTCGGCACGTACACCCGCCGGACGTGGCTCTCCACCGGCTACAGCTACAAACTGGGCGCCACCGACACGAGCATGGCCTACGCCGAGACGTCCAAGCAGCTCGTGATGGACGTCAACGGCGACCACCGGATGGACATGGTCGCCCTCTCCCCGGGATTCCTGGGGGCGTCGACGAAACGCGACATCTGGTTGTCCACCGGCTCCGGCTTCACGCCCGGCGCGAGCGACCCGACGATGGGTACCTACTCCTGCAGCAAGGGCACCTGCACCAGCGACTTCCTCGAAATGGACGTCAACGGCGACATGCGCACGGAAATGGTGGAGCTCTACAACACCAACTTCGGCCTCAACAAGGGGCGCCACATCTGGAACATGGGCGGCGCGGCGACCGACGTGCTGACCTCCCGCACCAACGAGTGGGGCGACAAGACGTCGGTGAGCTACCAGCCGTCGTCGGCGTGGGCGAACACGAACAACCCGCCGCTGACCCAGACGGTGTCCGCCGTGACCGACAACGCCGGCCCGGGTGGCGCCGCGACCACGAACTACAGCTACTCCGGCGGGGCGTACCACCACCCGGAGCGCACGTTCCTCGGGTTCCGCACGCAGCGGGAGACCAAGCCGTGCAACGCGGGCGAGACGCAGTGCCCGTACGTCGACACGACGTTCCGCCAGGACCTCGCCGCGATCGGCCAGGCGGAACGCGTCGAGAACCACGGCGGCGACGGCGCGCTGCTGAGCTCGACGGTCACCGACTACGTCACCAACGGCACGACCGTGCCGAGGACGGCGCTGCCGACCGGCACGATGGAGACCGCGTACACCGGCAAAAGCGCGGTGTGCCCCGGAGCGGACTGCAAGCGCAGCTACACGAGCCGGGCGTACAACGCCTACGGCGAAGTGGTGACCCAGATCGAGAACGGCGACAACGAGCAGGCGGGTGACGAACGCACGACGGTGACCACGTTCGTGCCCAACACGGCCGCCTACATCGTGAACAAGCCGGCCGCGGTGAAGGTAGTCACCGGGGTCGGCGCCGGCGGGACGAAGCTCAGCGAGACCCGCACCGGGTACGACGGCGCGGCGTGGGACCAGGCTCCCGCGGCCGGTTACGCGACGTCGTCGGCCCAGTGGCTTTCGACGCGGGACGCGTTCGTCGGGACGGGCAAGGAGTACGACGCGTGGGGCAACCTCACCGCTGAGATCGACGCGCTCGGCGGACGCACCACACTCGGCTACGACCCGGCGTACCACAGTTTCCAGACCTCGGAGACCAACGCGCTGTCCCAGACGGTCGACGCGACGTGGGATCCCGTCTGCGGCACACCGACCCGGGTGAACGACCTCAACCGGCAGGCGACCACGGTCACCTACGACCCGCTGTGCCGGGCGGCCGAAACCACCCAGCCCGGCGGCAAGTTCGAACGCCACAAGTGGGTGGACGTCGGCGATCCGGCCAAGCAGTACGAGCAGATCGAGAAGCCGGCCGCGGACGGGACGAGCGCCCCGCAGTGGAGCCGCCGCTACGTGGACGGTCTGCAGCGCCCGTACCGCACCGCGAACAAGGGCCCGGACGCGGCGACCGGTGACATCTACGTCGACACGGCGTACAACGCCCGCGGCCAGGTCGCGTCGAGGACCGCGCCGTACTACTGGGTGGCGGGCACCGCGCAGCCGGTGACGTACCCGACGCTCACCGCCTACGACGGGCTCGACCGGGTGGTCAAGACCACGCTGCCGGGTGGCGCGGTCCAGACCAAGAGCTACGGCCCGTGGTCGACCACCAGCACCGACGAGAACGGGCACGCCACGACCGACCGCCTGGACGCCTACGGCAAGCGCGCCGAGCGCCAGGAGCCGGTCGGCGGCAAGCCCGTGACCGCGCGGTACGACTACGACCTGCGGGGAAACCTCGCGAAGTCCACCGACCCGTCCGGGGCCGTCATCACCTACACCACCGACTCGTTCGGGCGGCAGACGAAGGTGGCGGACCCGGACAAGGGCGTCACCACCTACGAGTGGGACGACGCCGGCCGCGCGGTCGCGCAGACCGACGCGAACAACCAGCGCACGACGTTCACCAACGACAAGCTGGGCCGCAAGACCGCCAAGACGACCAACGCGGGAACCGCGTCCGCAACGACGGTGTCCTGGACCTACGACGAGGTCCGCGCCGGCTACGCCAACGTCGGCAAGGTCACCGCGAACACGGACGCCGCCGGCACCCGGACGTTCGACTACGACGCCCTCGGCCACACCGTCAAGACCGTGCGGACCGTGGGCGCCGCGAGCTACGAGTTCCGGTACGGCTTCGACGCGGGTGACCGCAAGCTGTGGACCACCTACCCCGACGGGGACACGCAGGGCACCGCGGCGGCACCGTTGCGCTACGACAGCGCGGGCCGGCTCACGGCGATCCCCGGCTACGTCACCTCGGCGACCTACAACGCCGACGGCAAGGTGACCCGGATCGCCAACGCCAACGGCACCACGACCACCCGCCCGCACGACGCGGAACGCGGCTGGCTCACCGGCATCGAGACGAAGTCGGGCGCGAACGTCGTGCAGGACAACAAGTTCACCCGCGATCCGAGCGGCAACATCACGAAGGTCACCAGCCCGTTCCCCGACGAGAGCTGGACCTACACCTACGACGACGGCGGCCGGCTCACCAGCGCGACCGACGACGCCGGCCCGGCGAACAACCAGTCCCTCACCTACGACGCGGCCGGCAACATCGCCGCGAACTCCCGGACCGGTGCCTACGCCTACGACCCGGCGCACCCGCACGCGGTGAGCACCGCCGGGGCGAACACCTACACCTACGACGCGGCGGGCAACATGACCTCCGGCGCCGGCCGCACCCTCACCTGGAACGGCAACGGGCTGCTCGCTTCGGTCGTCAAGGGCGGTGTCACGTCGACGTTCACCTACGACGCCGACGACACCCGGCTCCAGCAGGTCGAGGGCGGCGTCACCCGCCGCTACCTCGGCGTCGACTACGAGGTGAACGTCACCGCCGGCACGACCACCAAGTACATCTCGATCGAGGGCACGCCGGTGGCCCGGGTCGACGGCGGGACGAAGTACTGGGTGCACACCGACATCCAGGGCTCGGTGCAGGCCGAGACCGACGCCGCGGGGGTGGAGGTCCACCGCAAGAAGTACCGGCCCTTCGGCGAGGTCCTGTCGGCCGGTGGGTCGCTGCCCTTCGAGTCGCGCGGCTTCATCGCCGAACGCCAGGACTCGACCGGGCTGGTGTACCTCAACGCCCGCTACTACGACCCGCAGCTCGGCCGGTTCATCTCGCCCGACCCCACCATCGACGGCGAAGACACCATCGGCCTCAACCGGTACGCCTACGCCGCGAACGACCCGGTGAACCAGGTCGACCGCACCGGCCTCTCGTGCCAGAAGGCGGACGGCAACAAGTGCGACCCGGAGAACGAACCCAAGATCACCCGGTCGGAGATCATCGCCCGGGCGCAGTACTGGGTCGACCACAAGCCAGGGCCGTACTACGACCCGGACAACTTCGCCCCCGGTGACAACGGTTTCTCACCCGGGCCGGGTGACGGACGCGTCTACCGCCGCGACTGCTCCGGGTACGTCTCGATGGCCTTCCACCTCAGCTGGAGCGCGAGCACGTACACCCTGCCCTACTACGGAGAGAAGATCGACCGCTCCGAGCTCCAGGCCGGGGACATCCTGAATTCGACCACCGAACACGTCCTGCTCTTCCACAAGTGGCTCGACGACAAGGGGAACTTCGAGTACTACTCGTTCGGCGCGACCCCGGTGAAGCGCGCCACGGCCAACATCAACGACTCCACCCTCGACAGCCACGCGAACGGCAACTACCAGGCGTACCGCTACGTCAACGTCGTCGATGACCCCCCGCCGCCACCCGGCGTCATCGGAAATTCCGTCGGCCGTTCGCCGTTTTCCTGACGGCCCGCGCTCGCTATCCAGCCTGACCTGGCACTCGGACGCAGTGTTCGGGAAGGACGGTGCTGCTCCAGTGCTCGAGGCCGGCAGGATCGGGCTCGGCGGGGAACTCGATGTCGACGGTGACGATGGGGGACTGTAAGGCACTGGCGAACGCGATGCCGTCGGATCCGAACGCACAGATATGTCCGGTGCCGAGCAGGCCGTCGACGAGGAAGAACAGGCCGGGGTGGACGGCGACGGTGCGGTCCGTCCGGAAGCCGACGCGCATGCGAGCCGCCGACTTCGTCAACGACCCGGACCTCGCCGCCCCGCTGGGCATGTTCTCGCGGTCGGTGATCGAGCGCTGTCACCAGGCCGAGTCGCAGTTCGCCAGCGAAGTCCCGCAATGGCTGGACCAGTGGCACGACAACGCCGTTTTCCTCGACGCACGGCTATCTCCGACTCCCGAAGAGGCGGCGGCTATGAGCGCAGAGGTCGACGCGGTGATCGACCGTTACCGCCGCGAGCCCGCCGGGTGGCTGCTACCGCCTGATCACGCCGCTCACCGGCACAAGAAATAGGAGCGATAGCCGGCTTGTCCGCCATCCGGCGATCGAGGTTGGGGTGAAGTCGCGGGCCTACGCCACTCGTTCGCCGCAGTGGGAGCGTCACTGGCGTCGGGATACTGGCGGTGTGAACCACGACCCAGCCGACGGTGAGCACGAGGAGATCGCGAGGATCCTCGGCCTGCGCTCCGGCACGGCGAACGTCATCCGCGGTCCGGTGTCAGGCACGGTGGTGCAGGCGGGCACGATCGGCTCGCTGCACGTGCACCACGAAGGCTTGGCACGGCCCCGGCAATCGGACCACTTCGCGATGTGCGTCGCGCGGGTGTTGTCGCGGGCAGACGAGCCCGCCGGCGTGGCGATGGTGGTCGACCGGCGCACACTGGTCACCGACATCGAGGTCGTGAGCCGGGTGCTCGGAGCCGACGCGACGCCAGGCGGGTCGATCACCGTGGACTTCCCGCTGCTGGCTCCGGGCCGCACGCACACGGCTGTGGTCGAACGGTGGCGGCCCGACGGGCTCGACATCGCAGTGCTGAGGCTGACGAGCGCGCCGACGCAGCGACTGCTGCGGGTGTGGCTGGTCGACCCGGGCAACTGCTGGGGCCACCGAGCCGGGCTGGTCGCGATCGGCCTCGGCGCACCGGACGGCGTCCCCGTCAATGCGGTGCTGCTGGCGCACCAGGACGAGAACACGATCGCGATCGACATCCAGGCGCCAGCGCGGCCGGACCTTCTCGGCTCTCCGGTGTGGGACGACGACGCGGCGGGAATCGTCGGCGTCGCGGTCCGCGGGAGCCGCGTCCTGTCCGGGCGCCGGATCGCTGCCGCCGTCGGGCTGGACCTCGGACCGGTCACCGCCCTGGCGCCGCCCGATGACGCCCGCGCCCGGCGAGCCCTGCGGCTCGGGTTCGCGCACGTGCTCAGCGCCCGGCTGGAAGCCCTCCCCGCCGGCGAGGACCGCGACCGCCAAGTGGATGCCCTGCTGTGGGAGTCCGCCGACCACGCCGACTTCCTCGGTGTCGACCTGCCCCAGTCGGCGCCGGACCCTGATCCGCGCGTCGGTGTCCTGCTCGGCCGAATCCGTGACGGACACGCGGTGCGGAACCGGCTGGCCCGCACGCACGGCCCTGGGGTCGCGGCGGCGCACTGGGTGGGCGTGCGGCTCGCGGCGGTGTCGGAGAAGCTGGCGCCCGTCGACGACCGCGCCCGCGACGCCGATGGGATCGCGACCGGGTGCCGCACCTCGGGTCTTCCGGACGACCTCGCTCAACGAACGGCCGACCTGGTGCGCCAGCCCTCGGCCGCCGCCGCGGACCTCTCGGACGTCTGGCGCTGTCGCGACGAGTTGGTGGGGTGGTGGGACGAGCGGCTGGCGACCGATCGATGGACCCGGGCCGCCCAGCGCGACCTGTGGGGCTACACCCGCTCCGCCGCGTTCGCCGGGATAGCCAGAGCGCGCGGTGTCGACACCCGTTTCGCCGCGACCGCCCGCCTGCACGCCGATGCGCTCGACATCGACGTCCCGGCCCTGTTCGACCGCACCGGCGACACGGTGACCGACGACGTTCGGGCGCTGCACTACATCCTGGAGGAGATCCCCGCCCCCATAACGCGCGCGATGGTTGCGCGCTACGGCCCGACCGCGGATCGCATCCTGTCCCTGTCCCGCCGCCTGTTCGGCTGGCTGCTCTACCCCGAACCGGCGCTCTGCCGCGACCTGGCCACCACCATCACCGACACGTGCCACGCATTGCGTCTCCCGAACACCCTGGGCGCCCCGCACGCGTCCAGTCTCGCAGGCGATGCCGACTACGACACCGCGTCGAGCGCGATCCTGGCCTTCGACCGGGAACTGCGGACGTTCCTCGACCAGGCGGTTCGGACCTGGGCATGAACAAGCTGATGGCGCGCCCGTCTTGATCATCGCAAACGCCGCGGCAAACCGTCGCGCAGTTCCAGCTAGGTGTACCTCAGTAGGTGGCGCAGAGCCGGTCGCGGATGGATCGACAGCATGGCCTGCGGGGACGGCTGTTCGAACCACGTTGCCCCATCGGTCGCCGGGATGCCGCCCGGGTAGCTGCCGTCGGCAGTGTGGCAGCTACCCGTGCCCGGCCCCCGTGACTGCCGTGAAATCATGACACCGCAAGTATCCCTTGATGCGCACGGCGAGACACGTTGGTGGCGATTTGCCGTTTCAAAGCTCTGCCTGGTTCGTGTAGGTTACTTCTCTTCAGGGGTTGCGTTTGATCGATCTCAGCCGCACCAGGTGTTGCCGGTGTAACTGAGGTTGCTCGACAGCACCCAGCCCCATTTGGAGCTGCCGGTGTTGAATCCGTAGTAGCGCGGGTTTCCTTGGATGCGAACGTTGATCAGGTCGCCGACGTACGCATCGCCCACGTAGTTTCCGCCGGACTCGGCGTCCGTCATGTTTCCGGGGTTTGTCACGCGGTACTGCCACACGGTCGAGCATCGGGCTTGTGCGGTCGATGCGTGAGCGGACGGAGCGATGTCTCCGCCGGCGGTCGCAACGCCGATCGCGGACATGGCAACGGCGATGAGGCAAAGCTGTCTCAGCATGATTGTTCCCTCCCTCGGGCAGAAATTTGCTGGCGAGCAACACTGTAGGGCAGGAATTGCTGACCTTTTGGCGTTTCCTGTCAGACTGCCTGATCGGTCCAGGGCGGTCGTCTGTTCTTCTTGATCGTGATACGCAGTGCAGTTGAACAAATGCGCCGGTGGAATGAATCAAGCTGCGGTCGGGTGAATGAGCACGTCATCGATCGGTCCGGTACCGACCTGGGCCGGACCTCCTGTCGCGGGGATGGGGTACACGTGTGACGGGTGATCGACTGCGCGCTGTACCCAGGCGGTGAGCGGCCAGGGGAGAGTCGAGGTGGCGTTCGACGAGGAAGATCGTGCTGCACGTGCAGATGGTGCCCGGAGGGCCGTTCGACTTACGCTGCCTAGGAAATAGCCAAACCTGGCAACCGGACAGCGGGGAGCTGATCACCCTGCCGATCGCGGTTGCTCGGTGGGGAACCGGACGCTCAGCAGCTCGTACGGAGGTACTGGTTCAGGGCCCAGCCGGTCCGGCCGTCGGCAGTGTGGACGTACGACCAGGGGCCCGCGTCCTCGTGGTGGTCCAGCGTGACGACGTCGCCGCGGGTGAGGTGGCCGATGTCGTGGCCGTCGCCGCCCGGCCGGTCGCGCAACGTCGCCGACTCCGCGCATTCGGACCGGCTCACCGTGGCGTGCGCCGCCGGGGTGGGCCGAAGCACCAGGTAGCCGCCCGTCGCGGCCAGGGCCACGACCACGATCACCGCCGCCGCGAGCCACCAGCGGCGGGCCGGGGCGGGTCCGCGGCCGGTGGTCAAGGCGGCGGCGAATGCCGGGACGTCGGGGAAGCGGCGCGCCGGGTCCTTGGCCATGGCGTGGCGGACGACGGCGTCGAACCGGGGCGGGGCTCCGGTGCGGCTCGGTGCCGGTGGTGGCTCCACCGCGACGGCCATGGCCAGCTCGGTCAGCGTCCGCTGCGGGTAGGGCCGCTGCCCGGTCAAGGCCGCGTACAGCAAGCCGCCGAGGGCGTAGACGTCGGTGCGGGGCGTTGCGCGTTCGCCGCGCCACTGCTCGGGGGCCATGTAGGTGACGGTGCCGGCCAGCTCGGCCGGTTCGTCGGCGGTCCGGTCGAGGCTGTGCAGCCAGTCCGCCTGCCCGAGCGAGCCGGTGCCGAGGGTGGCGTCCACCGTGGCGACCGGGGCGGCGAGGCCGAAGTCGGTGACGCGGGCGCGCAGCCCGTCGGCTGTCTCGGTGAGCAGGACGTTCGCGGGCTTGAGGTCGCGGTGCACGATCCCGGCCGCGTGCAGCGCCGCGACCGCGTCGGCCACTTGCCGCACCACCGCGACGGCCGTCGCGGGGTCGAGCGGGCCTTCGTCGAGCCGGCGCTGCAGGTCGGGGCCGTCGATGCGCTCCATGGCCAGCCACGCGCCGGCGTCCGGGTCGACGTCGAGGATGCGCACCACGCCCGGGTGGTCGATCGTGCTCGCGCGTCCGGCCTCCGCGCGCAGACGTTCGCCGTGTCCGGGCACCGCTGTCAGCTCCGGGTGCAGCACCTTCAGGGCGACGTCGAGGCCGTCGGACTCCCGCGTGGCCGCGTACACGACCCCGGTGCCGCCTCGGCCGAGTTCGGGACCGAGCCGGTAGCCGGTGACCATGGGGTGCGGCGATGCGGACACAGCGGGAAGGTTATCCGTTCGGGTGGGTTTCGGCCGTGTGTTCGGGATTCGCCGTCCTGGCCAGCTGCGCGAGTGCGGGCAGGACGCCGACGAGCCGGGCCCGGACGGCCGCCGGGGCGCTCTCGCCCGCCAGCGCGGCCAGCACGGTGCGGGCGTGGCGGCCGTCGTCGTCGGCCGGGGTGGCTTCGACGGCTGGCTCGAGCTCCCGCACCGCGGCGACGGCCTGGGCGAGCAGGTGCGGGCGCGGGTGCTCCTCCAGCAGCAGCGCGAGCAGGCGCAGAGCGCGCCGGGCGAGGCGGGCGGCCAGTTCGGGGGAGAGGGGCGCAGCCTCTCCTTCGCCGCGCCGGGCGCGCATCCGGTCGATCCACGGCTCGACGGCCGCGCCCTCCCAGATCGGGCCGGAGGAGAGCTCGGCGGTCGGTTCCGGGATGTCGTGGCTGCGGCGGCGGCGCCACACGGTCACGAGCTGGCGGCTGAGGCCGAGCGCGTCCGCGATCTCGGCCAGGCCGTAGTACGCCCGCCGTGGCGCCGTGTCCTGCTGCATCACGTGATCAATGTAGCTGGAGAAGTCACCACTTGCTATTTGCGATGACGCGACTTACCGTCGAGATGTCATCCAAAATAACGCGAAGGGATCGTGAAGATGACATCAAGGAGTGTTCTCGGCGGTGTCGCCGTCGCCCTGTCGGCGCTGGGGCTCGCGGCCGCCGCACCGGCCGCGTCGGGCGAGGCGATCACCGAACCGGTGACCGTGCACTGCGACCTGGCGCACTACTACGCGAACTACGACCAGGCCAACGACAAGTTCTACGGCGAGCAGACCGACTCCGTCGCCCGCGGCGGCACGATGAACCGCCGCATCAAGACCCCGTTCGAAGGGCCACGCGGGGTCGTCGTCTTCCACGTCGACCAGTGGTACTTCACCACCCGCGCCTGCCTCGGCTGACCGAAGGAGCCTTCCCATGAACCGCAGGACCACGTTCGTCGCGGCGCTGGCGGCCACCGGCCTGGCCACCGCGCTGTGCACCACGCCGGCCGCCCAGGCCAGTGAAGACGTCCTCTACGTCTGCCACGCCCAGGACACCTACGTCCGCGCCCAGCCGGTCGGGGAGATCGTCGGCACGATCTTCCACAGCCAGACCTTCCACCGGCTCGAGCCGACCACGCCCGGCGGCTGGATCAAGGGCTACGCCCCGGCGGTGCTCGACGGGCCGGCCGCGCAGCAGCACGGCCGCATCGACGGGTACGTCGACCACGACTACGTCTGCACGGGACCCCAGGACTGATGCGCGCGACCGCCCTCGCCACCGCGCTCGCCGCCGCCCTGGCCGTCACGGAGTCGCCGGCGCAGGCCGCCGACGACACGCACTACACGACCTCGGCGACGCTGACCCAGGCGTCCTGCACCATCTACGAGAACTACCCGAAGGCCGGCGTGCCGGACCGCCACTGGGTCAAGGACCGCACCACCGCCGACGGAACGCCGTACCACCTGGGAGTGCGCTACACCGTCAACGACTACGCGCTGGTGCTGGACTACGCCCGGTCCGACGCGGCCATCCACTGGGGGTTCACACCCGCGAGCTGCGTGGATCCGGGGTACGCGAAGGACACCCACGGCGCTCGCATTCCGGAGCTGCACGGCCTGGACAGCCACGACGCCGTCGTGGCCATCCCGTTCCAGCCCGCGCACGACGGTGACTCGGTGGCCACGATCCACGCCACCAGCGCGGGTTCGCTGCGCAGCGCCCCGCAGTCGTTCGTGATCGGCAACGTCCGCGACGGCGACGAGTTCCGCATCACGACGGCCCACTGCGGCTCGCACGCCCCGACGGCCTGGATCCTCGGCTACGCGCCGAGTTCCGGGCGGTGGGGATACCTCGAGGCGATGCACTTGGCCGCCTGCACGTGACCCGTCCCGGGCCGGCCGGATCCGGCCGGCCCGGGTTCCGGCAGTTCGCGTGTGGTACCGGCGATTCCGCCGGAGACCTCGGAAATACGGCAGCGCGGTCGCTCTCTTCGATTTGGCCACGGCCCGAGTTGGGTGAACTGGTCTCGGACGAACGTGTAGCCGCCCTCATGGGTCTGTCCTTTGCCGACCGTACGGGCCGAGCACACCACCAGCGACCGGGTGTGCCCGCTGTGCCGGGTGCGGGGATGTCCTGGTAGAGATCGGCGGTGTGCTCGGCCAGGAACGCCCGGGCGGTCGAGCCCATCGAGCAGTTCTGCGCCGAAGCGGCGTTGTTCCTTGCCAAGCCGAGCGTGTCGGCTGCCATCACGCGTCATGATCGAACGCCGTAGCTCCCGCGTCGGGAACTAGCGGAGCCGGTGCGCCCCTCGATTGCGCACCGGCTCCAGGGGCTTCAGTTGCAGCAGCCCTCCGGCTGGGCCGTCGCGCCGGTCTCGGCGTCCGGTGTGCAGCACGTCGCCGGGGTGGCCAGGGCGGCGCTGTCGGTGCCGAACGTCGTCGAGTCGCCCTTCACCGTGTAGACCTCCCAGGGCTCCTTGCCCGGCCCGTGGACCCACACCTTGTCCTGCACGGCGTAGCAGCACGTGGTGTCGTCCTCGGTGAGTGTCTCGAGGCCTTCGCCGGTCAGCCGCTGGGTGGCCGCGTTGACCTGGTCGGTCGAGGAGACCTCGACGCCGAGGTGGTCCATGACCGTTTCCTGGCCTGGTTCGCCCTCCAACAGCACCAGCTTCAGTGCGGGCTCCTCGATCGCGAAGTTCGCGTAGCCCGGCCGGAGCTTGGCCGGCTCAGTGCCGAAGAGCTTCGAGTAGAAGTCGATCGACCCCGCCAAGTCGCCCACCCGCAGTGCCAGTTGCACCCTGGACATCGTCGCTACCTCCTTGGATAGATGACAGTCTAAGTAGATTGCACTCTATATGTAAGTCTGTCAATATAGAGGGATGTCGAAGCAACTGCCGCTCGTCGCGATGGACGCCTGCTGCGCGCCCCTGGCGCGGGAGCCGCTGACGCAGGACCAGGCGATTGAGCTGTCGCACCTGTTCAAGGCGATGGCCGACCCGGTGCGGCTGCGGCTGCTCTCGCTGATCGCCTCCCACGCCGGCGGCGAAGCGTGCGTCTGCGACCTCACTGAAGCTTTCGACCTGACCGGTCCGACCATCTCCCACCACCTCAAGGTGCTGCGCGAGTCCGGGTTGATCACCGGCGACCGGCGCGGCACGTGGATCTACTACCGCGTGCACCCCGAGGTGCTGGCGCGGTTGTCGACGGTGCTCACCACCACCGGCGAAACGGTCACCGCGTGACGACGCTCGAAGCACCGCCGCGCCTGTCCACTCTGGACAAGTTCCTGCCGGTCTGGATCGCGGCCGCGATGGTCGCGGGGCTGCTGGCCGGGCGCTGGGTCCCCGGCCTGAACTCCGCGCTGTCGGCGGTGCAGGTCGACGGCATCTCGCTGCCGATCGCGCTCGGGCTGCTGGTGATGATGTACCCGGTGCTGGCCAAGGTCCGCTACGACCGGCTCGGCACGGTCACCCGCGACCGGCGGCTGCTGTGGCCCTCGCTGGTGCTGAACTGGCTCGTCGGCCCGGCCTTGATGTTCGCCCTCGCCTGGTTGCTGCTGCCGGACCTGCCTGAGTACCGGACCGGCCTGATCATCGTCGGTCTCGCGCGCTGTATCGCGATGGTGATCATCTGGAACGACCTCGCCTGCGGCGACCGGGAAGCCGCCGCGGTGCTGGTCGCGCTGAACTCGGTCTTCCAGGTCATCGCATTCGGCCTGCTGGGGTGGTTCTACCTGTCGGTTCTGCCTGGCTGGCTCGGCCTCCCGCAAGCCGACCTCGCGGTGTCCGGGTGGCAGATCGCCAAAAGCGTGCTGATTTTTCTTGGCATCCCGCTGGTCGCCGGCTACCTCAGCCGCCGCGTCGGCGAGGGCGCCAAGGGCCGTGACTGGTACGAGAGCACGTTCCTGCCGAAGGTCGGGCCGGTCGCGCTGTACGGGCTGCTGTTCACCATCGTCATCCTCTTCGCCCTGCAGGGCGACCAGATCACCAGCCGCCCGCTCGACGTCGTGCGCATCGCCGTTCCGTTGCTGGTCTACTTCGGACTGATGTGGGCCGGGTCCTACGCGCTGGGCAAGGCCGTGGGGCTGAACTACGAGCGGACCACCACGCTGGCGTTCACCGCCGCGGGCAACAACTTCGAACTCGCCATCGCCGTGGCCATCGCGACCTTCGGGGCCGCGAGCGGCCAAGCGCTCGCCGGGGTCGTCGGCCCGCTGATCGAAGTTCCCGTGCTCGTCGCCCTCGTGTACGTCTCCCTCGCGCTGCGGCGCCGCTTCGCAAGGAGCCCTCGGTGACACGGACCTGGATGTGGCTGACCCGGCACCGCCAAGTGGCCGGTGCGCTTGCCGGCGTGGTCTGGGTGCTGGCGCTGTGGCCGTTCACCGGCCTGGCCGTCGCGGCGGTGTGCGGCCTCGTCTTCGCCGCGATCATCGCGACGATGCTGCCCGTTCCGCACGTCGAAGGGGAGAACACCCGTGACCGGCAAGCCTGAAGTCCTCTTCGTCTGCGTGCACAACGCCGGCCGTTCCCAGATGGCCGCCGCGCTGCTCGCCCACCACGCCGACGGTGCGGTCGACGTCCGCTCGGCCGGCTCCGCGCCCGCCGAGAGCATCAACCCGGCCGTGCGCGAGGCGATGGCCGAAATCGGGCTCGACCTGTCCCGCGAGGTCCCGAAGAAGCTGACGACCGACGCGGTCGAGGCCGCCGACGTCGTGATCACCATGGGCTGCGGCGACGCCTGCCCGATCTTCCCCGGCAAGCGGTACCTGGACTGGCAGCTCGAAGACCCCGCCGGCAAGGGCGTCGAGGACGTCCGGCCGATCCGGGACGAGATCGATCGCCGGGTGCGGGAGCTGCTCGCCGAGCTCCGTTGAGCCGCGGGGAGCGCAAGCTCGCGACGGTGCTCGCGACCTTGTGCGTCACCGAGATCGTCAGCTGGGGCGTGCTGTTCTACGCGTTCCCGGTGCTGGTCCCGGCCATCGCCCGCGACACCGGCTGGTCGCCTGCCTCGCTCACCGGGGCGCTGTCGGCCGCCCTGCTCGTGTCCGCCTTGACGGGCATCGTGATCGGGCGGGTGCTGGATCGCCGAGGTCCGCGGCAGGTGATGGTCGCCGGGTCCGTGGCCGGCGTGGTGGCCGTGGTGCTGATCGCGACCGCGCGCACGCTGCCGTGGTTCTTCGCCGCTTGGGTCTGCGCGGGGCTGGCGATGGCGGCGACGTTCTACCAGCCGGCGTTCGCCGCCCTGACCCGCTGGTACGGCACGCACCGGGTTCGCGCGCTGACGACGCTGACGCTCGTCGCCGGGTTCTCCAGCACCGTGTTCGCCCCGCTGACCGCGCTGCTGGCCGCGAACTGGAGCTGGCGAACCACCTACCTCGTCCTCGCGGCCGTGCTGGCGGTGATCACCGTGCCCGGGCACTGGTACGGGCTTCGCCGTTCGTGGCCGCCGCTCGTCGTCGACACCGAGCAGTCGTCAAAGCCGCGCAGCGAGGCGCGGAGTCCGGCGTTCGTCGCGCTGGTCGCGGCGTTCAGCCTGACCGCGCTCGGCACCTACGCGGTCGTCGTCAACCTCGTCGCGCTGCTGGCGGAGCGGGGGCTGTCGACGGGGACGGCGGCGATCGCGCTCGGGCTGGGTGGGGCCGGGCAGGTCGCCGGGCGGCTGGGGTTCGCGACGCTGGTGAACCGCACCGGCGTCCGGACCCGCACCGCCATCGTCATCGTCGTGCTCGCCGCGACCACCACGCTGCTGGGCAGCCTGACGTCGGCGGGAGCTCTCGTGGTCGCCTCGGTCCTGGCGGGCATGGCGCGCGGCGTGTTCACGCTGCTGCAGGCGACCGCCGTCGCGGACCGGTGGGGCACCGCGGGCTACGGGCGGCTCAGCGGCCTCCTGTCGGCACCCCTGACGATCATGTCCGCGGTCGCCCCCTACACCGGCGCGATCCTGGCCGCGATCACCGGCAGCTACTCGACCGCGTTCGTCGTGCTCGGCGTGCTCACCGTCGCCGCGGCGCCGGTATCGTTCGCCGCAGCGCCGACCAGCTCGAAAATCAGGTCCTGAACGCGGCGCTCGATGTCGTCACGGATGGGGCGCACAGCATCGACGCCTTGGCCGGCGGGATCCTCGAGCTGCCAGTCCAGGTAGCGCGTGCCGGGAAAGACCGGGCAGGCGTCGCCGCAGCCCATCGTGATGACGACGTCGGAACGCTGGACGTTCTCGGTGGTCAGCTTCTTCGGCTGCTCGCCGGTGAGGTCGATGCCGCGTTCCGCCATGACTTCGGCGACCGCCGGGTTGATGGTCTCCGCGGGAGCTGAACCTGCCGAGCGGACGACGACCCGGTCGCCGCCGTGGTGGCGCAGGAACGCGGCGGCCATCTGTGAGCGACCGGCGTTGTGGATGCAGACGAACAGAACCTCGGGCACCGACGTCACGAGAAGTCCCTCCAGGACAATGAGAACCGGTCGAGAGGCGTGCCGGGCGGGCGCGGGGGGACGCCCGCCCGGCACGAGTTCACAGGAGCAGCTGCGCGAGGAACCCGAGCAGGATGCTGCCCAGCATGCCGAAGGCGATGTAGAGCGCGAACACCTTGTTGTTGACCACGCTGCGGACGGCGACCATGGCCGGGATCGTCGTCACCGATCCGGCGAGCAGGAACGTCACCGCCGCGCCCTGCGCCATACCCTTCGCCAGCAGGCCGCCGACGATCGGGATCGCACCGACGCCGTTGAGGTACAACGGGATGCTGATGAACGCGGCGAGCGGGATGGCCAGCCAGCCCTTGTCGCCACCGAGGATGGCGGTGATGATGCCGTTCGGGACGTAGACGCGGATGACGCCTTCGAAGACGCACGCGAAGACCAGCCACTTGCCCAAGGACACGGTGTCGCGCAGGAAGTTCCGGCCGGTGATGCGCCAGTTCCGCTTCGACTTCAGGCTCGCCTTCGCCTGCGGCCACCACGGGGCGCCGTCGTCATCGTCGTCGTCGGGTGCCGGGCCGCCGGTCGACGCGGGAGCCTCGGTGAGGACGGTCGTGCCACCGCCGGTGGCCACCGCGACCTCGGCCGGCGCGGCGTGGCGCTCGCGTTCGTCGACGGCGGGCTTCTTCTCCGGGCGCAGCACGTCCTTGAAGCCACCACGCTTCTCGACGAGCAGGATGATGACGCCGGCGCCGATCGCCAGCACGAGCGCGCCCAGCAGGCGGGCGGTGGCCAGTGGCAACCCGATCTCCTTCGCGGTCAACGCGAAGATCGGCGGATCCATTGCGGGAGAAGCGATCCAGAACGACATCACCGCCGACAGCGGCACGCCGCCGCGCAGCAGCTTGCGGATCAGCGGGATGACGGTGAAGGAGCAGAACGGGCTGAACGCGCCGAGGCACGTGGTGAACAGGACGCCCAGCAGTCCGTGCTTGCGGAACGAGCGGCGGGCGACGATGTCGAGGTAGAGCAGGTCGACGGTCGCGGCGATCGCCAGGGCGATGAAGAAGAAGATGCTCAGGTCGACCAAATTCTCCCAGGCCAAGCGCAGGACCTCGAGGATCTTGTCCATGCCACCATCCTTGACATCGGGGACCGGTTTCGCGGTGCCGAGGACGCGCAGCTTCCCCCAGCTTTCATCGATGCTAGTCGATTAAAGGGTGGCGGTCCATACCTTGCACGTGGCGGGCGATCCGCGCTTCACGGAGCCCGTCGAGGCGTGATCACAACGTCCGAAAGGATGAATTACCACCTTGAAAACCGTGATCTACCTGCGTTTATCGATCCATTGACATGTATCGCTGAAGCATGCAATCGTCATCCCTCGTACGAGGAAAGGCCCGCCGCCGGGCCGGTTCCACTGGGGGAACCAATCCTTTTTGTCCGATTCAGTTGTGGGGGAAGCATGCCCGCTGCGCGTGTACTGGTCGCGTCCGCCTTCGAAGCCGAGCTGCAGCCGCTGACCTCCGCGTGCGCCGGCGCCGCGATGCGGGCGCAGGACGCCGACGTCGTGGGCTGGGACGCCCACAAGCACCCGGATGCCGTGCCGGACGGTGAATTCGACCTGGTCCTGCTGTCGGTGCAGCAGTTCGAGGGCGTCGAGCGTGGTCTGAACCTCGCGGCCCGGCTGCGGGAATCCTTCAGTGGCGCCAAGCTGGTCGCCTTCGGGCAGTACGCCCAGATGAACCACCGCCGGTTCCTCGAAACGGTCGACGCGATCGTGATGGAAGAACCAGAACTCGTCGCCACCGAACTCGCCGAGGTGGCCCGGGGCGAGCGCGACGTCGCCACCGTGCCGGCATCGATGACCGAGAAGGGAATGCGGCCGAAACCGTCACACCGGCGCATCACCGTCCCGGCCCCGGCTCGTGATTTGTTCCCCTCTTTGGTGCATTATCCGGCGCACCATTCACCCTTCGGGTTGATGGGCAACGTCGAGACCACCCGTGGCTGCCACCACAAGTGCACGTACTGCTCGGTGTACGGCGCCTACGACGGGGGAGTCGCCGCGTACAACGCCGACACCGTCCTGGCCGACTGCCTGCAGCTGGCCGAGGAAGGCGTGCGGCACTTCTGCTTCATCGACGCCGAATTCTTCAACTCCCGCACCATCGGCGCCGGTGTCGTCCGCCGCCTGGTCGACGAGATCGGGCCGATCACCTTCGAGTTCACCACGCGCGTCGACCACATCCTCAGCTACCAGAAGGAACTCACCGAGCTCGTGTCGCTCGGCTTGGTGAAGGTGACCTCGGCGCTGGAGTTCCCCTCCAACCGGATCCTGCGGATTTTCGACAAGCACATCGACGTCGACCACATGCGCGCCGCGATCGCCGAAGCCGAGCGGATCGGGTTCGTGCTCTACCCGACGTTCATCCCGTTCACGCCGTGGATCGAGTACGAGGAGCTGCTCACCTTCGAGGACTTCCTCGTCGACACCGGGCTGGCGAAGGTCACCGACCCGACCGCGCTGCAGACCCGCCTGCTGCTGTTCAAGGGCTCGCCACTGCTGTCCTCCCCGTGGATGGAGGACATCGCCACCGTCGACCGCGGCCTGTGGGTCGAATGGACCCACCCCGACCGCCGCGTCGAGGACCTGTGGATCGAACGCCGCGCCGACGCCGAAGACGTCGGCAAGGTCCGCTGCTGCGTGAAGTGCTGAGCCAGGCCGGAACCGGATCGGGAGGGACAGGAAGCAATGGGTGGAGCACCGCGCGTCGTGGTGAAAACCGGGCAGGGACTGCCGGACCTGGACTGGAAAGGTGAGCTGGCCGACCTCACCGACGTCTTCCCCTACCTCGGCCCGACCTGGCTCGGGGCGAGCGAGAAGGCGCTGACCGACCTGCAGCCGTGGCACACGGTCGCGAGCCGGGCCCGTGGTGAACTCGCGCTGCTGCCCGGCTATGTGATGACCACACCGCCGGTCGTCGACCACGAGCCGCGCACCTACCTCGGATGGCAAGCGCCGACCGGCGAAGAAGTCTGCTGCGGCGCGCAGACCGACGCCTGCATCAGCGGCGAGGTCGACGCGCTGGGCACCGAGCCGTTCTTCCCGGCTCTGCTGCTGGGATCCCCGCTGGGCTACCGCACCGAAGTGGCCTACAACTTCTGGACGCCGAGCCTGATGGCGCAGCTGGTGTCCGAGCTGGTGCCGGCGGCGTTCGAGCAGGGGATCAAGTGCGTCGTCGCGCCGTGGATCTCCGGGCGCAGCGGCAACGACGCAATCGTCACCGCGCTGCAGCAGGTCGGCGGGCACAGCACCTTCTGGGGCTACGAGGACTACCTGCGCCTCGACGCCGACTCCTGGGACGGCCACCTGGCCGCGCTGCCGCTGAAGAAGCGCCAGCGGATCAAGAGCGACGTCCGCCGCGCCGAGGCCGCCGGGGTACGGGTCGAGCGCGTCGACGGCGAAGCCATCCGCCCCTACGTCACCCGCATCGCCGAGCTGACCTGCCTCAACCGGGAGAAGAACGGCGCTGGCGAGGAACCCGCCCACATCGTCGACGTCCTGACCGCCCTGCTGGACGCCCGCGCGGACGTCCGCGCCTACCTCGGTACCAAGGACGGTGCGCTGGTCGCCACCTGCGTCGTGATCCGCAAGCACCACCGGCTGTTCCCGAAGTGGGCGGGCTTCGACTACGCCGCCATCGGCGAGCGCAGCGGCATTTACTTCGCCCTCGTCCTGGACGCCCCGGTCCGCGACGCCTACGCCGAAGGACTGCGCACCGTCGAGTTCGGTGCGGGCGCGCACCAGGCGAAGGCGCTGCGTGGCTGCTCCCCGCGGCCGGTGACCACCGCGATGGTCGTGTCCGATCCGGAACTGCGCCCGCAGGTCGCGAAGTGGATGGACGCCTTCGGCGCCAGCCGCCGCGTCGCGTTCGGCGATGCCCCCGCCGCCACCCGTACTCCGCTGCCGGTCGTTTCCGGTGGCTCCGGCGCCTGCTGCTCCGACGGCTGAAATCACTGGAGGAACGTTCGTGATCACCTTCGTGCCGCTGACCGGGTTCCTCGGGGCCGGCAAGACCACCACGATGATCGCCACCGCGCAGGCGCTGCAGGAGCAGGGCCGCCGCGTCGCGGTGATCACCAACGACCAGGGCGTCGAGCTCGTCGACACCGCCTTGGTGCGCAGCAAGCTCGACTCCGTCGCCGAAGTCACCGGCGGCTGCTTCTGCTGCCGCTTCGAGGACCTCGTCGACACCATCCGCGCTCTCGTCGACGGCGCCGGCGACACCCCGGTGGACACGGTGATCGCCGAGGCCGTCGGCTCGTGCACCGACCTGCAAGCCACGGTGGTCCGGCCGCTGCGCGCCTACTACGGCGACAGCATGGTCGTCAGTCCACTCACGACAGTCATCGACCCGTTGCGGTACCTGGCCTTCGACCGCGCCGCCGAACGAGGTGAGCCCGAGTCGGACCTGTCGTACCTGTTCCGGCAGCAGCTGATCGAAGCCGACGTCATCGCCGTGAACAAGCTCGACACGATCGCACCGGACCGGGCCACCGAGCTGATGGCGCGGCTGTCCGCCGACTACCCGAACGCGACGGTCGTCGGCTACAGCGCCAAAGCGGGCGACCGGGTCGACGACCTGGTCAAGGCGTGGGACGGCCCGTCCGGCAACCAGGCGGTCGACCTGCAGGTCGACTACGACCGCTACGCCGCCGCCGAAGCCCAGCTGGCCTGGATGAACCAGGACGTGCAGCTGACCTCGGAGGTGCCGCTCGACCTCACCGCGTGGGGACGTCAGGTGCTCGCCACCCTCGGCAGCTGGGCGAACTGCGCCGGAGCCGTTGTGGGGCACGCCAAGCTCACCGTCGAGGCCGGCGACGGCGACTTCGCCAAGCTCAGCCTCACCGCCGCCGGCGCGGACCCGACGGTCGACCGGGCTGCCGAGAGGACGGCCACAACGGCGAGGGTGATCGTCAACGCCCGAGTCGCTTGTGAGCCCGCCGAACTCGACGCCGCCGTCCGCGATGCCGTGGCCACGGCGAACGCCGCCACCGGCGCCCGTTCCGCGGCCACCGCACCGGTGTCGTTCAAACCCGGCTATCCCACCCCGGTCCACCGGCTCGCCGCCACCGGCGCCTGACCCCGAAAGACGACCATGACGGACACCACCACCGCCGAGATCCAGGACTACTACCGCGGAAAGGCCGCCGAGGCCGCGGAGGCGAAGAGCTGCTGTGCCCCGGACCCGACGCGGTTCGGGCCCGGCGCCTACGGCGACATCGGCCCGGACGAAGCCACCGACGCCGCGCTGCTGGCCAGCCTCGGCTGCGGCAACCCGACCGCCGTGGCCGAGCTGCGCGACGGCGAGACCGTCCTGGACCTCGGCTCCGGCGCCGGACTGGACCTCATCCTGTCCGCGCGCCGCGTCGGCCCGGACGGGCAGGTCTTCGGCCTGGACTTCCTCGAGGAGATGCTCGCCGTCGCCCGGCAGAACATCGAGGACGCCGAGGTCGGCAACGTCATCCTGCTCAAGGGCACCATCGAGCAGATCCCGCTCCCCGCCGCCACGGTCGACGTCATCATCTCCAACTGCGTGATCAACCTGTCGCTGGACAAGCCCGCGGTGTTCGCCGAAATGGCGCGCGTCCTCGCGCCGGGCGGCCGGCTCGGAATCACCGATGTCGTCGCCGAGGACCACCTCACACCTGCCGACCGGGCCGAGCGCGGCGGCGTCAGCCAGTGCATCGCCGGCGCCCTGTCCCAGGCCGAGTACCTCTCGCTGCTGGCCGAGGTCGGGCTGACCGGCGCCGAGGTCGTGTTCACCCAGGACGCCGCCGACGGCATGCATTCCGCGATCATCCGCGCCCGCAAGCCGGACGCCGACGAGTGCGGGCCCGACAGCGGCTGCTGCTGACCACCGAGGTTTTCGATCACTGAGGGGAGTACCTGGATGTCTTTCACCGCGATAGTCGTGTTCGTCCTGGTCGCCGCGCTGGCGGCGGTCAACGGCAGCAACGACGTCCCCAAGGGCGTCGCCACCCTGGCCGGGGCCGGAGTGACCAAGTACAAGACGGCAATCATCTGGGGCACGATCACGACGCTGATCGGCTGCGTCTTCTCACTCGGCCTCGCGTCGAAGATGACCGCCTTGTTCTCCAAGGGCATCATCACCGGCGCCACGACCGACGCGTTCGCCGTCGCCGTGCTCGCCGGGGCCGCGTTCTGGGTCGGGCTGGCCACCATCCTGCGGCTCCCGGTCTCGACCACGCACGCCCTGATCGGCGGCATGGTCGGCGCCGGCCTGCTGATGAGCACCGGTGGCGTCTCCTGGAGCGCCGTCGGCAGCAAGCTGGTCACGCCCCTGCTGGTCAGCATCGTCGTCGCCTACGCCATCACGCTGATCCTCGCCGTCGCCACCGGCACCGCGAACAAGCGCCGGTCCGCGGCCACCCCGCCGGTCACGTCCTCCGGCGGCGGGGACGTCGCCGTGCAGACGGCGCCCGTGGTGACGCCGGAGAAGACCTCCGCGAAGTTCATGACCGCGGCGCACTGGTTCACCAGCGGCGCCACCGGCTTCGCCCGCGGCCTCAACGACACCCCGAAGATCGTCGCCATCGGCGCGTTCGCCCTGGTCCCGGCCGGGATGAAGCCGTGGCACATCATGATCCTGGTGACCGCCGCCATGGCCGCCGGATCACTGCTGGGCGGGATGCGGGTCGCGGAGAAGCTCGGCGAAGGCGTGGTCAAGATGAACCACCGCGAAGGCTTCCTGGCCAACCTGACCACCGCCGCCCTCGTCGGGGTCGGTGCCGGGGCCGGGCTGCCGATGTCGACCACGCACGTGTCGACCGGCGCGATCGCCGGGTCCGCCGGACCGAACCTGAGCCGGATTTCCGGCGGGACCGTCCGGAACTTCCTGATCGCCTGGCTGGTCACTCCGCCCGTCGCGGGGGTCGTCGCGGCGCTGGTGTTCATCTTGGCTCGCTAGCCTGGGTGAGTGAGCGAGCACAAGCTGGAGCGGGAGACCGCCGAGTCCTACGCCCGCTGGTTCCACGCGCTGTCGGACGCGAACCGGGTCATGATCGTGCACTTCCTGGCCCAGCAGAGTGACCCGGTTCCCGTCGGCGCGATCGTGGACCACCTCGGCATCTCCCAGCCCACGGTCTCGCACCACCTCAAGATCCTGTCCCAGGTCCGGTTCGTGACCCGCCGCCGCTCCGGGACCAGCATCCTCTACGCGATCAACCACAACTGCGAGGTCGGGCTGCCCACCGCCGCCAACGCCGTGCTCGGCCTGCTGGCCACCCGCGACGGGAACGACCCGCTTCCGCTGGAAAGGACGTCGTGACCGAGCACCCGGCGCTGTTGCTGGTCGGCAGCGGGGACCGCCGCTACCGCGAGTACATCCTGGCCGCCCTGCGCCCGCACTTCCGGCTGTGGCTGCTCGACGCGGTCGACCCCACCTGGCAGACCGAGCACGTCGACGGTGTGACCGTCACCGACACCCGCGACCCCGCTGCCCTCGCCGACGCCGCGGGCAAGCTCGAGTTCCGGCCGGACGGCGTACTGACCTACGACGAATCGCTGGTCACCGCCGTCGCGCGCTTCGCTCAGGACGCCGGTCTGCCCGGCAGCCCGCCGGAAGCCGTCCAGGCGTGCCGGGACAAGGCCGCCACCCGCTCAACCCTGGCTGACGCCGGGGTGCCGCAGCCGGCATCCCGTCCGGTTGCCTCCGCCGAGGACGCGGTCGCCGCGGCCGAGGACATCGGCTACCCGGTGGTCGTCAAGGCCCGCGGGCTGGCCGGCAGCCTCGGCGTCCTGCGCGCCGACACCGCCGAGCAGGTCGCGGACGCCTTCACCGCGGCCGCCGGCGCGTCCTGGCCCGGCGTGCCGCGCTACGAGGCGGACGTGCTGGTCGAGGAGCTGCTCACCGGGCCGGAGATCAGCGTCGACGTCGTTGTCGACCACGGCGTCTGCCACCCGCTGGTGATCGCCCGCAAGCAGACCGGCTTCGAGCCGTTCTTCGAGGAGACCGGCCACGTCGTCGACGCCGATGACCCGCTGTTCGACGACGCCGACCTGCTGGACCAGCTCGACCAGGTCCACAAGGGCATCGGCTTCACCTGCGGAGCCACCCACACCGAGTTCAAGCTGACCCCGCGCGGCCCGCGCCTGGTCGAGATCAACGCACGCCTCGGCGGCGACTTCATCCCGCGGCTCGGCATCCTCGCCGCCGGCGCCGACCCGGTCGTCGCGGCCGGTCAGGTCGCCGTCGGCCTCCCGCCGACGCCCCGGCGTGTGCTGCGCAAGACCGCGGCGATCCGCTTCCTCTACCCGTCCCGCGACTGCGAGGTCACCGCCACCACCGTGCGCCCCGAGCGGTTCGGCCCGACCATCCACGAGGCCCTCGGCACCGCCGGACCCGGCACGAAACTCGCGCTCCCGCCGAGGGCCTACCTGGCCCGGTACGGGCACGTGATCGCGGCCGGTGAGGACCGCGCCCAGGTCGTCGCCGACCTCGCCGACGCCGAGCGGATCGTCGAGCTGCAGAGCACCTGAACCATCGACGGCCGTCGATCCCTCACCCGGGTGAGGCACAATCGGAGGCATGACGACCACCGCGCCGGACGCCGCGCTGCTGCCCGCCGAGGACGCCGCGACCTACGCCGAATGGTTCGCTTGCCTCGCCGACACCACGCGGGTGCGGATCCTGCACGCCGTCGCGGCCGCGGGCAAGGCCGTCACGATCGGCGAGCTGACCGAGCAGATGGCGATCAGCCAGTCCAACTGCTCCCACCACGTCCGCAAGCTCGCCGACGTCGGCTTCGTGCGGCTGCGCAAGGTCGGCACCGCCACCCTCGTCTCGGTCAACGCGTCCTGCGCGGTCAGCCTCCCGCACGCCGCCGACGTCGTGATGGGCCTGCTCGCCCCCAAGCCCACCGGCGCCGACGACCTGGCCCCCGACGTCACCGTCCGGCCGCTGCGCGCCAAGGACTGGCCGGCCGTGCGCCGCATCTACGGCGAAGGCATCGCCACCGGCGACGCGACCTTCGAAACCGAGGTCCCGCCGCGCGCCGACCTCGAGGCGAAGTGGCTGCGCGGGCACCGGTGGATCGCCGAGGTCGACGGCCAGATCGCCGGCTGGGCCGCCGCGGCGACGGTGTCCACCCGCGACTGCTACGCGGGTGTCGCCGAGACCTCGGTGTACGTGGGGGAGAAGTTCCGCGGCCGCGGCGTCGGCAAGGCCCTCATGCACCAGCTGGTCACGGCCGCCGACGAGGGCGAGCTGTGGACGCTGCAGACGTCGATCTTCCCGGAGAACCGCAACAGCGTCGCGTTGCACCACGGCGCCGGGTTCCGCACGGTCGGGGTTCGCGAGCGCATTGGCCGGCTCGACGGCCGGTGGCGCGACACCGTCCTGCTCGAACGGCGCCGCGCCTCCCAGCTTTGACCGCTCAGGCCTTGCTGATCCGGCAGGCGAAGCACTTGTACGCCTGCTGACCGGACAGGTTGTCGTAGAACGCGTCGTCGACGAGCCCGTTGGCGGCCTCGTAGCGCGGGTCGCCGAACTGGTCACCGACCTGCTGGGCCGGGCCGAAGGTGTTGGGCACGAAGATCGTGTCCGGCCGGATCGCCGGCCAGAACAACGCCGTCCCGGTCACCTTCCCTCGCGGGCTTTCCACGACGACGGTGTCGCGGTCGCCGATCCCGAACCGGCGCGCGGTGTCGGGGTGCACCTGGACCAGCCGGACGCCGTTGAGCTGTTCGCCGGTCGGCGTCCAGTGCGTCACGCTCGCGAAGTGGACGACGCTCGGCCGTCCGGTCATGCCCATCAGCGGGAAGTCCCGGTGCACCGCGTCCGAGCCCGGGACGCCGAGCTTCACCTTGTGCGTCAATGCCTGCGGGTTGACCGGGTTGGTGACGAACCCGGGCTCGTAGGCGAGCGTCGGGTTCGCACCGGTGACCTCGGGATGGGTGTAGAAGACCGGCAGCGCCCGATGCCCGGCCCCGGCGAGCTTGCGGTCCAGCTCCGGGGTGAAGATCTCGACGTTGCCGCTCGGGGTGAGGAACCGCTTGCCGGGCGCCCCGAGCGCGGCCGTTGCCTCGTACCAGGACGGGTGGTCGAGGTAGAGCGTGCTGACGCCGGGGTGCGACGGCGTCGGGCACGGCCACCGCAGCGGCTCGGCGCGGGCGTCCATCCGCTGCTGCGTCATCCCGCCCATCGCCGGGGTGTGCTTCACGAACTCCGCCCAGAGCTGGGAGTAGTCCTTCCAGCTCTCCGGGAACGCGTCGGTCCAGTAGCTCGCGGGCTTTTTCCGGTCCCGGCGGGCGAAGGCGTGGGCGAGGTCGATCCAGATCTCCCAGTCCGGCTTGGACTGCCCGACCCGCGGCACCGCGGCGTGCTGCCAGCGGATCGCGCGGTCGTCGCGTCGCATGTAGACGCCGTCCAGCTCGAGGCCGTTGGTGACCGGCAGGATGACGTCGGCGTAGTAGGCGGCTTCCTCCATGAACAGGCCGGTGTAGACGTAGAAGTCCAGCTTCTTGAACGCTTCGCGGACCTTGTTGGTGTTCGCGCTCGAGATGAGCGGGTTGCCTTCGGTGATGACGGCCTTGAGCGGGTACGGGCGGCCGGTGAGGATGGATTCGGCGAAGTAGTCCGGCCCGACCGGCAGCGCCTGCTCCAGCGGCGGCGTGCTGACGGTCAGCTCGGGTAGCCGGAGGTCGCCGGGCCAGGTGTTGTGCATGAAGTTGCAGCCGCCGCCGGGGACGCCGATGTTGCCGGTGACCGCGGCCAGGAAGGTCAGGACGCGGTAGGTGTCGAAGGCGCCGAGCTGGTGGGAGATCCCGGCGTTGCAGAAGATCGCGGCGGGCTTGGCCGTGGCGTAGTCCTCGGCGAGCTGCCGGATCGTCGCCGCGGGTACCCCGGTGACGCCGGCGGCCCAGTCCGGGGTGTAGTCCTTGACGTGATCGCGTAGTTCGGCGAACCCGAGCACCCAGCGCCGCACGAACGCCTTGTCGTGGAGGTTGCGGGCGATGATGTGCTGGAGCATGCCGAGCACGAGCGCGAAGTCGGTGTGCGGCTTCGGCGCGACCCAGCTGTCGGCGGCCGCCCCGGTCGGCGTCCGGCGCGGGTCGACGACGACGAGCTTGGCTTTGGTTTTCGCTCGGCTTCTGAGCAGGTAGTCGAAGGTGACGGGGTGGGTCTCGGCCTGGTTGGTGCCCAAGAACAGGAAGTACTTCGCGGCCCCGAGGTCCTCCCGGCCGGTGGCGGCGTCGACGCCGTAGCCGTTGGTGAAGTTGCCGAGCCCGAACGTCGCGGCGAGGGCGTTGCCGCCGGCGTCGTTGCAGACCGGGCCGACGTCGGTGTTGTTCGGGCTTCCCAGCAGCGCGAAGAGGCGCGCGACCAGCGAGCCGGTGCCACGGGGAAGCCGCCCGGTGGTCCGGTTGGCGATCGATTTCACCTGGCCGCTGTCGCGCAGCTGCAGGAGCCGGTCGGCGATGAGGTCGAGGGCCTGGTCCCAGGAGATCGGTTCGAACTTCGAGTCCTTGGAGCCCTTGGTGCCGGACACGCGGCGCAGGGGAGTCGTCAGGCGCAGCGGGCTGTAGGCCAGTTCCGGCATCATCGACGCCTTCACGCAGAAGTTGCCGGCCTGGACCGGGTCGTCCGGATCGCCGGAGACGCTGATGACCCGACCGGCCCGGACGCCGACCTTCAGGCGGCAGTTCGAGTTGCAGAACTGACAGGCGGTCGAGACGACGGTGTCCGGGTGGAGGGCGGCCGAGTCGGTGGTGAAGCTGAGCTCTCCTCCGCCGATCGGGCCGCCATCGCGGGCGTCCGGCTGTGCGGCGACCGCAGGATCCGCGGCGGCGATGGCCGGGTTGACGAACAGGGAGGCGCCGCTGATCACGGCACCTTGCACGAAACCTCTGCGTGACAGACCGGTGAAATCGTCCATAAGGACCTACCCCCAGAAGACGAAACGGACACAGCGCGCGACTCCATCGACGCACGTCGATCCACACTAGAGAGTGTCGGAACCGTTTCATAGCAACGAATGTCGCAATCGATCGGCGATGATCGATGCTGGACGCAAAGTCTCCGCGAACGCGGCTCCCATGCTGCCTGCGGCTCTGCGATTGCGGCGCCAACGAGAGGATTTCGGGGCTGCCCGGTTCTCGTCATGTGACTGAGCGTGGTTGTACGCCGCCTTCATGCCGCGGGCGGCCTCGCGCTGTGGAGGGGAGGCAATCGGCACCCATGGACGAGCGGAGCCGGTGCGACCTCGATGGCGCACCGGCCCCCGGCCGACAGTTGCAGCAGCGCTCCGGCTCCCACGGTTCCAGCCGCGGGCCGTGCACGTGGTGTCGTCCTCGGTCAGCGTTCGAGCCCTTCGCCAGTCGGGCACCCGGACACCGGCCCCCCGCCGGACGAGTCCGTCCACACTAGACGCTCGCGTCGCCGAACCAGCGCCGGGCGGCTCGCTCGAACGAGTCGCGATCGGGCCCGCGCTCGCCGGCCCAGGCGACGACCCCGTCGGGGCGGATCAGGACCGCCGCGAATCCGAGGTCGTTCTCGGCGGGACCCGCGGCGTACCGCAGGTCGCCTTCCCAGGCCGTCGCGGAGGCACGCAGGCCGGCCTCGGCGCTGAAGTCGAGGACGACGCCACGGCCGTCCTGCATCAGGTCGGTGAGGCTCGTTCCGTCTTCCAGGCGGAAAGCCGGGGCCGTCCGGCCGACCAGTGGCCGGGTAGTGCCGAGGTCGTAGCGGACCGAGGTGCCGGAAAGCTTTTCGAACACGTACGTCGTGCCCTCCCGGGTGCCGAGCAGGTCGCGCAGCACGCCCTGGACCGCCTGGGCGTGCGGATCCGGCCGCATCGACGCCACCTGGGCCCGCGTCCAGTCCAGCGCCCAGGCACCGACCGGGTGGCGCTCGCGCGAGTAGGTGTCGAGCAGCCCCTCCGGCGCTCGCCCGCGGATGGTCGCCGCGAGCTTCCAGCCCAGGTTGACCGCGTCGCCGATGCCCGTGTTGAGCCCCTGCCCGCCGAGGGGCGACACGATGTGCGCGGCGTCGCCCGCGAGCAGGACCCGGCCGCGCCGGTAGGTCGTCGCCTGCATCGCCCGGTCGGTGTAGCTGGAGGCGAGGTGGAGCTCCGTCAGCGTCACGTCGGTGCCGGACACGCGGCGCAGCACTTCCTGCAGGTGCTCGCGGGTGACCTCCTGCGAGCGGTCGAACGCGCCGCCGTCGAAGTCCATCACGCCGATGTGCCCGGCCGCGGGCATCCGGATGTACATGCCCTCCGGGGTCAGGGTGAACCCCGGGTTCAGCTTGTCGGCGTCGGGGATGGTGGCGAGCGCGACGTAGCCGGTGAACTGAGGTGCCGTGCCGGCGAACTCGAAGCCCGCGAGCCGGCGCACCGCGCTGCGCCCGCCGTCGCAGCCGACGGCCCAGCGCGCCGGGTACTCGTGCGCGCCGGCGTGCACGACCACGTGCTCGCCGTCCTGGGTGAGACCGTCCACCGCGACCCCGCGGCGGACCTCGACGCCGAGCTTGGCGGCGCGCTCCGCCAGGACCGCTTCGACGGTGTCGAGACTCGTCATGAGGGCGTCCGGCACGGGGCTGGGCAGCCGGAACGGCAGGGCCGCGAGGTCGACGTCGGCCGCGTCGAGCACGATCCCGGCGAAGTGCCCCGCCAGGCGTGGCCGGCCCGGCTCGTCGGCGCCGGCGAACCGGGGGAGCCCGGCCGCTTCCGCGAGCAGCGGCTCCAGCAGCCCGCGGCGGTCGAACGCCGCGATGGACGTGGCGAACAGGCCGCGCCGGCCGAGCGGGGCTGTCCGCCAGGGGCTGCCGGGCTCCGGTTCCCGTTCCAGCACCAGGACCGAGCAGCCCGCGAGGCCGAGCTCGCAGGCCAGGAACAGACCGACCGGGCCGGCGCCCACGATCACTGCGTCATGCATGAGAAATCCCCTTCCGTAGCCGGCTTTCGGCGACCGGTCCAGGCTGCTGCGCGGCGCGCTCAGGGCGCGCACACGGCGCTGGTACGGGGGTGTCAGGCGCGCACAGCGGCGCACGCGGGGCCCGTTCAGTCGGGGGACGGTCAGTCGTTGCCGGGCAGGTCCATGGGTGCCTGCAGGTCGTCGGCGCGGAACAGGACCGCGTGCTCGACGCCCATGGCCTTCCCGTTCACCGCGGTGAACTCGGGGATGAAGTCGGCGGGGGCGGGGTGGTCCGGGAGCGCGGCCAGGTAGGCGGCGTGCGCCTCCAGCGAGGCGACGCCGCGGCGCAGCGGCTCGCCGGTGACGTCGACGCCGTGGGTGGCGCCGGCGCCACCGAAAGCGGGAGTGATGAGCCAGCGCACGGAGTGCGGTTCGAGGTGTTCCTCGTCGATCTGGTCCGGGAAGACCCACCGGTTGCCGGCATCGCGCACCGCGTCGAGCGCCGCGAGCCCGGCCGCACGGTGGTCGGCCTGGTCGTAGCCGTAGGGCGTTTCGACGTCGTGGCCGGTGCGGTACACGACGTCGGGCTTGAACCGGCGGATTTCGCGGCAGATGTCGCGGCGCAGGTCGAGGCCGTAGACGAGGACGCCGTCGGGGTGCTCGAGGATGGTCAGGTGTTCGACGCCGACGACGTCGCAGGCGGCTCGCTGTTCGGCGGCGCGGAGGCGGGCGGTCTCCTCGGGCGGGTTCGGCATGCCGGCTTCTCCGCGGGTGAGCAGGAGGTAGCCGACCTCGATGCCGCGCGCGGTCCAGCGGGCCACCGCCGCGGACGTGCCGTACTCCATGTCGTCGGGGTGCGCGACGACGCAGAGCACACGCCGGAAGGTCTCTTCGGGAAGGGCAGGCAGTGTCATGGGGACAGCTTGCCGCTTCCGGGCCGAACACCGGCCGGCCGGCGCGTCACGCCCGGGCGGCCGGCCCCGTGTACCGCGCGTTGCCGAAGCCGAGTACCAGGTAACCGATGATGGAAAACACGAACAGCCCGAAGAACCCGAAGGCCCCGCTCTTGCCGAACGCTTTCGCGACGTCGATCGAGACGACGATCGCGACGACCAGGTTGACCAGCGGGATCAGCAGCAGGAGCAGCCACCACCCGGAGCGCCCGGCGACCTTCAGCAGGGTGTAGGCGTTGTAGATCGGGATGATCGCCGCCCAGCCGGGCCGCCCGGCCTTGGTGAACACCTTCCACAGCGCGATGACGGTGAGCACCGCGAACAGCAGACCGGAACCGAACCCGAGGCCGAGGCCGAAGACGGACGTCGAATCGTGGTTGTTCATCGAACAGGAGTGTCCTTTCCGGACTGATGGTGGTGACGGACGACTGTAGCGCCGTCCGGTTGCCTCGGTGATCGGCGTTGACAACGACGCGATCGAGGTGCACCATAACGCCACTTGATGCTCGAATCTGGTCGAAAGTGCGCTGAAAGGTGCAAGTTCGTACAGTAATGGTCGAGTCCCGGGAGAGGTGGAGTACGACATGACGTGGTTCCAACGCGCCGGTAAGGCCGGCGTCGCCGCGGTGCTGCTCGTCGCCGGCTCGGTCTCCTGGGGCGCGCCGGCCGCGGGCGCGGATCCGATCGCGGCGAACACCGACACCGCGACCGGCGTGCGGCCGATGATGGGCTTCAACAACTGGGCGAGGTTCACCTGCGCCGCGCAGGCCCGGCTCGACGGCACCCGCGACGGCTATTCGTTCCAGCGCTTCATGCAGGACCAGGCGAAGGCGATGAAGGACACCGGCCTCGTCGCCGCCGGGTACACCAACCTGACCGTCGACGACTGCTGGATGCAGCGCACCGGCGCCGGCTACCTGCACGGAGCGACCACCTGGGGCGGCAGCTCCCAGCCCGGATTCGACTTCGAGCTGACGGACTACGCGAACTACGTGCACACACAAGGCATGGAGGCCGGCCTGTACAGCACATCGGGGGTCGACACCTGCCAGGGAGTCCCCGGCGGCGTCCAGGGCCACGAACAGGCCGACGCGACCTCGCTGGCGTACTGGGGCATCGACTCCCTCAAGCTCGACAACTGCGGCACCACCTGGAGCACCCGGCGCCAGGAGTTCACCACCACGGCCAACGCGCTGCGTTCGGCGACGACGGGCAACCCGCGGAAGATCTTGTTCAACGAATCGGCGCCCGCCGGGGCCGGACCGGACTCCGCGACCAAGTACGACGCCATGGAGTGGGTTCGCGCCCTGGGCCAGATGTGGCGGGTCAGCCCGGACATCGCCGTCTGGCACAACCCGGGCGCCTCCGCCTGGGACTGGGCGCACGGCGCCGACTACTACGAAGGCGGGGTGCTGCAGAACTTCACCGACACCGTCGCCCTCGCCCGCTACAACGGCCCCGGCAACCACAACGACGCCGACATGCTCCTGATCGGCGACAACAACCAGCTCACCGTGGCCGAACAGCGCAGCCAGTTCGCGCTGTGGTCGGCCATGGGCTCCCCGTTGATGATCAGCACCGACGTCCGCCGGATGGCGGCCGACCCCGTGACCTACGCCCCGCAGCTGGGGATCCTGAAGAACGCCGACATCATCGCCGTGGACCAGGACACCACCGCCGGCGGCTACCTGGCGTCCCGCCAGGGCAGCTCGAACACCGCGGGCGTCGACGTGGTGGTCAAGCCGCTGGCGGGCGGCGCCCGCGCCGTCGTCGTGCTGAACAAGAACGCCACCGCGACTTCCTACGCCCTCGACCTCGGCCGGGTCGGCTTCGGCAACCTCACCTGCCTCCGCACGGCGAAGAACCTGTGGACGCACGAGAGCAGCCAGGTCGGGGCCACCGTCACCACCACCATCGCGGCCCACGACAACGCGATGTACGTCATCGCGCCCGGCAGTTGCGGCCCGGCCCTGCCCACCGGCCAGATCCAGGCCGCGCAACCGGGGTTCCAGCGGAACGCGTTCTGCTTGGACGCCTTGGGCGGCGCGACCGCGGGCGCGAAGGTCGGTCTGTACCCCTGCACGGGCAACGGAAACCAGCAGTGGCAGCGCACGGCCACCGGCCGGATCGTGTCCCTGGCCGAGACCGCGTTGTGCCTGTCCGGCGGTGCGGCCGGGCTGAAACTGGCCGCCTGCAGCGCCTCGACCCCGCAGCAGACCTGGACCTACAACCGGGCCGGCCAGCTGAAAGCCGACGGCTACTGCGCGGACATCAGCGGCGGCGCACTGGACGACGTCAACGCGACGGTCACGACGTACGCCTGCGGCGCCCACCAGCCCAACCAGACCTGGAGCGCTCCTTTCGCCACCCCGCCCGGCGCTTGACCTGCCGGACAAGGTCGGCCGTGCGGATCCCGCCCCCGATCACCATGCAGGCGTAGTCGTCCTCGAGCGCTACGGTCGCCGACCGCCCATGCTCTCGCCGGCGGGTCGGCCTGGCCAACCCTTTCGTCGCAATTTCCCGCCATCATCGCCGAAATCCGGGCACGGGTTGCTTCGCCGGAGCCCTGGCGAGCCAGTGGACGATCCCCGACTTCGGCCCGGCCGACGTCTTCGCCCACCAGCTCCGGGCCATCGCCGAAGGGCGGTCGGCACGGCCCAGTCCTCAAGGGCTCGAACCCGCACATCGTGCGCAGCAAGTACCTCAACCCGGCCTGGGCTCGGCGTCGCCGGAGGTGCTGCGCCGTGACGAGCTCGTGGTGCTCGCGCGGAATCCAGCCGCGGCAACCCTCGGCGCCGAGTCGATCAGTAGGTTTCGGCTCCCGGCCGGTCGTCCGAATCTCGCCGCGAAACCAGCCTGCGGCCACACGTTCGTCACAACGTCGGGCAGGCACGCTCATCCGAAGGCATTGCCCGATGGATGCCTCACCCCTCGCGCTGGTGATCCAACTCCTCGGGGGTGCCGGCTGCGACGACCACGAAGTTTCGAGTCTCGTGGCCGCGTCCGACGAGGCCGCGGTCATCCTTGCAAGCGCTCAGCCGTCTGCATTCGGCCGGAAGCGCTGGAGATCAGTCCTTGCCGACCACGTTGCGCAGCTTGGCGGCCGCGTTGCCGACGGCGTCCTTCACGTCCTCGACCGCTTCCTTGAGCCCGGCCTTGGCCTGGTCGGCCTGGCCTTCGGTCCGCAGGTCGTCGTTCCCGGTCACGTTTCCGGCCGCTTCCTTGCCTTTGCCGGCCAGGTCGTCGGCCTTGGCCCCGATCTTGTCACCCAACGCCATGCCCGTGCTCCCTTTCTCCGGTGGACGTTCTCACTGTGCACGACACCCGGGCGAAAACGGTCCTCATGCCCCCGACCGGGTGATCACCGCGACCGGTTCGGGAGAGACGCAGGACACACGATCGGGTCGTGACAGTCCGGCGAACCGCGTGTCTGTCCAGTGTGGAGGGAACAATGAAACGACGTTCCCTGCACCGCACGGTTTCCACACGAGTGAAGGAGATGCCATGACGAACGCCACCAGCACCAGGGTGCCCGCCCAGCAGGCTTCGGCCGAGGCCGCCAAGAAGGACGGCGCGCTGGTGACCTCGCAGGGATCGACCTCGATTTCCGAGGTCGTGGTGCAGAAGATCGCCGGCCTGGCCACGCGGGAGATCCCTGGGGTGCACGCCCTCGGCGGCGGTGCCGCGCGGGCGTTCTCGGCCATCCGCGAGCGGATCCCGGGCGCGACAGCGTCGGCCGGGCAAGGCGTGTCGGTCGAGGTCGGGGAGAAGCAGGCCGCCGTCGACCTGCAGATCGTCGTCGAATACGGCGTCTCCATCGCGGACCTGTCGCGCTCGGTGCGCCGCAACGTGATCACCGCGGTCGAGAAGATGAGCGGACTCGAGGTGGTCGAGGTCAACATCAACGTCGGCGACCTGCACATCCCGTCCGAGGACGAAGACGGGGCCGGCGAGACCGGCCGGGTGCAGTGACGCCCGAGCCGGACGCCGTCCGGATCGCCGATGCCGTGCGGGCCGTGCCCGGGGTGAGCGGCCTGCACGGCGGGCGGTTCGGCGAGATCGCCACCCTCCTCCCGCCCCGGCGGGTCACCGGCGTCCGTGTCCGCGACGAGGACGTCACCATCGCGATCGCCGCGCGCTACCCGGTGGTGGTCGCCGACGTCGCCGCGGCCGTGCGGGCCGCCGCCGGAGTCGACGGGCGGCCCGTGCACGTCGTCGTCGCCGACCTGGTCGAACCGTCGACCGTGGAGGAACAACCGAAGGAGAAGGTCTCGTGAACTCGACTCAACTCGGTCTGCTCACCGGCCTCGTGCTCGGGCTGGCCGTCGCGATCGGTGGCTTCGGCGCGTTCGCGATCGTCGCCGTGCTCGGCGTCATCGGCTTTCTGGCCGGCCGCTACCTCGATGGCAAGCTCGACCTGTCGCAGCTCAGTGGCCGCGGTCGGGGCTGAGTGCCGTGACCACGACACTGACCGCCCCGAGCGCCGAGCGCGGGGCGCTGACCATCGCCGACCAGGTGGTCGAACGACTGGCCGTGCACGCGGTTCGGGAGGTCGAGGACGTCGGCGGCGCGGCCGGGCGCGTCCTCGGGCTGAGCGTCGGCGGGGAGGATCTCGACCGCTCCGCGAAGGTGAGCGTCCGCGTCGACGGCGAGGCCGTCACGCTCGACGTGCGGCTCTCGATCGTGTACCCCGCCTCGGTCGCGCGGACCACCGGCCGGGTGCGTGAGCACCTGCGACAGCGGGTGGCCGAGCTGACCGGGTTGACGGTGACGCGCGTCGACATCACCGTCACCGCGCTGCACACCACGGCGGCGACACCCCGGAGGGTGGCGTGAAGCGCCACCCGCGCCGCAGCCTCCCGGCCACACTGACCGCGCTCGTGCTGCTGGCCGCGTGCGTGCTCGTCGCGGTGGTCGCCGTCCAGCTGATCCTCGGGCAACGGCCGTGGATCAGCGTCGAGGCCGTCGCGTCATGGCTGCACGGGCAACGCTGGACGGACCTGCTGCCGGCCGCCGCCGGTGGGATCGCCGCGCTGCTCGGACTGGTTCTGCTGCTGGTCGCCGCACTGCCGGGTGCCGCCACCGTGCTGCCCGTGGAGGGTGGTCCGTTCGAGGCGGGGGTCGCTCGCGCCGGCTACCGCTCGACGCTGCGGGCGGCGGCGGCCGCGGTCGACGGTGCCTCCGCCGCCGCGGTCAAGCTCACCGCTCGCCGGGTCAAGGTCCGCGTCACCACCGCCCGTACCCGGCCGGACGGCCTCGCCGACGCCGTCCGCGAGGCGGTCGGTCACCGGCTCGACCAGATTCGCCCGGCCAATCGGCCCACCGTCTCGGTTCGGGTCCGCGCACCCCGGAGGTCGTCGTGACGAACCTGAACCGCCCGGCCCGGCTCAACCGGCTCCTGCTCGGCCTGTTCGGGCTCGTCCTGCTGGCGGCGGGCGGGTTCGCAGTCGCCACCCACTTCGGGCGGCTGCGCGTCCTCGACCCCGCGTCGCCGCTGGTGCCGGGCACGGCAAGGCCGCCGACCTGGGTGCTGTACGTGGCCGCTGCGTCGGCGGTCGTGCTCGGGCTGCTGGTGCTGCGCTGGCTGCTCGCCCAGCTCGCCCGCAGGCCCCGAACGCAGATCTGGCGGTTCGAAGCCGACCCGGAGCACGGCCGGACGGAGCTGGCGGCCGACGCCGCGGTCGTGCCGTTCGCCGAGGAGCTGCGGGCCTACCCCGGCGTGCACGGCGCTCGCGCGACGCTGGCCGGGCCCCGCACGGATCCCGGCCTGGCGCTGGTGATCTCGGTGACGCAGGACGGCGATCCCGCGCGGATCCGGGAGCGCGTGGAAACCGAGGGACTGCCGCGGCTGCGCCAGGCCTTGGACTTGGACGAGCTGCCGGTCGCGGTCGAATTCCGCTTCAGCTCGGCGACCGGCCTCCGGGCCCGCTGACGCGACCGGCTCCTCAGCGCCCGCATCCTGGGATGGACGATCCACGGGCCTGGTCGCGCGAGAACGCGACGTGCCGGCCCGCCGCCGATCACGAGGGGCCGGTGGGTGGCCGCATTGCACGACGTCGCCCGTCGTGTCGAGGGCAAGCGCCGGCGCCGGCGCTGTGGTGCTGCGCGGCGAGGACGTCCCAGCGGTACGGCGGTTCGCGGGCAAACCGATCGGCCCGCAGTGGAATCGGGTGGCGGACCAGCGCGTCTGGCACGGTGCACCCGGACCAGGCTCGGCCTGAGCGAAGGCATCCGGGGCACCACGATCGATTGAATGATCATCTTTCTGCCAGCTGTTTTCCGCCCGGGCACGCACGATGACCGGAGCAACAGCCGAGGTGGAGGTGTCCGGTTCGATGGGTGGCTGGTCGCGGCGGAAAGTGCCGGCGCTGGTGGCGGTGGTGGCGTTGCTCGCGTGGTGTGTGTCCGCGTTCGGGCCGGCGGCGCGCGCCGCCGCCGCGACCCACGACTGCGGGTTCGCCTCGGCGGGCACCGGTACCTACGCGCGGACGCTGTGCTGGTTCGACCTGTCCGGGTACGACGCCGCGGAGGCCACCTCCGCGGCGGGGCAGCGGCTGACCTTCGCGCTGCCCGGCGGGTACCGCCTCGCGGTCACGCTCAAGGTGTCCGGCGGTCCCGTGGCCGCGAACCGGCTGCCGACCTACTCCGCGGCCTACCTGGGCAACTCCGGGCACTACACGGGGGTTCCGGGGCAGCCGGCGCTGTACCAGACCTCCTTCGGCTCGACGACGGTCGCCGCGCTGACCGACATCGTGGCCACCGACAGCACCGGGGCGGTGGTGCAGGGCTACGCGCTGGTCGGCGCCGACGCCGAATCGACCGACGCCGGCGAGTCGATCGAGTGGACCTCGTCCTCGCGGCTCGAGTCGCTGACCGCCACCGGGACCGATCCGGGGATCGGCAACGCCTGCGGCGGCGCGTACACCGGCATCGGCACCCGGACGGTGCGGTGCGCCGGGCGCACGGGCGCCAACAAGACCGGCACCGCGATCATCTCCGCCGAAGACCCCACGTCGTTCAGCCAGCGCATGGTGGGTGGCGGGCGCCAGGCGGTGGGGTTCGGCGTGCTGGTCTCCAGCCTCCAGCTGACCAAGAAGGTCGTGCGGGGTTTCCCCGGCGACTCCTTCGCCGTCTCGGTCGCCGCGCCGGGCGGGAGCGTGCTCGGTGCCGCCGACACCGGCGGCGGCACCTCGGCGAGCACCGGCGAAGTCACGGTGCTGGCCGGTGCCCGCGGGGGCGACTACACCCTGGGGGAGACGGCGACCTCGGGGCTGGAGTCCAATTACGACAGAGCCTGGTCCTGCACGCGCAACGGCGAGACGGACGGGGAACTGCCCACCGGCGACGCCGGTGGCTCGGCGCGGGTGCACGTCGGCATCGGCGACTTCGTGTCCTGCACGGTCACGAACACGGCGAAACCCGCGACGCTGAAGCTGGAGAAGCACGCCGCCGCAGCGGTCGACGTGAACCGCAACGGGATCACCGACGCGGGTGACACCATCGGGTACACCTTCACCGTCACCAACACCGGCGCGCTGGAGCTGCACGACATCACCGTGACCGACGCCAAGGCCGGACCGGTCACGTGCCCTCGGTCGAGCCTCGCGCCGGGGGAGTCGCAGACCTGCACCGCGCGTGCCCCGTACGTCGTCAGCCCGGCCGACGAGAACTCCGGGGCGGCGGTCAACACCGCAACGGCCTCCGGGCTCCCGCCGGGCAGCGCCACCCGGGTGACGTCGGACCCCTCGTCGACCCGCACCCCGACCGAGAAGCCGGCGCCGGCCCTGACGCTGAAGAAGTCGGTCTCGCCCGACAACCCGGACGCTTACACCGCCGGCCGGCCGATCACCTACTCGTTCCGGGTGACCAACACGGGCAACGTGCCGCTGAACGAGATCGGCGTCGACGAGACCGCGTTCTCCGGCAGCGGCGTCCTGTCCACCACGCTGTGCCCGGTCGCCACGCTGGCTCCCGGCGCGAGCACGACCTGCACCGCCACCTACGTCCTGACCCAGGCCGACGTCGATGCGGGCCGGCTGGACAACACCGCCACCGCGCACGGCAAGCAGCCCGGCTCGACGGTCCCGACCACGTCGAACCCCTCGAGCGTCTCGGTCCCGACGCCGGCGCACCCGGCGATCACCCTGGTCAAGACCGCCGACCCGACCACCGTCGACCGCGCCGGCCAGTCCGTCGGCTACACGTTCCTGGTCACCAACACCGGTGACGTGACGCTGCGCGACGTCGGGGTCGCCGAGACCCGGTTCACCGGCTCCGGCCCGGCGCCCGTCGTGTCCTGCCCGTCCGGGGCGCTCGCTCCCGGTGCCGCGCGGACCTGCCGGGCGACCTACCCGGTCACGCAGGCCGACATCGACGCGGGTGCGGTCGAGAACACCGCCGTCGCGCACGGCACGGCACCGCGCGCGGCGGAACCGACCACGTCGGCGCCGTCGTCGGCGAAGGTGACCGTCACCCGCGCGGCCGCGTTGACCCTGGCGAAGTCCGCGGACCCGGCCACCGTCGCTTCCGTTGGCGAGCCGGTCCGCTACTCGTTCACGCTGCGGAACACCGGCAACGTGACGCTGACCGGGGTGGCGGTCACCGAAGGCGCGTTCAGCGGCCGTGGAACGCTGTCTCCCGTCGCCTGCCCGGCCGGGAGCGACGTGCTGGCCCCCGGCCAGGTCGTCACCTGCACGGCTGACTACGCGGTGACCCAGGCCGACCTCGACGCCGGCCGGATCACCAACAGCGCCACCGCGGCGGGAACCCCGCCCCCAGGGTTGCCGGCCGTGACCACGCCGCCGGCGTCCGCGGTCGTCACCGCCGGCGGCGGCCCCGCGCTCACCTTGGTCAAGTCCGCCGAACCGGCCACTGTCGCCGGTGCCGGGGAGACTGTGACCTACCGGTTCGCCGTGACCAACACCGGGAACCGCACCCTCGCCTCGGTGGCCGTGCGCGAGACGGCGTTCAGCGGCTCCGGCCCGGCGCCGGTCGTCGAGTGCCCGTCGCGGACGCTGGCGCCCGGGCAGGCACAGACCTGCACCGCTGCCTACACCCTGACCCAGGCGGACGCCGACGCCGGAGCGGTGACCAACACGGCCGAGGCGACCGGCACCGGTCCCGGCGGCGAACCGGTCACCTCGAGTCCGTCGCAGGCACAGGTGACCGTGCCCGGCAAGCCGGGACTGTCACTGGTCAAGTCGGCGGACCCGTCCGACGACGGCCACTTCCGGGCCGGGCAGGCGGTCACCTACACCTTCGTGGTCACCAACACCGGGAACCGCACGCTGACCGCGGTCGAGGTGCGCGAGACAGCGTTCTCGGGCACCGGCCGCCTTTCCCCGCCGGCCTGCCCGGGCGGCGGCGCGACGGTGGCCAGGCTGGCGCCGGGGGAGCAGGCGATCTGCACCGCCGGCTACGTGCTCACCCAGTCCGATGTGGACGCCGGGAAGGTCGTCAACACCGCGGTCGCCACCGGTACCCCGCCCGAAGGCGAACCGCCGGTCTCGGAGCCGTCGACGGTTGTCGTGCCGACGCCGCCGGACGCCGCGCTCGGCCTGGCGAAGACGGCTTCGCCGGAGACGGTTTCCGCGGCCGGACAGGAGGTCACCTACTCGTTCGTCGTCACCAACACCGGCAACGTGACGCTCACCGCGCTGTCGGTCCGCGAAACCCACTTCACCGGGAGCGGCAGGCCACCGGCTCCGGTCTGCCCCGCCGGCGCGTTGGCGCCGGGACAACATGTCACGTGTACAGCCACCTACCGCGTCACACAGTCCGATGTGGACGCCGGGCGGATCGACAACACGGCCGTCGCGGCCGGCACCCCGCCCTCGGGCGGGCCACCGGTGGAGTCGGCGCCCGCGAGCGCGGCGGTGCGGATCACCGCGGCCGCGGCCCTCACGATCACCAAGGCGGCCCGGCCGATCGACGTGAACGGCGACGGCTCGATCGGTGCCGGCGACCGGATCGAGTGGACGATCACCGTCACCAACACGGGCGCGGTCACCGTCCGGGAGATCCGGGTCGACGACCCGTCGGCGGGCGCGGTGACCTGCCCTGCGACGGCACTGGTGCCGGGGCAGGCGATGACGTGCACGGTGCCCGCGCACACCGTCACCGCCGCCGACGTGGCCACGGGTCGGGTGCGCAACGTAGCCACCGCGGCCGGCACCGGATCCGACGGATCGGCGGTCCCCGCCGGGCAGGCGGTCGCCGACGTCCCGGTCACTCCCGCACCGGCACCGGCACCGGCCCGGAGCCCGCACCGGCTACCCGACACCGGCACGGACGTGGGCAGGCTGCTCGGCCTGTCGGGCGTGCTGCTCCTGGCCGGAGCGGCGCTGTGCGCGGCCGTCAGGCGACGCGACGCGGGCCGGTGAACCGGTGCGGAGTCGTTCGGGCCGTTCCGTTCTTGCGCCCGACGAAGCCGAGGGTGTTCTGCAACGCCGTGTTCGGGCCGACGCCCGGGGGACCCGGCCGCGGGCGGCTGGGCGGTCGCCCTCGTCGTCGCGCCGGGCATGCCCGCCGCCCGGTTCAGCATCAGCGCCGTGGAACGCGAGAGATCGCCGGCTCGCCTTCGTTTCCTCGCTGGCGTCGCGGCGATGGGGTTGTGGCGCCACGCGGTTCACCCGCGGCGCGGGCAGTGGAACCGGCCGGCGTCGGAACGTGAGCTTCGGGCTCGTCAGCGGCGGGCCGTACTGGTGGCTGACGGCGCTCCCGCCGGGCATCGTCCTGGGCGGCCGAGAGTCCCGAAGCCCGGTAATCGTGCGGTAAGGATCATCGGGCGGGAACCGTGTGAGACTGGGGTGATCCGACGAGGAGGTCACCATGACCCGCAGTCACCCGCACCCGGCCTCGACCGGCGGTGCGACCTGGAACCGGTGGAGCCGCACGGGAATCTCGGTCGTTTTCGCACTGATCGTGGCCGGCGGCGCGAAAGTCGCGTTCGACCTCAGCAGCACCATGATGACGCACCTCGCCGCCGTGGGTGCCTGGATGATCCTCGCGCTGGGGCTGGCCTACGCGGGAGTCCGGATTCGGCCTGGCCTCGGCGGCGCGCTCTTGACGGGCTTCGGAATCGGGGCCTTGCTGGTGGTTTCTTCGGCGGTATGCAGATGTTCGCCTGACCGCCGTACACGATCACGAAGACGGTGGCGTTCTTGGTGGGGATGGTGCTGCAGAGGATCTTCGCGCCGTTGACGGTCATGTTCTCGCCCGAGCCCTCGGTAGCCACGAACCTGGCACCGACGGGCAACTTTTCCGCCGGAATTCCCTTCCGGACACGGAGTTGCGGCAACTCCTGAGTTGCCGGGCAAGCCGGCGCTCCGCAGCGTTCCAGCGCACACCCCTGATCGCCGCTTCGAATTCGCCGAACTGCTGCACGCCCCCCGGCCGGCGTGGCCGGGATAGAGCGACGGAACGGGCGAGTCTGGGCAACTGCGTCGCGTAGTTGCCCAGACTCGCCCGCCGACCGCAAGGGATCAGCTCTGCTGCAGCAGGCCCTGCATCTCGGTGATCTCCGCCTGCTGGGCGTCGATGATCTTCTGGGCGAGCGCCTTCGCATCGGGGTTGCTGCCCCTGCTCAGTTCGTACTCGGCCATGCCGACCGCGCCCCGGTGATGGTTGATCATCATGTCGAGCCACGCCCTGTCGAACTCGGTGCCCTTGGCGGCATCGAGCTTCGTCATGTCGTCGGCCGACATCATGCCGGGCATCGACTCGGCGGTCATTCCCGGCATGGTCGACGTCGCGCTCGCGCCCCAAGTGGACAGCCACCCCTGCATCAGCTTGATCTCGGGGTCTTGCGCCTTCTCGATCCGTCCGGCGAGATCGACGACCTTCGGGTTGGTGCTTCGCGTGGGCACCAGTTTCGCCATGTCGAGGGCCTGGCTGTGGTGCGGGATCATCTGCCGGGCGAACGTGACGTCGTCCGCGTTGTGCCCCGCCCGCGGACCGGAGGCGGGTGCTGGAGCCGGCGCGGAGGAATGCGACTCCATGCCGGACATCGAGTCGTTGCTGCTGCACGCGCCGAGGACGGCAGCTGAGGCGACGGCGAGCGCGCCGAGGAACAGTTTTTTGCGCACGACAAAACCTTCTCTGGGAGGTGGGTGTGACAGTGGCCGGTGTGGTCCGGCACATCACACCCGCAACACGCAGAGAACGTTCAGAACGGACCGCCCAGGTCTGTCCGGTGGTCGCTCCGGAATTGACGAGCCGCGCGGGTAACTCCGTGGGACGGGGTTTCCGGCCTCCGGGCGCCGTACGAACAAAAGCCGGGCCAACAGGAGCGCGCCGATCGCGGTCAAGACGGCGAGGCACAGGTGGAGCGTGTCGTGCGCGCCATCGGGGCCGGGAGCGTGGTGTTCGCCCGAGCCCGTGCCGGCGCTCATGCTTGTGGAAACGGAGGTTGTTGCCACGGTGTGGGGCTCGTCGTCGGACGCCGACACGTGGTGCATTGCGGTCACGCACAGCGCGAGCAAGCACAGCAGGATGACCTGCTGCACTCGGCCGATGCGCTCCGCCATGTCTCCACTGTACTCAGCTGTGGCTCGCAGCCGCCCGAGGGCGTGCCCGGCGCAGCGAACCTACTCGGTGCCCCGTAGTGCGCGTAGCGCCCGTCTTCCCGCTGTCCTCGAGCAGCAGTGATGCTGCTCTCCGACCTGCCGCCGATCCGGACTCGCGCCGAGGCCCTCGACGCGTTGTGCATTGCGGCCTGGGAGGAGTTCCGCTTGCACGGACTGCGTGTCGTCCAGCTCGGTGAGGGCACCGGTGTCGTCCGCTACGGCATCGCGGTGACGCGCTCCGCGCTGCCGTATTGGGCGCAGGTGAGCAGTGTCTACCCGCGCCGGCCCAGCGGCTGGAAGCTCACCTTCCCCCAGCGGACCCGCCGGTGAGACGTGCGGCCGCCACCGGCGCGTGGCGGTGGTCGCACGAACCTCAGCGGCCGGTGAAGGCCTGGTCGACGAACGCCGTGTGCTGCTCGAGGCACTTCTGCACGGAGGCCCGCTCCTGACCCTGGGGCGCCTGCTGGATGGCACGACGACTCCGACGAAGAGCGCCATCGTCGGACGCAGGGCGAGGTCCCCGCGCAGGGCCCGCAGCGCGGTTTCGATCGCGCCTCCGGTTTGCCCCCGGCCGGTCTTTGCGGCATCTTTACGCGTGGAGTGCCGGGAAGTCTGGTCGGCCCTTCGCCCGGAGCGGGTGGAGGTGGCGACTCGAGGACGGATTTTCCATGGCGCTCGTCTTGGCGTTCGGCGTCGTCCTGCTCATCAGTGTCTCCCTGTCCGGTGTCGCGGCGCGGACGGTGCTGTCGACGGCGCTGCTGTTCCTGCTCGCCGGCGCGCTCATCGGCCAGGGCGGTTTCGGCCTGGTGAAGATCGCGCCGCACGACCCGCTGGTGACCGCGCTGGCCGACATCGCGCTCTTCACGGTGTTGTTCACCGACGGCCAGCGAGCCAACGTCCGGGCGTTGCGGGAGGGCTGGCGGCTGTCGGGCCGGGCGCTGGGCCTGGGCATGCCGCTGACGATGATCGGGATCGCGGTCCCGGCGCACTTCCTGGTCGGCCTGGACTGGCCGACGGCCCTGCTGCTCGGCGCGATCCTCTCGCCGACGGACCCGGTGTTCGCGGCGGCGATCGTCGGCCGCGACGACGTGCCGCTGCGGCTGCGGCGGCTGCTCAACGTCGAGTCCGGGCTCAACGACGGGCTCGCGCTGCCGTTCGTGCTGATCTTCCTGGCCACCGCCGCGCACGCCGACTCCGACCTGGGAAAGGTCGGGATCGAGCTGGTGCTGGGCCTGGTCCTGGGCATCGCCATCCCCGCGCTGGTGACGCTGGCCTGGCGGCTGAAGGTGTTGACCGCCGAGCCGCGGCTGCAGGCGCTCGGCCCGCTCGCCGTCGCCGTGATGCTGTACGCCGCCTGCCACCTGACCCACGCCAACCCGTACCTGGCCGCGTTCGCTGCCGGATCGACGCTGGCCACGATGGACAAGATGGCCGCCGAGCACTTCGAGCCGCTGGGCGACCTGCTCTCGGAGATCACGAAGTTCGCGGCGCTGCTGGTCTTCGGCGCGCTGGTCACGCCGGAACGCCTGGGGCACCTGAGCGTGGGTGGCTGGGTGCTCGCCGTGCTGGCGATCGTCCTGGTCCGCCCGGCCGCGATGGCGTTGTCGCTGCTGCGGACGAAGATGTCCGGCCGCGAGCGGGCCGCGGCCGCCTGGTTCGGGCCGAAGGGGTTCGCCTCGGTGGTCTACGGGCTGCTGGCCCTGCAGTCGGGCATCCCGGACGCCGAGCTGGTGTTCGACCTGGTCACCGTAACGATCGCGTTGTCGATCGTGCTGCATTCCTCGACCGACGTCCCGGTGGCGAAGGCGCTGAGCTTCGAGCCACCGGACAACCTGCCCACCGGCCGTCAAGAAACCGGAAGGAGCACCGGATAGTGCGCCGCGACCCCGCTCCGCCCGCCGTACGCTGGGTGGATGCACGCTGTGGAGATGGCCGAGGAGTACCCGGTCGTGGACGTCGACTCCGACGCGCTCGCCGCGGCGAAGCTGCTGGCCGAGCGGCGGCTGCCGGGCCTCGTCGTGACCGACGCGTCCGGGTGCCCGTGCTCGATTCTGCCGGCGTCGCAGGTGGTGCAGTTCCTGGTGCCGCGGTACGTGCAGGACGACCCGTCGCTGGCCGGTGTCCTGGACGAGTCGATGGCCGACCGGATCGCGGACAAGCTGGGCCGCAAGACCGTCCGGTCGCTGCTGCCCGAGAAGCCGTCGGAGCTGCCTCGCGTGCAGGGCGACGACACGATCGTGGAGGTCGCGGCGATCATGGCCCGCCTGCGCTGCCCGCTGGTCGCCGTCATGGAGGACAAGCGGCTGCTCGGCGTCATTTCCGCGTCGCGGCTGCTGGAACTGGCACTCACGCACGGCTGAACCCGGGGGCGGCGCGATGAGCACCGTCCTCGCCGTCGCGGTCTTCGTCGTCGCGTACGTCTTCATCGCCACCGAGAAGATCCCGAAGATGGTCGCGGCCCTCGCCGGTGCCGGAGTCGTGCTGGCCTTCGGGGTGACCGGCGCCGAGGACGCGTTCTACTCCCACGACACCGGCATCGACTGGGACGTCGTCTTCCTGCTGCTCGGGATGATGATCATCGTCGGTGTGCTGCGCCGCACCGGCGTGTTCGAGTACGTCGCCATCTGGGCGGCCAAGCGGGCCAAGGGCTCGCCGCTGCGGATCATGGTCCTGCTGGTGCTGATCACCGCCGTCGCGTCGGCGTTCCTCGACAACGTCACCACCGTGCTGTTGGTCGCCCCGGTCACGTTGCTGGTGTGCGACCGGCTCGACATCAAGCCCACGCCGTTCCTGATCGCGGAGGTGCTGGCGTCGAACATCGGCGGCGCGGCGACGCTGATCGGTGACCCGCCGAACATCATCATCGGCAGCCGCGCCGGCCTGTCGTTCAACGACTTCCTGCTCACCATGACGCCGATCGTCGCGATCGAACTCGTCGCGTTCACGCTCGCGCTGCGCTGGGTCTTCCGGGGGTCCTTCGCCGTGGACCCGGCGCGGGTGGCCGACGTGATGCGGCTGAACGAACGGGAGGCGATCCGCGACCGCGGCCTGCTGGTCAAGTGCGGGGTCGTGCTGCTGGCGGTGTTCGCCGGGTTCGTGGGTCACTCGCTGTTCCACATCGAGCCGTCCGTGGTGGCCCTGCTGGGTGCCGGCGTCCTCGTGCTGATTTCGCGCGCCGAGCCGAAGGACTTCCTGGCCGGGGTCGAGTGGGAGACGCTGCTGTTCTTCGCCGGCCTGTTCATCATGATCGGCGCGCTGGTCAAGACCGGCGTGATCGGGGACCTGGCGAAGCTGGCGGCCGACGCCACCGGCGGGAACGCGCTCTTGGCGGTGATGCTGATCCTCGTGGTGTCGACGGTGCTGTCCGGGGTGATCGACAACATCCCGTACGTGGCGACGATGAGCCCGCTGGTGCTGGCGCTGACGCAGGACATCCCGGATCCGGGGCACTCGGAGGCGCTGTGGTGGTCGCTGGCGCTGGGCGCGGACTTCGGCGGCAACATGACGGCGATCGGCGCCAGCGCCAACGTGGTGATGCTCGGCATCGCGGCGCGGTCGGGCAGTCCGATCTCGTTCTGGGAGTTCACCCGCAAGGGTGCGCAGGTCACGCTGCTCACCGTGCTGATCGCGGCGCCTTACCTCTGGCTGCGTTACTTCGTGTTCGGCTGGTGAAGCCCTTGGCTGTGGCCGTCGGCGCGGCCAGGGAGCTGCCGGTGTTGCGGCCGCGCAGGCCTCTTCCGTCGTGGTGTGCCCGCCGAGCGTGTCCACTTCGGCCCCGGGATGCTCGGCGAAGGCTGACCGGCCGCTGCATCAACGCTCGGGACCCCGCGGCGCGGGGGTCGAGCTGTACTGGCCTTGCCAGGTGGCTTGGGCGCCGGAGTCGCCGATGCGGTAGACGTCGTAGACCGCCGCGCCCGCGGCCACCACGGCGAGGGCCGAGAGCGCCACCGTCACCGCGGTGGACGCCGGGGCCAGGAAGGTGCGGCGGCCGGTCGCGTTCGCGGTGTCGGCGGCTGGGGTCCGCAGGCTCTCGCGGCGGCGCCACCACACCAGGAGTGCGAGCACGGCCACCGGGATCGCGACCCACAGCGCCGTGTCGCCGAGTTCGGTGTGGGTGCGGACCAGCGGGGTCGACGCGACGCGGCGTTCGAGCCATTCGCCGGCGTCGGTGGTGATGGGGACCAGGATCACGACCAGGGCGGCCAGGATCGCGTTGGGGCCGGCCAGTTTGGCGCGCGCCGCGGGCCAGAGTGCGCTCAGCACCAGCAGGAGCGCGGACAACGGCAGCAGGACGACGATGGCGTGCACGAGCAGGATGTGGGCGGGCAGGCCGCTGACGGTGGTCATGGTGTCCTTTGTGGAGTGTGGTCGGGGGCGGGGCCGGCGGTCGGTCAGGGAGCCCGGGCGAGCGCGGCTACCCGGTAGCCCGGGGCGTGGGTGGCGACCCAGCGTTCGACGTCTTCGCCGCCGCGGGCGAACGCGGCCGTGGCGAAGACGTCGGCCCACAGCAGGCTCGGGCCGGTGACCGTCACGGCGAGCAGATCGCCGGGATGGCGGCCGGTGTGCGGGTCGATGATGTGCTTGCCTCGTTCGGCCGAGCCGGATGTGGCGACGCCGCCGCTGCGCAACTCGAGGATGGTGAGGAAGGCGTTGGTGTTCTGCGGGTCTTGGACGGCGACCTGCCACGCCGGGCACCGGGAGGCCACGCGGCCGGTGACGTCGCCGCCGGCGTTGAGGTAGTGGTCGAACCCGTGCAGGCGGGTGAGATGGGTGGCGGCGCCTTCGGCCGCCCAGCCCTTCACGAGGCCGGACGGGTCGAATCCGCCGGGGAGCCACGCGTCGAAGTACCCTCCGGTCCGCTGCCGGGCTTTCTCGCACAGCGCCACGACCTCGGTGACCCAGGGATGGGCGTCGCCGGGGGAGAGCTCCCGGCGGCGGATCGCGCCGACCTGGCTGTCCGGGCGGTAGGTGCTGAACAGTTCGTCGGCGGCGCGCAGGTGCCCGAACACCGCGGCCACGGCCGGTTCCACGGCCGGGTCGCTGTCCACCCGGGGGCCGCGCAGGTGCAGGCTCATCTCGGTGCCCATGATCGACCGGGTCCAGGACCGGCGCTGTCGCTGCGGGCTCGTCATCCGTGGGCCGCGTCGATCGCGGACTGCAGGGACTGCTGGTAGCCCTCGGAGGTGTAGGTCGCGCCGCTGACGGTGTCGATCTGCGCGCTCTGCGCCTGCAGCGCCTCCTGGTTCAGCTCGGGCACGGCTTCGGAGTTGATCCGGACGTCGCGGCCGCTTTCCTGGGGGTACTCGACGGCCTGGGCGTCGGTGATCCGGCCGCCGGCGACGGTGATCCGCACCCGCACCGGGCCGTAGCGGGTGTCGGCGGCGTCGCCGGTGAAGGTGCCGTCGCCGCCCGAGGCGCCACCGGACGTCGTCGGACTCGCCGCGGCGGACGGCTGGCCGCCGCCGAGCGGCCGTCCGGCGGCGACCGGGGTCTGGTCGGTGCTGGTGCGGTAGCTGAACAACAGCACGACGATCGAGACGGTCGCGGCGAGGGCGATGGCGATCCTGCGCATCGGAAGTCCTTTCCTACCAGGCGAACCGCTCGGCGTGGACGCGGTCGGCGGGGACGCCGGCGCGGCGGGCGCTCTCGAGCACGGCGGCGGTCCAGGTGGCGGGGCCGCAGACGTAGACTTCGTGGTCGGCGATGTCGGGCACCAGGTGGCGCAGCACCTGCTCGTCGGGCACCGGGGCGTAGCCGGCGGGCAGCCACGACGCGCGGGCGCGGGAGCGGCGGCCGAGCAGGTAGTGGAGCCGGACCCCGCGCCGGGCGGCGAGGTCGTCGAGTTCCTGGCGGAACAGCAGGTCGGCCGCGCGGCCGGCGCGCTGGAACAGCACGGCTTCCCCCGGGTGGTAGGGGAGTTCGTCGAGGAGCGCGCGCAGGGGCGTGATCCCGATGCCGGAGGCGAACAGCGCGATCTTCCGTCCTTTTCGGACAGTCGAGGTCAAGCGGCCGTACGGGCCCTCGAAGAGCGCCGGCGTACCGGGCCGCAGGGTGGCCAGCCGGCGGCTGCCCGCACCGAGGTCTTTCGCCGTGATCCGCAGCCGCTGCCCGTCGGGGGCGGCCGAGAGGGAGAACGGTTTGCCACGTGTCCAGCCGGGCCCGGAGCGGAATCGCCAGATGAAGAACTGGCCCGCGGCCACGGGAAGCCGGTCGAGGTCGCGGCCGCGCAGGTACACCGAGACGACGCCGCGGCCTTCCGGCACGACCTGTTCCACTACCAGCCGGTGCCGGAGGTTGAGCCACCCCGGCAGCCCGAGGCGGAACACGAGCACGGCGCCGGCCGCCACCGCGTAAGCGGTCCACCAGAAGACCGTGGCGGCCGGGGACGCGGTGAAGTCGGCGCCGGTCCACAGCTGGTGCGGCAGCGCCAGGCCGGCGCCGAGGTAGGCGTAGAGGTGCAGCAGGTGCCAGGACTCGTAGCGCAGCCGCCGGCGGGCCGCGCGCACCGACGTCCCGGCGACCATGCCCAGCGCGGCCGTCCCGGCGGCCGCCAGGAGCATGCCCGGGTAGGTCGTGACCAGCGCCCAGGTCTCGGCGAGGACACCGGAGCGGTCCGTCGCGGCGTAGCCGAGGGTGATGAGCACGATGTGCGCGGCGAGCAGGGTGATGGAGGTGAAGCCGGCGAGCCGGTGCCGGCGGGTGAGCTCGTCCTGGCCGTAGCTGCGTTCGACCCACGGGATCCGGGCCATCAGCAGCAGCTGCAGGAGCAGGAGGTCGGCCGATACGAGGCCGGTCAGCCGGCCGGTGGCGGTGAAGAAGTCCGTGCGGAGGTCCTGCAGGCCGCGCCCGGACACCCAGAGCGCGACCACGAACAGCACGCTCAGCCAGGCCGTCAAGCCGGCGACATCACGCCACCACGCGCGGACCGCGGGCCGCGCGACGCGGTGGGTGACGAGAGTGGCGGACATCGGGCTCCTCGGGTGATCGCTTTCGGGATCCACCCTTCCGGAGCCCGGTTAGCCGCCGACGTGACCAGGGTGAGAACTCGGTAAGAGAAGATCGGCGCCGACGGTGAACCCGACCACCGCGCCGCCGCCCGGCCGCGGTCCGGCGAACACCGACCCGCCGTGGGCGAGGGCGATCTCGCGCACGATGGCCAGCCCGAGGCCGGAGCCGGGCAGGCCGCGGGCCCCGTCCGCGCGGTGGAAGCGGTCGAACACGCGGGCCGCGTCCTCCTCGCCGACGCCGGGACCGCGGTCGAGCACCCGGACCCGCCCGTCCCGCACCTCGACCTCGATCGGGCCGTCCGGGGCGAACTTCACGGCGTTCTCCAGCAGGTTCGCGACCGCGCGTTCGAGTGCTTTGGCCTGACCGGTCAGGGTCGTCGCGTCGGCCTCGACGGTGATGGTGCGTCCCGAGCGGTGCCGGACGCGAGCGGCGGCGTGGCCGGCGATCTCGCCCAGCTCGACCGGGGCGGGCTCTTCGGCTTCGTAGCGGCGGGTGGCGAGTTCGACGAGCTCGTCGATCAGGTGGGTCAGCTCGCGGGCTTCCCCGTCGACGTCGTCGAGCAGCCGGGCGCGGGCGTCCGGGCCGAGCTCGGCGAAGCGGCGCAGGACGGTGGCGTTCGTGCGCAGGCTGGTCAGTGGGGTCCGCAGCTCGTGCGCGGCGTCCTGGACCAGGCGTTCCTGGTCGGCGCGGGCGTCGGCGAGCCGGCCGAGCATCCGGTCGAAGGACGTCGCGAGCCGCCCGACCTCGTCGCGGCCGCCGGTGGGGACGGCGACGTCGTCGAGGCGGCCGTCACTGACCTGTTCGGTGACGTCGGTCAGCCGGACGAGCCGGCGGGTGATCTGGCGGGCCAGCAGCCAGCCGGCGAGCGCCGCGGCGGCCAGGACCAGGGCGCTGACGCCGGTGATGCGGGCGGCCAGCTCCTTCAGCACGTGGCGGGACTCGTCCACGTCGATGCCGAGCTGAACGGCTCCGCGGCCGGGGCCCAGGGCGACGGTGATCACGCGGTAGTCGTCGCGGCCCGCCGTGACGTCCCAGTAGCGGTGGTCACCGAGGGAGCCGGTGGCGGCCAGGGCCCGATCGGCGTCGGCGACGTCGAGGTGCACCCGGCGGCCGCCGATCGGGCGGGCGGTCCCGTCCGGGGCGATCGACTGGGCGACCATCGGCTGGGCCTCGTCGTGGTCGTCGTCATCGGGACCGCGGGTGACCGGGCTCGGTGCGAGCACCTGCGTCGCGCCGGCCGCGACTTCCGCCGAGGTGGTGAGCAGCGAGCGGTCCAGCTCCGCGTCGATCCGCTGGGAGGCCGCCTGGTAGCTGAACACCCCGACCAGGATGGCCGCGGCGGCGCCGACGCCGGCGAACGCGATCGCGAGCTTGCTGCGCAGGTTCACGACGGCCGCACCGAGTAGCCCACGCCGCGCACGGTGTGGATGAGTCCGGTGGCGCCGGCCTGGTCCAGCTTGCGCCGGAGGTAGCCGATGTAAACGGCGAGGTTCTTCGAGTCCGAACCGAACTCGTAGCCCCAGATCCGCTGGTAGATGGTGGAGCGGTCGAGCACGATGCCGGCGTTGCGGACCAGCAGTTCCAGGAGGTCGAACTCGGTCTTGGACAGGGTGATCTCGGTGCCCTGCCACCAGACGCGGCGGGCGGCGGGGTCGACCGCGAGCTCGCCCAGCCGCAGGGTCCTCGCGGTGGCCGTGCCGGGTTCGGCCGAGGTGCGGCGCAGCAGGGCCCGCAGCCGGGCGAGGAGCTCGTCGAGTTCGAAGGGCTTGGACAGGTAGTCGTCGGCGCCGGCGTCCAGGCCGGCCACCCGATCGGGGGTTTCGACCCGGGCGGTGAGCATGAGGATCGGGGTCTGGTCGCCTTCGGCGCGCAGCACGCGGCACACGCCGAGGCCGTCGACGCCGGGCATCATGACGTCGACGATCAGCACGTCGAACTCTTCGCGCCGGGCCGTGGCCAGCGCGCTCACACCGTCGGTCACCTCGGTGACGTCGTAGCGTTCAAGCTCGAGCGCGCGCACGAGCGATTCGCGGATGGCGCGGTCGTCGTCGGCGAGCAGGACGCGGTGCGGCATGCCCGCCATCATGCCCGCCCGCCGGGAGCGCGGCGGATCGGCGGGCGCAAGCGGTCGAGCACGGACTGGAGCCGCGTCGCCGCGACAGGTCTCGTCGTCGGCCCGCGATGCCGCGGGCCGGTGAACCGCTCGAGGCGTCGGTGGGTCCTCTCCGGCGGCGAAGCACTCACCCGGCGCCTCGAAGGTGAGCTGGCCCGCTTCGCCGACCGGATCACCCGCTGGAAGTCCACCTCGGCGACGAAAGCGCCGCGGGAGCGGACCGGCGGTGCGTGCTCGAGGCTCGTCCTGTCGGCCGTCGGCCGGTTTCCGTCACCCACCACGCGGGGGCGGTGGCCGAGGCGTGTCATGGCGCCGCGGGCAAGCTCTACGACCTGCTGGACCGCGTGTACGACCGCGCGCACCACCACAAGGGCGGCCGGACGATCCGGCACCGGGAAGCAGCGGCGGCCGCCGTCGCGAGCCCGGCCACAACGCTCCTCGGTGGGGAAACCGGCCTCGTGGAATCCGGCGCCCGAGGGGCCGGAAGGCCTGACCGCCGGTGACTTCCGGCCAAAGCCCCGGCCGGGGCTCCGCCGGAGGAGAACCTGAGTTCGTCGTGGGAAGATGGCCCACCGCGTGCTGCGCGCGTGGCTGCGCGTCGTCCGCGACCGGCTGCCCGGCGGTGCTGCTGCGCGGCGAGTTCTTCGACGGCTGGAACCCCGGCCGGGTCCCGGTGGCCTACGACGTCGCGGAGTTCTGCGAACGGTTCGCCGCTGAGGCCGGGATCCACCAGAGCCAGGTCGCGGACGCGGCCGTCGCGGTCAGCACCGCGCTGGACACCTTGTGCTCCGCCGGGAACCTCGATCACGTCCTGGCGTCGTTGCCGGGTCCGCTCAGGAGCCTTCTCGCTCCGGATCCCCTTGGCAGCCGCCGCCGCGAACGGTGGTGACCGCCGGGTGGCGGGGAGGGGAGGTCGGCCCGCGCCGTCACCACCGTTGCGGGGGAGGGGTCCGCCGCCGATCGTGCGGGGGCGGCTGGTGTCCCTCACCCCTGATGCTCCTCGCGTCCGCCGGTCCACGGCAGAGCCGGAAGTCCTTGCCGGCCAAGCACAAAGGCCTCACGGGGAGGCGTGCTTCACGGTGCGCCGGTGTCGCGGCGCACGGCTTGGACGGCCAGGGTTCGTCGGCCGGGCAGGTGCTTGGCACAGGCGCGGGCTCCGGGCTCGGGCAGCAGCACCGGCGCGGTGCCGCCGGGCGGGTACACGCGCAGACCGGTCACCGGAGTGGGACCGCACACGGCCGGGTCGTAGTTGTCGGGATTGACCTGGTCGACCCAGGCCACGGCGGATTGCCCGCGCCGCAGGACCAGCACCGGCGTGGCGCCGGGGTCGCGGACGGCGGCCTCGCCGACTTGGTGGTGGTCGCCGCCGGCGAAGTAGGAGACCCCCGGGTAGCCGGTGATCGTGCAGGCGCGCCCGGTGTTGGTGAACGAGACGGGCACGTAGAGGTGCCCGGCGGCGCCGTCGCCCGGCCCTAGGCTGACGCGCAGCGCGGCCGGGGCGCACCGGGTGATCGGGGGCGTGCTGTTCCCCGGCGTCGGGCGTGGAACCGGGGAGGGAGTCGCGGTCACGGTCGGCACCGGCGGCGCCGCGGTCGCGCTCGACGCGGAGGGCGGCGACGCGGTGTTCGCTTCGTGGCCGCAGGCGGCGACCGTGATCAAGAGGAGGCCGGCGGCCGCGGCCGTCCGCCTCGTACCGGATGGGGACATGCTCCACCCCTGTTCTTCGTTGCCCGTTCGGCGGCGACCGGCGCCAGCATCGCCTGCAGTTCGGCTTGCGACAGCGGACCGTGCGGCCGGTGCGCCGGTGGTGCCGCTTCGGTGTGGTCCAGGCCGAGCATCGCGAGCAGTTCGGCCTCGTCCCGGCGGTCGCGGGCGCGCCGCTTCACCAGCCGGGTGGCGAGGTCGCATTGTTCGGACGTGGGCTCGTCGAACACGGCGGTACCCGCTCAGTCGTCCGGCTCGGCGACGTCGAGCCGGTAACCGGGTACGAGCCGCGCGTGCCCGGGGCTGAACTCGACCCAGACCGAGCCGGGGCGGAGGTCGGGGACGCGGCCGACCACGACGCCGGTCCGGCCGGTGAACCGGCCACCGTGCGCGCGCACCCGCAGGCCGCTGGGGAACCCGCCGGTCCGCGCGGGCCCCGGGTTCCGGTCTTGGTGGGCGAAAGTCATCTCGGCCTCCCGTCCGGGGGAAGTGCCGGGCGTGCTGCCGGCCCTGCGAGGTTCCCGCACGGCGGGGGAACGCGGCGAGAGGCGGAAGCCAGGTCCGGGTGAGTCGTTCCTCCTGTGCCGCCGGGCATTTGTGCCCACGGACGGCGCACGACCGAGCATCAGTCCGCTGCGGACGCCGTGGTGCTCGGGTCGACGCCGAGCGCGGGAAGCCGGTGGTGGTACTTCGGTGGCGCCTGCAGCGGCTCCAGGACGTGGCCGAGGGGACGCCGCGGGGTCGGCGGCGGCGGTTCGGTGCCGGGTGGCGCCCACCCGACCCGCAGCAGGATCTGCGGGTGCTGCCCCGGAGCCGCGAACGCGAGTGCGGCCCGGCGCAGCTCCGGGTTCTTCAGCGGATCGGTCAGCGGGCACGACGACAGCCCAAGCGCGGTCGCCGTCAGCAGGACAGCGCTGGCCGCCTCGCCGGCGCGCAGCCGGTCCACCCGGCCGTCGGCGGCGGTGCTCAGCACCAGCAGTTCACCGCCGCTCGCCAGGGGCCGGGTGAGCAGGGTGCCGGGCCGGTCCCGGCTTCCGGCGGCCACCGCGGCTCGCCGGAGCCCGCGGGCCGTGTCCGCGATCTGCCCGAGCTCGGCTCCTTCACACGCCGCGACGTGCGCCAGCCTGGCGAGGTGGTCGCGGGGAACCGGCCAAACGCCGTGGCGGCCGCGGTCGGAGCGCCGGCGGGGGATCGCCGCCGCCAGGGCGACGGTTTCCTCCGACGGACCGGCCGGGTGCGGCGTCACCACCGCGAGGTGGGCCGGGTCACCCGGGTCGGGCAGCCGGCTGACCTCGGTGCGCCACCCCAGCGCGGCGAAGCCCACCCGGACGTGGTGCAGCGCCGCGCCGCAGCCGAGCAGCAGGTCGCGGTCGCCGGGGTCGGGCTGCCGGCGCTCCTGGTCGGTGAACAGGTGCACCGAGCTGTACCCGATCCGCCAGCACCACGGCTGGGAATTGCCGGCGGACGGCGCGCGAAGGGCCAAGGCGACCGCCGCTTCGATGGTCGCGGTGTCCGGGATTCGTCGGTTCATGTCCGTGCCTCCGTCGCACCGGCGGGGGGTCAGCGGCCGGGGGAACGCCGGGTCCGCCTGCGGCGTGTGTAGCCCGGGCCGTGGAAGACACCGGCCGCCAGGACGATGCCGAACACGAACCCGAAGTCGTACAGGTGACCGCTGTTGTGCACCTCGTAGACCCCGACGTGGTCGTCGAACAGTGAAACCACGAAGCTGATCGGGCAGATGAACCCGTGCCACAGACCCAGCCAGAAGCCGGGCTGCGAAGCGGAGCCGGCGAGGACGTCGGCGGCCGGAGCGCACGCCGTCAGGAGCACCGCGAGACCGGCAGCCAGGAGCGCGAGGGCGGTGCGGCGGTTCAGAAAGCGTGGTGTCGTCATGGTGTTCCCGATTCCGGTGCGGCGTCCGTGTCCGGGCGGGGGGCGAGCAGACGGCCTTCGATCCGGTCGACGCCGATCCGCAGCACCCGGTCGCGCGGTGCGGGAGCCCACGAGCGCAGGCCCGCGCCGAGCTGGGCGGCCACGGTTCCGACGTCGGTCGTGAGGGTGGCGACCCCGGTGACGATCACGCTCCAGCCCGTGCGGCGGCCGGAGTCGTAGGCATCGGCTTCGAAGGTGACCGGTTGCCCGTCGAGCCGGTCGGCCCAGGAGTTCCGGCCCGCCCGCAGCCAGATCGCGTCGTCCGCCAGGGTGAAGTTGACGGGCCGGATCGAAGGTCTCCCGTCTCGGACGAAACCCAGCCGGCCGAGCGGGACGGAGGCGAGCAGCGCCCGGCAGCGCGCCGGCCCCAACTCGCTCAGCTCCGATGTGCTCACTGGTCGTCTCCGGTCTCGGATTCCTGTCGACGGAAGAAACCCTTCGCCGGCGGCGGAGGTGGTCCCAGGGGACGAGGTCACCCGCCGTCGGGACCGAAGTCACCGCGGCCGATTCGGCGTTCCACCGGGTGAGGCTCGGGCAGGCGGGCGTGGGCCTTGTGCCGCCACCCGATCAGGGCTGCGCGTGCTCCCGCGGCAGCAGGCTGAGCACGTCGGCCTCCGCCACGTCCCGGAAGTCGTGGTACCACAGCGCGACCGCGGTCCGCCGGCGCAGCGGCAGGGGGCAGACGGTCTGGTCGACGTGGCGGGACACCGCGCGCAGCACGTCGAGCGGAGCGACCGGCGCGGCCAAGACGATGCGCGCGGCGCTCCGGGCCCGAAGCACGCGGATCGCCGCGCGCACGGTGACACCGGTGGTGATGCCGTCGGCCACCAGGATCACCGTCTGCCCGCCGACTGCGACGGGCGAGCTCCACGGGTGGTAGACGGCGGCCCGGCGGGCGACCTCGGCCTTCGCGTGGGCCGCGGCGCGGCCGAAGTCGCCGGGTGAGATGCCCAGCTTGCGGACGAGAGCCGGATTGCTGACCACGACGCCGTGTTCACCGACGGCCCCGATGACCGCCCGGGGCCTGCGAGGCGCGACGATCTCGCCGATCAGCAGTGCGTCCAGCGGAGCGGCCAAGGCTTCGGCGATCTCGTCGGCGACGACGACACCCCCGTGGGGCAGGCCGAGCACGACCGGCCGGTGCGCCTTCAGGTACCGGAGCCGGGCGGCCAGCATCCGGCCGGCCTCCCGTCGGTTGCGGTAACGCACGGGGCCTCCCGCTCTCGGTGTCCCCGCCAGGATCCCGGGCGCGCGCCGCAGCCGGCAGGGCCGGAAGTCACCGCGGCCCGCGGCCCGAAGTCCCCGCCGCGGACACCGACGGAGTCACCGCCACACGCGGCGATCCGGCCGGCTCGTCACCGACGTCCCGGCGCCCGCCCTTCCGAAATCGTCGGCTCCCGAAATTCTCCGGTTCCGCTCGGCGTGACCCTTCTCGTTTTCCGAAAATCTCCGGTGGATCCTCGTCCGTTCGGTGGCTCCGCCGGGCCGGCGCGGGCTGTCAGCCTGGACGGGTCGTCCTGGGCTCCGCCGCCCTCGGGTCCGGGGTGACACACCCAGGGAAGCGCCGCCGGCGGCCCCGCCCCGCGGGCCGCCGGCGGTGCTGTGGTCCGGATTGGACGGTGCGGGCGATGGATGTACCCGAGCTGATGCTCTGCGAGCACTGCTGGCACCCGATCAGCGCGGACGGCGAATTCGTGGTGCGCGGGATCCGTGACGAAGCGCACCCGCTGCTCGCCACTTCGTTCAGCTACACCCACCCGGACGGCGACCCGGCCTGCCAGGCCGCCCGGCCGTCGCGGGTGCGGGTGGTGCACGAGCGGCCGGCCTCGCCGGTCGTCGTCGACCCGCCTGCGGAGGAGGAGCCCGGGGCCGGCGGGCCGGCGGGCTGACCACAGCTCGGCTCCGCGGGCGGGAAATCGCCTTCGCCGCGCTGGTTCGACGGTTTTCTCCCGGCGGCGAAGGTACTCCGCTGCGAACGGGGGATTGCCTCGCACGACGCCGGTCCAGCAGAGTGGTCCGCGCGCTGCGCGAGGGCGCGGGGAGTGACAGTGGTGCGCGAGAGACTGCGAAGGCTGGGCAAGCCGGCGCTGTGGGGTGTGGCGGCCGGGGCGGGGTACGCGGCCGGCTCCCAGCTGGCTTTCACCGTGCTCGACCCCGCCGGGGCGGGCCCGACCTTCTTCCCGTCCGCGGGATTCAGCTTGGCCCTGTTGTGCCTGCTGCCGCGGCGGGTCTGGCCGTTCGCCTGCGCCGGCATCGCGACCGCGGAGTTCCTCGTCGACGTCGCAGAAGGGCTCGGTCCGCTCGCCGCGGCCGGGTTCGCCGTCGCGAACACCGCCGAACCGGTGCTGGGCGCGCTCCTGCTGGGGACGGCCCGGCCGGGCGGCACCTGGCGCGGACTCACGAGGTTCGTGGCCGCCGCGGTGCTCGCGGCTCCGGCGGTGGGTGCGGTGGCCGGGGCGACGACCGCCGTGCTCGCGAGCGACGGTGGTGCCGCCTGGTGGGCCGTGGCCGGCCGGTGGTGGCTCGGCGACGGGCTCGGGGTGCTGGTGGTCGGCACCGCCCTGCTCGTGTGGGGCGACCGCGAGCCGGCTCCGGCGCGACGCGGCGGGGCCATCGCGGCCACGGCCGCGATGGGCGGGCTCGCGCTCCTCGTGTTCTGGGCGGACGTCTCCGTGGCCGGGTACGCCGGGGTGGTCGCGCTCGGGTGGGTCGCCTTGTGGTGGGGGCTGCGCGTGGTGACGGCGGCCGGTGTGGTGATCGCGTTCGTGGCGACGACCGCCACGGCCGCGGGGCGGGGACCGTGGGCCGGCGACGCCCCGGCGGCGGGGCTCGTCCACTTGCAGGTGCTGCTGGCGGTGGTGCTGCTCACGATGCTTCTGCTCGCGGTGACCGGCAGCGAACGGGACGCCGCGGTGCGCGGTGCGGTGGTGGCGGAGGAGCGGCGGCGCCGCGCCGAGTCGGTGGCCGCGGCCGAGCACGCGGCGCACGAACGGGCGCGGCTGCTGCAGGCCGTCGCGGGCGAACTGGGGGCCGCGAACGGGATCGACCGGATCGTGACCGTCTTCGTCGAGGCCCACGACGGTGCGCTGGCCGCGGCGGCGGTGGGGTTGCTCGGCGACGGCGAAAGCCCGCAGGTGTGGACCGGCACCGGTGCCGGTCCGGTGACCCGCACGGTGGCCGGGGCCGGGGCCGCCGAAGCCGCCGTGGTGCGGGACGGGCGGCCGCGCTTCTTCGCCGGCGGGCACCCGGTCCCGGGCGGGACCGCGGCCGGGCACGCCGCGGCGGTGTTGCCGCTGCGCACGGCGGGGGACGTCTTCGGCTTCCTCGGGCTCTACTTCCGCGAGCCGGGCGCCGACCCCGGTGCCCAGCGCACCCTGCTGCTCACAATGGCCTCGCAGGCCGCCCAAGCCGTGCACCGGACCCGGCTGTACGAAGCCGAGCAGCGCTCGCGCCGGCGGGCGGAGGACGGCGAACGGCGGCAGCGGCTGCTGGGCGACCTCGTGGCGGCGCTGAGCAGGCCGGGAAGCACGGCCGAACGCGCGCAGCGACTGGTCGACGCAGTCGTCCCGGCGCTCGCGGACTTCGCGGTCGCCGAGTTCGGCGAAGACGGCGACACGGTCGTCGTCTCGGCGTCGCGCGACGACGGCGGAACCGCGGCCTCCGCCGCGCGGAGCTCGGGCGTCTCCGCACTGAAGACCGTGCTGGTGACCGGGGAGCGGCACGTCGCCGGGCAGCCGCCCTCGGCCCTCGGCGTGCCGCTGGCCGCCGAGGGCGGCGTGCGCGGCGCACTCGTGCTGGGGCACGCCGGCTCCGGCCGGTGCTTCACACCGGACGACCTCGCTCTGGTGGCCGACCTCGCCGTCCGCGCCGGGCTCGTGCTGCACGCGGCGCGGGTCGCCGATCACGAGCACTCGATCGCGTGGACCCTGCAGACCAGTCAGCTGCCCCGGCACCTGGCCGTCCCCCGCGGTGTGGCCGCTGCCGCCCGGTACCGGCCGAGCGAACGCAGCCTTTCGATCGGCGGCGACTGGTACGACCTGGTCACACACCCGGACGGGCGCGTGACGGTCACGATCGGGGACGTCGTGGGGCACGGGCTGTCCGCCGCCGCGGCGATGGGGCAGATGCGCAGCGCAGCGACGGCGCTCATCCTCGCCGAACTCCGCCCGGCCGCCGTGCTGGACCGGCTGGACCTGGTTGCCGGGCGCACCGCCGGTGCCGAGCACGCCTCCGCGCTGGTAGCCGAACTCGACCCGGCGACGGGCCGGTTCCGCTACGCCGCGGCCGGGCACCCGCCGCCGGTGCTCGTCGCACCGGACGGGACGGTCGCTCTGCTCGACGGGGCCCGGTCACCGCTGCTGTGCCTGCCGCCCCGGTGCGGCCGCCCGGAGGCCGAACGCACCGTCCTGCCGGGATCCGCGCTCGTCTGCTACACCGACGGGCTGATCGAACAGAACCGGCTGCCCCTGCACGAGGCGTTCGCCGGCCTGCTGTCGGCGGTGACCCGGTACGCCGGGGCAGGCCCGGAGGACCTGTGCGACGGTCTCGTCGACGTCCTGGTGGGAGACACCCCCGCACGGGACGACATCGCGCTCGTCTGCCTGCGGTACGCGCCGGTCCCGGCGTCGCACGCCGCGCAGCCGGCGCCGGGCCTCAGTTCCGGTCTCGGTGCGGCCGGGTGAGGTCGGCGAACGACCCGATCACCGCGGGGCGCTGTTCGATGACCGCCAATGCGTAGGTGAGCACCAGGTGGGCGGTGCGGGCCTGTTGCGTTTCGGGCTCGTCCGCCCGGGTGCGTCCCAGGACCAGATTCGCTTCGTGGCGCAGCCAGCGGTTGCGCTCGCGGCGCAGGAGCGCGACCTCGGGCTGCGGTGCGGGGGCTTCGGGAAAGAGTGCGTCGGGCATCGGTGAATCTCCTCGAAAACGTCGTTCCTGGTCGAGGATAACGAGGCCTTCGGCAATTCACCGCTCGGTGCGTACGGGGAATTTCTCCGTTCCCCGGTATCTCCGCGTTGATTCTGGCCGACTTTTCGGCGAAGTCGGAAAGTGGCTGGCTGGTCCCGGCGTTTTCCTGCGGGGCAACCGAAGCGGTGGCGGACGGTGCCGTGATTCTCGGCTACGGCTTATTTCGGGATCCGAGAATCTTCGGGTGGTCGCAGGCAGCGGGTCCGGCGTTTTTCCTCGATCGGCGTGGCGGGTGCGAGCGGATGTGGCTGCTGCCCTATCTTTGCGCGAACGAAGCGGAAAATCGGCCGAGTGGTACGGAACGAGGTGTGGAGTATCACGAGCTGCGGGAGCCTAGGTGGGCTAGTATCTAGTTAAGCTAGTTATCTCGACTGCGATCTTGTGGGTTGTGAGTATGGAACGTCTGGCTGAGCAACTGAGAGCGGTGATCGTGGCCACCGACGAGTACCGGCGCGCGGTGGCGTCCGCTCTCGGGATCGGCGTCCACGAGGCCGCAGTGCTGGGCGAGCTGCTGCACGAGGGGCAGTTGCCGCCGTCGGCACTGGTGAAACGGCTGGGCATCGCGTCGGCCAGTGTGACCGCGCTCCTCGACCGGCTCGAGGCCGCCGGGTTCACCCGGCGCGAACGGCACCCGACCGACCGGCGCAGCGTTCTGGTCGTCTTGACCCCCGTCGGCCGCAGGGCGATCGAAGCCTCGTTCGCACTGTTCCGCGAGGACGTGTACCAGTCGGTCGCGCGCTCGGAACCGGCTCACATCCGCGAATTCACCGTGGTGCTCATCAAGATCGCCCAAGCGCTGCGGGAGCGGGCCGCCCAGCCCGCGTCGATCGGCGAGGCGCTCACCGACCGGGTCCGGATGGCCGGTGAGGAAGAAGATCGGTCCGCCGAACCGGCCGGGTAGGCCGCGCTCAGGATTCGCCGGCCGCAGGCTGCGCGCGGTACTTGAGCTTGGCCAGCCGCGTCGCGGCGAAGAGCGCGGCCACGGCGATCGCGCCGAGGGTCGCCAGGAGGCGGTTCACGTCGACCGCCGGCTCCCAGCGGAGCTTGCCGTCCTTGATGACGTACGCCCCGACCGGTTTAGCGGACAGCCCGAAGCCGCCCCCTTCGCCGGAGCGGCCGTTTTCGTCGCGGCCGTCCCCGCCGCCACCGCCGGTGCCGACGGACGAAGCCACGATCACCGTGACGCCGTCGACCTCGTACGGCTCGCCGTAGACCATCCTGGTCTCCAGACCGTCTTTCGCCTTCGCGATCAGTTCGTCGACCTTCATGCCGTGGAGTCTCCGCACCGCGAGCCCGCGAGCGGCAGTGCCGATGGTCCTCGCGGCCGGTGACCGAGGGCCCCGGTGCCGGTGGCGTTCGCCAGCGGTGGCGGCCGTCACCGCGCGATTTGCTGGGCTCGTCACGCATCAGCGACTCCGGAGGCCGCCATGGCGCACCGTCCCCCGCTGGCCGAGCTCGGGCTGAACACCGGCAAGAAGACCCGGCTGCACCGCATCCTGCACGAACACGGCCTGCGCAACGGCACCGCATTCTTCCTGCCCTACGACCAGGGCCTGGAGCACGGGCCCCGTGACTTCTTCGCCAACCCGGCCGCGGGCGATCCGAAGTACATCCTCAAGCTGGCGCTCGAGGGCGGCTTCAACGGCATCGCGATCCAGATCGGGCTGGCCGAGAAGTTCTACTGGGACTACGCGGGCGAACTGCCGCTGGTGCTGAAGCTCAACGGCAAGACCGAGATCCCGTCCGACGCCGAGGCGCTGTCCCCGCTGCACGGCAGCGTCGAGGACGCGGTCCGGCTCGGCGCCGACGCCGTCGGTTACACGCTCTACGTCGGGACGCCCGCGCAGGAGCAGGACTTCGCGCAGCTGCGACGGGTCCGCGCCGACGCGCACCGGTTCGGCATGCCGCTGATCGTCTGGGCCTACCCGCGCGGCTCGGCCATCGAGGCCAAGGGTGGCCGTGACTCGTTCTACGCGGTCGACTACGCCGCCCGGACCGCGTCCGAACTCGGCGCCGACGTCGTCAAGGTGAATTTCCCGCACCCGGCGAAGATCGACAACGTTCCCGGCGGCTACGCCCGGGAAACGACCAGCCAGCAAGCGATCGACGCGGTCGTGCGCTCGGCCGGGCGCACCCTGCTCCTGGTCTCGGGTGGCGGCAAGGCCGGTGACGACGCGATGCTCGAGAAGGCGCGCGAGTCGATGGAAGCCGGCGCGACCGGGCTGATCTTCGGCCGCAACGTCTGGCAGCGCGACCACGACGAGTCCCTGCGGTTCGTTTCGGCGCTGCGCGAGATCCTCGCCAAGTACCCGAGCTCATGACCACGACCACATCCTTCGGGGGTCCGGGTGGCGAAGCCCCCGGCCCGGGGCGAAGCCCCGGCATGACAGAGGTTCGCATCCACGGGCGCGGCGGCCAGGGCGTGGTGACCGCGGCGGAACTGCTGTCGGTCGCCGCGTTCACGGAGGGACGGCACGCGCAGGCGTTCCCCAGCTTCGGCTCCGAACGCACCGGCGCGCCGGTGGTCTCGTTCTGCCGCATCTCCGACGCGGTGATCCGGACGCGCGAGCCGATCACCGCACCGGACGCGCTGATCATCCAGGACGCCACCCTGTTGCACCAGGTGAACGTCTTCGAGGGACTGAAGCCCGACGGGTACCTGCTGGTGAACTCCGCGCACGGCTTCGAAGAGCTGGGCTTGGGGGAGTTCGTGCGCGGCTTCCGGCGCGAGCGGCTGCTCGTCGTCCCGGCGACCGAGCTCGCGCGCGAGCACCTCGGCCGTCCGGTGCCGAACGCGGCCCTGCTCGGCGGGTTCGCCGCGCTGAGCGGAGTCGTCGGGATCGCATCGGTGCTCACCGCGATCTCGGGTCGCTTCCGCGGCGCGAAGGCCGAGGGGAACATCGCCGCGGCCACCGCGGCCCACGCGTTCGTCCGCGCCGAGCGGGAGGAGCTGACCGGTGCTCAGGCAGATTGAGGGTTCCCGGGCCGTCGCCGGCGCGGTCGCGCTGTGCCGCCCCGAAGTCGTCTGCGCGTACCCGATCTCGCCGCAGACCCACATCGTCGAAGGCTTGGCGGAGCTGGTGAAGTCCGGTGCGCTCACGCCGTGCGAGTTCGTCAACGTCGAGTCGGAGTTCGCCGCGATGTCGGTCGCCATCGGCGCGTCCGCCGCCGGTGCGCGCGCCTACACCGCCACGGCCAGCCAGGGACTGCTGTACATGACCGAGGCCGTCTTCAACGCCGCCGGGCTCGGCCTGCCGATCGTGATGACGGTGGCGAACCGGGCGATCGGCGCGCCGATCAACATCTGGAACGACCAGAGCGACAGCATGGCCCTGCGCGACGCCGGCTGGATCCAGCTCTACGCCGAGACCAACCAGGAAGCGGCGGACCTGCACGTCCAGGCGTTCCGGATCGCCGAGGAGCTGTCCACGCCGGTGATGGTGTGCATGGACGGCTTCGTGCTGACCCACGCCTGGGAACCGGTGGACACGCCGGCGCAGGAGGAGGTCGACACCTTCTTGCCGCCGTACGAGCCGCGGCAGGTCCTCGACCCCGACGAGCCGTCGTCGATCGGCGCGATGGTCGGGCCCGAGGCCTTCACCGAGGTGAAGTACCTCGCGCACGCCCGGCTGATGGAAGCGCTCGACGTCGTCCCCGACGTCGCCGACCGCCTCGCCGAGGCGTTCGGCCGGAACTCCGGTGGCCTGACCCGGTCCTACCGCACCGAAGACGCCGAGACGATCGTGCTCGCCCTCGGCTCGGTGCTGGGCACGCTCAAGGACACCGTCGACGAGCTGCGCGCGGACGGCCTGCGGGTCGGCGTGCTCGGGCTGACGTGCTTCCGGCCGTTCCCGGCCGAGGCCGTCCGGGCGGCCATCGGCCACGCGCGGCGCGTGGTCGTCCTGGAGCGGGCCTTCGAGCCCGGCGTCGGCGGGATCGTCACGCAGAACGTCGTCACGGCGGCGCCCGCGACCGAGGTGCACACGGTGGTGGCCGGGCTGGGCGGCCGGGCGATCACGAAGCCGTCCCTGTCCGGGATGTTGCGAGCGGACCGGCTGCCGCCGTTGACCTTCCTCGACCTCGACCGTTCGCTGATCGACCGCGAGCTGGGCCGCCTCGCCGCGGCCCGGCGCTCCGGTCCGACAGCCGAGAACATCCTGCGCGACCTCGGTGCGGTCGCTTCCGGAATCGGGTGATGACATGGCGGTGATGCCGATCAAGTTCTACCAGACCGGCAGCTTCGCGGTCGGTGGCCGGCTGCTGGGTGAGGACCAGCGCAGCGGCCAGTCCGACCGGAGGCGGATCAACTCGATCGACTGCGGGCACCGGGCCTGCCAGGGCTGCGGCGAGGCACTGGGCGCCCGGTACGCGCTCGACGCGGCCATGCGCGCCACCGGGAACCGGATGGTCGCGGTCAACGCCACCGGCTGCCTGGAGGTCTTCTCGACGCCGTACCCCGAGACGTCGTGGCGGATCCCGTGGCTGCACTCGCTGTTCGGCAACGCGCCGGCCGTGGCCACCGGCGTCGCCGCCGCGATGAAGGCCAAGGGCCGCGACGACGTCCGCGTGGTCGGGCAGGGCGGGGACGGCGGGACCGTCGACATCGGGTTCGCCTGCCTGTCCGGGATGTTCGAGCGCGACGACGACGTGCTCTACATCTGCTACGACAACGAGGCGTACATGAACACCGGCGTCCAGCGCTCCGGGGCCACCCCGGCCGCGGCGCGCACGGCGACGACCCCCGCCGTCGGCCCCGAACCCGGCGCGGTGTTCGGCCAGGGCAAGAACCTGCCGATGATCGCGATGGCGCACGAGATCCCGTACGTGGCGACGGCGACCGTCGCGGACCTGCGCGATCTGGAGGCGAAGGTCACGCGGGCCATGGAGTTCCACGGTGCCCGGTACCTGCACGTCCTCGTGCCGTGCCCGCTCGGCTGGGGCAGCGCATCGCACGACACCATCCGGATCGCCCGGCTGGCCGAGGAAAGCGGGCTCTTCCCGGTGTTCGAGGCCGAACACGGCGAGGTCGTCGCGACCTCGAAGATCCGGCACCGCGTGCCGGTCGAGGACTACCTGCGGCTCCAGACGCGGTACGCGCACCTGTTCGGCGACGAGCCGCGGACCGGCGTGATCGCGGGGATCCAGGCGCAGGCCGACCGGAACATCCGCCGTCACAAGCTGCTCGGGGAGGTCTGAGGTGGAGCACGAGAAGCCGTTCGCGATCACGCTCGACGTCGGCTCGAGCCGGGCGAACAAGACCGGCGCGTGGCGCACCGAGCGGCCGGTCTACGTCGACCTGCTGCCGCCGTGCAACCAGGCCTGCCCGGCCGGGCAGGACATCCAGAAGTGGCTCTACCACGCCGAATCCGGCGACTACCAGGACGCGTGGCGCGGCATCATGGCCGACAACCCGCTGCCCGCCGTCCTCGGCCGGATCTGCTACCGGCCGTGCGAGAGCGCGTGCAACCGCGGCCAGCTCGACGAAGCCGTCGGCATCAACTCCGTCGAGCGCTTCCTCGGTGACGAAGGCATCAAGCGGGGCTGGACGATCCCGGTCGCGGCGCCGTCCGGCAAACGGGTGCTCGTCGTCGGCGCCGGCCCGGCGGGGTTGTCGGCGGCCTACCACCTGGCCCGGCTCGGGCACGCCGTGACCGTCCGCGACGCCGAGGCGGCGCCCGGCGGGATGATGCGCTACGGCATCCCGCGCTACCGGCTGCCGCGCGACGTGATCGACGCGGAAATCGGCCGGATCCGGGGCATGGGCGTGGTGTTCGAGCAGAACAGCCGCGTCACCGACGTCATTTCCGCGAAGGCCGGCTTCGACGCCGTCTTCCTCGCGGTCGGGGCGCAGGTGGGCAAGCGGGCCTACCTCCCGGCCGGCGATTCGGCGCGGGTGCTCGACGCGATCACCCTGCTGCACGACCTGGAAAGCGGTGAGCGGCCGCTGCTCGGCCGCCGCGTCGCGGTGTACGGCGGGGGCAACACCGCGATGGACGCCGCCCGCACGGCCAAGCGGCTCGGTGCCACCGATGCGGTGGTGGTCTACCGCCGCACCCGGGACCGGATGCCCGCGCACGAATCCGAGGTGGCCGAGGCGGTCGAAGAAGGCGTCGCGATGCGGTGGCTGTCGACGATCAAGGAGGTCGACGGCGAAGGCATCACCGTCGAGAAGATGAGCCTGGACGAGTCCGGGTTCCCGCAGCCGACCGGCGAGTTCGAGCGGCTGGCCGCCGACAGCGTCGTGCTGGCCCTCGGCCAGGACGCCGATCTGTCCCTGGTGGACGGAGTGGCCGACGTCGAAACCGCGGACGGCGTGGTGCGCGTCGGCCCGGGCCTGATGACCGGGCACCCGGGCGTTTTCGCCGGTGGTGACATGGTGCCTTCGGGGCGCACCGCGACCGTCGCGGTGGGGCACGGCGCGAAGGCGGCCCGGGAGATCGACTCCTGGCTGCGCGGGACCGCCGCCGACGCACCACGGGACCCGCGCCCGGCGACGTTCGAGAACCTCAACACCTGGTACTACAGCGACGCCGACCGCAAGGTCCGCCCGCACCTCGACCTGTCCCGGCGCGTGTCGACGTTCGACGAGATCAAGGGCGGCCTCGACGCGTCGACCGCGCTGTTCGAAGCCCGCCGCTGCCTCTCCTGCGGCAACTGCTTCGAATGTGACAACTGCTACGGCGTCTGCCCGGACAACGCCGTCATCAAGCTCGAGCCGGGGGACAAGTACGCGATCGATCTCGACTACTGCAAGGGGTGCGGGATCTGCGTCGCCGAATGTCCCTGCGGCGCCATCGAAATGGTGCCAGAAGAATCCTGAGGAGGAAGCCATGCACGAGAAGCGTTGGCACGTCGAAGTGCACATCGACGAAGACGACGACGGCCGCACCCGCGCCACCGCCCGGCTGGAGACCGCCGACGACACCCGCATCTCCGGGGTCGGGGTGGCGCGGCTCAACCCGGCCGACCGGGACGTGCCCGAGATCGGCGACGAGCTCGCCACGTCGCGCGCGCTGAGCGACCTGGCCCACAACCTGCTCGACGTCGCCGTCGGCGACATCGAAGCGCTCACGCGCCAACCCGTGCGGCTCGAGCACTGAAAGGAACGGACATGCGGATCCTCGTCGTCTTCGAATCGATGTTCGGTGCCACCGAAGAGGTGGCCGAGGCGATCGGCAAGGGACTGGCCGGGTCCGCCCCGGTCGAGGTGGTCAACGTCGACAAAGCGCCATCGGACTTGACAGGCGTCGATTTGCTCGTCGTCGGCGGCCCGACCCACGTGCACGGCATGAGCCGCGCCGCGACGCGGAAGTCGGCCGAGGACCAGGCCCACGGCCCCACCCGCTCGCACACCGGGGTTCGCGAGTGGCTGGACTCCGTCGGCACCGTGCCGGCCGGGCTGCCGGCCGCGACCTTCGACACCCGGATCGACAAGGCACGCGTGCTCACCGGGGCGGCGTCGCTGGGCGAGGCCAAGCGGCTGCGCCGGCGCGGGTGCCGGCTCGTCGTGCCCGCGGAGAGCTTCTTCGTCGGGACGGCACCGGAAGACGGCTTGAAGCCCGGAGAGGCCGAGCGCGCCGAGGCGTGGGGTGCGGCACTGGGCCGCATCGTGTCCTGACCGCCGTGGGGGCCAGCCGACGGTCGGGGTGGAGGAGGAGTTCGTACTGCTGGACGCGCGGACGGGGGTGGCCGTCCCGGCGGCGCCGCGGGTCCTCGGCGCGCTGGGCGGTGAACCCGGTGTGGTGCCGGAGTTCCTGCGCTTCCAGGTCGAGACGATGACGGGGGTCTGCCGGTCGCTCGCCGAGGTCCGGGCGGACCTGGCCCGGCTGCGCGAGCGGCTGGGCGACGCCGCGGACGAGGCGGGCTGCCTGGCCGTGGCCACCGCGGTCGCGCCGTTCGGTGCCGTGCCGCTGGTCACCGCCGACGCGCGGTACGAGCGGCTGGCGGCCCGGTTCCCGGCACTGGTCGAGCGCACGGGCACCTGCGCTTGTCACGTCCACGTCGGCATCCCGTTCCGGGCGGCGGGGATCCGGGCGCTGGCCGGGCTGCGGCCGTGGCTCGGCGTGCTCTTGGCGCTGAGCGCGAACTCGCCCTACGTCGACGGTCTCGACTCGGGCTGGGCGAGCGCCCGGTACCCCCTCTGGTCGCGCTGGCCGACGGCCCGGCCGCCCGCCGCGTGGCGCGATGTCGCCGAGTACGACGCGGCGATCGGGGAAGCGATCCGGAGCGGGGCCGCGCCGGACGCCCGCGGCGTGTACTTCTACGCCCGGCTGTCACCGCGGCACCCGACGGTGGAGGTCCGGATCGCCGACGTCTGCCTGGACGTCGGGGACGCCGTCGTGCTCGCCGGGCTGGTGCGGGCGCTCGTGGTCACGGCGCTCGGCGAAGACGCTCCGCCGCGGCGCACACCGGACTCGGTGGTCCTGCGGTCGCTCCGGACCGCCGCCCGGCACGGCCTGGCCGGACCGGGCCTGGACGTCACCACCGGATCGACGGCCCCGGCCGAGAAGCTCGTCGAAGACCTGCTGGCGTACGTCCGGCCGGCGCTGCGGGCCGCCGGCGACCTCGACGAGGTCCGCCGCGGGTGCCGCGAACTCGAGACCCTGGGCGGCGGCGCCGGCCGGCAGCGGGTGCTGCGGGCGGCGGCGGCGACCCCGGCGAGGTTCGCCGCCCGGCTGGCCGCGGCGACCAGGGGAACGGACGACGGCCAGAACGTGGAGGCGGCACAGTGAACTCGGGAACAGTGACCGGCACGGGTGAGTTCCACGCGCTGCCGGTGGCCGCCGTCGCCGAGCGGCTCGGCGTCGATCCGCGGCGCGGGTTGAGCAGCGCCGAGGCCGGTACGCGGTTGAGCCGGTTCGGCGCCAACACCGTCAGCGTCCCCGCCGGACCGGGGCCGCTGTGGCGGTTCCTCGTCCAGTTCCACAACCCGCTGATCTACGTCCTGCTGCTCGCCGGCGGGGTGACGTGGGTGTTCGGCGGGCACGTGGACGCCGGGGTGATCGGCGGGGTGGTGCTGCTGAACGCCGTCGTCGGGTTCGTGCAGGAGTCACGGGCGCAGCGGGCGCTGGAAGCCTTGTCCACCATGGTCCCGGTGACGGCGACCGTCGTCCGCGACGGTGTCCCGCGGCGAATCCCGGCGGCCGAGCTCGTGCCGGGTGACGTCGTGGAGCTCGCCGCTGGCGACCGGGTCCCCGCCGACGTCCGGCTCGCCGAAGTGCACCTGGCCGAGATCGACGAGTCCGCGCTGACCGGGGAGTCGGTGCCCGTGGTGAAGTCCGTCGAGCCGGTGGTCGCGGCGGCCCCGGTCGCCGACCGCGCCGGCTCGGCGTACTCGGGGACGCTGGTGACCCGCGGCCAGGCTCGCGGCCTGGTCACCGCGACCGGCGGTGCCACGCAGCTGGGCGACATCCAGCACCTGGTGGCCACGGCCGAAGCCGTCACCACGCCGCTGACGCGCAAGCTGGCCCGGTTCTCCCGGCAGCTGAGCTTCGTGATCGTCGCGGTCTCGGCGGGCGCGTTCGTGCTCGGTGTCGTGCGGGGTACGCCGGCCCCGGAGGTGTTCACGGCCGTGGTCGCCCTCGCCGTCGGCGCGATCCCCGAAGGGCTGCCGGCCGCGGTCGCGATCGTGCTGGCCATCGGCGTCGTGCGGATGTCCCGGCGCGGCGCGATCGTCCGGCACCTGCCCGCGGTGGAGACCCTCGGCGGGACGACGGTGATCTGCACCGACAAGACCGGCACCCTGACCCGCAACCGGATGACCGTGACCACCCTCGCGGCGGCGGGCGAGCTGGTTCCCGTCGCCGGCGGCGAGCTGCGGGAATGCCTGGTCGCCGGGGTGTTGTGCAACGACGCGGAGCTCGACGAGGGCGACCCGACGGAGATCGCGCTGCTCGGCTCCGCGATCGAGGCCGGGCTGGACCCCGCCGCGCTCCGGGCCGCCGCGCCCCGCACGGAAACCGTCCCGTTCGAGTCCGAAACGCGGATGATGACGACGGTGCACGGCTCGGTCGGCTACCTCAAGGGCGCGGTCGAAGAGGTCGCGGCCCGGTGCGTGACCGAGGTGGTGCCCGGCGGCGGCGAGCGTCCGCTCGACCGGGAGGCCCTCGACCGGCTGCACCGGACGTTGACCGCGCAGGGTTTGCGGGTGCTCGCGTTCGCCCGCCTCGCGCCGGAGCCGGTTCTGCTGGGCCTGCAGGCGATGCAGGATCCACCGCGGCCGGAAGCGATCACCGCGATCGAGGCCTGCCGGAGCGCGGGGGTCGACGTCAAGATGATCACCGGCGACCACGCGGGAACGGCGGTCGCCGTCGCGGGCGCCGTGGGGCTGGCCGACTCGCCGCGGGTCCTCACCGGGGCCGAGCTGGCGGAGCTGCCGCCCGCGGAGTTCGACGACGCCGTGGCGGGTACCCAGGTGTTCGCGCGGGTGTCGCCGGGCCAGAAGCTCGAGCTGGTGCAGGCGTTGCAGCGGCGCGGTCACGTGGTCGCGATGACCGGCGACGGGGTGAACGACGCGCCGGCGTTGCGCCGCGCGGACATCGGGGTGGCGATGGGCGCGGGCGGGACCGACGCCGCCCGCCAGGCCGCGGACATGGTGCTCACCGGCGACGACTTCGCGTCGATCGAGGCGGCCGTGCGGGTGGGCCGCGGGGTGTTCGACAACCTGCGCAAGTTCATCGCCTGGACGCTGCCGGCGAACATCGGCGAGGGCATGGTCGTGCTGGTCGCGATCCTGTTCGGCGCGACGCTGCCGATCGTGCCGGTCCAGATCCTGTGGATCAACATGACCACAGCGGTTTTCCTGGGCTTGACGATGGCGTTCGAGCCGACGTCGCCCGGCGTCATGCGGCGTCCGCCACGACCTCCTTCACGGCCGTTGTTCACGGCGGCGTTGCTGCGCCGGGTCGTGCTCGTCTCGCTCCTGCTCGTGGTGGCGGCGTTCGGCGCGTACCGCCTGCAACTGGGCTTGGGCGAGCCGGTGGCGGAGGCGCGGACGACCGCGATCAACGTGTTCGTCGGGGTGCAGGCCGCCTACCTGCTCAGCTGCCGTTCGCTGGACCGCCCGGTGCTGCGCGCGTGGCCGGGGCACAGCCGGATGTTCGCGCTGGGCGTGGGGTTGACGGCCGGGCTTCAGCTGCTGCTGACCTACGTGCCGGTGATGAACTCGTGGTTCCACACCGCACCGGTCGGGATTTCGTCGTGGCTGTGGGTGCTGGGCGCTGCGGTGGCGGCGTTCGCAGTGGTGGAGGTGGACAAGCTGCTGTGGCTGCGGTTCACCGCGGTCCGGGCAGGCGCGCGAGAGCGGCACCGGTGACCGCGGAGAAGCCGCGTCGCGGCAGTGTCAGAGCCAATCCCGGCGCTTGAACAGCGCGTACAGCGTCGCGGAGATGAGCAGGATGGCGAGCGTCGAGACCCACACCCCCGAAGCCTGGCCGAACCCGGGGTACGGGATGTTCTGCCCGTAGAAGCCGGTGATCGCCGTCGGCACCGCGATGATCGCCGCCCAGCTCGTCACCTTCTTCATGATCGTGTTCAGGCGGTTGCCTTGGATGCTCAGCTGGGTTTCGCGGATCGTCGCGATCAGGTCGCGCAGCGACTCCGTCCACTCCGTCACGCGCAGGACGTGGTCGTAGACGTCCTGGAAGTACGGCAGCAGCGTGTCGTCGCGGCGCATCAGCGAGGCGACGATCTCCCGCATCGGCACGGCCAGGTGGCGCAGCCGGCTGAGGCTCCGGCGCAGCCGCAGGGACCGGCGCTGCAGGTCGGTGTGGTCGACGTGGTCGGCGAACACCAGGTCCTCGAGGGCCTCGACCTGCTCGTCCAGCACCTGAACGGCGTCCAGGTGCGCGTCGACCAGGTAGTCGAGCAGCCCGTGGAGCAGGAACGCGGCGCCGTTCTTCGCCAGTTCGGGCGTGCTGTCCCAGCGGGCGGTGAGCGCGTCGATGTCGGCGGTGTTGTTGTGGTGCACGGTGATCAGCACCCGGTCGGTGACGAAGGCGTCGAGCTCCGACGCCGTCAGCGCGCCGTCGGTCACCCGCACGAGGTACGCGGCGAGGAACGCGTGCCGGTCGTAGCGGACGAGCTTCGGCCGCTGGTGCTCGTCGTCGAGCACGGCCGCGACGGCGAGCGGGTGCAGGCCGAACTCGGTGGTCAGGTCCGCGAGGTCCTGAGCGGTGGGCGCGTCCAGGTCGAGCCACAGGGTCACCGACGGGTCGGCGAGGTGGCGGGCGGCCTCGGCGGCGGGGAAGTCCTCCGCCTCGAGGACACCGCTGCGGTACAACCGGCTGCGCGTCATCGCCGGCTCAGTGGTCGTGCGCGGCGGCGAGGCTGGCGCGGCAGGCGCGGACCAGCTGGCGGGTGGCGCGCGTCGCGGGGGTTTCGCCGCAGGACGGGCAGTGCACCGAGACGTCGCCGGCCAGCTGGTCGACCGCGACGTTCAGGGCGCATTCGCAGGCACGGCACCAGCGGGTGCCGGTCACGATGACGACGTGCAGCGGGGAGGCGACGCAGTCGTGCAGCCAGCGGCGGTGGGTGCGGCACGTGACGCGCTCCAGTGCGTCCAGACCGTCCTCTTCGGACTGGTCTTCCGCGGTGAGCGTGCGCGCCAGGCGCCGGTCGGCGACGTCGGCGTAGCGGGCGTCGCCGACGCCCGCGGGCCGCAGGGCCAGGCGGTCGCGGCGGTTGCGGCGGGGGGACGTCGGTTCGGCGGTGGTCGCCGGGGCGGGTCCGGGCTGGGCGTCCATGGTGTGCCTCACTTTCGTCCGGTCCCAGCCTCCGCCGGGCGGGGCCGGGCGGCGAGGGCCGGACCGCCCCGGTCGCCGGGGCCTCCCGGCCCCGGTTCCGGTGGGGCGAAGGCCCATCCGCGTGAGGACTTCGGTCGTCTCAGGTGGCGGTGCGCACGAGGTACACCGGGCACGACGCGTTGTGCAGCAGCGCCTGGCCGGTGGAGCCCAGCAGCAGGCCGGGGAACCCGCCGCGGCCGCGGTCGCCGAGCACGACGAGCTGAGCGGTCGTGCTCTGCCCGATCAGCTCGCGGCGGGGATGGCTGCGGACCACGACCCGGTCGATGCGGACGTCGCCGGCGTCGTGCTCGCCGGTCAGCCCGGCCAGCAGCCGTTGCCCGGCTTCGGCGGAAGCCTGCGGGTCCAGGTGCGGCTCGGTCTCCGGGCGGGGCGGATCGTCCGCCGACGCGTGCACGACGACCAGGCGGGCGTGGCGCGCCTTCGCCTCCGCGACGGCCGTCGCGAGGATCCGGGTGCTCTGCTCGCTGCCGTCGATCCCGGCGACGACCGGACGGTCTTCCGCGCCGGGCTCGTCCCACGTGTCGCCGCGGACCACCACCACGTCCGAGCACGCGTGCGCGCCCACGGCGGAGGCGACCGAGCCGGCGAGGAGACCGGTCAGCCGGCCGTGCCCGCCGGAACCGACCACGACGAGCGCGGCCTTCCGCGACGCTTCGATGAGAGCTTGTGCGGCCCGGTCGGGGTCGAGCCGGGCGGTCACCGCGGGCGCGCCCTGCGCTTCGGCGATCTCGCGGGCGGCGCGCAGGTACCGGTTCCCGTGCGCGCGCAGGACGTCCCTCATCTCTTCCGGCGGGGGGACGACGCCGCCGGCGAGCAGCGCCGGGAAGTCGAGGGCGTGCACGATTTCCAGCGGGGCGTCGTGCAGGCGGGCGGTCCGGCCGGCCCAGCGGACGGCGTCGAGCGCCTCGCCCGACCCGTCCACTCCGGTGACGATCGGGCGATCGGTCGTGGTCATGGCGGCTCCTGAATACGGGTGTCGTGAGCCGGACCGTAGGTGGCACCGCCCTGGGCGGCTGCGGCCGGAAGTCCTCCGGTGGTGGGACTTCCGGCCGCGGTCCGGTGGCGGCATGCTGGGCGGGAGAGTCCCGCGAGCGCAGGAGGCCCGTCGTGAACCTGCCGGCAACCATGACGGCCTGGCGCGTGACCCGGCCCGGGCCGATCGCCACGGGCCCCCTCGACCGGTCGCGGGTACCGGTGCTGCGCCCTGCGGACGGCGAACTGCTCGTGCGCGTGCTGGTGTGCGGCGTCTGCCGGACGGACCTGCACGTGGCGGAAGGCGACCTCCCGGTGCACCGCGAAGGTGTGACGCCGGGCCACGAGGTCGTCGGCGAGGTCGTCGCGCCCGGCGGCGACGTCACCGGCTTCGCGGCCGGTGACCGGGTGGGGATCGCGTGGCTGCGCGGAACCTGCGGCCGCTGCCGGTACTGCCTGTGCGGGCGGGAGAACCTCTGCCCGGAGTCGCGCTACACCGGCTGGGACGCCGACGGCGGGTACGCCGAGTACGCCGTCGTCCCGGCGGCCTACGCACTGCCGCTGCCCACCGGCTATTCCGACGACGAGCTGGCGCCGTTGCTGTGCGCCGGGCTGATCGGCTACCACGCGCTCGCCCGGGCCGAGGTGCCGGAGAACGGACGGCTGGGGATCTACGGTTTCGGCGGCAGCGCGCACCTGACCGCCCAGGTGGCGATCGCGCGAGGTGCCACCGTGCACGTCATGACGCGCAGCGCCGAAGCGCGCGAGCTCGCCTTGGCGTTGGGTGCGGCCTCAGCCGGCGACGCCGCCGACCCGGCGCCGGAGCCGTTGGATTCCGCGATCCTGTTCGCGCCCGCCGGCGAACTGGTGCTCCCGGCGCTGGCCGCCCTGGACCGCGGGGGAACGCTGGCGATCGCGGGCATCCACCTGTCCGACGTGCCCGCGCTGAACTACCAGCAGCACCTGTTCCAGGAGCGTCAGGTGCGCAGTGTCACGGCGAACACCCGGGCCGACGCGCGGGAGTTCCTGGCCTTCGCCGGGGTGCACCACCTCGGTGTCAGCACGGTGCCGTACGCGCTGGGCGAGGCGGACCAGGCCTTGGCGGACCTGGCCGCGGACCGGGTCAACGGCGCGGCGGTGTTGCGGGCCGGCTGAGCCGGGCCCCAGCCGGACGGTCACGGCCGCCTCACCGGGATCCGGAAGTGCCGGACCGTCGTGGCCGCCCACAGCACCGCGATCAGCCCGATGAGCACCGCGAGCGTCGGGCGGTCACCCGTGACCAGGGTGAAGACCGCGAACAGCAGCACGGCCACGCCGAGCGGGACACCGAGCCACAGCGACGCGCGGGTCCACCGCTGCGCCCCGAGCACGCAGGCGGTCAGGCCCAGCGCGAGCGCCGTCGCGGCCATGGCGCGAGCGCCGTGTACCCACAGCGCCGTTCCGTCGGGCAGGTAATCGACGTACAGGGCGACCGTGACCAGCACCGGCACGGTCGCCGCGGCGTCTCGCCATTCCTGGGGCATCGCGGAACCTCCTCCCCGCTCACGATGCCCGCCTGGCCGCGTACCAGGAGCGGCCGAAGGTCACCTGGGGCGAGGACGAACGACCGCAGCGGGTGCTTCCGGCGGCGACCTACCGTCGGGGCCACGAACTTGACCCCCCGGAGGAAACGTCATGAGCGCAACCGGAAACCCACCGATCGTGGTGGCCGTGGACGGTTCGGAAACGGCTGCCGCGGCTGCACTGTGGGCGGCCGGGGAAGCCGCCCGCCGGCACGCTTCGCTGCTCGTCTTCACCGCATACGGCTACGAAGACGCCGCGTTCGGCGGCAAGCTCTACCCGCCGTCGGACTGGCTCGCGGTCAAGGAAGCGGAAGCCGACCAGCTGGTCCGGCAGACGCGCGCCACCCTCGAAGCCGCCGTTCCCGGGCTGGAGATCGCCACCGAGACCAGTGACCGCGGGCCGGTTCCGGGGTTGCTGGAGGTGTCGGGCCGGGCCCGGCTGCTCGTCACCGGGGAGCCCGTCGGCTCGATCGCGGGGTTGTTCAGCGGCTCGCCCGACGTGGACCTCGCGGCCAAGGCGCACTGCCCGGTGGTCGTCGTGCGCGGGAACGAAAACGCCGACGGCCCGGTCGTCGTCGGCACCGACGGCAGCCCGCTCAGCGAGGCCGCGATCGCGTGGGCCTTCGAGGAGGCTTCGCTCCGCAACGCCCCGCTGATCGCGCTGTACACGTGGCACGACGGCGACACCGCCGGCTTGTTCAGCGACGGCAACGTCGCGTTCCAGGGCGAAGGTCTGCAGGATTCCGGCCGCCGGCTGCTCGCGCAGCGGCTCGCCGGGTGGCAGGAGAAGTACCCGGACGTGGCCGTCGAGCGCCGGGTCGAGCACGACAAACCCCGCGCCCGCCTGCTTTCGGCGAGTCACGACGCGCAGCTGGTCGTCGTCGGCAGCCGCGGCCGCGGCGGTTTCACCGGCCTCGTCCTCGGCTCGACGAGCCAGGCGCTCCTGCACCACGCGGGCTGCCCCGTCATGGTCGTCCGTACCGAGAAAGAGGTGTGAACATGAACGCCGGCCCGGTGTCCGTGGTGATGACCGCCGACCCGATCACCGTCTCCGTGCAGACGCCGTTCAAGGACATCGCCCAGCTGCTCACCGGCAACGGGATCAGCGCGGTCGGGGTGCTGGACAAGACCGGCGCGCTCGTCGGGGTCGTCTCCGAGGCGGATCTGCTCCCGCACCTGTGGGACCGCAAACCCCGGTGGCGCGACCGCCGGCTCGCCCGCAAGGCGACGGCGTGCGTGGCGAAGGACCTGATGACCAGCCCGGCCGTCACGATCGACGCCGGCGCCACGCTCGCCGAGGCGGCCGCGACGTTCGCGCACAGCGGCGTCCGGCGGTTGTTCGTGCTGCGCGGCGGAAAGGTGGCGGGCGTGCTGTCCCGCCGCGACCTGGTCTCGGTCTTCACCCGCGGCGACGCGGACCTCGAGCGCGAGGTGAGCGACCGGGTGCTGCGCGAGCAGCTGAACCTCGGCCCGGACCGCGTGCGCGTCGAGGTGCGCGCCGGCATCGTGACGGTCGTGGGCCGCGTGGAGCGGCGCAGCGACATCGACCCGGTGACGCGGCTGATCCAGGAGCTGTCCGGCGTCGTGGAGGTGCGCAACCGCCTGGACTACGTCTGGAACGACGTGGCTTGAGCGAGGTACCGGAAAGGCCTCCGTCCTGAGTGGACGGAGGTCTTTCCCGTAGGTGCTTCGGTTCTTGTCGCGCGGCGGGTTCGGGTCGTGCCCCTTCGGCGAGGTGTCCTTCTGCCGGATCCGGCCGTCGCGGCCGTGCACCACGGTTTCCCCACCGGTGTTCGCGGTGATGCCACGAGCCCGGGCTGTCGCCTGTGCCTGCGTGTCGGTGCAGGCGCTCGGCACGCTGTGCCCTTCCGGCGGTCAGCGCGCCCGCAGCTGCTCCGGGATCGGCAGGCCCGCGCCGTACGGGTGGGGGACCGGGCGCAGGACCTCGCTGATCGGGCGTCGCGGTGTGGCCGGCAGCGGGGGCGCGCCCGGTGGCAGGTGGCCGACGCGGATGACCAGCTGCGGCTCGAGCCGTCCGTCGAGGACGCAGTCGCGGACCAGGGCGCGCGTGCTGGTGAGCTCGAACGGCTCGGTGTACACGCACGATGCGAGGCCGAGCCGGGTCGCGGTGAGCAGGACCGCGCTGGTGGCCTCGCCGGCGTGGAGGCGGTCGAGGGCGGTGTCGCCCGCGGTGGCCAGCACGGTGAGGGCGGCGCCGTCCGGACCCGCCGTGTCGGGCAAGCGGGCGCCGGCGAACTCGCGGACCCGCAGTTCGTGCGGCGAAGCGGGGGCACGGACCGCGTTCCGCGCGGGTACTCCGTCCGGTGCGTAGTTCCGTCCGCTCCACGCCGCGAGCTCGATCTCGTAGTCCGGGTCCGCCCGGTGGAGGCCGTCGGCTTCGGTGGCCGCGCCCGTGAGCGCCGACCGGCGGGGTGCTTCGGTGACGATCCGCAGAACGGCGTCCCGGTCGGCCGCGCTCTTCTGCAGGAAGATCTCGTCGCGCACCGGCAACGGCCCGGCTGCGTAGCGCCGGCGGTCCGAGCGGCGGCGGGGGATGGCCGCGGCGAGGGCGATGTCGGCGTCGCGGGTGTCGTGGGGCACCAGGTCGATGCGGGCGAGCAGGTCCGGCCGCGCCGGGTCGGGCAGCCGGTGGACCTGCGCCGCCCAGCCCATCGCCGCGGCGGCGATCGTGAAGTGGTGCAGGGCGCAGCCGCAGCTGACGAGCAGGTCGCGGCCGTCGGGGTCGGCGTGCCGCAGCCGGCGGCGCGGGTCGGCCCGCAGCTCGACCGTGCGGCCGCTGAAGTGCCACTGCCACGGCTGGGAGTTGTGCACCGATGGGGCCCGCACCGCGAGCGCGACGGCCGCCCTCACGGTGTAGGCGTCGGGCGTCGTGTGGTCCATCGTTCCTCCTCGGATCGCGTGCTCCCATGCTTTCCGGGCCGGGCGGCGGCCCCCAGGGCCGAAGGGCTTCCACGCGGGTACGCCGAGGTGACCCGGTCGAGGCCCTTAGGCCCTTTTCCGGCGCGGTCGCCGGGGCGACCCTGGTGCTTCCGATCGAACGGGAGGTGCGCATGCGGCACCCGGGAGTCCCCTTCGCCGGGGCAGCGGAGATCGCGGCCGAATGGCTGGCCGCCGTGGGCGAGCGGCTCGGCACCGACGACCGCGCGGTCGCCTACCGGATGCTCCGGGCGTGGTTGCACACCGTCCGGGACCGGCTCACCGTCGAGTCCGCCGCCCGCTTCGCCGCGTCACTGCCGGACTTGCTGCGCGGGCTGTTCTACGAAAGCTGGACCCCGCACCACGTGCCCACCCGCTACCACGTGCCGGGCTTCGTCGCGAGGTTCGCCGGTTCGGCGGACACCACCCGCGCCGAAGTCCCCGCGGCGGCCGCGGCCGTGACGGCGGCGCTGGAAGAGCTGTGCCCGCCCGGCCGGCTCGAGGACGTCTTCCGTGCGCTGCCGGACTCCCTGACGGCGCTGCTGACCGGTCACGCGGAGGTACCCCGTGCGTGGTGATCGTGTGCGGGAAGCCGGGCTCCTGGCCACCGTCGTGGCGCTCGTCGCGGCCGGCGGCGTCGCGTGGTGGCTGGCCGCCCCGGTCGCGGCGAACGCCGTCTGGGCGGCCGCGGACCTGGTCACCCTGATCCCGGCCGCCGTGTGGGTCGTCGCCGACCTGCGGGCCAAGCGCTGGGGTGCCGACCTGCTCGCGGTGCTCGCGCTGGTCGCCACCCTGGCGGTGGGGGAGTACCTCGCGGGCGCGATCGTCGCGGCGATGGTCGCCACCGGACGCGTCCTCGAAGCCGGGGCGCGGCGGCGGGCGAGCCGGAACCTGACAGCGCTGCTCGACCGGGCGCCGCGCGTGGCACACCTGCGCACCGAGACCGGCCAGGAGACCGTCCCGGTCGAGGAGGTGCGGTCCGGGCAGCTGATCGTCGTGCTGCCGGGTGAGGTCGTACCGGTCGACGGCGTGCTGCCGGACGGCGGCACCTTCGACGAGTCCGCGCTGACCGGCGAACCCCTGCCGGTGACCCGGCCCGCGGCCGAAACCGTCCACAGTGGAGTCGTCAACGCGGGTGCCGCCGTGGACGTCCGGGCGAGCGCCGCCGCGGCCGACAGCGCCTACGCCGGCGTCGTGCGGCTCGCCGAGCAGGCCGCCGCCCGCACGGCGCGGGTGGCCCGGATCGCCGACCGCGTCGCGATCTGGTTCCTGCCCGCGGCGCTGCTGATCGCCGCACTCGCGTGGCTGCTGAGCGGGGAACCCGGCCGGGCGGTCGCGGTGCTGGTGACGGCGACGCCGTGCCCGCTGCTGCTGGCCGTCCCGATCGCGGTGACCGGGGGCATGTCCCGGGCGTCGAAGGCCGGCGTGGTCGTGAAGGACGGCGCGGCGCTCGAAGCGCTCGGCCGGGCCTCCGTCCTGCTGATGGACAAGACCGGCACCGTGACGCGCGGCCGGCCCGAGATCACCGACGTCGTCTGCGCGCCGGAACACGACGTGGCCGGAGTCCTCGCCTGCGCGGCCGGCGTCGAACAGTACTCGCCGCACGTACTGGCGGCAGCCGTCGTGCGCGCCGCCGCTTCGGCCGGGGTCACCCCGGCGGCCGCCGAAGACGTCACCGAGGAGGTCGGGGCCGGTGTGCGCGGCCGGGCCGGCGGACGCGAGGTGCGGGTGGGCCGCTCGCGCCGGGCCGGACTGCCGGCGTGGGCGCGGGGCGCCGCCCGGCGCGGCCGGCTGGACCTCGCGTCCGTGCTGTGGGTGGAGTTCGACGGTGAGCCGGTCGCGGCACTGCTCGCGAAGGACCCGATCCGGCCCGACGCCGCCCGCACCATGCGGCGGCTGCGGGCCGCCGGGATCGGCGAGGTCCGGCTGCTCACCGGCGACCGCGTCGACAACGCCCAGGAGGTCGCCGCGATGCTCGGCCTGGACGACGTCGACGCCGAAGTGACGCCGGCGGGGAAGGTCGCCGCGGTGGCGGCCGCCTGCGCCCGGGGCGTGACCGTGATGACCGGCGACGGCGTCAACGACGCGCCCGCGCTGGCGGCGGCCGACGTCGGGGTCGCACTCGGCTCGCGCGGGGCGACGGCGGCCGCGCAGGCCGCCGACGCGGTGATCCTCGACGACCGCCTCGACCGGCTGGCGGACGCGGCGGAGATCGCTCGCCGGTCGCACCGGCTGGCCGTGCAGAGCGCGGTGGCCGGGACGCTGCTGTCGCTGCTGGCGATGCTCGCCGCGGCCGGCGGGTTCCTGGTCCCGGTGGCGGGTGCCCTGGTCCAGGAAGCCATCGACGTCGTGGTGATCCTGAACGCGTTGCGCGCCTTGGGCGACCGGAAGGCACGGGGGCCGGCGCCGGCGGCGATGGTGCGGCGGTTCGAGTCGGAGCACGAACGGCTGCTCCCGGCGCGCGCCGCGGTCCGGCAGGCCGCCGATGCACTGGCCGAGGGCGCGACCCCGGCTGCGGACGCGGCGGTCCGGGCCGCGTGCCGGTCGCTGACCGACCAGCTGCTGCCGCACGAACAGGCCGAGGAGACCGAGCTGTACCCGGCACTGGCCACGGCACTCGGCGGCCCGGAGGGCACGGTGACGATGAGCCGGGAGCACGCGGAGATCGGCCGCCTGGCCCGGCGCCTGCAGCGGCACGTCGCCGAGGCGTCCGGCGGGATCCAGCCCGACCAGGTGGACGACCTGCGGGCGACGCTCTACGGCCTGGACGCGGTGCTGACGCTGCACTTCGCGCAGGAGGAGGAAGCGTACTTCACGCTTCCGTCGACCTGAGCAGCCGAACGTCGCTGACAACTCGGCCAAACCGGCCCGCTGCTCACCGAGTAAGTTCCCCAGGCTTCGTGGGGCAGTCTTGATGCGTTGCGTCCGCGAAAGGCAGCGATGCCGCCAGATTGTGCCCACGCTGCGAAACCTGGGAAGGAACTGGTCTGCCCATGAGCTTCCGAGTCCTCCTTGCCGAAGTGGAAGCGGGCGAGTCCACCCGACCTGGAAGCCGTTGCAGCAGCAGGTTTCCACCAGGTCGTGACGGCCCCGCGGGCGTCACGCCGAGTCGCTGAGCTGCGCTACCGGGCCGAACGGCGGGCTTCGGCGCCCAGCACCGCCAGCTCGAGCGTGCGGGCGACGTCGGCCGGGCTGACCACGCCGGCCAGCACGCCGTCCGAGACCACCAGGACGAGGTCCTGCCCCGGCCGGTTGCCGATCCGGCCGAGGACCGCGCTCAGCGGCGTTTCCGGGGCCGCCAGGAGGCAGGCGGGTGGTCGCGCGCAGACGTCTTCGACCCGGGTCGAGGCCCGTACCTGCTCCGGTACGCGGCCGAGCCGGGCCAGGCTGACCACGCCGAGCGGGCGGCCGTCGAACGAAACCACCGGGAACGTCCGGAACCGCGCCGACGCGGCCTGCTCGGCGAATCCCCGGACGGTGAACCAGCCGGGAGCCGTGACCGGGTCCGGCGTCATGATCTCGCCGAGCCGGATCCGGCCGAGGACCTCGGGTGCCGGGCCCGCCGCGAGCTCGGCACGGGCGCTGAAGGCCAGGAACCAGCCGATGCCCGCCAGCCACAGACCGGCGAAACTGCCGAACCACAGCAGCTCGACCAGGCCGGCCACGGCCAGCAGCAGCCCGACGACGTTGCCCGACCGGGCCGCGGTGGCCTGCGCCCGGCGCTTGTCGCCGGTCAGCCGCCAGACGATCGCCTGCAGGACCCGGCCGCCGTCCAGCGGTGCGCCCGGCAGCAGGTTGAACACCGCCAGCGCCAGGTTCGTCCAGCCCAGCCAGGACGCCGTCACACCGGCGATGCCGGGAAGCAGGAAGGAGGCACCGAGGAAGCCCGCACCGGCCAGGAGGCTCGTCACCGGACCGGCGACCGCGACCGCGAACGCCGTCCGCGGGGTCGGGGGTTCGTCGGGCATCTCGGTGCTGCCGCCGAGCACCCACAGCGTGACGCGGTCCACGGCCAGCCCGCGGTGCCGCGCGACGAGCGCGTGGCCGAGTTCGTGCGCCAGCAGGGAGCCGAGGAACAGCACCGCGCCGAGCAACCCGGCCGTCCAGTACACCGCCGGGGACCGGCCGGGGACTGCCTCCGGCAGCAGGGATTGCGCCAGCAGCCCGGCCAGCAGGGCCATGATCAGCAGCACGGACCAGTGCGCGCCGACGCGGACACCGGCGGGCCGCCCGAGCGGGAAGGTGGCGTTCATGCCCCGACCGTCCTCCCGCGGGCGCGCGCGGGCGAGGGCCGCACCGCCTCGCGGAGAGGGACCAAAGACCCCTGCGCCGCCGACGTCCGGCCGCAGCCGGGCGGCCACCGCGGTTCGTAGCGTCGGGGTATGGGCGGATGGAAGAAGCTCCCGCGCGAGCTCTACGAGCGCGAACTGCTGCGGCTGCAGGCCGAGCTGGTAAAGCTGCAGGAGTGGGTGCGCCACGAAGGCGCTCGACTGGTCGTGGTGTTCGAAGGCCGGGACGCGGCGGGCAAGGGCAGCACGATCAAGCGCGTCACCGAGCACCTGAATCCCCGCGTCGTGCGGATCGCCGCGCTGCCGAGCCCGACCGAACGCGAGCGCACGCAGTGGTACTTCCAGCGTTACATCGAGCACCTGCCGGCCGCCGGCGAGATCGTGCTGTTCGACCGCAGCTGGTACAACCGCGCCGGCGTCGAGCGGGTGATGGGGTTCTGCACACCCGAAGAGCACAAGCGGTTCCTCCAGCAGTGCCCGATCTTCGAGCGCCTGCTCATCGACGACGGCATCCTGCTGCGCAAGTACTGGTTCTCCGTCAGCCTCGACGAGCAGGAACGCCGGTTCCGCGCCCGCATCGACGACCCGATGCGCCGCTGGAAGCTTTCGACGATCGACCTGCAGTCGGTGACGCACTGGGAGGACTACTCCCGCGCCAAGGACGACATGTTCGTGCACACCGACACCACCGAATCCCCTTGGCACGTGGTGGAAAGCGAGGAGAAACGGCGCGGGCGGCTGAACATGATCGCGCACCTGCTCGCCGGTATCCCGTACCACGAAGTGTCCCGCCAGGCGGTCTCGCTGCCGCCGCGGCCCGAGCCGACCGGCTACTTCCGCCCCGACCGGCGGCTGCAGACCTACGTCCCCGACCACGCGGCGACCCTGCTGCCGCGCTGAACCGAGGAGGAGAACCATGGACGACAAGGAAAAGGCGGCCATCGAAGCCGAGGCGCGGCGTGACGTCGCCGAGCGCGGACGGCACGGCCCGGCGCTGGGCCACTACCTGCGTGCCGTCGAACACCACGCGATCAAGGAGAACGAAGCGGACGTCGTGCCGGCCGCCGAGGACATGCCCCGGCAGCCGGCGGCGGAGCCTCAGGGCTGATCGGTCCGCGTGTAGGCCGCGAGCGCCCGCTCCCGGGCGTTCGCGGCCACCGCGCGGATGAGCGCCGTGTGGACGGAACCGAGCGCCGGCCGGGCGATCCGCCAGTAGCGGCGGAACTTCACCCAGCTCTCCGGATCGCTCATCCGGACCCGCGTGTGCACCGTCAGCACCGTGCGGTGCGGGCCGTAGGGGAACGCCGACACCGCCAGCACCAGCTTGCCGTAGCCGGCTTCGTCGAACGCCGCGAAGTCGTCGGCCTCGACCCGCCGCCAGGTGATCACCGGCCGCCAGAACTTGCCGGCGACGCCGAGCGCGAACTCACTGCCCGGCCGGTCGCCGAGGAGGGTCCAGGCCGAGCCCGCGTCCAGGTCGTCCGGGGTCAGCCGGGTCGGCTGCCGGGGTGGGCCGTGGCGGCGATTGTGCCGGCGCTCGGGCAGCGTGCGCAGCCACCCGGCGGCCGCGACGACGCCGCTCCGGACGTCGGTGAAGTCGAGTTCGCGCGCCGCCGCGCAGGCGTCCTTCACCGGCGCGCGCGTCAGCCTGTCCCGGCCGCCAGGACAGGCGGATTTGGTCCCCGGCGAAAGGGACTTCGTGCTCTGACCGGCCAGTACCCGCTCCGCTCATGCTGATTTCCCGACCCCCAGGAGGATCCGATGACCGCACCCGCGCACCGCCCCGTGCTCGCCGGGGTGGACGCCTCGGAGGCGTCCTTCGCCGCCGTCCGCTGGGCGGCGGAAGAAGCGATGCGCCGCGACGTGACGCTGCGGCTGGTGCACGCGTCCGTCTTCGACGACACGCCCCCGCGGGCGCACGAAGAGCTCCTGCTGGAACACGTCCACCGCTGGCTCCGCCGCGCTGCCGACGTCGCCCGCGAGCAGGTGCCCGGGGTGCGGGTCGAGACGGCGGTCCGGCTCGGCCTGGCGGTCGACCTGCTGCTCGAAGAGGCGGCCGACGCGGCGCTGGTGGTGCTCGGCTCCCATGGCCTCGGCGGCCTGCGTGGCGCGCTGATCGGTTCGGTGGCCCTGCGCGTGGCGGCGGAAGCGCCGTGCCCGGTCGTCGTGGTCCCCGGCCACCGGCCGGCCCGGAAGGGGCCCGTCGTCGTCGGGATCGACCGGACGGAGTCCAGCGAGCACGCGCTGCGGTTCGCCGTCGAGACGGCGGCAGCGACCCGGGCGCGGCTGCTGGTCGTGCACGCCTGGCACGCCGGAGACGGCGTCGCCGAACAGTACGAGCTCGAAACGCGGGTCGCGGCCTGGCAGGGCAAGTACCCGGACCTCGAGGTGTTCAGCCAGGTCGTGCGGGACCGGGTACCGGCGCGCGCCCTGCAGCACGTGGCTCCCGACGCTCGCTTGTTCGTCGTCGGCACGCGGGGCCGCGGTCCGGTCGCCGGTGGCGTCCTGGGGTCGACCGGCAACGCCTTGCTCGCGCACGCGGCCTGCCCGGTCGCCGTCGTGCATTGACCTCCAGGGAAGGAGCTGTCGTGAAGGCACGCGACATCATGACGAGGCCCGTGGTCCGGGTCGGCCCGGCGACACCGGTCCGCGAAGCCATCGTGCTGCTCACCGAACACTGCGTCGCCGCACTGCCGGTGGTGGGCGAGGACGACGCCGTGCTCGGCGTTTTCACCGAAGCCGATGCGCTCTCGAGCGGCGTGGCCGGGAAAGGACCGGCGCCGGACGTGCTCGTGGCCACGACGATGACCGCACCGGCCGAGACGGTCGGGCTCGACACCGACGTCGCCGAGATCGCCCGCCGCATGCTGGGCGACCGGCTGCGCAGCATCCCGGTGGTGGACGACGGTGTGCTCGTGGGCATCGTCAGCCGCCGCGACATGCTCACGCCGCTGGTGCGCCAGGACGACTCGGTCGCCTCGCACCTCAACGCCCTGCTCGCCGACTACTCCGGGCACCGCGACCGCTGGGCCGTCTCCGTCACCGGCGGCATGGTGACCATCCGCGGCGTGTTCACCGACGAGGCCGAACGCCGGGTCGTGACGGCACTGGCGAAGACGGTCTACGGCGTCGTCGGCGTCGAGCTCTGGGAAGAGGCGACGGTGACGACATGAAGGTCCTCGTCGCGGTGGCGACCCGGCACGGGTCCACCAGGGAAATCGCCGAAAGCGTGGCCACCGCGCTCGGCTCCGCGCTGACCGACGCCGGCACGCGGTCGTTCGTCGAAGTCCGCGACGCGGCTCTCGTGCACTCGATCGAAGGCTTCGACGCCGTGGTCCTCGGCAGCGCTGTCTACCTGGGACACTGGCTCGAACCGGCCAGGAAGCTCGCGGAGTCGTGCGCGGACGAGCTGCGCCGGGTTCCGCTGTGGCTCTTTTCCAGCGGTCCGGTCGGTGAGCAGACGCACCCGGCCGAAGAGCCCGTCGTCGTCGACGACCTCGTGCGCCGGCTCGACGCCCGCGGCCACCGGCTGTTCGGCGGCCGGATCGACCGCCACACCCTGAACTTCCCCGAACACGCCGTGGTGACGGCGCTTCGGGTTCCCGACGCCGACAACCGGGACTGGCCCTCGATCCGCGCCTGGGGCCGCGAGATCGGGACGAGCCTGGCCCACGCGGAACGGAGCGTGTCATGACCGACTACCCGGTCCGGGTCGAGGCGACCCTGGACGAACCGCTGTCCCGCGGGCTCTGGCTGGTGAAGTGGCTGCTGGCGGTCCCGCACTACGTCGTGCTGGCGTTCCTGTGGTTCGCCTACCCGTTCGCCACGATCGCGGCCTTCTTCGCGATCCTCGTGACCGGCCGGTACCCCCGGCCGCTGTTCGAGTTCACTTCCGGTGTGCTGCGCTGGAGCTGGCGCGTGCAGTACTACTCCTACGCCGCGCTCGGCACCGACCGGTACCCGCCGTTCACCTTCGCCGACGTCCCGGACTACCCGGCACGGCTCGAGATCGCCTACCCGGAACGGCTTTCGCGCGGGCTGGTGCTCGTGAAGTGGTGGCTGCTCGCGATCCCGCACTTCGTCATCGTCGGGTTGTTCGTCGGCGGTGGCAGCTGGCTGGCCTTCCGGGCGGACAATGGCGGCTTCGACTGGGCCGCCGGCGGTCTCGTGGGCGTGCTGGTCGTCGTCGCCGGTGTGGTGCTGCTGTTCACCGGCCGCTACCCGCGCCCGATTTTCGACTTCGTGCTCGGGATGGACCGGTGGGTGCTGCGCGTCGCGGCCTACGTGTCGCTGATGACCGACGAGTACCCGCCGTTCCGGCTCGACATGGGCGGCGCCGAAGCCGGCCACGAGCCGCCGCACCCGCAGGCGCCCCACCCGCAAGCGGCCGGCTGGACCGCCGGGCGGATCGCCGCCGCGGTGACCGGCGCGGTGCTGGTGTTCGGGTCGATGGGCCTGCTCACCGGCGGCGGGGCCGTGCTGTGGGCGGATCGCACCCAGCGCGACGCCGACGGCTACCTCACCGCGTCGGCCACCTTCGTCTCGGACGGCTACGCGGTCGCCACCGATCCCGTGGCGCTGCGGGGCGTGGCCGCACCCAAGGCGACGGCCGTCCTCGGCGACGTCCGGATCCGGGCCGCGGACACCGCCGGCCGCCCGATCTTCGTGGGCATCGGCCGCACGGCCGACGTCGAGCGGTACCTGGCCGCCACGGAGTACACGACCGCCGGGAACCGCACGCACCCGGGCGGTGCCCCGGCTGTCCTGCCCGGCGACGCCGGGGTGTGGGTCGCGAGCGCGTCGGGCGCGGGCACGCAGACCGTCGGCTGGCCGGTGCGCGACGGGCAGTGGACCGCCGTCGTGATGAACGCCGACTCCTCGCGCGGGGTCTCCGTGCGCGCCGACGCGGGCGCCACCGCACCCGCGCTCGGCTGGATCGCCTTGGCCCTGCTGGCTTCCGGTGCCGTCACGCTGGCCGGCGGCGTCGTCCTGATCGCCGTCGCCGCGCACCGCGCCTCGCGGCGCCCCGGCACACCGCACACCCCTGAGCCGTCCACTGTGGACGTTTGAGAAAGGAAGGGACGATGCACGCACAGCCGGGCGACTGGCTCGTCGTCAAGGGCCCGTGGGTTGACGCGCCGGAACAGCGCGGCCGGATCCTGGAGGTCCACTCGGCCGACGGCGGTCCGCCCTACGTCGTCCGCTGGACGCACGACGACCACGTGTCGACGGTCTTCCCCGGACCGGACGTGATCGTGCTGACCGCCGAGGCGGAGCAGGCCGAGGAGAACCGCGCCCGCACCCGCTTCGACCGGGTCCAGCGGCTCATCCACGAGGAGGACGGCCATGCACGGGTTCGTTGACGGCGCCGTCGTCGCCGGCATCGACGGCTCGGCTTCGGCAGTGCAGGCGGCCGCCTGGGCCGGGACCGAGGCCGTCCGCCGGGGCCGCCCCCTGCGGCTCGTGCAGGTTTACGCCCTGCCGCAGGTGAGCGCTCCGGTCGCGTTCGGCACGCACGAGCAAGTGCGCGAAGGCTTGGCGGCGAGAGCCGAAGAATGGCTCGCCGAGGCGAAGACCGCGGTGCTCGCCGAGCACCCGGGCCTGGAGATCACCACGGCCGCCCGGGAGTGGAGCCCGGTCACCGCGCTGGTGCAGGAGTCGCAGCACGCCGAGCTGGTCGTGCTGGGCTCGCGCGGGCTGGGCGGGTTCACCGGCCTGCTCGTCGGCTCGACCGCCGTCTCGGTGGTGGCGCACGCGCACTGCCCGATCGTCGTGGTCCGCGGCCGGACGCCGCACGACCCGCCGCCGGCCACCGGGCCGGTGCTCGTCGGCGCCGACGGCTCGCCCGACAGCGACGTCGCGCTCGCGTTCGCGTGCGAGGAGGCCCGGCTGCGTGGTACCGCTCTCGTCGCGGTGCACACGTGGAGCGACGTCCTCGCCGACGGCATGCTCCGCGCGCACCCGCTCGAGGAGGATCCCGTCGCGATCGCTACGGCGGAGCGCGTCAAGCTGGCCGAGCAGGTCGTGGGCTGGCAGCGGAAGTACTCCGACCTGACGATCGAGCTGGAGGTCACCCGCGGGCGCCCGGTGCGGACCCTGCTGGAACGCGGCGAGCGCGCCCAGCTGATCGTGGTCGGCTGCCGCGGCCGCGGCGGGTTCACCGGCATGCTGCTCGGCTCGACGAGCCAAGCGCTCATCGCGCACTCGCCGTGCCCGGTCGCGGTCGTCCGGCCGCAGCGGACCGGGAGCGGGACGTGAGCACGCTGCGGACGCGGGCCACGATGCGCCTGCTGGCCACGTTCGAGACGCTGCTGGCGGCGAGCGCGGTGTACGGCGGGATCTCGCTGGCCGCGGGCGCGCCGGGGTTCACGATGCCGGTCGATTGGCTGGCCCCGCTCGGGTTGACCAGCTGGGTGCTGCCGGGGCTCGCGCTGGCACTGGGCATCGGCGGCACCCTGGCCGCGGCTTCGGTGTTCGCCTGGCGGATCGACTTCCGCGCGCCGATCGCGGCACTGGCCGCCTGCGGGGTGCTGACCGGCTGGCTGGCGGTCCAGTTCGGCGTGATCGGCGTGCGGGCCCCGGTCCAGTGGGTGACCGCGGGCCTCGTGGTGGTGCTCCTCGGGCTGGCCTTGCTGGCCCGGCACCGGCTGGCGGGGTCATGACCACCACGGTCGCGGGCACCGCGTTCTTCGACACCGACGCCCTCCGGCTCCTCCGGAGCGGGTTGACGCTGGGCGTCCGCGGCGGCGAATGGCGTCTCGAAACGCCGGACGGTGAGGTGCGCTTCACCGGCTCGGACCAGGCCGTCCCGCCCACCCTGTCGCGGCTGCTGCGGGCGTACACCCGTGACGAGCGGCTGGTGCCGGTGGCGCGGCTCGAGGGCGGCGGTGCCGCCGGGCTGCGCGCGGCCGTGGGCGGCCGGATCGCCGAACCGCACCGGCCGCACGACGGTTCGGCTCGGGGCGCGGTCCTGCGGTACGTGCGGACGCAGATCGCGGCCCTGGCCGCGGCGGACCTGGCCGTGCGGCAGGACAAACCCGATGCGGTGCACCGCATGCGCGTCGCCGCGCGCCGGTTGTGAGGTGCTTTTTCGGCCTACGCGCCCGTATTGGGTGGCACCAAGCTGCTGCGTGAGATCGGCGGCGCCCTGCGCTGGCTCGGCGGTGAGCTCGCTCCGGCCCGCGACGTCGAGGTCCAGTGGGCTCGCTCGCGCGCCTGGGCGGGGGAGCGGACGGACGCCTACTTCGCGGCGTTGACCGGCGAGGCGCGGGAGCAGGTGCGGCGCGCACTGGACAGCCACCGGTACGTCCAGCTGCTCAACGCCCTCGACGTGCTCGAAGTGGTCTTGAGCGAACAGCCGCGCCACGAGTGGCGCAAGGCCGCTCGCCGCCCCGCCTCGAAGGTGCTGCCGAAGCTCGCCCGTGCGGTGGCGGAGGACGTCGACGGCCGCGTGGCCCGGGTGGCCGGGCTGCCCGCCGGGCCGGCGCGCGACCGGGCCGTCCACGACGTGCGCAAGGCCTCCAAGCGACTGCGGTACGCGCTGGAGGCCGGGGTCCGGCCGCCGGGCGCCAAGCCGGCGCTCGAGGCCTTCCAGGACCTGCTCGGCGAGTTCCAGGACGCCGTCGTCGCGCAAGAACTTCTGGCCGCGCTGGAAGCCGGGGACGGCGCGCTCGCGGCCGCCCGGGCGGCCGAGGCGGCCACGGCGGCCCGGTGCGCGGCGGCGCTGACCGCGGCGTGGCAGCGGCTCCGGCGGGACCTTCGTCCCTTGTGGACGTGAACGCGCGAAGGGACGTAAGTCCCCGCGACCGGTGACCGACGCCAGCGGTCACCGGGATCCCGCCTCCCTAGGTTGGGAGGTGACCGAAAGGAACCCCGATGCGCGCACGCGACCTGATGACCGCGCCGGTGATCACCGTGCACCCGTGGACGTCCGCCAAGGAGGCGGCCGAGCTGCTGTCCATGCACGGCTTCACCGCACTGCCCGTGGTCGACGACGACGACCGGCTGGTCGGCATCGTCACCGAGGCCGACCTGATCCGCGGCCGCATCCCGGCCGACTCCCGCTACTCCCACGAGCCCCGCGAATCCGTGGCCGGCAAGACCGCCGGCGACCTGATGACCACCCCGGTCACCGCCATGAGCTCCGGCACCGACGTCGCCGACCTGTGCCAGGCACTGGTGGACGCCCGCATCCGCGCGATGCCGATCGTCGACGGCTCGGCCGTCGTCGGCATCGTCACCCGCGGCGACGTCGTCCGCGTCCTCGCGCGGGAAGACGCCGAGATCGCCCGGGACGTGCGGCACCGCTTGGAAATCTACGGCGGCGGCGGCCGCTGGGAGGTCGCGGTCCGCGACGGGTCCGTGCACATCACCGACCAGTTCGACGACGAATCCGACCGGCACGTCGCCCGGCTGCTGGCGCTCGCCGTGCCGGGTGTCGTCGCCGCCGACACCGCGTATGCGGGTGAGGAGCAGAGAAGATGAGCGCCATCGACCCGAGGATCACCGTGGGCGTGGACGGCTCGGCGGGTTCCTCCGCGGCCGTCGTCTGGGCCGCGAAGCTCGCGTCCTTGCGGCACCTCGAGCTGAGGATCGTGCACGGCCTGCAGATCGCCGGTCTCTACTACGGCGGCGGGCTTTCCGGCGTCGGCGCGGCGACCTTGTTCGACGCGATCCGGGCCGACGCGGAAAAGCACCTCGCCGACGCCCGTGCCCTCGCGGCGGCGATCGACAAGGACCTGGCCGTCACGACCGACATGCCTGACGACCCCCCGGTTCCGCTGCTGATCGACGAGTCCCGCCACGCCCGGATGCTGGTCCTGGGCGCCACCGGCTCCGGCGGGTTCACCGGCATGCTGGTCGGCGGCACCGCCGGCACGGTCGCGGCGCACGGGCACTGCCCGGTCGTGGTCGTCCGCGGCCGCCGCCGCTCCGCGGTCGTCCCGGACTCGGGTCCGGTCGTCGTCGGCGTCGACGGCAGCCCGAACAGCGAGCAGGCCATTGGAGTCGCGTTCGAGGAAGCTTCGCTGCGGGGCGTGCCGCTGGTCGCGGCGCACGCCTGGAACGACGTCGCCTACGAGGACACCCGCGGCACGGCCCGGATCCTGACCCAGCCGGCCACCCTCGAAGAAGACGAGGAGCGACTGCTGGTCCAGCGGCTCGCGGGCTGGCAGGAGAAGTACCCCGACGTCGAGATCCGCCGCCTGCTCGTCCGCGAGCGGGCCCGGCACGTCCTGCTCGAGGCGAGCGAGACCGCTCAGCTCGTGGTCGTCGGCAGCCGGGGCCGCGGTGGCTTCACCGGGATGCTGCTGGGTTCCACCAGCCAGGCGCTCGTCCAGCACGCCCAGTGCCCGGTGCTCGTGGTCCGCCCGGAGAAGAAGGCATGACCGCCGTCGAAGTGCGCCCGACGGTGCTCGGCGGCACCGAGCTCGCCCAGGTCGACGCCCTCTGGCGGGCCGCGAACTACCTCGCGGCCGGCCAGATCTACCTGATGGCGAACCCGCTGCTGCGCGAGGAGTTGCGCCCCGAGCACGTCAAGCCGAGACTGCTCGGGCACTGGGGCACCTCGCCCGGCCTCAACTTCGTCTACGCCCACCTCAACCGGGCCATCCTGGCTCACGACCTGAACGCCATGCTCGTCACCGGTCCCGGCCACGGCGGCCCGGCCCTGCTGGCCAACACGTGGCTGGAAGGCAGCTACACCGAAGCCTGGCCCGAGGTCACCAGGGACGCCGCCGGGATGGCGGAGCTGTTCAAGCAGTTCTCCTTCCCCGGTGGCGTGCCCAGCCACGTCGCGCCCCAGGTACCTGGCTCGATCCACGAAGGCGGCGAGCTGGGCTACTCGCTCGCGCACGCCTTCGGGGCCGCGTTCGACAACCCCGGGCTCCTGGTCGCGTGCGTCGTCGGCGACGGCGAAGCCGAAACCGGCCCGCTGGCGACGTCGTGGCACGCCAACAAGTTCCTCGACCCGGTCCGCGACGGCGCGGTGTTGCCGATCCTGCACCTCAACGGGTACAAGATCGCCAACCCGACCGTGCTGTCACGCATCGCGTCGGCCGAGCTGGACGCTTTGCTGCGCGGCTACGGCTACGCGCCGATCTACGTCGAGGGCAGCGATCCGGAGGTGATGCACCAGGCGATGGCCGCGGCGCTCGACTCGGCGGTCGCCACCCTCGCCGAGCGGCGCGGGGTGTGGCCGGTGATCGTGCTGCGCAGCCCCAAGGGCTGGACCGGTCCGTCCGTTGTGGACGGACTGCCGGTCGAAGGCACGTGGCGCGCGCACCAGGTTCCGCTCGCGCAGGTCCGGCACAACCCGGAACACCTGAAGCAGCTCGAGGACTGGCTGCTGTCGTACCGGCCGGCCGAGTTGTTCGACGAGGCCGGCCGCCCGGTCGCCGACGTCACCGCGCTGATCCCGGCGGGGGAGCGGCGGATGGGCGCGAACCCGAATGCCAACGGGGGTGTGCTCCTGCGGCCGCTCACGCTGCCGGACACCGCGTCCCACGCCGTGGCGGTCCCGGCTCCGGGCGCGACCGCGGCCGAGCCGACCCGCGTGCTGGGCCGGTTCCTGCGGGACGTGTTCGCGCTCAACGCCGACCGGGCGAACTTCCGCCTCTTCGGCCCCGACGAGACCGCGTCCAACCGGCTCGACGCGGTCTACGACGTCACCGCCAAGGAGTGGCAGGCCGCGATCGAGCCGGTCGACGAACACCTCGCGCGGGACGGCCGCGTGCTCGAGGTGCTCTCGGAGCACCTGTGCCAGGGCTGGCTCGAGGGCTACCTGCTTTCGGGGCGGCACGGGCTCTTCTCCTGCTACGAGGCCTTCGTGCACATCGTCGACTCGATGGTGAACCAGCACATCAAGTGGCTGCGGGTGCACCGGCAGATCCCGTGGCGGCGCCCGGTGGCGTCGCTGAACTACCTGCTCACCTCACACGTGTGGCGGCAGGACCACAACGGCTTCTCCCACCAGGACCCGGGGTTCGTCGACCACGTCGCGAACAAGAGCTCCGAGGTCGTGCGCGTCTACTTCCCGCCGGACACCAACACGCTGCTGGAGGTCGCGGCGCACTGCCTGCGCAGCCGGGACTACGTGAACGTCGTCGTGGCCGGCAAGAACGACTCGCCGAACTGGCTCGACGCCGAGCAGGCCGCGCTGCACTGCGCGCGCGGGGTGAGCATCTGGGAGTGGGCCAGCACGCACACCGACCGCGAACCGGACGTCGTCCTCGGCTGCGCGGGCGACGCCCCGACGCTGGAAGTCCTGGCGGCCGCCCGGATCCTGCGCACCGAACTGCCGGACCTGGCGGTGCGGGTGGTCAACGTCGTCGACCTGATGCGCCTGCAACCCGAGGCCGAACACCCGCACGGCTTGAACGACCGGGAGTACGACGCGCTGTTCACGCCGGACCGGCCGGTGATCTTCGCCTACCACGGCTACCCGTGGCTGATCCACCGGCTGGCCTACCGCCGAACCGGTCACCACGACCTCCACGTGCGCGGCTACACCGAGCACGGCACGACGACGACGCCGTTCGACATGCTGGTGCTCAACCACATGGACCGGTTCCAGCTGGTGATCGACGTGATCGACCGGGTGCCGGGCCTGGTGGCGACGGCCGGGGTGCTGCGGCAGCGGATGACCGAAGCCCAGGGCCGGCACCGCCGCTGGATCCGCACCCACGGGGAGGACCTGCCCGAGGTCCGGCACTGGACCTGGGCGGGCTGAGGCGTGAGCGCCGCGGTCGCGCTGGCCGTGGCGGTCGCGATCACCCTGGTCTTCGACTTCACCAACGGGTTCCACGACTCGGCGAACTCGGTGGCCGCGCTGGTCGCGACCCGCGCGGCCACCCCGGGCGCGGCCTTGCTGCTGGCGGCCGCGTGCCACGTCGCGGGACCGCTGCTGGCCGGGACGACCGTCGCCGACACCGTCGGCGGGGTGGTCCGCCTGCCGGCCGCGGACGTGCTGCCCGCGGTCGGCGCGGCGGTCACCGCCGGGATCGCCTGGAACCTGCTCACCTGGTGGCGCGGGCTGCCGTCGAGCTCGTCCCACGCGCTGGTCGGCGGGCTGGTCGGGGCGAGCGGCTTCGCCGGCGTGCGGTGGGGCGGGGTAGCCGGGCTGCACGTCACCGGAGTGCTCGGCGTGCTGGCCGGCCTCGCCCTGTCACCGCTGCTCGGCGCCGGGCTGGGCGCGGCGGCCGACCGCCTGGCGCGCCGGGCCCTGCGCCGCGCCCGGCGGCGGGTGGACGTCGCGATCCGGCGCGCCGAGTGGGTGACCGCCGGCGCGCTGGCCTTCAGCCACGGCGCGAACGACGCCCAGAAGTCCATGGGCGTCATCACGCTGCTGCTGGTCGCGACCGGGCACCTCGGGGCTTTCGCGGTCCCGCTGTGGGTGAAGCTCGCGGCGGCGAGCGCACTGACGCTCGGCACCGCCTCCGGCGGCTGGCGGGTGGTGAAGACCGTCGGCCGCGGCATCTACCGGATGCGCCCGGTCGACGGCCTGGCGACCCAAGGCGGCTCGGCCGCGGTGATCCTCGCCGCGGCCGGCGTGGGCGCCCCGGTCAGCACCACCCACGTCGTCGCCGCGTCCGTGGTCGGCGCCGGTGCCAGCCGCCACGCCCGCCACGTGCGGTGGTCCGTGGTCGGCGAGATCTGTTCCGCGTGGCTGGTCACCCTGCCGGCGTGCGCCGTGCTGGGTGCCGCCGCGCTCCCGCTCTGGAGGTGGTTCGCGTGAGGCTCCCGAAGACGTGGTTCCTGCCGCACAACCCGGACGTGCTGGGGTTGCTCCGGGACCAGGCGAGCACGGTCAGCGAGGTGATGACCGCGCTGGCGGGCTGGGCCCGCGGCGAGCCGACCGGCGGGGAACTGCACACGCCGTTGCTGGTTCAGTCGGCCGAACGCCGTGAGGTGCTGATGGCGGTCCGGGAGGCGTTCAGCACGCCGCTGGAGGCCGAGGACGTGTTCGAACTCGCGGAACGGCTGGGCGAAATCGCCGAAGCGGCTTACATGCTGGTCCGCGAATCCGATTTGTCGCGGACGCCACCGGACGACCACTTGAGCGCGATGGTGCTGACGTCGGTGACCGCGTTCGACATGCTGCACGAAGCGCTCGACGCGTTGCCCGCGGCGAGCGCGGCGGCAGCGGCCGACACGGCTGTGTCCTCTTTGGACGCCGCGGAACACGCTTACCGCCGGGCGATCGCGGGCCTGGAGACCGAGCCGGACTCGCGCCGGGAGATGCGGCTGCGGGAGCTCTACCGCCGGGCCGAGCACCTCGCATCGGCTGTGCAACGATTGGGGCGTCGCACCTGGTACGCCGTTTGCAAGATCTCCTGAAACATCCGGTGGACGATTCACTTAAATGACGGTCGCCGCGGCTTGACCGCCACCCGGTAGGGGGCGGGACACTGTTTCGCGTGAATGGGACGGGCAAAGAGCAGGACCGGCTGACGTTCCCGGACCTGCCGAGGATGGAACTGGACCAGCTGCTGGGTCAGCTCGTGGAGCGGGCCCAGGAGGTCATGGGTACTCAGGGCCGCCTGCGCGGCCTGCTGCACGCGAGCCAGATGGTGACCGGCGACCTCGCGCTGCCCACGTTGCTGCGCCGCATCGTCGAGGCGGCCCGGGAGCTGCTGGGTGCGCGGTACGCGGCACTCGGCGTGATCGGGCCGGACGGGCAGCTCGCCGAGTTCGTCCACGTCGGCATGGACGACGAGACGGTCGCCAGGGTCGGGCAGCTCCCCGAGGGAAAGGGGCTGCTCGGAGCCGTGGTGGAGGACCCGCGGCCGATCCGGCTCGCGAACATCACCGACGACCCGCGCTCGTCCGGGTTCCCCGGCGAGCACCCGCCGATGCGCAGCTTCCTCGGCGTGCCGATCCGGGTCCGCGGGGTCGTGTTCGGGAACCTCTACCTCACCGAGTGCCGGCACGGTGAGTTCACCGCGGAAGACGAGCAGCTGGCGCTCGCGCTGGCGGCGACCGCGGGCCAGGCCATCGACAACGCGCGGCTCTACGAGACCGCGCGCAAGCAGCAGGAGTGGCTGGGGGCGTCGGGGGCGATCATGCGCGAGCTGCTCGCGACCCGGTCCGGGCGGCCGCTGGAGCTGATCGCCGAGCACACCCTCGACCTCGCGGACGCCGATCTGGTCACCGTGGTGCGACCCGACGCCGATCGGCTGCGCATCGAAGTCGCGGTCGGCCTCGGCGCCGACGAGCTGGTCGGACGCCAGGTCGAGCGCACCGGAACGATGTCCGGGCAGGTGTTCACCACGGGCGCGCCGGTGCTGGGGTCGTGGGTCGACCGGCAGGGCATGCCGGACGCGCCCCCCGCGCTGCGCACCGACCTCGACGCCGTGCTGGTGGTCCCGCTGACCGGGGCCGGGCAGGTGAACGGTGTGCTCACGGCGGCCAGGAAGATCGGCAGGCCGAGCTTCACGGGTGACGACCTGGAGATGGCGGCCGGCTTCGCGAGCCAGGCCTCGGTGGCGATCGAGCTGGCGGACGCCCGCGCGGAGCAGCAGCGCAACGAGCTGTACGACGAACGCGACCGGATCGCGGCGGAGCTGCACAGCCAGGTGGTCCAGCGGTTGTACGGGATCGGGCTTTCGCTGCAGACGACCGCGGGCGCGGCGCGATCGGAGGCGGTGGCGCGCCGGGTCCGCACGGCGATCGCCGACCTCGACGCGGTGATCGCGCAGATCCGCGACACGGTCTTCCAGCTGGACGATGTGCTGCCGCGGTCCTCGACCAGCGTGCACGACCGTGTCCTGGAGGTGCTGTCGGAGCTGGGGGACGAGCTCGGCCTCACGGCGTCGACGGAGTTTTCCGGCAAGCTGGACGCGATCTCCCCGCCGGACCTGGCCGACGAGCTGGTGACGGCGTTGCGGGAGGGTCTGACGCTGATCGCCCGCAGCACCGGCGCCGGGTCGGTGCGGGTGGCGGTGCGGTCGGGGGCGGAGAGGCTGAGCGTGGTGCTGGCGCACGACGGCAGCCCGTCGAGCGCGCCACCGGAGGAGGAGCTCGCGCGGATCGCCGACTCGGCACGGCGGCGCGGCGGGGTTTCGGAGGTGCACGAACGCGAGCTGACCTGGTGGGTGCCGATCCCGTAGCGCGGGAGCGCGGGCGTTCCGCTTCCGCTGGACCGGAACGGAGGACTTCGGTCGCGTCCGCGGGGACTTTCGTCCCTAAGCGGAGCAACGGCTTTCACGATCGACTGTGTCCCGGCCAGTACCCGGGAGACAGGAGTTTTCGTGGCGGCGATCGTTCCCGAGCCGATTGTCCTGCACCCGGCGCCGGCCCGGAGGCAGCTCAAAGGGGCCTGGCTGCTCCAGGTCTTCCGCACGACCGATCACAAGCAGATCGGCGTCATGTACCTGGTCACCACCTTCGGGTTCTTCCTGATCGGCGGGGCGATGGCGATGCTGATCCGCTCCGAGCTGGCCCGGCCGGGCTTGCAGTTCCTCTCGCAGGAGCAGTACAACCAGCTGTTCACCATGCACGGCACGGTGATGCTGCTGCTGTACGCGACGCCGAGCGTGTTCGGGTTCGCGAACTTCGTGCTGCCGCTGCAGATCGGCTCGCCGGACGTGGCGTTCCCCCGGCTGAACGCGTTCTCCTTCTGGCTGTTCCTCTTCGGCGGGCTGCTCATGCTGTCGGGGTTCCTCGTCCCCGGTGGCGCCGCCGACTTCGGCTGGTTCGCCTACACCCCGCTCTCCGACGCCATCCACTCACCGGGCGTCGGCGCCAACCTCTGGATCGTCGGCGTCGCGGTCGGCGGCCTGGGCACCATCCTCGGCGCGGTCAACATGGTCACCACCATCGTCTGCCTGCGCGCACCCGGCATGACGATGTGGCGGATGCCGATCTTCACCTGGAACATCCTCGTCACCAGCATCCTGGTGCTGATCGTGTTCCCGGTCCTCACCGCGGCCGGCTTCGGCCTGCTCGCCGACCGGCTCATCGGAGCCCACGTGTTCGACCCGGCCAACGGCGGCGCCGTGCTGTGGCAGCACCTGTTCTGGTTCTTCGGCCACCCCGAGGTCTACATCCTGGCGCTGCCCTTCTTCGGTGTCGTCTCGGAGATCCTGCCGGTGTTCTCCCGCAAACCGTTGTTCGGCTACCGGAGCCTGGTCTGGGCGACGCTGTCCATCGCGGCCCTGTCGGTCGCGGTGTGGGCGCACCACATGTACGCCACCGGCGCCGTGCTCCTGCCGTTCTTCTCGTTCATGACGTTCCTCGTCGCGGTGCCGACCGGGGTGAAGTTCTTCAACTGGATCGGCACCATGTGGAAGGGGCAGCTGAGCTTCGAGTCCCCGATGCTGTTCTCGACCGGGTTCCTGGTCACCTTCCTCTTCGGTGGCCTGTCCGGCGTGCTGCTGGCGGCACCGGCACTGGACTTCCACGTGTCCGACACCTACTTCGTCGTCGCGCACTTCCACTACGTGCTCTACGGCACCATCGTGTTCGCCACCTTCGCCGGCATCTACTTCTGGTTCCCGAAGATCACCGGCCGGATGCTGGACGAAGGCCTGGCCCGCTGGCACTTCTGGACCACCTTCCTCGGCTTCCACACGACGTTCCTGGTCCAGCACTGGCTCGGCAACGAAGGCATGCCCCGCCGCTACGCCGACTACCTGAGCACCGACGGCTTCACCACGCTGAACACGATCTCGACGATCGGCGCGTACCTGCTTGGGGCCTCGGTGCTGCCGTTCCTGTGGAACGTGGTCAAGAGCTACCGCTACGGCGAGATCGTCACGGTGGACGACCCGTGGGGCTACGGCAACTCGCTCGAATGGGCCACCACCTGCCCGCCACCGCGGCACAACTTCACCGAGCTGCCCCGGATCCGTTCCGAGCGGCCGGCGTTCGAGCTGCACTACCCGCACCTGATCGAACGCCTCCGCACCGAAGGCGACATCACCTTCACCGGCAAACCCAAATCCCGCGGCGGTGCGGGGTGACTCGCGCTCAGCCGCGCGTCATGGCGGCCGAGACGGTCCAGAGGCGCTCGGCCGCGGCGGGGTCGAGCGCCCACTGCTTCACACCGTGCGGGTGGTCGGCGAGCTGGGCGTCGTTGGCCACGGTGTACGCCTCCTGCCCGTCGTCGAGGTAGTGGCCGCCGGTCCGGGCGAACTGCGGGGCGACGGCGGCCACGATGCTCGTCGCGGCGCCTTGCCCGACGGTCTTGTAGGCGAAGACGCCGGCGGCTTCGGCCGCGGCGAGGGAATTCTTCTGCGCCTGGGTGAAGTTCCGCTGCAGCCCGGTCGCGACGCCGCCGGGGTTCACGGCGTTGGCGAAGATGCCATCGGGCGCCCAGCGGCGGGTCGCCTCGACCGCGAACAGGGAGTTCGCCGTCTTCGACTGCGCGTACGCGATCTGCGGGTCGTAGGCGCGGCGCCGGAAGTGCAGGTCGGCGAAGTCGATTCCGGCGCGCATGTGCGCGGTGGAGCTGACCGACACGATCCGCGCTTCGCCGCGGTCGGCGGCCCCGCGGGCGAGCGCGCCGTGCAGCCCGGTGGCCAGTGCGAAGTGGCCGAGGTGGTTCGTCGCGAACTGCAGCTCCCACCCCTGCGCCGTGTGGGCCGGCCCGCCGGTGACGAGACCGGCGTTGGCGACGAGCAGGTGCAGCGGGCCCTCCCACCCCTCGGTGAAGCGCCGGACGGACGGCGGATCGGCGAGGTCGAGCGGGGAGACGCGGGGGCGGTGCGCGGTGCCCGCGTCCGCGATGGTGGTGGCGACGGCCTCGCCGGCGGCGGTGTTCCGGACGGCGAGGGTCACCTCGGCGCCGGCCGCGGCCAGCGCCCGGGCCGTCTCGGCGCCGATACCGGAGGACGCCCCGGTCACGATCACCCGCACGCCGGCGAGGCCGACCCCGGCCAGCACGTCGTCCGCGGTCGAGGAGGCGGAGAAAGGCGTGGTGATGAGCTGTCGCGAGGTCATGGCTCGAACTATACAGACTCGACAGAAGTTGTTCAGTAAGTCGGCGACGCGTACGGTAGCGGGATGACCGAGACGTCGAAGGTCGCCGAGCCGGCCCGTCGCGACGCGGTGCTCGAGTCGGCGCTGCTGACGTTCGCCCGGCACGGCTACCGGAAGACCGCCATGGAGGAGATCGCGCGCACCGCCCGCATCTCCCGCCCCGGCCTGTACTTCCTGTTCGACTCCAAGCAAGTGCTGTTCCGCGCCGCGGTGACGCGGGCGCTCGAGCAGGACCTCGCCGCCGCCGCACGGCTCCTCGCCGACACCGGCAGGCCGTTGCGCGAACGCCTCGTCGACGCGTTCGACCAGTGGGCGGGCCGCTACGTCGGCCCGCTGGCCCGGGACATCCCGAGCGTCATCGAGCAGAACCCGGACCTGCTCGGCGAGATCGTCCGGACCGCTCCGAAGCGCTTCGAGCAGCTCGTCACGAGCGCGCTCGCCGCGGCGCCGGGGCAGGCGCCGGCGAGCGCGGTCGCGCAGACGTTGATCAGCGTGTCGGCCGGGCTGAAGCACCAGGTGGAGACCCGCGAGGCGTACCTCGCGCGCTTCACCACCGCGGTCGGCCTCCTGGTCACCTGACGAGCGCTCCGCGGCGCGGGATCAGTGGATCCGGTACGGCTGGACGATCGCGGTCCGCCAGGCGCCGGGGTCCGGTCGCGCGCCCGGCGACGTCAGGTAGACCTCCCACGCCGCACCGGCGAGCTCACCGTCGTGCTCGTGCACCCAGCAGGCGAGCGCGCCGTACGCGGGCTCGATCGTGTCGTAGGACCCGGTGTGGACCGTCTCCACGACGGGGCCGCCGGGCAGCGTCGACGGGCCGACACCATCGGCCGGCTCGATGACGGTGGTGACCGGGAAGCCCGCTTCGACGTGGAACCGACCCTCGGCCTCACGGTGGTGGTAGCGGGCGAACGGCGGACCCGACGGCACCGAGCCCTGCGCGGCCAGCACCTTGGCGATCGCACCGTATTGCCGCTCGAGCCAGGCCGCGATTTCCGAGACGTCGAGATCGGCCTCGGCCACCGCGGTCGGCTGTTCGTTGCGGTTACGGACCTGGATTTCGTAGGTCTGCATCCGGGTAGCTTCCCGGTGGTGGCGCAGCCGCGGCGAGGGCCGTTCGTCCCGGTCCGGCGGGCCCACGGTCACCTCACGGCCCCGGACGGCTCTTCGACAGCGCTGCCGGCGCCGGTCAGGTGCACCACCGACAACTGGGCGAATTCCGCGGGCCGGTGGGTGACCACCAGCGTGGACCGGCCCTCGGTCGCGGCCAGCACGTCGTCCGCCAGCGCCGCTGCCGTGGGCGCGTCCAGGTGGGCCGTCGGCTCGTCGAGCAGCAGGATCGGGCGGTCCGACAGCAACGCCCGGGCCACGCCGATGCGCTGGCGCTCCCCGCCGGAGACCGGGGTTCCGTGGGTGCCCAGTGCCGTGTCCAGGCCGTCCGGTAGCCGCGAGAGCCAAGCGCCCAGCTGGGCCAGCTCCAGTGCGGCCCGCAGGTCGGCATCGGGCGCCGCGGGCCTGGCCAGGCGGAGGTTCTCGCGCAGCGTGCTGTCGAACAGGTGCGTCTCCGGCCCGCACCAGGCGATCCGGTCCCGGACCGAATCCCCGTCGCAGCGCAGTGTGTCGGTGTCGTCGAGCAGGACGCGGCCGGCGGACGGGTCCAGGTAGCGCATCAGCGCGGCGAGCACCGTGCTCTTGCCCGCGCCCGAGCGGCCGGTCAGCGCGATCCGGCGGCCGTGGCCGATGCGCAGGTCGACGTTCCGGACCGCGTCGGCCGGAGCTGCCGGCCAGCGGACCGACAGCCGCTGCGCCGCCAGCTCGGCCGCGGGCGGCGCGGCCGCGGTGGCGGTGGTGTGCGGCGCGGCGAGTGCGTCCAGCTCGGCCAGGCGGCGCGCGGAACCGGAAGCCCCGAGCAACCGCTGCGCCGCCTCCGGCAGGCCGGCCACCAGTTCGGCCGTCGCCAGCGGCACCAGGGCGAGCACGGCGAGCGTGGGGCCGGGGACCGCGGCCGCGATGCCCAGCGTCAGGCACGCGATCGACGTCAGCCCGACGCCGAGGGTGGCCATCCCGCCACCCAGTCCGCGCCAGGCCGCAGAGCGGCGCTGCCGGGACGTCACGGCGAAGTCGAGCTCGCGCAGTCGTGAGTGCCGCCGGTCGGCCGCGTCGTGGGCGATCAGGTCGGCCGACGCCTGGAGCAGCTCGACCGTCCCCGCCGTGAGCTCCGCGCGCAACCGGGCCGTTTCGCGCTGGGCCCGGCGGGCCGCCAGCGCCGCCACCACCGGGGCCACCACCCCCGCGACGGTCAGGCCCAGAGCAGCCGCGAAGCCGGCGCCGGGCAAGAGCACGCCGAGGGTGACCGCGGTCGCGGTGAGGACCGCGAAGGTCGACACGCCGGGCACCAGCCCCCGCACCAGGACGTCCTGCTGGCTGTCCACATCGGACACCAGCCGGTGCAGCAGGTCGCCGCGCCGCAGGCGGGCGGTGCCGGCCGGCCCGAGCCGGACGAGCTGTGCCCACACCCGCACCCGCAGCTCGGCGAGCGCGCGGAGGGCGACGTCGTGGGACAGCAGCCGCTCGGCATAGCGGAAGATCCCCTTGGCCAAGCCGAAGGTGCGCACCGCGACGATCGCGACCACCAGGCTCAGCACGGGAGGGTGCAACGCCGCGCTGGCGATCAGCCACGACGACGTCGCGGTGAGCGCGACCCCGCAGCCCAGCGCGGCGGTCGAGGCGAGGCAGGCCAGCGCCAAGCGCAGCCGGTGGGGCCGGATCGCGCCGAGCAACGGCCGCCACTTCGGGCCGTCGAAGTCCACAGTGGACGTCTTGGTGGCGGCCGGCGAGGTGGCGCGCACCGCCGGCCGGGCGGCCGCGGCCGGTGAATCCGCCGCCGGGATCGCGCCGCCCAGGGAAACGACGCGGTCGCAGTGCGCCAGCACCGCGGGGTGGTGGCTGACGATGACGGCGGTCCGCCGGGCGAGCACCTTGGGCAGCCGCTCCAGGATGGCCGCCTCCGTCTCCGCGTCGACGCCCTCGGTGGGTTCGTCGAGCAGGATCAGCGGCCGGTCGAGCAGCACCGCCCGGGCCAGCGCCACGCGGCGGCGCTGCCCGGTCGACAGCCCGGCACCCAGCTCTCCGACCACAGTGGACAGCGGAACGTCGAGGGCGGCGGTGTCGGCGGCGGCGAGCACGGCGTCGTCGGTGGCGCCGGGAGAACCCAGCCGGATGTTCGCGGCGACCGTCCCGGCCACCAGGTGGGGCTGCTGCGGCACCCACGCCAGGTGACGGTGCCAGGTGGCGCGGCCGATGCCGGCCAGGTCGGTGGTGCCCACCAGGATCCGCCCGGCGTCGGGCCGGCGCCAGCCGAGCAGGAGGTCGAGCAGCGTCGACTTGCCCGCCCCGCTCGGCCCGGTCACGCCGACGATCTCGCCGGGCGGCAGGCGCAGGCTGAAGCCGTCGAGGATCGGCCCGGACCGGCCGTCGACCGTGACGTCTTCGCAGCGCACCGCGGTGCGCGCCAGGTCGGGCACGACGCCGGTGCCGTGGTCGCCGGACGGCGTGCCGGCGAGCGCGATGATCTCTTCGGCGGCGGCGAGACCCTCGGCGCTGTCGTGGAACCGCGCGCCGACCGCGCGCAGCGGCAGGTAGACCTCCGGCGCGAGGATCAGCACGACCAGCGCGGTCCGCAGGTCGAGCTCGCCGGCCAGCAGGCGCAGGCCGATCGACACCGCGACGAGGGCGACCGACAGCGTGGCCAGCAGTTCGAGGGCGAGTGCGGAGAGGAACGCGACCCGCAGGGTCCGCATCGTGTGCGAGCGGTACTTCTCGGTGATCTCCCGCAGGGACCGGAGCTGCGCCCGCGCGCGGCCGAACGCCGTCAGCTCGGCCAGTCCGGCGACGAGGTCCAGGAAGTGGTTGCCCAGCACGGAAAGCGTCTGCCACTGCCGCCGGACGTCGCGCTGGGTGTAAACGCCGATGAGGATCATGAAGACCGGGATGAGCGGCACGGTCAGGCCGACGACGACCGCGGCGATCCAGTCGGCGAACAGGATCCGCGTACCCACGACGAGCGGGACGACCGCCGCGATCAGCAGCTGCGGCAGGTAGCGGGCGAAGTAGCCCTCCAGCCGGTCGACGCCGTGCGTGGCGAGAGCGGCGATCTCGGCGGGGGAGCGGTCCGCCCGGCGCGGCCCGATCCGCAGCGCGGCCGTGATGACGGTGTCGCGCAGCTGCGACAGCGCCCGGGCGGCGGCGCGGTGGGCGGTCGTCTCCGACAACCAGGTGATCCCGGCCCGGGCGAGCACGACCAGGACGAGCATGCCGAGCGGCACGAGCAGGTCCCGGACCGCCAGCCCGTCGAGGAAGGCCCAGGTGATCGTCTTCGCCAGCAGCTCCGCCTGGGCGAGCACCAGCATCGCGGTCAGCACGCCCAGTGCGGCGCAGGCGAGGACGAACGGCCGGACCGCGCTCGCGTGGCGCAGCAGCCGCGGGTCGAGGGGCTTCACCGGCGGCCCGCGGGCAGGCCGCCGCCGGCGGGGATCGAGGCGCGGCTGATCCGCTTGCGGAACACCCAGTACGTCCAGGCCTGGTAGGCCAGCACGATCGGGGTGAACGCGACCGCCACCCAGGTCATGATCTGCAGGGTGTAGTGCGTCGAGGACGCGTTCGTCGTGGTCAGGCTGAAGGCGGGGTCGGTCGTCGAGGGCAGCACGTTCGGGTAGAGCGACCAGAAGAGCGTGAAGGTGACGGCGATGATCGCGCCGGCGGTGCTCGCGAAGGCGAGCCCGTCGCGGTCGCCCGCGGCGAACAGCACACCCGCGGCCAGCAGCAGCGCCGCGACCAGCGACGTCAGCCAGGACCAGCCGCCGTGTTCGATCGCCGTGTAGCCCAGGAACACGCCGCCGAACACGATCGCGGCGCCGCCGAGCGGGCGGCTCAGCGTCCGGGCGCGGTCGCGCAGGGCGTCGGTCGTCTTCAGCGTGAGGAAGACCGCGCCGTGGAAGGTGAACAGGCTGAGCGTGGCCAGCCCGCCGAGCAGCGCGTACGGGTTGAGCAGGGTGAAGAAGGTGCCGGTGAAGTGGTGCTGGGCGTCGAGGGGGACGCCGTGGACGATGTTGCCGAACGCGACGCCCCACAGCAGCGCGGGTGCGGCGGAACCGAAGACGATCACCCAGTCCCAGGTGTTCCGCCAGCGCGGGCTGTCGATCTTGCCGCGGAACTCGAACGCGACGCCGCGCAGGATCAGCGCGACCAGCACCAGGAGCAACGCCAGGTAGAAGCCGGAGAACAGGCTCGAGTACCAGAGCGGGAACGCGGCGAACGTCGCGCCGCCGGCGACGAGCAGCCAGACGTCGTTGCCGTCCCAGACGGGGCCGATCGTGTTGACGAGGACCCGGCGGTCGGTGTCGTCGTGGCCGAGGACGCGCAGCAGCGTGCCGACGCCGAAGTCGAAGCCTTCGAGGACGAAGTAGCCGGTCCAGAGGACCGCGATGAGCAGGAACCAGATGTCGGTGAGGGCCATGGCGGTGCTTTCGTCAGTAGGCGAACGCCGCGGGGCGCGGCTCGTCGGAATCGGTGTCTTCGCTGGGTGCTTCGGGCGGCGGCGGCCCGGCCTTGGCGTAGCGGACCATCAGCACGCCGTCGACGACCGCGAGGACGCCGTAGAGCACGGTGAACACGATCAGCGACGTCAGCACGGTGCCCGCGGAGACGGTGGGCGACACCGAATCGGCGGTCTTCAGCACGCCGAACACCGACCACGGCTGCCGTCCCATCTCGGTGAAGATCCAGCCGACGCTGTTGGCCAGGAACGGCAGGGCGACCCCGGCGGTCGCGACGGGGAAGAACCAGCGGGCGCGCGGGGTGCGGCCGCGGCGGAACAGCCACAAGCCCACCAGCGAGATCAGCAGGCAGAGGAAGCCGAAGCCGATCATCAGGCGGAACGTCCAGTACGTGACCGGGATGTCCGGCCGGTAGTCGCCGGGCCCGTAGGCCTGCTGCTCCTGGGCCTGGAGGTTGTTGATGCCCTCGACCCGGCCGTCGAACTTCCCGGTGGCCATGAAGGAGAGCACGCCGGGCACGCGGATGCTGAACTTCTCCTGCGAGCCGTCGAGCGAGCCGATGGTGAACAGCGAGAAGGACGCGGGCGCGACGGTGTCGTAGAGCGCTTCGGCGGCGGCCATCTTCATCGGCTGCTGCTCGGTCATCAGCCGGGCCTGCAGGTCACCGGTGACGATGACGCCGAGGCTCGCGATCAGGACGGTGACCAGCGCGAGCTTCATCGACGGCCGGTAGACGTCGGCGCTCGTGCCTTTTCGCAGCTGCCACGCGCTGATGCCCACGACGAACATGCCGGCGGTGAGGAAGCACGCGGTGAGGGTGTGGGCGAACGCGCCGACGGCGGTGGAGTTGGTGAGCACGGCACCGAAGTCCTTGAGCTCCGCGCGGCCGGTCGCGGGGTTCACGACGGAGCCGACCGGGTGCTGCATCCAGGAGTTGGCGGCGAGGATGAAGTAGGCCGAGAGCACCGTGCCGATCGAGGCGATCCAGATCGTGGCCAGGTGCAGCTTCTTCGGCAGCTTGTCCCAGCCGAAGATCCACAGCCCGAGGAAGGTCGACTCGAGGAAGAACGCCAGCAGCCCTTCGATGGCCAGCGGCGCGCCGAAGATGTCGCCGACGAACGTGCTGTAGTCCGACCAGTTCATCCCGAACTGGAACTCCTGCACGATGCCGGTCGCCACGCCCATGGCGAAGTTGATGAGGAACAGCTTCCCCCAGAACTTCGTCATCCGGCGGTACTTGTCGTTCCCGGTGCGCACCCAGGCCGTCTGCATCCCGGCGACCAGGAAGGACAGCCCGATGGTCAGCGGGACGAAGATGAAGTGGTACACGGTGGTGATCCCGAACTGCCATCGGGCGATGTCCAGGGCGCTCATCCGGTTCTCCTGCTCGCGCGGACGGTGTTGTCCGGGGCAGCATCCGGTCCGGGGGACCTTCGGCGAGAGGGTCCTTGGTCACTTCCGCGACGGTCACGGGTCCCTGCCATCCGAGGGCCAATGGTCGTACGCTGATCTCCGTCGAACCGTTTTCGGGAGGTCGGAATGCTCCGCGTGTTTCTGGTCGACGACCACGAGGTCGTCCGTCGTGGCGTCGCCGACCTGCTGGACGAGGACGAGAACCTCACAGTGGTCGGCCAAGCCGGCAGTGTGTCGCAGGCGCTGGCCCGCATCCCGGCGCTGAACCCCGACGTCGCGGTGCTCGACGTGCGCCTGCCGGACGGCAACGGCATCGAGCTGGCCCGTGAGCTGCGGTCCAAGCTGCCCGAGCTCAAGTGCCTGATGCTGACGTCCTACACCGACGAGCAGGCGATGCTCGACGCGGTGATGGCCGGGGCCAGCGGGTTCGTCATCAAGGACATCAAGGGCATGGACCTGGTCTCGGCGGTCCTCGACGTCGGCGCGGGCAAGTCCCTGCTCGACGCGCACGCGGCCGCCGCGCTGATGGCCAAGCTGCGGGACAGCCAGGCGAAGAAGGGCCCGCTGGCGGACCTTTCCGACCAGGAGCGGAAGCTGCTGGAGCTGATCGGCGAGGGCCTGACGAACCGCCAGATCTCGGAGCGGATGTTCCTGGCCGAGAAGACGGTGAAGAACTACGTGTCGCGCCTGCTGACCAAGCTGGGCATGGAACGGCGCACGCAGGCCGCGGTGCTGGCCACCGAGCTGCGCAACCAAAACGGCTGAGGTCTCGTTCAGTGCACAGCGGTAACGGACGGTGATGGAATTCCGACCTTGACCGTATGCCGCACGAGATCCCCGTTCGCGGTTGTTCGACCTGCCGAGCTTCGCGGAGGGACTCATGGCACCGCGGCCACGTTTCCTGCACATGGTCGACGCCTCTCGCGATGAGGCCCAGCTGGCTGTGCGCCTGTACAACGATCCGGGGGAAGTCCGTTCTTTCGAGGGCTTCGTCGTCCACATGCACCTTGCCTGGCTGTATCTGCTGCACGCCGAACTCTCGCGGGACGCCGTCGACTTCCGGTACTGGCGCACCAAGGGGCGCGCTCGGCGCCTCGAGCGCATCGACGGTGAGCCGAAGCGCTGGGACCTGGCCACCGCCCGCGAGCAGCAAGCGCTCGCTGCCGCCGTGGGCGGTCAGAGCCAAGCCCTCTTGCTCAACTACGAGGAGGAAGTCACCGGCCAGTTCGGCCTCGGCGCTTCCCTCGCGACCCGCCTGCGGTTCCCGGTCTTCATCGGCAGCTTCACCGACGAAGGCGAGCGTGCTCTGCGCCGGTTGCGCTCGCAACTTCCGGCTCAGCTGCGCACGTTCATCGCGGAGTACGACGCCGGATCGGACGACTCGGTCGCCCGTGACCCGCGCTATGACTTTCGGCTGCGGGTTTTCCAGGAGCTCGCACCGAAGGACCCGGACGCGCTTGCCGTTCAGTTCACCTGCTTCGACGATCTCACCGAAGAACAACGCGAAGCAGTGGAGGCGATCGGCAGGAAAGGGTACGTCGTAGTCCGAGAACACAAACGGCCCGTTGTCGGACACGGCTTGCTGAAACCGACTCAGGCTGCGCAGGCCGTCCAGAACCGTATTCCGTTCTGCTTCACCACGGCTCAGTTCACGAAGGCGTGGAAGAAGCATCGCCAAGCTCGCGCGCGAGTGCGCCACCGAAGCGGGGTTCCGGTCGTTGCTCGAAATGGCACCCAAGGACAAGGAGACCGGTGCGTGGGTGGGGCCACCGCCTCCGAACGCTACGCCGTCCTGGAGACGAGTGGCCCCACCGCCCGCGGAAGCGACCATGCGCTCGGCATGACCCAGTACCGCTGATCGAGAACCGTGTCGCCTGGGGTCAAGCCTTGGCCAGCAGGACGTCGTCCAGCGAGCGTCGCGGTGTCCACGGGACCGGCGCCCCCCGGCCCAGCCGCAGCACGATCTGCGGCCAGAGGCCGCCGCCGAGCAGCTGACGCAGCTCGGCCCGGATGGCCGGGACCTCGACCGGCTGGGAGATGAACGACGCGTCGAGTCCCGCGGCGGTCGCCGTCAGCAGGACGCGCTGCATCGCCTGGCCCGCCCGGACCCGGTCGGCCGGGCCGTCGTCGAAGGAGCCGATGACCACGACCAGGGGCTCGGAGTGGTCGGTCCGGCCCCGCGGCCGGGCCCCGAAGTCGCGCAGGACCCAGCCCCCGTTGTTCGACGGCATTGCGCCGGCCGCGTACTCGGGGACGCCGTCGCGGGTGTCCGGGGTCCGTGCGGTCCAGTACTGCCACTCGGCGAGGAAGGCCGGGTTGCCGAGCTGGACGTGGTGGGCCTTGTGCACCAGCTCCCGCAGGCCTTCCAGCTGCTTCGCGTCCAGGCGCGGCAGCCAGGCCTGTTCGACCTCGGCGGCGTGGCGCAGCTCGGCGACCACCGAGGGCGGGATGACGCCCTCCTCGAACGGGGTCCGGTTCGTGTGCCGGCGCGGGATCGCGTCGGCCAGCTCGACCACGCGCGGGTCGGGTCGGCGGGCCCCGAACGGCCGCACCAAAGCCAGCAGTGTCGGGTCGTCGCGCCGGGGGAACAGCGTCGTCGCCGGGTGCGCACCGAGCGCCTGGATCGCGGTGCGCAGGTTGAACAGCGCGGCGCCGCAGGAAAGCAGGAGTTCCCGCTGGTCGGCGTCGGCCACCGGCAGGGCGCGGTCCGGATCGGCGTGCAGCTCGAGGCCGGCGGGACCGCAGCGGAACCGCCAGGGCTGCGTGTTGTGCGTCGACGGCGCGAGGACCGCGGCGCCGATCACGGACTTCACCTGATCGGCGTCCAGCAAGCCGATCGAAGTGATGGGTAGTGTCATGGTTTCCCCTCGTGCCGCGGAGCGGCACACTGACGTTCCGAAAGCTTCCCCAGACGGTCTCTCGCGACGGAGCACGGCGGAAAGGGGACAAAGTCACCGATGATGCGGAGGCCTTGGTGAGTGAAGCCCGGCAGGAGCCGAGGCGGATGGCGGGAACGCTGTCCGGGCTGCGGCTGCGCGAGCTGCTGCGCGACCTGCAGGACCGCATCGAGCTGCTGATCGGCACCCGGGACAAGATGGACGGCCTGCTCGACGCCGTCCTGGCCGTCGCGTCCGGATTGGAGCTGGACACGACGCTGCGGCGCATCGTGCAGGCGGCGATCGAGCTGGGCGAGGCGAAGTACGGCGCGCTCGGCGTCCTGGCCGAGGACGGCAGCCTGGCCGAGTTCCTCTACCTCGGCATCGACGACGAGACCCGGCAGCTCATCGGCGACCTCCCGGCCGGTCACGGAGTGCTGGGTGTGGTCATCGAGGAGGCGAAGCCGCTGCGGCTCGCGGAGATCTCCGAACACCCCGCTTCGGTCGGCTTCCCGGCCCACCACCCGCCGATGCACACCTTCCTCGGTGTTCCGGTGCGTGTGCGGAACGAGGTGTTCGGTCGGCTTTACCTGACCGAGAAGAAGAACGGGGAACCGTTCACCGACGACGACGAGGTCGTCGTGCAGGCACTGGCCGCGGCGGCCGGTATCGCGATCGAGAACGCGCACCTCTACGAGCAGGCGCGGATCCGGCAGCAGTGGCTGGCCGCGACCAGTGAGGTGACGACCGAGCTGCTGGGCGGCACGGACCCGGCCGAGGCGCTGAACCTGATCGCGAGTCGCGCGCTGGAGCTGACCGGCTCGGACGTGACGATGCTGGCGCTGCCGAACTCCGGGCGCCTCGACGTCGATGAGGACTGGGGTGACGACGTCGACGACCTGACGGTCACCGTGTGCGCGGGGACGCAGGCCGCCGAGCTGTCGGGAACGCGCATCGACATCGAGGACAGCGTCCCGGGCGCGGTGTACCGGGACCGGACGCCACGCAGCGTGCCCGAGCTGGCCCTGCGCGCCCACCGATTCGGGCCCGCGATGGTCGTCCCGCTGCGGGCGGGTGACCGGACGACCGGGGTCCTGATCGCGGCGAGGGAGGCCGGGGCGGGCTCGTTCGAGTCGGCGCAGCTGTCCGTGGTGGCGTCGTTCGCCGACCAGGCAGCACTGGCCCTGCAACTGGCGGCGCAGCAGCGGGCCGCGCGTGAGCTGGACGTGCTCGGCGACCGCGACCGGATCGCCCGCGACCTGCACGACCACGTGATCCAGCGGCTGTTCGCGGTTGGGTTGTCGATGCAGAGCACCCAGCGCCGCACGAAGTCGCCGGACCTGCAGAAGCGGCTCGGCGACAGCATCGAGCAGATGCACGAGATCGTCCAGGAGATCCGGACCGCGATCTTCGACCTGCACGGCGGCGCGGCGGGGGAGACCGGCCTGCGCCTGCGCCACCGCCTGCACGACGCGGTCGCCGAGCTGACCGACGACGCCCCGCTCCAGCCGACGGTCAGCATGTCCGGCCCGATCGACACGCTGCCGTCGCCGCTGGCCGAGCAGGTCGAGGCGGTGGTGCGCGAGGCGGTGAGCAACGCGGTGCGCCACGCGGGCGCGTCGTCGGTGGTGGTGTCGGTCGCGGTGCAGGACCACGTGATCCGCGTCGTGGTCGTCGACGACGGCAAAGGACTGGCGGAAGGCATCTCACCGAGCGGGCTGGGCAACCTGCGGGACCGGGCCGAGGCCGCCGGCGGCACGTTCGCGCTGGGCCGCGGTCCGGAGGGCGGCGTGAAGGTGGAGTGGTCGGCCCCGGTCGGCTGAGCCCGTCCTGGGTTCACTCGTTCGCACGGCGGATCCGGTGACAGTCCGATAGCGTCCGTCACGCGGGCCGGCGCGCTACCTCCCCCTCGGTGCGCCGGCCCGCTCTTCTCCGCCGGTCGCGGTTCCACGCCCGCCCGGCTTCGGTGACCAAGGTCCTCGCGGTTCGGGCAATCCGGCCGCGTCGCCGCGTCCCGGACCCGAGGTCTCCTTGTCCCGCGGCACCCGATGTCGCGGAGAGGAGAGAACGGATGACCACCTTGGTGCCGGGCTCACGCCTGGCGTTGCCGAGCATCGCGGCGTGGCTGGACAACCCCTGGCCGTTCGCCGAGCACAACCCGGTCCGGATCGAGGAGTCCACTGAGGACGGAAAGTACCTCGTGCGGGCCGAACTGCCCGGCTTCGACCCGGAGAAGCACATCTCCGTGACCACGCACAACGGTCTGCTCACCATCGCCGCCGAACGGGAGGCGAAGGAGCAGACGGAGGGCCGCAGTGAGTTCTACTACGGCACCTTCAGCCGCACGGTCAGCCTGCCGGCCGGGGCCGACCCGGCCAAGGTCAAGGCGACGTACACCGACGGCATCCTCGAGATCTCGATGCCGGTTTCGGAGCACCCGCGCGACAAGCACGTCAAGATCCAGGTCACCAAGGACTAGGTGACCCCTCCGAGGTGGGCGCGGCCCCTTGGCCGGCCGCGCCCACCCCCGCACGCCCCGGAAGGACAGAAATGAGCGTGGAGGCGGGCTCCCGGGCCCTGCTCGCCGGCGGTGACGTGGTGCTCGTGCGTCCGCTGCACCCGGCCGACACCGCCGAGGTGCTCGCCCTGCACACCCGGCTGACCCGGCAGGACACCTACTTCCGCTTCTTCGGCGCACCGTCCGGTTTGGACAAACTGGCCGCCGGGATGACCGCCGAAGCCGGCCCCGGCCACTACGCGGTCGGCTGCTACCGCCGTGGTGAGCTGCTCGGCGTCGCGAACTACGAAGTGCTGGAGGGTTCCACCGACGCCGAGGTCGCGCTCGTCGTGGACGCGTCCGTGCGCACCCAGGGCGTCGCGACCCTGCTGATGGAGCACCTCGTCTCCCACGCCCGCAAGACCGGGCTGAGGCGGTTCCTCGCCGAGGTGCTCGCCGAGAACGCCAAGGTGATCCACGTCTTCAAGGACCTGGGCCTCAGCTTCGAGGCCAGCATCGGCGGCCCGGAGCGCGACGTCGTCATGAAGCTCGACGACGACCCCGCCTACCTGGAGGCCGTGCTCGAGCGCGACTCGGTCGCCGACGCGGCCAGCCTGGCGCACCTCTTCAAGCCCGCTTCGATCGCCGTGATCGGCGCCGGGCGGCGGCCGGGGTCGGTGGGCCACGCGGTACTGGCCAACCTGGCCGCCTCCGCTTACCGAGGTCCGGTCGAGGTGGTGAACCCGCACGCGCGCGTGATCCTCGGCGTGCCGAGCGTGCCCACCGTCGCGGAGCTGAGCCGCACCCCCGAGCTGGCCGTGGTCTGCCTGCCCGCACCGGCCGCCGCCGAAGCGGTCGAAGCGTGCGGGCGACGTGGTGTGCGGGCGATCGTGGTCATCTCCTCCGGGCTCACCGGCACCGAACACGGCGACCGGGTCCACGCGGCCGTGCGCGAGTACGGCATGCGGCTCGTGGGCCCGAACTGCCTCGGGGTGGTCTCCACCGACCCGGCCTGCCCCTACGACCTCACCTTCCTCGCCACCCGGATCCGGCCGGGCACCATCGGCGTGGTCACCCAGTCCGGCGGCGTCGGCATCGCCCTCGCCGAATCGCTCGACGACCTCGGCCTCGGCGTGTCCACGCTGGTCTCCACCGGCGACAAGTACGACGTCAGCGGCAACGACCTGCTGATGTGGTGGACGGCCGACCGCCGCACCGAGCTGGCGGTGCTCTACCTCGAGTCGTTCGGCAACCCCCGCAAGTTCAGTCTTCTGGCCCGCCGGCTGGCCAAGACGCGCCCGGTGCTCGCCGTCCGGTCCGGCAGCGGCGACACCGCCCAGCGCGCGGCCGCCTCGCACACCGCCGCGGCCGCGACCCCCGCCGTCACGAGGGACGCGCTCTTCGAGCAGGCCGGCGTCATCGCCGTCGACACCGTGGCCGAGCTGGTCGACGTCATCGCGGGACTGTCCTGGCAGCTGCTGCCGGGCGGACCGCGCGTGGCCGTGGTCAGCAACGCCGGTGGCGCCGGGGTGCTGGCCGCCGACGCCTGCGAGCGCGAAGGCCTGGTCATGGCGGAGCTGTCCGACGACACCCGGGCCCGGCTCGCGAAAGTCCTTCCGCCCGAAGCGGCGGTGCGCAACCCGGTCGACACGACCGCGGCGGTCGCGCCCGGGGTGTTCGCCGACGCGTTGCGCGCGGTCCTGGCCGACGACGGCGTCGACGCGGTCATCGCCGCGACCGTACCCACCGCGGTCGGCGATCCCGGAACGTCGCTCGCCGACGTGCTCCCGCCCGAGTACAAGACCGTCTTCGCGGTACGTCCCGGGCAACGCGCCCGCGTCGCGCCGCTGGTGCCCGGCACCGGGGTGACCGCCTGCTACGACGACCCCGCCGCGGCCGCGGCCGTGCTGGCCCGGCTCGTCCGCTACGAGCAGTGGCTCAACCGGCCCGAAACCGGGGAAGATCTGACACCGCTGGAGGACCCGGACGCCCTGCGCGCCTTCGCCGCCGGCCGCGAAGGCTGGCTGCCGCCCGCGGACGCCGCCGAACTGCTGCGCCTGGCCGACATCCCGATGGTGGAGACCCACTACGTCGAAGCCGGCGACTCGATGGCCGCCGCGGCCGCCGACGTCGGCTCGCCGGTCGTGCTGAAGGCCGACGCCGACGGCCTGCTGCACAAGACCGCCGGCGGCGGCGTGCTGCTGAACGTGCACGGCGCCGACCGGATCCTGGAGGCGTTCCGTACCCTCCGGTCCCGCTTCGGGGCCAAGCTGCGCGGCGTGACCGTCCAGCCGATGGCCGAACCCGGCCGTGAGCTGCTCGTCGGCGTGCGGTCCGACCCGGTGTTCGGGCCGCTGGTCGTGTTCGGCCTCGGCGGCGTCGACACCGACCTGATCGCCGACCACGCGGCCCGGCTGGCCCCGCTCACCGGCACCGACGCCGACCTGCTGCTCGACGGACTGCGCTCCGCGAAGGCGCTGTGGGGCTCCGGGCAGCTGGACCGCGCCGCCGTGCGCGACCTGCTGCTGAAGGTCAGCCGGCTGGCCGAGCTGGTGCCGGAGCTCGCCGAACTGGACCTCAACCCGGTGCGCGTGCGTGCCCGTGACAACCGAGGCTCCGCCCCGGGCTGCCTGGCCCTCGACGTCCGCGCCCGGCTGGAACCCTCCGCCGCACCCGACCCGTTCCTGCGCCGGTTGCGGGACTGACTTCGCCAGGAGGAATGCCGTGCGTGTGCTGACCCTGAACCCCGGCTCGTCCAGCATGAAGGTGTCGCTGATCGACAACGGCACGGGCGTCGGCTGGGCGGCCTGGGACCTGAGCGTCCCGGGCGCGATCGCCCAGGCGATCGGCCGGTGGTCCGAAGTGGACGCCGTCGCGGTCCGGTTCGTCCACGGGGGCTCGCAGAAGGACCCGGCCCTGGTCGACGACGCCCTGCTCGCGAACCTGGAGCGGCTCACGACGCTGGCGCCGAACCACCAGCCGCTGTCGCTGCGGGTGACCCGCGAGGTCCGCCGCCTGCTCCCGGACGTCCCGGTGGTCGCCTGCTTCGACACGGCGTTCCACGCCCGGATGCCCGAAGCCGCGGCGCGGTACCCGCTCCCGCGGTCGTGGACCGCGCAGAACCGGTTGCGCCGCTACGGTTTCCACGGCCTCTCGTGCCAGTACGCGCTGCGCCGGACCGGCGAGTTGCTGGGCCGGGTGCCGGCCGGGCTGCAGGTCGTGTGCGCCCACGTCGGTGCCGGGGTGTCGGTGACCGCGATCCGCGACGGCCACGGCGTCGACACCAGCATGGGGTTCACCCCGCTCGAGGGCGCGATGATGGCTACGCGGTCGGGTTCGATCGACCCCGGCCTGCTGCTGCACGTGATGCAGACGGCGCCGATGAGCCCGGCGGAGATGGCCGACGCGCTGTTCCACCGCTCCGGGCTGGCCGGCATGACCGGCACCGACGGCGACCTGCGCCGGGTGCTGGCCGCAGCCGCGCGCGGCGAGGAGGACGCCGCGGTCGCCCTCGACGTCTACCGGCACCGGCTTCGCCGCGAGATCGCCGCGGCCGCGACGAGCCTGTCCCGGCTGGACGCTCTCGTGTTCACCGGCGGTGTCGCCGAGCACCAGCCGGAGCTGATCACGTCCGTGCTCGACGGACTGGGCGTGCTCGGCCTGCGCGCCGGTGCGGTGCCGCACACCGACGTGGACCGGATCATCTCCCGCGTCGGCTCGCCCGTGCCCGCCTTGATCGTCCGGCCCCGCGAAGACCTGGAACTGGCCCGCGGCGCCGAAGCGGCGCTCGCCCGAGTGTCCGTGAGGTGACCCCATGCACGTCCTGCTGACCGAAGCGTCCTTCGGCGACGCCGATTTCCTCGTCCAGTCCCTGCGGGACGCCGGCTGCCTGGTCAGCCGCTGCCACAGCCGCGCCGGGCTCTGCCGTGCCCTCGCGGTCGGGGGCCGGTGCCCGCTCGACGAACCGTTCGCCCAGCCCGACCTGGTCGTCGACGTCCGCGGCCAGGAAGCCGAGCTGACCGCGCGCGAGTTCGGCGTCGTCTGCGCCGTCCGCGACCACGTGCCGATCGCCCTGGTCTCCCCGGACCCGTGCGTTCCCGCCGAAGTGCCATCGGGCCTGGAGAACCGGGTCACCGTGATCGACGTCGACGGCCTGCTGGCCACCTGCCGGGCCGCCACGAGACACCTCGGCGTCCCCTCGAGCGGATGACCCGGCCCGCGTTCCGCTGGGACGTCTCGTCCCGGGCCGTCCTCGGCGACGCGTTGGCCCGGCTGGGGCCGAACCGGTGCGTCGCCGAGGTCCGGCCGGACGAAGTCGTGCTGACCGAGCCGCCCGCCCGCCGCGAGCGTGCGGGCAACGCCGCTCTGCTCGAATGCGGTGCCGCGCTCTCGACCACCTGGACCGTCGTGCGGGTGCTGGGCCGCGACCCGGTTGTGGCCTTCCCGCACGACCCGGACCGGCCCGACGTCGCGGCCGTGGTCCGGATCGGCGGTCCGCGTCCCGCCTCGAGCGGGGAATGGGGGCGCTACACGGCGTTGCGCGAAGTGGCGGAGCCGGCGCGCGGCACGGTATTGCGGCCGGTCAGCCTCGCGCTGCTCAGCGCGGTGGCGGGCGACGACTTCTGGCCGGACACCGAGGTCCGGGTCGTCCGCCCCGCCTGGGTGCCGACGCTCGAGGGGCTCGGCGCCGACCTCGCCGGCCGGTCGGCCCTGCTCGTCACGACGCCCGGCGACAGCCGCCGCCACCACGTCCTCGCCGGGGCGGCCCTGCACGCGACCCGGCTCGCCGCGGCGGTGCGGGGGCTCGCGTCCGAGCGCGTCCCGCTGGCCTACCCGGCGATCGCCGAACGGTCCCGCCACGCCGAAGTCCTGCCCGGCGTCCCGCAAGGGCTGCTGCTGGTCGGCCTCGCCACCCCGAAGCGAAGGAAGGCATGATGACCACCCACCTCAGGACGAAACCGCCCGTCGCGGAGGAACCCGCGGTCGATGCCCGCGAGCCGGTCGCCCGGCTGCTGCGCGACCTGCGGACGGCGCCGACCGGGTTGACGGCGCGCGAAGCCGCGCGCCGGCTGCAGGTGAGCGGCCCGAACGCGTTGCCCGCGCGGAGCGGCCACCAGTGGCCGCTCGCGCTGCTCCGCCAGCTGATCCATCCGCTGGCGCTGCTGCTGTGGGTGGCGGGCGGGCTGGCGTGGGTCGCCGGGACGACGAACCTGGCGATCGCCATCGCCGGCGTCATCCTGCTCAACGGCCTGCTGGCGTTCGTCCAGGAGCAGCAGGCCGAGAAGGCGGTGGAGGCGCTGGGCAAGTACCTGCCGGACCGGGCACCGGTGCTGCGCGACGGCCAGGTCTGGCACGTGCCGGCGACCGAGCTCGTCCCGGGGGACGTGCTCGTGCTCGAGGAGGGCAACCGGGTGCCGGCCGACGCCCGGCTGATCGACGGCACGGTCGACGTCGACGCGTCGATGCTCACCGGCGAGTCGGTGCCGGTGACGCGGATGGCCGACGCGCACGACGACGCGACGCGCGCGCTCGACTCCCCGGTCCTGGTGTTCAGCGGCACGGTGTGCGTCGCCGGGGCCGCGCACGCCGTCGTCCACGCCACCGGGCGCCACACCGAGATCGGCCGGATCGCGTCGCTCTCGGCGCGCGTCGGGCGGGAGGAGAGTCCCCTGGAGCGGCAGGTGCGCCGGGTCGCGTGGCTCATCGCGCTCGTCGCCGTCGTCGTGGGGATCGGGTTCCTGCCGCTGGGCTGGCTGGCCGGGCTGTCGTGGTCGGCGGCGTTCGTGTTCGCGATCGGCCTGCTGGTGGCGAACGTCCCCGAGGGGCTGCTGCCGACGATCACGCTCGCGCTGGCCGCGGGCGTGCGGTCGATGGCGAAGGCGGGTGCGCTGGTCAAGCGGCTTTCCGCGGTCGAGACGCTGGGTTCCACGACGGTGATCTGCACCGACAAGACCGGCACGCTGACGCGCAACGAGATGCGCGTGGAGGAGATCCGTCCGGCGGGGGAGGAGGGGCCGCTGATCGCGGCGCTGGCCCGGTGCAGCACCGCCGACCTCGGTGGGGGCAGCGGCGATCCGACGGAACTGGCGTTGCTGCGCCACGCGGCTTCCCACGGGGCCGATCTGTCCACCCGGGACGCGCTGAGGAAGACGTTGTACCCGTTCGACCCGCGGCTCAAGCGGATGTCCACTGTGGATGCCGTAGATGACGGGCTGTGGGTGTCGACGAAGGGCGCTCCGGAGCAGATCCTGCCGCGGTGCGTACTGCCCGCCGGCGAACGGACCCGGCTGCTGGCCCTGGTCGACGAGATGGCCGGCCGCGCGTTGCGGGTGCTGGCCGTGGCCGGCCGCCCGGTCGGGGTGGTACCGGCGGACCGGGAGGAGGCGGAGACGGAGCTGCGCCTGCTCGGCCTGGTGGGCCTGGTCGACCCGCCCCGCCCGGAGGTCGCGGCGGCGGTGGCGGACTGCCACACGGCGGGGATCAAGGTCCACGTGGTCACCGGCGACAACGGCCTGACCGCGGCGGAGATCGCCCGCCGGGTCGGCATCGGCGCGGACCGCGTGATCAGTGGCGACGAGCTGGCCGGCCTGCCGGAACCGGCGCTCGACGAGGCGCTGACGGCCGACGGGGAGATCGTGTTCTCGCGCGCCGCACCGGAGGACAAGCTGCGCATCGCGGACGCCCTGCGCGACTGCGGCGAGGTGGTGGCGATGACCGGCGACGGCGTCAACGACGCACCGGCGTTGCGCCGGGCCGACATCGGCGTGGCGATGGGCGTGGGCGGCACCGACGTGGCGAAGGAAGCGGCGACGGTCGTGCTGACCGACGACAACTTCGCGACGATCGTCGCGGGTGTCCGGGAGGGGAGGCGGGTCTACGACAACGTCCGCAAGTTCGTGCTCTACATCTTCGCGCACGCGGTGCCGGAGGTGCTGCCGTTCCTGCTGTTCGCGGTGTCGGGCGGGATGATCCCGCTGCCGCTGACGGTGCTGCAGATCCTGGCGATCGACCTCGGCACGGAGACGTTGCCCGCGTTGGCGCTGGGCCGCGAACCGGCCGAACCGGGCTTGATGTCCCGCCGCCCGCGCCGCCGGTCCGAAGGCGTCGTCACCGGCCGGATGCTGCTGCGGGCGTGGGGGATCATGGGCCTGCTGTCGGGAATCCTGGTGCTGGCCGCGTTCTTCGCGGTCCTGTACGCGGCGGGCTGGCACCCGGGGGCGGACGTCTCGACGGGAGCGTTGCACGAGGCCTACCTGCAAGCGACGACGGCGAGCTTCGCGGCGATCGTGTTCTGCCAGGTGGGAACGGCGTTCGCATCCCGGACCGAGCGGGTGTCCCTGCGTTCGGTGGGTTTGACGACGAACCGGCTGCTGCTGGGCGGAATCGCGTTCGAGCTGGTCTTCGCGGCGGCGTTGATCTACTTGCCCCCACTGCAGAACCTGTTCGGCACGGCAGCACTGCCGGCGTGGGTGGTCGCGATGCTGCTGCCGATGCCCGTGCTGGTGTGGGGCGCGGACGAGCTGTTCCGGTGGTTCACCCGCCAGCGGGCGTGACGGGCGTACGTGCCGGCCAGGGGTTCGCGATGCTCCAAGCCAGGAGAAGACGAGTAGCGCTGCGAAGGCGCCAAAGTGTTCGCCAGCGGAAGTCACTCGCCGTGTCCTGGCTCCAAGGACCGAGGAACAGGACCCCCGGAGTCGTTTCTCCACCGTGGAGTCGTCCAGAGTGGACGGTTTTCGAACGGGCGTTGTAGACGAAGTCGAGGGCTGCCGCTTCTTCCTCGCTGACGACTTTGCGCAGCGACGCTTTGAAGGCTGCCCCGAGACGCAACCGGTTCTTGCAGCTCTCACAGCGCTCGAACTTGAACAGCTTACCTGCGACCGTTTCGACAGAAGCGACGAAAGACACCGCGGCGAGGGAGGGGTGGCGCGGAGCCGCCTGGATACCTTCGAGATAGGTGTCCAAGGCGGCGATCAGCACGGGCTCCTGCCGAACCCGCGACCAAGCCGAATCGAGCATCTCCGGCAGGGTCAGGGCGGTCGCCGCGGAAAGATCGAACGTGTCCGTGGCTGAAGGCCGGTACCACGGGAGACTGGCGGGAACCGGCCGTTCGCCCCACTCCGTCGGCGCGGGAACTTCGCGCACGACCAAGGATTCATCGGTCACCACCGACAGAAGCCCGCACAGCGTATGCAGATCCCGAGTCGCGGGGACACTGGCGGAAATCCAGTTGTAGCCGCGCGTTGATCCACTCACTCGAATGGGGATGGAACGTTGGATTCCCCACGACGAAAGGGAACGTTGCTGTGTCAAATCGGGCTCGACGAGGACCTGGTCGGTCGAGGTCAGCTTCATGGACCCGATTGACACCTCGGCTGTCAGCCGGCTCGTGCCGCCACTGATCCGTTCCGGGCCAGGACCGATGATCGCGGTCCAAGGGATTTCCTCGCCCTCGTCGCCAAGCGTGGCCGCCGCGTGCTCCGCCGCGGTCGTGACTACGCCGACGAAGTTCTCGTCGGCCGCCGACTCTCCGGCGAGGATGACGAAGACCGAGTCGGTGGTGAACGCGAGGAGGACCACCGTCCCGGCGCCGTTCCCACCCTGGAGGGTGATTCTGAGGAACGGTTCCGTCGTCGCGTCGTAGAGGTGGCCCACGACAGAAATCGAGGTTTCCGCGAGAGCGCGGGAAAAGCGGTGAAGCCACTCGTCGCCTTGCGCGGACCAGTCGATCGCGAGCGAGGCGGCGACGACGTGCCACGGGTAGCCGATCATCGAGGAAGGGTCTCACACTGCCGCCTGCATCGCCTTCGGATTGCCGCGAGGTCGCCTTCCGGGCATGATCAGGCCGGTGCGAGCCGGTGCGCCGCTTCCGGGGTGATGACCACCACCGGGCACCGCGAGTACCGCACGCACTCCCGCCCGACGCTGCCCAGCACCAGGTCCGCCATCACCCCGCCGCGGTGGGTGCCCAGCACCAGCAGGTCCGCGTCGGCCGACGCGGTCACCAGCTCCGTCGCCGGGTCGCCGTGCACCGTCCGGGTCTCCACCGCGGCCGCCGACGAGATGCCCAGTTCCCGCATGTGCTCGTCGAGGGAGTAGCCCGCCTCCGGGACCCGGCCGTGCGGCTGGATCGTGAACGACGTGCCGGGCAGCAGTGTGTCCCGTGGCCGGACGAGGATCGCGCGGACCGTGTCGCCGGCGTGCGCGCCGATCTCGAGCGCCCACCTCAGTGCCGCGTCGCCGCGGGGCGTCCCGTCCGTTCCGACGACGATCACGCGTCCGATGCTCATGGCTGCCTTCTTCCTCTCCGGTGACGCCCTGATCGTGCGACTGACGCGGAGACGCCGGTAGGGGCCGAATTCCGCCGGACCGAGGGACTTTGTGCTCCGGTGCGCGCGCCCGCCGCGGACTCACCATGGCTTCGGCGGAGCGCCCGACTCCGCGCACGGGAGTGACCGCGATGACCGCCGCCGCACCGGCCGCACTGACCAGCGAACAGATCGGCGTCCTCGCCCGCGCGGTGAGCCGCGCGCCTTCGGTGCACAACAGCCAGCCGTGGCGGCTGAGCGTGCGCGGCACCGAGGTGGACCTGCTCGAACGCCGGGAGGTCGAGCTGCGGCGGCACGACCCGTTCGGCCGGGACCGGCTGCTCTCCTGCGGGGCCGCGCTCACCAACCTCGAACTCGCGGTCCGGGTCCTGGGCCGGGACTGCCACACCGCGTACGGGACCGACGTCGCGGCGACCGTGACGATCGGCCGTCCGCACGCCACGTCGGCCCGTGACTTCGCGCTCTACCACGCGATCAACCGCCGCCGCAGCCACCGGCGCCCGTTCTTCCACGGCCGGGTGCCCGCGGGGGTCCGGGCCGCGCTCGTGGCCGCCGGGGAGGCGACCGGCGTGCACCTCGTCGAGCCCGGCCGCCTGGACAAGCTGGCCGAGCTGCTCGGCTTCGCCACGCGCGTGCTCCGCGACGACCGCGGTTACCAGCGGGAGCTGGAACTGTGGACCGCGCACACCCACGGCTGGGGCGCGCTCGGCGACGGCGTCCCCGAGGACGCGCTGAGCCCGGAAGCCCTGCCGGTCGCGGGACTCGTCCGCGGCGGCACCCCGGTGCCGGACGACGTCGTGCTGGCCGAACGGCTGGCGGAAGAGAGCCTGCTGGTCGTCTGCACCGACCGCGACGACCGGGCCGATCACCTCGCCGCCGGCGCGGCGCTGCAGCGCACCTGGCTCGCCGCGACGGCGAAGGCGCTGGTCGGCTCGGTGCTCACACAACCCCTGCACCTGACCGGCTTCCGGGCGCGGCTCGTCTCGGAGCTCGGCCTGCCCGGTGTCCCGCAGGCGATCTTCCGCTTCGGTTACCCCGCCGTCCCGGCGGCCCCCTCACCACGACTTCCGCTCGGCGAGCTGTTCCCACCTCCAGGAGGATCCCGATGACCTACGTATGCGACCTGGCCGAGATCCGGCTGACCGACGACGAAACCGTCGGCGGCAAAGGCGCCAACCTCGGCGAGCTGATCTCGGCGGGCTTCCCCGTCCCCGGTGGCTTCGTCATCTCGCGCGACGGGTACTGGGCCGCGCTCGAGCAGGCAGGCGTCCGTGCCGAGGTCGCCGACCTGCACGCCAAAGCACTGGCCAATGTGGACGACGCGACGTTCCTGGCCGCGCAGTGCGACCGCATCCGCGACCTCGTCCGCGAGGCCGGGCTCACCGGCGAACTGCGCGAAGAGATTGCGAAGAGCTACCAAGGGCTCGGCTCGGCGACGCCGGTCGCCATCCGGTCCTCGGCCACCGGGGAAGACGGCGCGGAAGCGTCCTTCGCGGGGATGAACGCCACCTACACCAACATCTGGGGGGACCACGCGGTCGCCGAGCACGTCGTGGACTGCTGGACGTCGCTGTTCAGCCCGCGCGTCGTCAGCTACCGCGCCAGCCGCGGGTTCACCGGCGAACCGGCGATCGCCGTCGTCGTCCAGCGCATGATCCGGGCGGAGCGCGCGGGGGTCATCTTCACGGCGGACCCGCGCACCGGCGACCGCGACCGCGTGGTGATCGAAGGCGTCTTCGGCCAAGGCGAGGCGATCGTCAGCGGCGCCGTCGAGCCCGACACCTACGTCGTCGGCAAGGAGGAGCTGCTGATCCTGTCGGTCCGGATCGGCAGGCAGACGCACAAGATCGTCGCCGGCGAGTCCGGTGGCGACGTCACCATCCAGCTGCCCGAGCCCGCCGGCGGCCGCCGCGTGCTCAGCGACACCGTCGTGCTCGAACTGGCCAGGATGGCCACCCGCGTCGAGGAGCACTACGGCGTGCCGCAGGACATCGAGTTCGCGATCGCCGACCACGAGATCTTCCTCGTCCAGTCGCGCCCGATCACGACGCTGCCCCCGCTCACGCCGGCGAGCGCCGTCGCGCTGGTGACCGGGCTCGGCGCTTCACCGGGTGAGGGCAGCGGCGCCGTGCGCGTGCTGCACGACCCGGTGGAGGCGAAACACCTGCGTGACGGTGAGATCCTGGTCGCGCCGATGACCAACCCGGACTGGGTGCCCGCCATCCGCCGGGCCGCCGCGGTCGTCACCGACGGCGGCGGGATGACGTGCCACGCCGCCGTGGTCGCCCGCGAACTGGGCGTGCCGTGCGTGGTCGGCACCGGTGACGCGACCCGCGTCCTGATCGACCGCAGCCTGGTCACCGTCGACGGCACCCAGGGCGAGGTCCGGGCCGGTGCGGCCAAGCACGAGGCCGTCCGCACCGCGCCGGTCACCGCCCCGGTGGCACCGGAAGCGATCGGCACCAAGCTGTACGTCAACCTCGCCATGCCCGAGCACGCCGAAGAGGTCGCGGCGCAGGCGGTCGACGGCGTCGGGCTGCTGCGCGCGGAGTTCCTGCTCACCGAGGCGCTCGGAGGCCGGCACCCGCGGGATCTGCTCGCCAAGGGCGAGGAGCGGTCCTTCGTGGACGAGATGGCCGAGTCGCTGCTGAAGATCACCAAGCCGTTCGGCACCCGCCCGGTCGTCTACCGCGCGACCGACCTGCGCACCAACGAGTTCCGCGGCCTGGCCGGCGGCGAGGAGTTCGAGCCGGTCGAGAGCAACCCGATGATCGGCTACCGCGGGTGTTACCGGTACGTCCGCGAGCGCGACCTGTTCGCCCTCGAACTGGAAACCCTGGCCCGCGTCCGGGAGCAGTCACCGAACCTGCACCTGATGATCCCGTTCGTGCGCACCAAGTGGGAGCTGGAGGAGTGCCTCGAGCTGGTCGACGCGAGCCCGCTGGGCCGCCAGCGCGGCCTGCACCGCTGGGTGATGGCCGAGGTCCCGTCGGTCGTGCACTGGCTGCCCGAGTACGCGGGCATGGGCATCGACGGCGTTTCCATCGGCAGCAACGACCTCACCCAGCTGATGCTCGGCGTCGACCGCGACTCGGCCCAGTGCGCCGAGCTCTTCGACGAAGCCGACCCGGCGGTGCTCGACGCCATCGAGCGGATCGTCCGCATCGCCCGGCACCGCGGCATCACGTCGTCGCTGTGCGGCCAGGCGCCGTCGACCAAGCCCGGCTTCGCCGAGCACCTGGTGCGCTTCGGGATCACGTCGATCTCGGTCAACCCGGACGTCATCGGCAGCGCCCGCGCGGCGATCGCGTCGGCCGAGCGCCGCGTCCTGCTGGAGGCGACCCGATGAGCCCGGCCATCGAGATCCGCGGGCTGCACAAGTCGTTCGGGCACACGCGTGCCCTCGACGGGCTCGACCTGACCGTCGAAACCGGCGAGGTGCACGGGTTCCTCGGCCCGAACGGCGCCGGGAAGACCACCACGCTGCGCCTGCTGCTCGGGTTGCTGCGCGCCGACGCCGGCGTAATGCGGCTGCTCGGCGGCGATCCGTGGCGCGACGCCGTCGCGTTGCACCGGCGGCTGGCCTACGTCCCGGGCGAGGTTTCGCTGTGGCCCAACCTCACCGGCGGCGAGGTCATCGACCTGCTCGGCCGGCTGCGCGGCGGTTCGGACCCGGTACGGCGCAAGCGGTACCTCGACCGGTTCGAGCTCGATCCGCGGGTCAAGGGCCACGCGTACTCGAAGGGCAACCGGCAGAAGGTCGCCGTCGTGGCCGCCCTCGCCTCGGACGTCGAGCTGCTGCTGCTCGACGAGCCGACCGCCGGGCTCGACCCGCTGATGGAGGAGGTCTTCCGCGAGTGCGTCCGGGAGGAGCGCGAGCGCGGCCGCACGATCCTGCTGTCGAGCCACATCCTGTCCGAAGCGGAAGCCCTGTGCGACCGCGTGAGCATCATCCGGGGCGGGAAGCTGGTCGACTCGGGCAGCCTCGACGACCTGCGCCACCTCACCCGCACCACGATCACGGCCCGGTTGGCCGGCTCGCCGGACGGCCTCGCGACCCTGCCCGGGGTGCACGACGTCGTCGTGGACGGCGCCGACGTCCGGCTGACCGTCGACACCGCCGCGCTGTCCCCGGTGCTCGAAGCGCTCGGCCGGTGCGACGTGCAGAGCCTGGTCAGCCGGCCGCCGACGCTCGAAGAGCTGTTCCTCCGGCACTACCGCGCCGAAACCGCCGCGGAGGCGGTGCCGGTATGAGCGGCGCCCTCGCCGGCACCGGCGCGCTGGTCCGGCTCGCGCTGCGACGCGACCGGATCCGGCTGCCGGTGTGGATCGTCGTGTTCGCGGCGACGGCGGCGTCCGCGGCCGCCGCGACGGCGGCGGTCTACCCGACCGCCGCCGACCTGCACGCGGCGGCGGACAGCATCAACGCCGTCCCGTCGCTGCGGGCGCTGTACGGACCGGTGCGCGAGGCGACGCTCGGGGCGACGTCGGTGTTCAAGCTGACCGCGTTCGGAGCCGCGCTGGCCGCCCTGCTGATGATCACCACCGCGGTCCGGCACACCCGGGCCGAAGAAGAGGCCGGGCGCCGCGAGCTGCTCGGCTCCGCGGTCGTGGGCCGCTACGCCGGGCTCGCCGCCGGGCTGGCCGTCACGGCCGGCGCGAGCATCGCGCTCGGTCTGGCCACCGCGGTGGCGCTCGCCGCGACGGGGTTGCCGGTCGCCGGGTCGCTGGCTTTCGGGTTCTGCTGGGCGGGCGCGGGCCTGGTCTTCGGCGGCGTCGCCGCGGTGACCGCCCAGCTGACGAAGAGCGCCCGAGCCGCGTCGGGCCTGGCCGTGCTCGCCCTGGTCGTCGCGTACTTCCTGCGTGCGGTGGGCGATTCCGCCGGTCCTGCTTGGCTTTCGTGGGCCTCGCCGATCGGCTGGAGCGAGGAGGTCCGGCCGTTCGCGGGGGACGTCTGGTGGGTGCTCGTGCTCCCGGCCGGCACGGCCGCGGTGCTCGGCGGGGTCGCGGTGGCGCTGTCCCGGGTGCGCGACCTCGGCGCGGGCCTGCTGCCCGACCACCCGGGCCCGGCCGGTGCGGGGAGGGCGCTGCGGAGCCCGTGGGGCCTCGCGTGGCGGCTGAACCGCGGGACGCTCGCCGTCTGGGTGAGCGCGTACGTGCTGCTCGGGGTGGTGTGCGGCAGCCTGGCCGGCAACGTCGGTTCGATGCTGACGAACTCCCAGGCCCAGGCCATGATCACGGCGCTGGGCGGCGAGAAGGGGATTTCCGACGCGTTCCTCGCGGCGGAGCTGGCGATGGCCGGGGTGATCACGTCCGTTTACGCGATCACCGTGCTGGCCCGGCTCCGGGCCGAGGAGCGGGCCCTGCGCGTCGAGCCGTTGCTGGCCGCCGCGGTGGACCGGCGCCGGCTCCTGGCCGGCTACCTGGTGTTCGCGGCCGCGGCGCCGGCGGTGCTGCTGGCCGCGCTGGGCCTGGCGGCCGGGCTCACGAACGGCGCCCACCTCGGCCGGGTCGGGCCCGAGGTGGCCCGGCTCGTCGGCGCGGCCTCGGCGCAGCTGCCGGCGGTCTGGGTGCTGACCGGGATCGCCACCGTCGTCTTCGGGTTGTTCGGCCGCGCGCTGACCGCGGCCTGGACGGCTTTGGTGGCCTTCCTGCTGCTCGGTGAGTTCGGCACGCTGCTGAAGCTCGACCAGTGGGTGCTCGACCTGTCGCCGTTCACGCACTCGCCGAAGCTGCCGGGCGTGGCGGTGCACGCGACGCCGTTGCTCTGGCTCACCGCGCTCGGGGCCGCACTGGTCGCGGCCGGTGTCGTGGGGTTCCGCCGGCGCGACGTCGCGGGCTAGGACTCCGGAAGGGAAAGACCGATGGCCGATGGTTCTCGCGGTGCCGCGCTCAGCGCCGCCCGCCGCGCGTCCGCGCGCTACCGCACCAGCCCCTGGCCGGGGAAGCTGCACCTGACCGGGCATCGTGCCACCACGCGTCCCGCTCCGGTGCTGACCTTCCTGGGCGGGGACGGCTGCGCCCGGTACCTCCTCGAGACGCCGGACGCGAAGCTGGTGATCGGGTGCGGGCTGTTCGCCGGCCCGGATGCCCGGTGGCGCCGCAACTTCTCGCCCGGCCCCGACGAGCTGCACACGGCCGACGCGGTCATCCTGCCGGGCGCCGGCCTCGGGCAGGCCGGGTTCCTGCCGCAGCTGGTCGCCGAAGGCTGGCACGGCCCGGTGTTCGCGACGCCCGGGACGGCCGCGCTGCTCCCGATCGTGCTGGCCGACGCCGCCGCGCAGTTCGCCGAGGACGCGGAGCGGAGCCCGTTCGGCCCCGCGCTGCCACCGTTCCGGGCGGCGGACGTCACCCGGGCGGTCGCGCTCGTGCGGCCGGTCGAGTTCGGCACGCTCGGCCGGCTCGACGGCGCCGAGTTCGAGTTCGGCCGCGCGGGCGGGCGGCTCGGGGCCGCGTGGGTGCGGGTCCGCGCCGCCGGCCGGTCGGTGCTGTTCGCCGGCCCGCTCGGCGCCGCCGGCCACCCGCTGCTGCGTCCACCGGACCCGAGGCCGCGCTCGGACGTCCTCGTGCTGGCCGCCCCGGGGCCACCCGGCGACGGCCACCTGGCCGGCCGGTTCGCGGCGGCGGTGCACCGCGCGGTCCGGCGAGGCGGCAGTGTCGTCGTCCCGGTGTCCGCGGCCGGCGGCGCCGAACTGGTGCTGACGATGGTGCGGGACCTCATGGCGGCCCGGGAGCTCCCGCGGCTGCCGGTCCTGCTGGACAGCCCGGCGGGCTCGGCCGGGATCGACGTCCACCGGCGGGCAGCGGCCGAACGGTGGCACGAAGTCCGTCGCGACGGTGTGGTGGGCGTGCCGCCTTCGCTGGCCGAGCGGATGCCGGACCGGTCGTCGCTCATCGTGGCCGGGCTGGAGACCGCCGACGCCGGTCGCGTGCTGCGGCAGCTGGAAACCCTGCTGCCGGATCCGCGCAACGGCGTCGTCCTGCTGGGGCACCCGGTGCCGGGGACGCGGGCCGCCGAGCTCGCCGGCGGGGCCCGTCAGCTGAAGATCCACGGCCGGTACGTGCCGGTCCGGGCGGAGGTGACGTCGCTGGGCGGAACCGGTGAGTTCGCCGGGCCGGCGGAGGTCCTGGAGTGGGCGAGCGCGACCCCGGCCCCGGAGACGGCGTTCGTCGTCGAGGGGGCGGAGGAGCCGTCGTCGGCACTGGCGAAGGCGTTGCACGCCGAGGCGGGCTGGTGCGCGGTGGTTCCGGCGGACGGTGAGCGGGTGCTCTGCTGAGCCGCTACCGGTCGAGGGTGAGCTGCTGCCGGTGGAAGGCGAAGTGCTGTGCCGGGTAGCGGTAGATGTCCGCCAACGTCATGTACGGCTCGAAGACGGGTCCCAGCGGTCCGGGTAGTGCATCCCGCGTCCGAGATCGGCTTCGGCGGCACGCTCCAGGCTCCGGTGCAGCGAAGCGATTATGTGGTCGAGCCACGCGGCGGCGAACCGGCGGCTCACGGAGTCCGGCAGCCTGCCGAAGACCCGGACCAGGACCAGCACAGCACGCACGATCTGGTAGCCGAACACGAGGTGGAACACCGGCTGGCCGTTCGTCCACCGGGTTCCGGCGGACGGCCGGCGCAGCTCGGCGGTGGCCGCCGGTTCGTGGACGGCGGCCCGGTCCTGGTCCCACTGCTCGTGCACTGGCCGCCGATCCATGGGCCACCTCCGCGTGCCGTCGTCGAGCATCCCGCGATCCGGGGAAGCCGGCGCCGGTCACGCGCACTCCGAAGGCCTTTGGTCCCTCCGAGACGTGACGCGAGGCCGTCGTCGCGAGGGGTGGGCGACGGTGATGCTGGGTGTGCCAGTCCCTCAGGAACCGGAGCCCGACGATGAGCCGACCACTGCCCGACGTGTTCGACCAGGCGCTCGCCTCGGCCGTGCGCGCGCCGTCGCCGCACAACACCCAGCCTTGGCGGTTCGTCGTCGAGCACGAGGTGATCGAGGTGTGGCTGGACCGCGAACGCGTGCTCCCCGTCGCCGACCCGCACGGGCGGGAGGCCCGGCTCGCCTGCGGTGCGGCCGCCTTCAACCTGCAGATCTGCCTGCGCGCCAACGGGCTCGCCGCCGTCGTGCGGCTGCTGCCGGACCCGGCCGAGCCCGACCTGGTCGCCGTGATCCGGCTGGACGGCAACGAGAAGGCCTCCGCGACCGAACGCAAGCTCGCCGAAGCCGTGTTCCGCCGGCACACCAACCGCCGTCCGCTGCTGGACAAGGAGGTGCCCGCCGCGGTGCGGACCGCGCTCAAGTCCGCGGCGCTGCAGGAGGGCGGGCAGATCGAGTACCTCGACGCCTCGGGCCGCTACACGCCGGTCGCGTCGCTGGTCCGGCAGGCCGAAGCACTGCAGGCCGACGACTTCGACTTCAAGGCCGAGGCCGCGTTCTGGACCCACCGCGAGCCCGGAAGTCCCGACGGGGTGCCGAAGATCGCGTCCGGTCCGCCGCCGCACAGCCCCGGGATCGTCTCGCTGCGTGCCTCGCACGAGAACCCCGAGCTGCCGGACCGCGAGTACGAGCAGGAGCCGCTGCTCGGTGCGGTGCTGACCCGCGACCGGGGGCCGCACGCGGAAGTCCGGGCGGGCATGGCGATGCAGCGGGTGCTGCTCACCGCGACCGCGGAAGGGCTGGCGACGTCGTTCCTGTCGCAGCCGTTCGAGACCTCGCGGACGCGCGATTCGCTCGTCGGGCTCTTCGCCGGGCTCGGGCAGCCGCACACCCTGCTGCGCATCGGCTACGGCTACCCGACCCGGCTCACCGCCCGTCGTCCGGTCGGCGACGTGCTGACCCACCGGACCGGGCCGGACGTGCCGGCGAGCTGACGCCCCGGGCGCGCAGCACGTCCCGGAAGGTGACCATGCCGACCACGTGCCCGTCTTCGACGACCGGCGCCGACCGGACCCCGGCGTCGGTCATCAGCCGCGCCAGCTCGCGCACGTCGGTGTCGGCGGGTACCGCCAGACCGGACGTGCGCATGACCGCGCCCGCGGTGCGCTGCCGGCCGTCGAGCACGACGCCGGAGTCCGGATCCCCGGCCGGTCCGGGCGCCCGCAATATGTCCACTTCGGACAGCAGGCCGAGCAGCCGTCCGTCGGTGTCGACCACCGGCATCGTCGTGAACCCGCGCGAGGTCATCATTTCCGCGGCTTCCTCGAGCGTCGCCGACGGCGCGAGGGCGAACGTCGGGGTGGACATGATGTCGCGTGCGCGCATGGTGTTCGCTCCGTTTCCTTCGGCTGCCCCGACGATCTCGCGCCGCCCGCGGGGAGCACAGGGTCCTAAGTCCCCGGCCCGCCCGCCGAGGGGCTCCGGGCCGGGGTCCAAGGCCTCTTCGGCCCGGCTCGAAAGCCCGCGAAGCTGGACGCGCGAACGACTTCCGGCACCGAAGGGGCAGGAACCATGAGCACGTCGTCGAACCCGCTCGCGCGGATGTGGCACACCGTCCTGCCCCGGCGCGGTTCGGTGGCGCGCGCCTCGGACCGCGTCCAGGCCGCCGTCGGCGTCCTGGCGGTGCTGCTCGCGCTCGCCGCGCTGCCGGTCGCCGCCAGCGTCGGTTCGGAAACCTACGTGCGGCAACAGGGGGAGTCCGCGCAGCAGCTGGGGGAGCGCACGCCGGTGACCGCGACACTGCTCGCCGACGGGCCGGCCATCACGGTCAATTCGCGCTCCGGTGCCGCCGGCGGTGGCGAGCCCACCGACGCGACGTGGACGCTCCCCGACGGCACGCCACGGGTCGGGAAGGTCGTTGCCGACGAGGGCACCCTCAAGGGGGCGCAGTTCACGATCTGGGTGGGCCGCGAAGGCACGCCGGTGGACCCGCCGCTCAGCGGCGCGGCGGTCGTCATCGACGCCGCGGGCGTCGGGCTCGGCCTGTGGATCTGCGCGCTGGTCCTGCTGGCGGCCTGCTACCGGATCACGGTGTTCGCCCTCGACCGCTTCCGCTACGCCCGGTGGCAGCAGGAGTGGCTCCAGGAGCAGGACCGCAAGACCCGTTCTTGAGACAGAGGAAGGTGAAACCGAAATGACCACGGCAAACCAGGGCGACATCGTCGTCGGTGTCGACCATTCGGCGGTCAGCGTGGCCGCCCTGCGCTGGGCGGCGGCGGAGGCCGCGGCAAGCGGCCGCCAGGTCGTCGCGCTGCGGGCCTGGACGTTCGAGCCGGCCTACGACCTCGGTGCGGCCGTCGCCGGAACCCCGCAGACGGTCGCGGAGCGCGAGCGGCAGCAGCTCGACGAAGTCCTCGGCGAGGTACGGGCCCGGCACCCGGGCATCGCCATCCGGGCGGAACTGGTCGAGCACTCGGCCGCGGTGGCGCTGGAAGAGGCGTCGAAGACCGCGGCGATGCTCGTGCTCGGCAGCCACGGCCGCGGCCGGCTGCTCAAGCTGCTCGTCGGCTCGGTCGCCGAGCACTGCCTGCGGGAGGCGAGCTGCCCCGTGGTGGTGATCCCGGCGCGGACCGTCCCGGAGCCGGAGAAGGCGCCCGCCGGGGAGCCCGTGGGCACCTACTACCCCGGGCCGCTGCTGTGAAGGAGATCAAGATGCCCAGTCGCCGCAAAGTCGGTGCGGTCATGACGACCGACGTCGCCACGGTCGGACCGGACACGCCGTTCAAGGCGGTCGCCGTCCTGCTGGCCTCGTGGAACATCAGCGGGGCGCCGGTGGTGGACGAAGACGGACAGGTGCTCGGGGTCGTCTCGCAGGGCGACCTGCTCGAGCGCGAGGCCCCGCACGGCCTGCTCAAGCCCGGCTCGCGCCAGGCGAAGCGGAAGGCCGGCGCGGCGTTCGTCGCCGACCTGATGACCAGCCCGGCGGTGGTCGTGCGGACCGGCGACGACGTCGCCGTCGCCGCGAAACTGCTGGAGGAGCACCACTTCCACCGTCTGCCCGTGGTGGACGAGGCCGGCAAGCTCGCCGGCGTCGTGTCCCGGTCGGACCTGCTGCGCGTGTTCCTGCGCACGGACGGGGAAATCCGGGACGAGGTCCGTGACGAGGTGCTCCTGCGAGAGATGGCGCTCGACCCGTCCGCGCTGTACGTCGCGGTGCACAACGGCATCGTGACGCTCAACGGCACCGTCGAACGCGAGAGCATGATCCCGGTCATCGTGGCCCTGATCCGCCGGGTGGACGGCGTGGTGGAGGTCCGGCAGACCCTGCGGGCACACTTCGACGACCGCGGCGTGTCGCCGGTACCGCCCGGGCCGACCGGGCTGCTCAGCCGGAAACGGCCCCTCGTCTGATGGGGCGCGGAAGGGGGCCACCGTCCGAACCGGACGGTGGCCCCCTTCGTATGCCCTTGCGGGCGGAGGACCGGCCGCGCCGATCCGGCTCGGCCGGGGCCACGTCGCCGGACGTCATGAACGACTCGTTCACCTCGCCGGGCGCGGTGAACGACTCTTTCATGACGTTCCCTGCGCCGCCCGAAAGCGGCCACCACCCGGATGCGGCCACCACCCGACAGGGGTGGTGGCCGCATCGTGGTTCAGCTGCGGAACAGGGCGACCTTCAGCGCGTTGCTGTCCTGCGGGTGGGCGAAGACGTCGTACGCCTCGTCCATCTCGTCGAGCCCGAACCGGTGCGTGATGAACCGGCTCGTCTCCAGCCGGCCGGCCGCGAGCATCCGCAGCAGCATCGGCGTGCTGGACGTGTCGACCAGCCCGGTGGTGATCGTGACGTTCTTGATCCACAGTTCTTCGAGGTGCAGTGTCGCCGGGGCACCGTGGACGCCGACGTTCGCGACGTGCCCGCCCGGGCGGACCAGCTTCGCGCACAGCTCGAACGTCTCCGGGACGCCGACCGCCTCGATCGCGACGTCCGCGCCGAGGCCGCCGCTCACCTCGGTCACCGCGGCCGCCGCGTCTTCCGGTCGCACCATCAGGTCCGCGCCGAACGACTTCGCCGCGTCCAGGCGGGCGGGTTCCCGGTCCACCACGACGATCGTGCTGGGGGAGAACAGCTGCGCGTTCGTGATCGCGGCCAGCCCGATCGGCCCGGCACCGACGATCACCACGGTGTCGCCGGGCTTGACGCCGCCGTTGCGGACGCCGACCTCGTACGACGTCGGCACGATGTCGGCCAGCATCAGCGCGGACTCGTCGCTCACCCCGGACGGCAGCACGTACGTCGACGTGTCGGCGAACGGGACGCGTGCGTACTCCGCCTGGACGCCGTCGGTGGTGTGGCCGAGGATCCAGCCCCCGCCGCCGAGGCACTGACCGTAGGCCGCGATCCGGCAGTACTCGCACCGGCCGCAGGCGGAGATGCAGGACACCAGGACCTTGTCGCCCGGCTTGACGGCGGTCACGGCGGACCCGGCCTCGACGATCGTGCCGACCGCTTCGTGGCCGAGGATCCGGCCGCGCTCGACCTCGGGGATGTCGCCCTTGAGGATGTGCAGGTCGGTGCCGCAGATGGTGACCGCGTCGACGCGGACGATCGCGTCGGTGGGCGCGGTGATTTCCGGCTCGGCGTGGTCGGTCCAGCCGCGCCGGCCGGGGCCGTCGTACACGAGTGCCTTCATTTCTTCTCCTTCGTCACCGGAACAGCGGAACGGGCGCCCGCCGGTCGGCGGGCGCCCGTGGAACGGATCGCTTTCAGCGCAGCCACTTGCGGTCGCCGGCGAGCTCGGCCCAGCGGCGGCCGAATCCCCACGTGTTCCCGGCCGAAGCGGCGGCCAGCGCGATGAGGATCAGCGCGTAGATGATGTGGTAGTCGACGATCGGGTTGGTGGAGTGCGTCGCCTCGCCGGTGCTCATGCTCTGGGCGAGCGGCCATTCGGCGGCCCACATCATGAGCATCATCAGCGAGCCGGCCACGGCACTCAGCCGCAGTCCGACGCCGGCGATCACGGCGAGGCCGATCGCGCCGAGGCCGAGCATGAACAGCCAGTCGGCCCACCAGGTGCCGGCCCAGGTGTGGAACATCGACTCGAACGGGCCGACGTGGACGCCGCTCAGGAAGCCCTTGGTCGGCGAACCGCCGTTGAGCCACGCGCCCTTCGACGGGGTCGCGTAGCCGAGGCCGAACAGCTTGTCCAGGAACGCCCACAGGAAGATGAACCCCGTGGCGACCCGCAGGACGGCCAGGGACTTCCCGGCGATGGTGGGTCCGGCGACGAAATCGGGGATCGGCGCCGGCTCGGTGGCCCGGTGAACCGGGGTGGTCTTCTTCTCATCCGGTCGGACGGACATGGGGAAACCTCCGTTCTTTTCGGTGCTGGGGTCAGTTTCTGCCGGTACCCCGGCGGTTTCTGGGGCCGAAGGTCCCCGGCCGGGAGGCCCTTGGGCGCCGATCGCCGGGGACCGCGCGGGAAGGACCGAAGTCCTCCCGGGAGGTGGCCGAAGCCTCGTGCCGCCGGCGGCTTCGGCCGGTTGACTTCCCGGTGACGAAAGGGGAAGCGGATGAGCGGCACGGAACTCGTGGTCGGCGTCGACGGTTCGGCCGGAGCCCTCGCGGCGGTCCGGTGGGCCGCGCGCGTCGCACGCGAACGGAATCTCGGCATCCGGCTGGTCCGCGCGCTGCCGGGACTGCCCGCGCCCTTCCCGAGGAACGATCCGGGGTACGAGCAGCTGCTGGAGGCGGCCACGGGGGAGAGCCGTGCCTTGCTGGCCGAGGCCCGCGACGCCGTTTCGGGTGTCCGCGTGGAGACGGTGCTGCGACCCGAGCAGCCCGCGGACGCCCTGGTGGCCGAGTCCGCCGACGCGGCGATGGTCGTGCTGGGCACGCCTGGTCTCCGGCCGCTGGGCCGGATCCTGCTCGGCTCGGTCACGGTGGCACTGTCCGCGCACGCGCGGTGCCCGGTGGCCGTGGTCCGCCCGCACGCGGGTGAGGACGAACCGCCCAGCGAGGGGCCGGTGGTGGTCGGCGTCGACGGCAGCCCGGCAAGCGAGGAGGCCATCGCGACCGCGTTCGAAGAAGCGTCCTGGCGGGGTGCCTGGCTGATCGCGGTGCACTGCCGCCGCGACGGATGGTGGGACACGGGCGAGCGGGCCGGGCAGTACGGGCACGAGCTGCTCGCCCAGCGACTGGCCGGCTGGCAGGAGAAGTACCCGGACGTACCCGTCGACCGCGAGGTCGTCGCCGGGCGCCCGGCGGAACGCCTGCTCGACTTCGCCGACCGCGCGCAGCTGCTGGTCGCCGGCAGCCGCGGCCGGGGCGGGTTCAGCGGCCTGGCCCTCGGATCGACGAGCCAGGCGCTGATGTCCTACGCGCTCTGCCCGGTCGTCGTGGCCCGGCCCCGGGCGAAGTAGAGCACCGGACCCACGAAGTTCACGGCGATCACCAGGGCCCACAACCACTTCGGCCCGCGGACCCGCTCGGCGGGCCGGTGGGCCAGGTCCCACCAGGCGGCCGCGGCCAGCAGGAACTGCACGCTCGCCGCGGCCCGGATCCCCGCGCGCTGCCGGGTGTCGAGCTCACGCCACCGCTTGTGGTCACTCATCGGACTGCTCCTTTCCTCGGTCCTCCAGCCAAGGGCGGCCGAGGCCACGGGCAAAGGGGCGAAAGACCTCTCGCCCGGGGACCGTCGCCCGCGGCGGGCGGCGGCACCGCGTTCCTAGTGTGCGGTCGAAGCCCTTAGACGGAGGTGTGCCATGCGCGGTCCGCTGGTGTCCGACCTGATGACCCGGCCGGTCGTGACCGCCGCGCCCGGGACGTCCTTCAAGGAGCTGGTCTCGTTGCTGGCCGACCACGGCATCGCGTCGATCCCCGTGGTCGACGAGCACCGGCGCCCGGTCGGCGTCGTCGGCGAGAGCGATCTGCTGGCCCGCCACGGCCGGGATGCGCACCGGCCGCAGCCGGTGTTCCGCAAGCGCCGGGTGTGGACCAAGGCCCAGGGCCTGAGCGCGCGAGAGCTGATGACCCGGCGCGTGCCCACGGTGGGCAAGGACGAGCCGGCGGCCGGCGCGGCCCGTCGGCTGGTAGAGGCGGACCTGCGCTGCCTCTACGTCGTCGACGGTGCCGGCCACCTGGTCGGCGTTCTCGCCCGGCGCGACGTCCTGCGCGCTTTCCTGCGGCCGGACGACGAGATCAAGGAGACCGTGGAGCGGGAGGTGCTGCAGCGCTCCATCTGGGCGGACCCGTCGACGGTGGCCGTGCAGGTCGTCGACGGTGTCGTGACCCTGAGCGGGGTGATCGACCGGCGCAGCGAGGTGGAGCGCGCCGAGTGGCTGACGGGGGCGGTACCCGGGGTGGTCGCGGTGCGCAACCGCATGAAGTACACCCAAGACGACGGCGCGGCCGTCGAGCCGCGCTGACGGGAGCGAAGTGATGAAACGCATCGTGATCCTCGGTGGTGGAACCGGTGGGACCCTCGCGGCGAACCGCCTGCACCGTGCTTACGGCGACGGCGCGCGGATCGTGGTCGTCGACCGGGACGACGACCACGTGTACCAGCCCGGGCTGCTGTTCGTGCCGTTCGGCATGGCCGACGCCGATGACCTCGTGCGCTCGCGCCCGCGGCAGCTGGCCGACGGGATCGGTTACCACCGCGGCGAAGTCGAACGCGTCGACCTCGAGGCCGACCGCGTCCACCTGGCCGACGGCACCGAGCTCGGCTACGACGCACTCGTGATCGCGACCGGCGCCCGGCTGATGCCGGAGGAGACCGAAGGGCTCACCGGCCCGGGCTGTCGCGGGCACGTCGACACGTTCTACGACCTCGACGGTGCCGTCGGCCTGGCGTCGGCGCTCGCGGCGTTCGACGGCGGCAAACTGGTGGTGAACGTCATCGACCTGCCGGTCAAGTGCCCGGTCGCGCCGCTCGAGTTCTGCTTCCTGGCCGACTGGTTCTTCACCGAACGCGGCATCCGCGACCGGGTCGAGCTGACGTACGTGACGCCGCTGGACGCCGCGTTCACCAAGCCCGTGGCCGCGCGGACGCTCGAAGGGATCCTGGAAGCGAAGGGCGTCGAACTGGTCACCGAGTTCACCACCGGCGAGGTGGACGGAGCCGACGGCAGGCTGGTGTCCTTCGACGGCCGTGAGGTCGCCTTCGACCAGGCGGTGGTCGTCCCCCTGCACGGCGGAGCGTCCTATGTGGACCGGTCACCGGGCCTGGGTGACGAACTCGGGTTCGTCCGCGCCGACGAGCACACCCTGCGTTCCCAGGTGAAGGACAACATCTTCGTCCTCGGGGACGCCGCATCGGTGCCGACGTCCAAGGCCGGCTCGGTCACGCACTTCGAGGGGGAGGTGCTGGCCCGCAACGTGGGGCAGTTCCTGGACGGCAGGCCGCTCGACGCGAGCTTCGACGGGCACACGAACTGCTTCATCGAGAGCGGCTTCGGCAAGGCGCTGCTCATCGACTTCAACTACGACACCGAACCGCTGCCCGGGCACTACCCGGCGGACGCGGGGCTGCCGCTGCTCAAGGAGTCGCGGCTCAACCACCTCGGGAAGCTGATGTTCTCGTGGCTCTACTGGCACAGCCTGCTCCCCGGCCGGGACCTGCCCGGCGTGTCGAGCGCGATGCCGCGCGCGGGCAAGCGCTTCCCGGAAGCCGCGCGACGATAGGAGAACCATGTCCACGAAGGTCTACGCGGGTACCGAGGTGCCCGTGAACGAAGAGGGGTTCTTCACCGATCCCGCTCTCTGGCGCGAGGAAATGGCGCCGGCGATCGCCGCCGACGCCGGCGTCGGCGAGCTGGGCGAACGGCACTGGCAGGTGCTGAAGTTCGTCCGCGCCGAGTTCGCCGAGAAGGGTACCGGCCCGACGGTCCGCGTCCTCGGCAAGACGTCCGGGGTGCCGGTCAAGGAGCTCTACCAGCTGTTCCCGAAGGGGCCGGCCAAGCTCGCGGCCCGCATCGCCGGGATCCCCAAGCCGCGCGGCTGCATCTGAGACAGGAGCACATCGTGACCGAGAAGATCGAAAAGATCTCCATCATCGTGTCGAAGGGCTCCCTCGAAGGGATCTACCCGGCGCTGATCATGGCGAACGGCGCTCGGGCCGAGGGCATCGAGGCGAACCTGTTCTTCACCTTCTTCGGCCTGGACGCGATCCACAAAGCCCGCCACGAGCACATCAAACTCGCCACGGTCGGCAACCCCGGCCTGCACCTGGCGACGTGGGCGGGCGGCCTGCCCGGCTTGTCGTCGGTGATGACGCACTACCTGGCGCGCAAGATGGACGCGCTGGACATCCCGCCGATCCCGGAGTTCGTCGAAATGATCGCCGACACCGGTGCGGGGCTCTACGCGTGCCAGGCGTCGGTGGACCTGTTCGGGATGGCGAAGTCCGACTTCATCGACCAGGTGAACGGCATCATCACCGTCGGCGAGTTCTACGACCTCGCGGCGGGCGGTCAGATCATCTTCACCTGAAGGTCACCACTGCGGGAAGGGACGACCCATGCTCCAGCTGTCTCGGGCGGCCGCCGCGGTCACGGTGGCGGCCGCGCTGTCCTTGGGCGTGCCGGCCGGTCCGGTGTTCGCCGGGGAAGGGCCCACGCCCAGTTCGCCGGCGCCTTCGAAGTCCGCTGTGGCGGCCACGTCGGTGCCCGCGTCCGCGCCGGACGAGCCCGACCTGCGGCTCACGGTGGTGCTCGATCGGACCTCCTACGGTGCCGGCGATCCGGTCGTCGCCAGTGCGACGGTGGCGAACGCGGGAAGCGCCACCGCGAACGGCGTGCGGCTGGCCGACACCGGCACCCTGTCGGCGCACTCCTGGGACGGCTTCCCCGGCCGGGAGTTTTCCCTCACACCGGGGCAGACGGCCGAGGGCACGGCTTTCGCCTGGATCGAGGACCTCGGTGCGGGCGTGGTGCGGTTGACCGTCGAAGTCACCTCCGCCGAACCCGACGCGAACCCCGCCGACAACTCCGTCACGGTGACGGCCCCGATCACGGTGGTGCGAGGAGGCTTCACGGGCACCGCCTACGGCGACGTCAACCGCAACCACCAGCCGGACCCGGGTGAGGCGCTCGCCGGCCTGCGCGTCCACGCCTGGGGCTCGCCGCCGGGCTGGTCCGCCGACGCGGTGACCGACAGCGAGGGCCGTTTCGCCTTCCACGACCTGCTCGCCGGTTCCTGGTCGGTCTCCGCGCCTTCCTCCGAGTGGACCTTCGACGTCGTTCCCGTCACGGTGGACGGCATCGGCGAACCCGACGTGGTGGTGCGGGGCGCGTACGACATCACCGGGTGGCTGACCGGCTCCGCGCGGTTTTCGGCGCTCACGTACGCCGCGGGCGACACCGCCCGGATGACCGTCACGGTGGTCAACCGCGGCCGGGGCCCGGTGCCCGGCCTGACCGCGAACTGCTGGGCGAGCAACGGCGCGCCGGTCGACCGGGGCGAGCTCGACCCGGCCGGCCCCGGAGCGACGATCCCGGCCGCGTCGTCGCGGGACTTCGAGGTTTCGGTCCCGGTCGACGCGGAAGCGCTGACCGCCGGGTACCTGGACGGACACTGCTGGATCGGGCCGCCCGACTGGTACGCCATGGTGCAGGTGGTGGCGACGGCCCGAGTGCCCGGCGCTCGCGCGTCGAAGGTGGTCGGCGACCTCGTCACGCCCGACTTCCAGTGCGGGTGCACCGTGCGGTTCAAGGCGGTCCCGGGAGTCAAGGTGTACCTGCGCGACCAGGTCAGCGCGGCGATCGTGGCACGCGCGGTGGCCGACGCGAACGGGCTCTTCGCGTTCTCCGACCTCCCCGCCGACCGCTACGACCTCGGCTTGGTGGGCCCGTGGCGGGGCTACTACGGCGATCCGCCGATCTTCCTGGTCCGCGGCGGGGACGACGGGACCGGCCGGCCGCAGCTCGTCGTGGTGCGGCCCGGACCCGACCAGCCCGACCCGGACCCGGCGCCCGTGGTGAACCGCCCTCCCGGCGACGCGGCTCAGCCGGTCTCGCCCGCGGCCACGGTGCGTCCCGCGACCGGCGACCTCGCCGCGACGGGTGTGGGTGTCGGCTGGCTCGCCCTGGGTGGGTCGGTGACCTTCACCGCCGGCCTGGCCATGGTGTTCGGCAGCCGCCGTCGCCGGATGTGAGGGTCGGTGGGAAACAGCTAACCGGCGGGTGATCGTGGTCTTACGTCCGGGAAACCTCGGCGCGCTTCCCTGATCGTCACCACCACGACAGGGAGGCGACGTGACGAGCACCTACGAGCTGATCGGCGGCCAGGAAGCGCTGGCCGCCGTGGTCGGCGACTTCTACGAACGCGTCCTCGCCGACGCAGAACTGGCCGCGTTCTTCAGGGGTACGAACATGTCCCGGCTCAAGGGCAGGCAGGTGGAGTTCTTCGCCGCCGCGCTCGGCGGGCCCGACGAGTACCGCGGCCGGTCCATGAAGGACGTGCACCGCGGGCGCGGTATCGGCCGGCACCACTTCGACCTCGTGGCGAAGTACCTGACCGATGCCCTGCTCGCCGCCGGTGTGCCGGAAGAGACCGCGGAGAGCATCATCGGCGCCGTCGCCCCGTTGTCCGCGGACATCGTTTCCCCGGACTGATGGGAACGGGTGCCCGCCGGGCCGCACCACCGGCAGGCACCCGAGGCCGCCGGCCTCGCGCGTGGCAAGTTGCCTTGGGGCGCACTGCCGGACCGCGGCCGACGAATGGGGGCGCCCGGAGCCGTCAGCCGAGCGAGCGTCCGATGAGCTCGACCAGTTCGACCGTGCGGGTCGCGTAGCCCCACTCGTTGTCGTACCAGCCGAAGACCTTCGCGAGGTGCGAGTCGGCCTTCGTCAGCTCGGCGTCGAACACGCACGACGCCGGGTCGCCGATGATGTCGCGGGAAACCACCGGGGCTTCGGTGTAGCGGAGGATTCCCTTGAGGTCGCCGTCGGCGGCCTCGGCGAACGCGTGGTTGACCTGCTCCGCGGTGACCGGGCGCTCGAGCTCGACCGTCAGGTCGGTCAGCGAACCGTCCTCGACCGGGACCCGCACGGCGACGCCGTCGAGCTTGCCGGCGAGGGCCGGCAGGACGAGGCCGATCGCCTTCGCGGCGCCGGTGCTGGTGGGCACCACGTTGACCGCCGCCGACCGCGCGCGGCGCGGGTCCTTGTGCGGGCGGTCAAGCAGGGCTTGGTCGCCGGTGTAGCTGTGGATGGTGGTGAGCAGGCCGCGGCGGATGCCGAACGCGGAGTGCAGCACCTTCACCATCGGCGCGACGCAGTTCGTCGTGCAGGAGGCGTTCGAGATGACGTGGTGCTTCGCGGGGTCGTAGTCGTCCTCGTTCACCCCGAGCACGATCGTCGCGTCGACGTCCTTCCCGGGCGCGGAGATCACGACCTTCTTGGCGCCCGCGGCCAGGTGCGCGCCGGCGGCCGCACGGGTGCGGAACTTGCCGGTCGACTCGACGACGACGTCGACGCCGTACTCGCCCCACGGCAGCTCGGCCGGCTCGGCTTTCGCGCCCACCTGGATCAGGTGGTCCCCGACGCGCAGCGCTTCGCCGTCCACGACCTCGACGGGGATGCGCAGCCGCCCGTAGGTGGAGTCGTACGCGAGCAGGTGCGCCAGCATCTCCGGCGACGTGACGTCGTTGACCGCGACCACTTCGATCGGGCTGTCCGGCGTTTCCAGCACGCACCGGAGGATGTCGCGCCCGATCCGCCCGAAGCCGTTGATCCCGAGCCGTACCGTCATCTGCTTCTCCCTGTCGTCGAGGCGTCTTCAGTGATGGTTCGGCACCCGCGGTCCCCGCTCGTAGGGCACTTGGTCCTCGCAGGTCGGGCAGAACGGCAGCTTCGCCCGGCGAGCGGGGGGCGTTGGCTGGTGGGTGGAAAGGAGTGTCGCCATGACGGAAACACCTGTGAGCGGCCGGATAGTGGTCGGCGTCGACGGCTCGGACGCCGGGACGGCGGCGCTGGTCTGGGCGGTCGGGCAGGCCGAGACCAGCGGCGCGGACCTGGAGGTCGTGACGGTCTGGACCTACGACGCCATGCTCGACGACGCTTCGGTGAACCGCACGCTCGCCGAAGCCCGGCGCGCGCACGTGCACGAGCTCGAAAAGCTGGTCACCGCGGTGACGAAGGAGCACGCAGGCGTGCCCGCGCAGTGCTCGGCCCCCACCGGCGATCCCGCGGAAGTCCTGGTCGACCTGGCGAAGGACGCCACCATGCTGGTGGTCGGCAGCCACGGCAAGGGCAAGCTGCGCGAGGTGCTCGCCGGCTCGGTCAGCAGCGCCTGCCTGCGGCACGCGACCTGCCCCGTGGCCGTGATCCCGCCGCCCGCGCGCACCCCGGACAGTCCCCTCGGCAAGCAGCTGGCCGGGTTCGTCGCGGGAAAGCCCTGAACCCGCCGTGACCGTCATCGCCGAACAGCGCGTCGAGGTCCCGGCCGGCCCGGCGCCGTTGCTGCGGATCCGGGGCGTCACCAAGAAGTTCGGCCCGGTGCAGGCACTGGCCGGCGTCGATCTCGACGTCCCGGCCGGGCAGGTGACCGCGCTGGTCGGTGACAACGGCGCGGGCAAGTCCGTGCTGATCAAGTGCATCGCCGGCATCCACGTCCCGGACGCCGGGGAGTTCGCGTGGCAGGGGCGGCCGGTGCGCATCCGCACCCCGCGCGACGCCGCCGCGCTCGGGATCGAGACGGTCTACCAGGACCTCGCGCTCTGCGACAACCTCGACATCGCGCAGAACATGTTCCTGGGCTGGGAAAAGCGGCGTCGCGTGACGCTCGACGGGGATGCCATGGAGCTGGCTGCGAAGGAGACCCTGCACAGCCTGGGCGTGACGACGGTGAAGTCGGTCCGCCAGCCGGTCGGGTCGCTGTCGGGCGGCCAGCGCCAGGCGGTGGCGATCGCGAAAGCCGTGCTGTGGCACTCGAAACTGGTGATCATGGACGAGCCGACCGCGGCGCTCGGCGTGCAGCAGACCGAGGTCGTGCTGGAGCTGGTCGGCCGCTTGGCGGAACGGGGCCGGCGAGCTGACGAAGGAAACGGTCGTCGACCTGATGACCGCGGGCCGCTCCGACCGGTCGGGGCGCCCCGATCCGAACGAAGGGAGTCGCGTCATGACCGTCTGGCTCATCATCGCCGCGGTCGTCATCGTCCTGCTGGCGTTGTCGATCCGGATCGTGAAGCAGTACGAAAAGGGCGTGCTGTTCCGGCTCGGCCGCGTCGTCGGGGTCCGCGAGCCGGGGCTGCGGTTCATCATCCCGGTGATCGACGTGCTGCGCCGCGTTTCCCTGCGGATCGTGACGATGCCGATCCAGTCGCAGGGCATCATCACGCGCGACAACGTGAGCGTCGACGTCTCGGCGGTCGCCTACTTCCGCGTGGTGGACGCGGTGAAGTCGGTGGTGGCGATCGAGAACGTCCACGCGGCGATCGACCAGATCGCCCAGACGACGCTGCGCAAGGTGGTCGGCCAGCACACCCTCGACGAGACGCTGGCGGAAACGGACAAGATCAACTCGGACATCCGGCAGATCCTCGACGTGACCACCTCCGAATGGGGTGTCGACGTCACCTTGGTCGAGCTGAAGGACATCCAGCTGCCCGAGACGATGAAGCGGGCCATGGCCAAGCAGGCCGAGGCGGAGCGGGAGAAGCGCGCCAAGATCATCAACGCCGAAGGCGAGGCCCAGGCCGCGGCGGCGCTCGGCGCGGCGTCGGACACGATGATGGCGCACCCGCTGGCGCTGCAGCTGCGCAACCTGCAGACGCTGATGGAGATCGGCGTCGACCACAACAGCACGGTGGTGTTCCCGGCCCCGTTGATGAGCACGATCGGTGAGCTGGGCTCGTTCCTGTCCCGCGAGGCAGCCGCGGCCACCCCCGCGAAGGTCGTGCCCAACGGCGAGCCCGCGGTCCTGGCACCCCGCTGACCGGTGGTTCGTGAAGGCCGCCTTGGGGAACTTCACGTTCCTCAAGGCGGCCTTCACGGCTTTCGGGTCACCGGGTCAGCCAGCGGGCCCAGTGGCGCGTGCCGAAGGCGACGGTGTCCCAGCCCCTCCCCGCGTGCACCGGCAGCCCGGCGCCGAACCGGCCCAGCACGTACGTCCGGAGGAACTTCCTGGCCGGCCGCCAGGCCACCGACGCGCCGGCGCGGTAGGCGTCGAGGGCCCCGGGGTCGACGGCCACGGGCCGCGCGGGGTCACCCGTAAGGGAAAGCGGGACCTGCGCGAACGCCACCTTGCCCGCCATGTCCAGCAGGCACGTGGCCATCGGCTCGAACCCGGGCCCGGGCAGGTGCGCGCCGGCGTCCACCGCGATCCGACCGGCCACCGCCTGGGCCTGCAGCAGGGACAGGAACGCCTGCTTGACGGGGAAGTCCCCGGCGTCGCCGGGAGCGTAGACGTCCGGGTGCCCCAGCACCTCCCGGCGGCTCTCGTCGCAGACGAGGAACCCGCGGTCGTCGGTGGGCAGCCCGTCGAAGCGCTGAGCGGCGACGTGCGGCGGGAGCGCCACGAGGAGGTCGAACTCCTGGGTGGTGCCGTCGGTGTAGGCGACCTCGAGTTCGCGGATCTTGTCGGGCGCGGCTCCGGTGCGCCCGTCGATGCCCCGCGAGGTGAACTCGGCGGCCACGATGTCGTGCAGCTTGGGGCCGAACGCCGGCAGGTAGCTCTGCTCGGAGGTGGTGAAGGCGAGCTGGACGTTGTCGCGGACGTCGCGGTGGCGGAGCCAGTCGTCCAGGAGCAGCGCGATCTCGTACAGCTGTTCCGCGCCCTTGCTGCCGGGCGGTACGAGGAAGAGGACCTGCTGCTGCCGGCCGTGCCGCGCGTTCTGCGCGACCCACCGCAGCTGCTCGCCGAGCGCGTGCAACTGCCCCGGCGTCCGGACCGAGTGCGCGTGTTCGGCCAGGCCGGGCACCTCCTCGGGGCGCATCGCGGCGCCGGTGGCGATGACCAGGTGGTCGTAGGGAACCGGGCCGCCGGTGGTGTGCACGACACCTCGTCCGGCATCGACGCCCTCGGCGGTCGCGACCCGGAAGTCGACTTCGCGGCGCCGCAACGGTTTCGCGAGCGGCAGGTGCAGCGGTGCCTCGGCCGCGCCGAAGGGCAGGTAGCTGCCGTCGGGCCGGAAGTAGAAATCGTCGCGGTCGGACACCAGGCTCAGCCGGACGTGTTCGGGACCCGCCAGCGCGCGCAGCGCGAACGTGGTTTCCAGCCCGGCGAACCCGCTGCCCAGCACGACGACGTGGGTGGGGGACATGACTTCCTCCGATGCTCCGGGGTTTCGGCAGAGGCCTCCACGATGCGGGCCGGTGGACTACCGAGGCAGGGCCCTCGGCCGTGGGCGCGGAGGACTTCCGGCCCTTTTTCGGGGAACCGGCGAGGCCGGACAGTGAACTCGTGCCGAACACCCGAAAGCTCGCCGGACCGCATCGCCGGATACCCGCGCAGGACAGCTTGTGGCTGCACCTGGACCGGCCGGAAAACCGCATGGTCGTCACCTCGGTGCTGTGGACGCGCACGCCGGTGGATCCGGCGCGGCTGCGGTCGGTCGTCTCCGACCGGCTGCTCGCCCGGTACCCGGTGTACTTCCAGCGGCCCGTGCCCCACGGCCGGGGCCTCTCCTGGGAAACCGACCCGGAATTCGACCTCGGCGAGCACCTGCTCGTGCGAGACCTGCCGGAGCCGGCGGACCAAGCGGCCCTGGAAGCGTTCGTCGCGGGCCGGCGTGGTGCGCCACTCGACCCGAGGCGTCCACTGTGGACCATCGACCTGGTGCGGGGCTATCGCGGAGGCAGTGCGCTGGTGTGCCGGACACACCACGCGATGGCGGACGGGATCCGTCTCACGCAGGTCCTTTTCAGCCTGCTGGACCCCCTCGACGGCGAGACCGCGCCGCACGCCAAGGTGGGTGGCGCCGGGCCGCACCGCGAAGCCGTGGCCCAGCCGGTGGTCCGGCTCGGCGCCGCGGTGCTGCGCGTGCTCGGTGACACCGGCGCGAAGGCGCAGCAGCAGGCGGCGCGGGTGCATCCCGTGCTGGAGTCCGCGGTGGCGCTGCCGGTGCTGGGCGCGACGGCCGTCGTGGGCGCGACCGGGGCCGTCGCCGGGTTCGTGTCCTCGGCGTTGAGCGGCGGGCCGCGGCGCGCGGTCGACACGGTCGCCGGCGCGGCGACGACGCTCTGGCACAGCGCCACCGGCGCGGGTGACCTGCTCGGGCCGTCGACGGCCACGGGCGTGTGGGACGGCGAACCCGGTGTCGAGAAGACCGCCGCCTGGGGCGACCCGGTCCCGCTGCTGACGCTCGCCCGGATCGGCCACGAAACCGGGACGACCCTCAACGACGTCTGCACCGCACTCGTCGCCGGCGCGCTCGACCGGTACTTCGCCGCGCAGGGCACCGCCCGCCCGGAGCCGTCGGACCTCGGCTGGCTGATCCCGGTGAGCTTGTCCTCCTTCGACGACGAGCTGCCGGCGGACTTGGGCAACCACTTTTCGCTGGTGCTGGCGCAGCTGCCGCTCGGCCGCCGGACGTTCGCCGAGCGCCTCGCCGAAGTCCACCGCCGGGTCGCCCGGATCCGCGACTCGTTCGAGCCCGCGCTGACGTTCGGCGTGCAGTACGCGATCGCGCAGAGCCCGGCGGCGCTGGGCCTGCCGGCGAGCCGCTTCTTCGCCGGCAAGGCGGTCGGGGTCCTGACGAACGTGCCCGGCCCGCGCACCCCGATGACCCTGGCCGGCGCGCGGGTCGAGGGAATCGTCGGCTGGGCACCGTGCAGCGGCCACCAGGCGATCACGATCTGCATCTTCAGCTACGCCGGCGAAGTGCGCTTCGGGTTCGGTACCGATCGCAAGCTGATCCCGGACCCGGAAGCTCTGGTCGACGCGCTGGCGAAGGAGTTCGCCGAGGTCAGCCGTGTGCCGCGGGCCTAGCGTCGCGGGCGCTGTCTCCTCGGGCAGGTGCAACGTCTTGCTGCCCATTTGACTCGCCCGCAGTTGCATTGCGAGGTCACCGGTCAGAATCCTTAAGCCGGTATCGGTCTCGCAGCGGCACTACCAGCCTGGCTGACAAGAAATCGTTGGTGTCGTAGACGACGGGTAGGCCCGGCCGAGCGGCGAGTGCCTTCAGAGCGTCGAGCTGGAGGCGAGTTGGCGCTCGGCGATACCGAATTCCGCTGAACGGCCGGCACGGTGCCGGCAGATCAGCGAGCCGCTCCGCGCAGCGCCTGGACCTCCCGCTCTATCGCCTTCACGAGCACCTCGGTGTCCGGCACCGCGTCGGCGTCGGCCGTCACTCCGAACGTCACCTGGCCGGCGTAGCTGAGCATCGCCACGCCCACCCGCACGCGCAGCGCGATCGGGACGTACGGGTAGATCTCGACGATCGGCCGGCCGAGCGCCGACAGCGGTTCGGCCGGGCCGCGCACGTTCGTCGTCACCGTGACGATGTTGCGCTGCGGCAGGTGGGCGGCCGCCCGGATCGCCCACGCCACCGGGGCGAACGGCTCGTGCGCGGCCGTCGCGGTGAGCAGCGCGCCGGCCGCGGCCTCTTGGCCCGCTTTCAACGAGGCCAAGCGGTGGTGCACCCGGATGAGGCGCTGCGCCGGATCGGCCAGGTCGACCGGCAGCAGCGGCAGCAGGAGCGAAACCTCGTTGTCCAGCGCCGTCCTGGTCCGCACGGACACCGGGACGAGGGATCGCACGCTGTCGGCGGCGGGTGTTTCCCCGCGCTGCAGCAGCAAGTCGCGGAATGCGCCCGTGACGGCGGCCAGCAGGACGTCGTTCACCGTGACGTCGAAGGCCCGGGCGACGGACTTGACCTCCGCCAGCGGCACCGAAGCCGTCGAGTAGCGCCGGTCGCGGCCGAGCGGTCCGGTCAGCCGGGACGGTGACGCGGGCAGCAGGGCCGAGGTCAGCGCGGTGAGGCCGCGGGCGGCGTCGCTGATCCGGCGGGCCAACCGGTTCGGGTGCAGCAGTTCACGGGCGACCAGGCGCGTCTGCTCCCACGGGGTGCGCAGCAGCGAGCCGGCGGCGTCCAGCAGCAGTGCGACGGCGCCCGGATCGGCAGCCTCGCCGCCCGGATCCGGGTCGGCCGGCGCGTCCCCGAACAGGACCGTCTGCAACCGGGTCGCCGCGAGCCCGTCGGCCAGGGCGTGGTGCAGCTTCGACAGGATGGCCCAGCGGCCGTCCGGCAGGCCTTCGATCACCCAGAACTCCCACAGCGGCCGGTCGCGTTCGAGCCGCTCGCCCATCAGCAGGGCGACCAGTTCGCTCAGCGCGGCCCGGTCGTGCGGTGCCGGGAGCGCGACCCGGCCGAAGTGCGCGGGTGGGTCGAAAGCGGGATCGTCGACCCAGGCCGGGGGCCCGAGGTCGAACGGCACCGTGCGCACCTTCTGGCGGTAGCGCCGGATTCCGGCCAGCCGCGCCAGCACGGCCCCCTCGAACTCGGTCTGGGCGGGAGTGGGGCCCTCGGCGATCGCCACCGAGGCGATGGCCAATGACGAGCTGGGGTCTTCGTCCTCGATCTGGAGGAAGGCCGCGTCCAGTGGGCTGAGCCGGTCCATGACGTCCTCTCAGTGGGCGATGTCGACGACCACCCGGCGGATCCGGTCCGGCCCCGCCTGGGTGAAGACGCGGAACGGCAGCTTCGCGCGCACACCGACGGCGAACGCGCACTGGCCTTCGAAAGAGCCGGCGAAGCGGACGGCACGCAGGGCCGGCCAGCTCGGCGTGCTCACCAGGGTGTCCCCGACCGCCGCCAGTGTGCGCCCGGGCTGGTGCCCGGCGTCGTCGGTGCCGAGCGCGGGCGCCCGGACGACGACTTCCAGGGCGGCGCCACCGGGAACCGGCAGCGGGTCGCCCTTCGGGTCGGAGGTCACCACGGGGACGTACCGCACCGCGTACCCGGCCTCGGCGGGCCCGTTGACGTCGAAGACGACGCGGTCGAAGCACGTGTGCCGCCCGGAGCGCACGAGGTAGAGCGCGTCCCGGCTCGAGGTTTCGGAACTGCGTGCGTCCGTGCGCCACCCGGTGGTTTCCGCACACGACGGCGTCGCCGGCGGCGGCGCGGTCGTGTGCGTTCCGGGCGCGGGGACCGTGGCGGTGGTCGCCGGCGCCGGAAGAACCGATGCCGGGAGCGATGTCGACGGGGACGCGCCCTGGTCGGTCCCGCACCCCGCGAGAGCCAGGACGCTCGCCAGCGCCACGAACACCATCGGGGCGCGCACGGTCAGCTCGCCCGCGTCAAGGCGTCGCGGCGGCGTTCGTACTCCTCCTGGTCGATCTCGCCGCGGGCGAACCGTTCGTCGAGGATCCGCCGGGCGGTGTCGGCCGGGTCCGGGGGCTGCGAACCCCGCCGGGTCAAGACGACCGCGACGACCACGACGGCGGCCAGGATCAACACCATCAGCAGGAGCATGCCGAGTCCACCGACCCAGCCCATGGCTGCGGGAGTGTGCCAGTACGGCATGACGGCTCCTTTCCTAGTGGGACTGGAAATGCTTCGGGGCGGCTTCGAGCGGCTGCAGGACGTCGGCGAGGTCGCGGCGCGGTGTCGCGGGCAGCGGGTCGGCGTTGGCCGGTGCCCAGCCGACGCGCAGCACCATCTGCGGGAACGACCCGCCGGTGACGTGCTCGGTCACGGACTCGCGGACGTCGTGCAGCTCCAGCGGCTCGGTGAGCGGGCAGGACGAGAGGCCGAAGGCGTTGGCCGTGAGCAGCACGGCGCTCGTCGCTTCACCGGCGCGCAGGCGCGACATCCGGTCGTCGGACGCCGTGCTCAGCACCAGCAGCACGGTTTCGTCGTCCTCGGCCTTGGCGTCGGGCGGCTGGACGAGGAGGGGATCGGCGAACGGTCGGCTCCGCAGCGCGCCAGGTGTGTCGTCCGGGGCCGGGGTGTTCCGCGCGGGCACGCCGTCCGGCGAGATGTGGCGGCCGCTCCAGGCGGCCAGTTCGGTGCGGTAGGCCGGGTCGCCGGTGTGCCGCCGCGAGGCCTCCTCGATCGCCGTCGCCAGGTAGTAGCGCGCCGAGTTCTCGGCGACCTGCAGCACCGTGCCTTCCAGCGCGGCGGCCTTGGCCATGGCTTCGAGGTGCCCGCGCGGCACGGTCCACGAGCTGTGCCGGCGCCGGTCGGTGCGCCGCCGCGGGATCGCCGCCGCCATCGCGATCTCGTCCTGGTCCGGGTCGTGCCGGTGCAGCGTGACCGCGGCGAGGTGATCGGGTTCGTCCGGGTTCGGCAGCCGGTGGACTTCGGCGCCCCAGCCGAGAGCGGCGAAGCCCACCCGGAGGTGGTGCAGGGCCGCGCCGCAGCTGAGGATCAGGTCGCGGCCGTCCGGGTCGGTTTCGCGCAGCAGCCGGTCCTGGTCGGCGTAGAGGTGCAGGGAGCTCTGCCCGATGCGCCAGTACCACGGCTGGGAGTTGTGCACCGACGGCGCGCGGACCGCCATCGCCACCGCGGTCTTGACGGTGAAGTCGTCCGGAAGTCCTCGCTCCATCATCGGCCTGCCTCGGGATCGGGGGTGTCTTCGGCTTCGACCCTCGCACCGCCGGGTGCGCCGCGGGGAGGGCCGGAATGCCTTTGGCCGGGGGACTTTCGGTGTTCCGGCACCAGCGCCGCCAATGCCCGCGTGAGCGTTTCGGCCGGGCTGCCGGTCGTGGGCAGCGGATGCGCTTCGGGCCACGGGTCGGCGTCCGCGGCCATCCGGTGCGCGATCTCCGGGGTGGCGTCGGACAAGGCACCGGTCCGGGTCGTGAGCCGCCGCGCCGCGGTCTCCTCCGGGGCCTCGCAGCGCACGGCGAGCAGCGGGCTGTCCGTCCGGCCGGCCACTTCGGCGGCGAGTGCGCGGTGCCGGGCGGCGGTCCACGACGCGTCCAGCACCACGTTCTGGCCGAGTGCCAGCAGCTCGCCGGCGCGGCGCACGAGCTCGGTGTAGGTCGCGTCCGTGTGGCCGGTGTCGTAGAGACCCTGCCGGTAGCCCTCCGCGGCCCGCCGGACCGGTTCGAGCCCGGCCAGTTCCTTGCGCAGCCGGTCCGACTGCAGGAGCGTGGCGCCGAGCCGGTCGGCCAGGCCGCCGGCGATCGTCGACTTGCCGGTGCCGGGCTCCCCGCCGACGAGGATCAGGCGCACCCGGCCCAGCCGCAGGTGCCACACGGCGAGATCGGCGTAGTCGCGGGCCAGCGCGGCCGCTTCGGCGTCGCCCTGTGCGTGGCGCAGGCACGCCACCTTGACCCGGACGAACGCGCGGTAGGCGAGGTAGTGGTGCACCAGCGCCGGGGGAGCGGGGTCGCCGGTGAACTCGCGGTAGTCGAGCAGGAGCTGTGCACCCAGTTCGGGAGCGCCGAGCCGCTCGAAGTCCATGGCGAGGAAGGCGATGTCGTCGAGGACGTCGACGTGCCGGAGGTGGTCGTCGAACTCCAGGCAGTCCAGCACGCGGGGGCCGTCGTCGAGGCAGAAGACGTCGTCGGCGAGCAGGTCGCCGTGCCCGTCGACGACGTGTCCCCCGGCGATCCGGCGGTCGAACAGCGGCTCCCGGCCGGCCAGGAACTCCTCGGCGAGGGCTTCGATCTCGAGGGCGGTGGCCGCGCCGAGGACGTCGTCGTGGAACGGCCGGACCTGCTCGAAGCTGTCCCGCCACCGGTCGCGGACGGCGTCGCGGGTTTCGTCGGCGTCGATCTCCGGCCCACGGGCGGCTCGGGCGTGGAAGGCGGCGAGCTGCCGGGCCAGCCGCCGGGTCGTCACGTGCAGGGGCGCCCGCTCGCGGACGAGCGTGGAGAGCCGCCGGTCCTCGGGCATCCGGCGCATGACGACCAGGTGGTCGCGGACCTCGCCGTCCGGACCGGTGACGTCGGCGACGCCGAGGTAGACGTCCGGGGCCAGGCGCCGGTTCAGCTCGACCTCCCGGTGGCACACCCGTTCGCGCGTCCCGCGCGCGGAAAAGTCCAGGAAACCGAGGTCGACCGGCTTCTTCAGCTTGTAGGCGAGGTCTCCGACGAGGAAGACCGCGCCGATGTGGGTTTCGTGCACATCGGCCCAGGGTGCGTCCATGGCTCGAGCATCGGCCCCGGTCCCGGTCTCGCACCGGGGACGAAAGTCACCGGAGCCGGGGACCCCGGCCACCTGTCGCGGGCGGGGCGGGCGCTCACGATGGAGCCGTCGAGAGCGGAGGAGCGACGTGGACGAAGCGGCGATCGAGGTGGCGCACCTGCGGGTGGTCCGCGGCGGGCAGGAAGTCCTGCGCGACATCGGGTTCACCGTGCGCCGCGGCACCGTGACCGGCCTGCTGGGGCCCAACGGCTGCGGCAAGAGCACGCTGATGCGGTCGATCGTCGGCGTGCAGGTCGTCGAGGCCGGTGAGGTGACCGTGCTCCGCCGTCCGGCCGGCCGCCCCGAGCTGCGCAGGCGGATCGGGTACGCGACCCAGGAACCGGCGATCTACGCGGACCTGACGGTGCGCGAGGCGCTGCGCTACTTCGCCGCCGTCCTCGGCGCGGATCCGTCCGATGTGGACCGGGTGATCGCGGAGACCGGTCTCACCTCGTCGGCCCGGACACTGGTCGGCCGGTTGTCGGGCGGCCGGCGTGGGCGGGCCAACCTGGCGGTCGCGCTGCTCGGTACACCCGAGCTGCTGGTGCTCGACGAGCCGACGGTCGGCTCCGACCCCGAGCTGCGCGACGAGCTCTGGAAGCTGTTCCACGGGCTGGCGGCGGCCGGGGTCACGCTGCTGATCTCCAGCCACGTCATGGACGAAGCCGCCCGTTGCGACGAGATCCTCCTGCTGCACCAGGGGAAACTGCTGGCGCACGCGACACCGGAGGCACTGCGCGCCCGCACCGGCGCACCCGATCTCGAGCAGGCATTCCTCCGCTTGATCAAGGGCCGGGAAGGAGCCACGCGATGAGCGTCCCGATCGCGTTCGCCACCACCCGGCGCATCCTGACCCAGCTGCGGCACGACCCGCGCACGGTCGCGCTGATCATCGGTGTACCGACCCTGCTGATGATTCTCCTGCGCTACGTCCTGAACTCGGAGCAGCGCTTCAGCGCGATCGCCCCGGCGCTGCTGGGCATCTTCCCGTTCACGATCATGTTCCTGCTGACGTCGATCACGACGCTGCGGGAGCGGACCACCGGCACGCTCGAACGCCTGATGACGATGCCGATGGGCAAGCTCGACCTGCTCTTCGGCTACGCGCTGGCGTTCGGCATGCTCGCGACGCTCCAGGTCGTGGTGGCCGCCGGGGTCAGCCTGACCTGGCTCGGCCTCGGCATCGCCGGCTCGGTCTGGACGCTGCTGCTCATCGTCGTGCTCGACGCGCTGCTGGGCACCGCGCTCGGGCTGTTCGTCAGCGCGTTCGCCCGCACGGAGTTCCAGGCGATCCAGTTCCTGCCGGTGTTCGTGCTGCCGCAGTTCCTGCTGTGCGGCCTCTTCGTGCCGCGCGGCGACATGGGCTGGCTGCTCAACGCGCTCTCGGACGTGCTGCCGCTGTCGTACGCGGTCGACGCGCTCACGCAGGTCACGCGGTCGGCGGAGGTCGACGGCACGCTGGTCCGCAACATCGCGATCATCGCCGGCTGCGCGATCCTCGCGCTGCTGCTGGGCGCGGCGACCCTGCGGCGCCGCACCCCGTGAACGGGAGCGCGGTGGCCGCGGTGCTGCGCATCCGGCCGTTCCGGCGGCTGTGGCTCGTCCTGGGGGTCTCCTCCGTCGGCGACTGGCTCGGCCTGCTCGCCACGTCCACGTTCGCGGCCGGCCGGTTCAGCGCCCCGGCCGCCCAAGGCGCGGCGTTCGGTGGCGTGGTCGCGGTGCGGCTGCTGCCCGCTCTGGTGCTCGGGCCGCTGGCCGGCGTGCCGGCCGACCGCTTCGACCGGCGCCGCACGATGATCGTCTGCGACCTCGCGCGGTTCGCGCTCTTCGCCTCGATCCCCCACTGTCGGGCTCGTGACGAGCGACGCGGGCGTCGCCGTCGGCTGGGCCGCGGCCGCGACCTTCCTGATCGAAGCCTTCGCCATGGTGTGGTCGCCCGCCCGGGACGCCGCCGTCCCCACCCTGGTCCCGCGCGCGGAGCTGGAGGCGGCCAACCGGCTGTCCCTGGCCACCACCTACGGCGCCACACCGGTGCTCGCGGCCCTGGTCATGGCGGGGCTGCACGGGCTGCCGCGGTCCTGGACCGACCCGGTCACCGCGGCGCTCTACCTGAACGCCGCGACCTTCCTGGTGAGCGCCGGGGTGCTGGCGACGGGCATCCGCGAGCTCGGCGGCCGGACCCGGGTGGCCGCCCGGCCCGGGATCCGGCGTGAGCTGGGTGAGGCGTGGCGCTACGTGCGCCGGACGGGCCGGTGCGCGGGCTGGTCACCGGCATCTTGGTCGCCTTCGCCGGGGCAGGTGCCGTGATCGGCGCGATCCAGCGGTACGCGGGGGACCTCGGCGGCGGGTCCGTGGCGTTCCCGCTGCTCTTCGCCGCCCTGTTCGCCGGGATGGCGTTCGGGGTGGCCGGTGGCCCGGCCGTCGTGCACGCCCTCTCGCGCCGCCGCTGGTTCACGTTGTCCCTCGCGCTGGCCGGGCTGTCGCTCGCCGTCCTGGCGCTGGCCCCGGGACTCGCCGTCGCCGCGGCCGCTTGCGCGGGAACCGGGGCGGGCGCGGGGATGGCCTTCCTCGTCGGCTGGACCCTGCTGGGCGGCGAGGACGGCGACGACCTGCGCGGCCGGGTGTTCGGTTTCCGTGGAGGCCGGGGCCGGGTCGCACTGCTGGTGTCGATCGCCGGGGCGAGCGTGCTCGTCGGCCTCGGCCGGCTGCCGCCCGGTGTCCCGGCGGCCCGAATGGTGCTGCTCGGCGCGGGTCTGGGCGTGCTCACCGCGGGCCTGGCCGGCCTGCGGCGCATCGACGACCGGCCCGGCGTGCCGGTGCTCGCGGACCTGCTGCGGGCACTGCGGCGCCCAAGTGACCAAAGTCCCTCCCGAGGGGGCCGAACGACGCCATCCGCACGCGAGGCCGGAAACGTAACGTCGGCCCCCGGTGGGGACCGGTCCGATCCGGCCGGTGAACGTTGCGAGACGATGGAGGGTGATTCCCCTGCTGACCGGTATCGACCGTGACCACGGCCTGCGGAGCGGGCTGACCGGCTACCTGGCCGCGGTGAGCACCGCGGTCGGCGTGGGAGTGGAGTCCTGCACGATGGACCTCGACGATCCCGCCTCGGCGTACGTCGCCCTCGACGTGGAGCTGCCGCACCACCCCGGCCGCGACACGGCCCTGCTGTGGGACGAGCGCCACGGCTGGGCGTTCGCGATGGAAACCCATTCCGCCGAGGACCTGCTGGTGCTCGCCTACCTCGGCGGCGAGCTCGTACCCGCTCCGGCCCGCGTTCGCGGCTTCGTCGCCGCGATCCGGTCCGCCGGTGGCACCGTCGGCGAGCCCGTCCCACCGGACCTGCGCGGCGACCGCGGCGAACTGTTCGCCCGGCTGCGCGGCACGGCGACGACGTCGATTCCGTTCCTCTCCAGGGCTGGGTGATCAGCGTGTCCACAATGGATAGTCCCGATTGGACGCCGGCCGAGACCGAGGTGCTGGTCCGGTCGATGATGCGCGCGCCGTCGGTGCACAACACCCAGCCGTGGCTGCTGGACGTCGCACCGGGAGAACTTTCCGTGCGCGAGCGTGCCGAACCGGCCCTCCCGCACCACGACCCGGACGGACGCGACCGCGCCGCTTCCTGCGGTGCCGCCGTGGCCAACCTCGAGCTGGCCGTCCGCACGCTGGGCCGGACGGCCGAGGTCGCGTTCCTGCCGGACGACGGGCAGGCGGAGCTGGTGGCGCGCGTCGCCGTCGGCGGTGCCGAGGCGCCGAGCGTCGAAGAGCTGCGCCGCTACGGGGCGATCGCCCGCCGGGCCAGCCACCGTGCGCCGTTCGAAGGCCTGGTCGTGCCGGAGCCGGTGGTCCGCGAGATCGTCGCGGCCGGGGGAGCAGCGGGCGTCGAGGCGCGGCCCGTCCGGGAGGTCGCCGCCGTCGCCCGGCTGCTGCACTTCGCGGCGAGGAGCTTTCAGCAGGACGGCGGGTACCAGCGCGAGCTGTCCTTGTGGACGATCCGGGACGAGCGCGCCCACCACCACGGTGTCGGGCTCCCGGCCAGCCGTGTCCCGGCCGGCTCGGTGCCCTGGGCGGGTCTGGTCCGCCGGGCGACCGAGATCCCGCTGCCGGCCGAGCTGGAGCGTCGTCTGGCGGCCGAGACGCTGCTGCTGTTCGTGACCGCGGACGACGCGCGCTCCGACCACGTCCGCGCCGGCTACGCGATGGAACGGGCCTGGCTCGCGGCGGTCGACGTCGGCTTGGCGGCGGCGGTGCTGACGCAGCCGTTGCACCTGGAGCCCGTCCGGTCCGCGCTGTGCGAAGACCTCGGTCTGACCGGCTTCCCGCAGGCTCTCCTGCGCATCGGCTACACCGCGGAGGCCGATCCGGCCGCGCCACGACGGGCTGTCGAAGAGGTGCTGCGCCAGGGCTTTTCGCCGTCCGCGCACTGACTTCGGCCGCGAGCGCCCGAAGTCACCGGCGCCACGACGACCGAAATGGTCGCACGGCCCACGGTCCGGGGACTGTGGGCCCTAGGGCGGCGACCGTCCCTCCGGTGATGCTGGGTGCGCACGCCGAGACGAGAAGGGGCGGGACCGATGTACACGAGGATCCGGTTGACGCGGTTGTGGCACAGCCTCCGGCCCGGCCACGACTCGCCGGCCCGTCCTTCGGACCGGCTGCAGGCGAGGCTCCTGGCACTCGTCCTCCTGCTTTCCCTCGTGGCGGCGGCGGGAGCGGTGCTGCTGGGCATCGGCGTCTACTCGGGCGAACTGGCGAAGTCCCGTGAACAGCTGGCGACGCGGTACACGGTGACCGCGGTGCTGCTGACCGACGGCCCGCCACCGGCCCAAGCGGGCCGCGGCGGCACGTCGTACAGAACCGGCGCCACGCGGGCGACGTGGTGGACCCGGGAAGGCGAGCAGCGCGTCGGCGAGGTCGACGCCGCGGCGGGCACCGTCACCGGCCAGGAACTGGCGATCTGGGTGGACGCCACCGGCGCTCCGACCGTCCGCCCGCTGACCCCGGCGGCGGCGATCGTCGGCGCACCGCTCGCCGCCACGGTCGTGTGGACGGCTTTCGTGACTGCGCTCGCACTGCTCTACCGCGGCGTGGTCTTCGTGCTGGACCGGCTTCGCCTCGCCGCGTGGCAACGCGAGTGGACCACCATGCAGACCCGCCGCGACGACCAAAGCCCCGCCGGTTCGTGACCGACGGCCACAGCCTCCGGGGAGGGGGCAGGTGGGCGATCGTCGAACCCACCGTCCACTGAGGAGTGAGCACGACGGCCGCTGTCGTAACGGGTTTCTCGCCCCCGCTCGAGCTGTGCGAGGTGCTGGTTCCCGAGCCCGGCCCGGGGCAGCGGCTGGTCCGGGCCGGAGACGTGCGGGATCTGCCGCACCGACATCCACGCCGCCGCCCCTATTCGCCCGACGCTGGTCGCGGCAAGCACGCTCGAGCGAAGTAGCCCGGCCCGACCGGCAGCGCCTGATCCTGACGGCCCCCGTAGCCGATCGCCGGCGTGACGTGGGCTCCGGCGGGCAGTCCTGAGCAGCCTCGGCGGCGGGCGCGCCGGCCGGTCGGTGGCGAGCCGTTCGACGACGTTCATCAGGAAGGCGACTTCCCCGCCGGTGCGGTGGGGCCGGAACGGCGCCGCGAGCAGACACAGGCCGAGCGCCGCCGACGCGGGTGCCGGACCCGAGAACGCGGCGGCCGATTGCGTTGCGCCGGTCGCCGCGGCCGCTGTCGTCAGCACTCGGATTCCCACCCGGGAGCTCGGCGCAGGAGCCGCCAGACCGGGCTCGAGGTCGGCGACGTTCCGAGCAACTTGGATCACAGCGAAGCCAAGGAGCTCCACCAGCGGATGAGCAGCAGGAGCCGGATAGGAGGTGAACGGGCCGTCCGTGCCGTGGACGACGGCGACGACCGCGATGCCCAGTCCTGCCGGTCCGGCGAGCCGGCGCAGCAGACGTCGCCCGATGGGCATCCGGGGGAATCGCGTGCAGGTTCGCTCGATTGGCGCATCCAGGGCCGGGAGAGCCAGCTGGCCGTATAACGCTCTATGCGTCGACGCGTGACGGTGAACCGCACCACGTTGTTCCTGGTAGCGCTGACGCTGGTTGATCTTCACGGACGGTGGGAGGGCTCGCGGGGCACCGTTGCTCTGGAGCGGGCAGGATGTCGTGCGGGGAGTCGTGCTCGTCGGACGCGCGATCCCTTTCCCGGCCCGAGGATTGGACGCGCAATGGGACGCTCGTCGGTGTTCACCTTCCAGTACATCGCCATCGACACGGAGGCTGGTGTCACGCCGGAAGAGTTCGAGACCTTCGTGCGTGGTGAAGGCGTTCACCTGCCCTTGTACCCGGGGTGGCGGTGGACTCTGCTGCGCGGGTTGCGCGGAGAGCGGACCGGGCAGTACCTGATGTTGTACGAGATCGAGAGCGCCGAGCAGCGCGACCGCTACGTCACGGCCCGGGGTGAGCAGACCGAACTGGCCCGGCTGTTCTGGGCGCGGCACCCGGAGGCGGAGGCGGTGCTGGCGCGGTGGCGGCGGCTCGGCACGTTCGGTGAGCTGCCGACGCTGTTCACCGACTACCGGCTGCTGGCCGACAATCCGCGGAGCACCGTCGCGCCCGGCCCCCGCTACCGCGACCGCCCGGGGGAGGAGCCCGTCGCCCGGGTCATCGGGATCCACAACCTGGCGTTGCGCGCCGGTGTGACCGAGGAGGTGTTCGACCGCTTCATCGCCGAGAACCACCACCGGATCGACGACTACCCGGACTGGCGGTTCCACGTGCTCAAGGGCGAGCGGGGCAACCGCCTCGACCAGTACGTGATGATGATGGAGATCGCGAGCCTGGACGCGCTGGACGTCTTCTACCCCGAGCCCGACATCGCCACCGGCGAGGCCGCGGAGTTCGCGTCCGCCCACCGCGACACCAAGCAGATGTACGAGGAGTGGAAGCAGCTGGCCTCGTTCTCCGGCTCACCGCAGATCTACACGGACTACCTCGCCGTCGCGGAGAACCCGGCGTAGTCCCGCACGACCGGGACGGGCCCGGGATCGAGTGGTGGTGAGTGCGGAGCCGTTCGAGCATGGCGTGGTGATCTCGGCGCGGGCGTCCGGGTAGGTGACGACGGTGAGGTCGGTCAGGTTGGTTCAGGCGAAGGCGGTGCGAAGGGCCGCGGGCCAGAGCGCCGGCAGGACTCGATCGGGCTTGTCCGGCTCGCCACGCGCGGTACCACCGCGGCGGTAGGGAAGCTGGTCACGCTCGGCGCTCTCGCCCCCCTGTCCCTCCGCAGGAGGGCCACGGGTGATGTCGTGTGGAGGGCGTCGATGGTGTCGTGGAACCGGTGCGGCACAAACCTTCGGCGCTACCGGACGTGCTCGAACGGCGCTTCGTCGAAGGCTGCTGCGGCCACGTCGAGTGACCGACGGGTTTCTCGTGTCGGTCGTCCAGACCAGTGGTTGAGCCGAGCGGGTGAAGCCGGCCGTCGGGGCTAAACGGCACACGGCGGACGAACGTGCTCGCGGAGAACGGTCCGGCAAGCCGAGAGCAGGGGAGTGCCGATGCAGCTGTGCGGGTCGCCATCGTATGTCCTTAGTGGACAAATGTGTTCTCCGGCCGCGAGACCGTTGCGCCTGCGGGCATGCCGGGACGACGGCGTGTCCCGATGCCGCTTTTCCGATGGTAGCGCGGGCAGGTCCGGTCACCTACCTTCGGTGCCTGGGTGATCGTCGGTTGCCGGTGCCGCGTGCGTGCGGATGACGAGGCGGGAGACGCGTTCGGGGGTGCGCATGGATGACGAGCCTGTGGAGACCGGTCGGGGGGACGCCGTCGTACCGGGGATCCGGTCGGTGCTGGAGCGGACCGACGCCGCCGTCGAGGATGTGCCGATGAGCAGGCTTTTCCCGGCCGACTCCCCTCGGCTCGGCGGGGAAGACCTGCGGCACGTCGAGCTGCTCGCCGAGTCCGGTGGCCCGCTTCCGCCGATCCTCGTCCACCGCTCGTCGATGCGCGTGATCGACGGCATGCACCGGCTGCGGGTGGCCCAGTTGCGCGGGGACCAGACGATCGCTGTGAGGTTCTTCGACGGCAGCGACGACTTCGCTTTCGTGCTGTCCGTGGCCGCGAACATCGCGCACGGGCTGCCGCTGTCGCTGGTCGACCGGCGGGCTGCGGCACGTCGGATCGTGACGTCGCGGCCGGACTGGTCGGACCGCGCCATCGCCGCCGCCACCGGGCTGGCGGCCAAGACGGTCAAAGGTATCCGGCAGAGTGCAACCGCGGACCTTCCGCAGTCGAACACCCGGCTCGGCCGCGACGGGCGGATGCGGCCGGTGAGTGCGGCCGAAGGTCGGCGGGTCGCCGGCGAGATCTTCGCGGCCCGCCCCGACGTCTCGCTGCGCGAGGTCGCCCGCATCGCCGGCATCTCGACCGGGACCGCCCGCGACGTCCGGATCCGCCTCTCGAACGGGGGGTCGCCGGTACCCGGGCCACCGGCGAGGCCGGATCAGGGGCCGGCCCGGTCCGAAAAGGACTCCGCGTCGATCCTGCGGGCCTTGCGGACGGATCCCTCACTGAGGCATTCCAACGCCGGCCGGCTCCTGCTGCGGTGGCTGCACCGCAAGGCGGTCGACCGGCACGGCTGGCGGGATCTCACGAGCATGGTCCCCGGGCACTGCGTCGGCGTCGTCGCCGAGCTGGCCCGTGCCTGTGCCCATGAGTGGGGGCGGTTCGCCGACGAACTGGAGCAGCGGGACGATGCCCCGGTGTGACGGCTCGATCAGTCGCCCGAGCAGCAGCGGGCGGTGCCGCACACCGGGGGTTCCTCATCGCGGCCCGGCGCGGACGGCCGTGAGGTCGGTGCCGTCTTTCCCCGCCGCGCGAACCGGCCGTCGCCCAGGTACACCAGTGTGATCCGCTCCGCGAGCCCGGACAGGGTGACCGCCGGGTCCGCGGCACCCTTCGCCGCGCGGTCGACGTCCACGCCGAACTGCTGCTCCCGCTCGGCACCGCCGTCCGCGACACAGGTGTTCATCCACGTTTCGCAGCGCAGGAGTTCGTGCACGTTCCGGGCTTCGGCCATGTCGGGCAGCAGACTGTGGAAGGCGTCCGTGACGTTGGTCAGGTCCATCGGGCGGCTGCCGTCGAGGCCGTCGATCAGCCGGCCGTACAGCTGCTCTGCTGACCACCCGGCCAGGCGGCGCACCCAGGACGCCGTCACCGGGAAGTACGACGCGATGCCGTCGCCGACGACGAGCAGCCGGGACTGCCGGTCGTAGTCCCACCGCCGGCGTTCCGCGGTGGCGAACGCGTCGAGCAGCTCCGGCCCCTGTTCGTGCAGGCGGTCACCGGATATCGGCCGGTCGGAGTGCAGGAGGTCGAACAGCGCCACGGCTCGGACCTTCGCGGTCTGCCTGCTCTGCGCGAGCGGCTCGGCCGCGGTCTCGGTTGCGTTCCCGTCGAGCCACGCACGCACCGACGGGCGTTCCCGGGTGGCCTGCAGCCTGCGCAGCGCGCGCTCGGGGCGGCGGGCGCCGAACAGCTCGAGCGCGATCGCACGGAGGTGGGGCGCGGTGGCGATCACCTCGTCGATCAGGTCGAAGCAGACCGACACGACTTCCCGGTCCCCGTGGTCGTCCTGGTAGAAGAACCCTTCCCGCACCAGGTCGATGCTCCCGCCCGCGAAGTGGATCTCGGTGACGTGCTGCCAGGGGATCCGGTGGAAGTCGGCGGTGGCGGAGGCACCGCGGGCCAGCTGGTAGCTGAGCACGTGCCCGACGTCTACGCACATCCCGCAGCCGGTGGCCGTGCACAGGCGGTCGAAGAACTCGAAAGCGTTCATGTCGCCGAGCACGTACGACATGGGCGGGAACTCCGCGTTGAACGGGCGTCCGAGGATGCGCTGCACCCGGGTGACGTTGTCGATCGTCACGGCGAGGGTGTCGGCGGTCAGCGGCAACGGCATGAAGTGCGGGTACACGTGCCGTTCGCTCATCAGCCAGACACCCAGGTCCTCGGTGACCCACGGCGAGCCGCTCACCCGCAGGAGCTCGCCGAGCTCCGCGAGGTCGTGCTCGGTCGGCGGCTCGGCGTAGACCGGATTGACATTCGTACTGTGCACCAGCACCGTCGCGTGCCCGGCGAGCTCGCGCACACCGCGGCGGGAGAACCCGCCCTGTCCCTGGCGTTCGTGGCGGCGGCGGACGTCGGCGTACGGGACCGGCCCGCGCCGCCGCGCGCTCGGGGCGGTGACCTCGAAGAAGTCCACGCCGGCTCGAGCCGGGTCGAGATAGGCCTCGTGGAAATCGGACGGGTTCATGCCGATCCCCAGCCCGTACCGCGGAACGTCGGCGAAGTAGTCCGGGCCGAACTCCATGCGGGTCAACCTCCGTGCGTCGGGATGTCCGCCGACCTTAACCATTCACCCGGCACCGGAACACTTCTCAGCCCGGCCCGCCTTCGTTATCGTCGATCGCATGACAACTGACAACACGCCGGAAGAAGTTCCCCGCCACAACGACGACGATCTGCAGGAAATCGAGTTCTCGGCATTGGAGCCGGACGACGCCGCGGCCCTGGAGAACCGGGTCTACCTGTTGGGAGTGCACGCCGACGGTCCGCGCGGACTGTAGCGCGGCGGTGATCACGGCCCACACCGGAGCCGGAGCGGAGTCCGCGCGCCGTGTGGACGGGGAATCTCGTTCCACACGGCCCGGCTCCGCCGGCAACGACACTTTTTTCCTCGCGCGGCGGGCCGCGCGGGAATTGGCGGACCGCCCCGGCGTCATCGGCGCATTTGTCGTGGGCGGTATTGCGCAGGGATTGCACACCCCGAACAGTGATATCGACATCCACCTCGTCGGCGGCGATTCACCGGCGCCGCGGACGCAGTTCGGCATCGGCCGGACCCGCGTCGACGTGCACCAGGTGCCGCTCACCCGGCTGGCCGCGCTCGTCGACGCGGTGACGGCCGCCGATGTGGCCGATGCGCTCGCCCCGACCGTGCCGACCGCAGACCTCGAACTGCTGGCCAGGGTGTCGCAGGCGGACGTCGTGGTGGCCTCCGATGCGCTGCGAGCCCTCCTGGACCGGCTGGCCACGAGTGCCCCGGCCGTGCGCCGGCAGCTGCTGCGACACTGGCTCACGACCGCGCACCTGTGGTGGGAGGACCACGACGGCTTCCTCCGCATCGGCGAGCAGGACGGCGCGCTCGACGCGGCGCGGCGGAGCCTCGTCGCGGCGGGCAAGGCGGTGCTGGTCGCCCGCGGCGACCTCCACCCGGCACCGAAGTGGGTGTGGCGGCAGCTGGACCGCTCGGCGCCGCGCGGGTTCCCCACCGAACTGTTCCGGGCACTGGGCCGGGCCGATCTTGCCTCCGCGCGTGACGGGGTGACCACTGCCGACCTCGAACAGCTCCTGCAGACCTGCCTGCTGGCCGCGGCCACGGTCGGCTGGCACGGCGGTGCCCTGGCGGACTGGACGCACTGGCAGCGGGGGAGCGGGGCTTTGGCGCGGGCGGCCGGCTGGCACCCCCGAGCGGCGGTCACCGGGGTGGTGGCCGCTCTCGCGGGCCGCCGCCGAGTCGCCCTGCGCCCGGACGCGGCACTGGTGTGGGCCTTGAGCGGTGGCGTGACGGACGAGGAACTGGCCGAGCGGATCCGTGCCGTGGGCGCGGAACTTCCGGTCTACGCGAACCTGACCGCCGCGCGCCGCGAGGTCGTCGTGGCGCGGCTGCTCGCGTCGGGACTGCTGGTCCGGGACCGCGGATGACCGATATCGAACTCCGGTTCCGGGAGAGCGCCGTCCTGGACCTCTTCCTCGCCCTGCACCGTGAACTGAAGGGCCGGATGCCCTGGGAGATCGGCCTGGTGCAGAACCCGCCGGTGGCCGACATCGCGCGGTTCCGCACCGCTCTTCGTGCCCTGCGCGGCAACGGTGCCGACACCCTGCCCGCCTGGCTCGCGACCGCGCACGACATCGCCGAGCTGTCCGGCCCGTCGCCGGCCGCACCCGCCGCGATCGCGGAACCGGTCGGGGCCGCGCTCACGGCCGCGGCGCCGGTCCTCATGCCGGTCATCGACCGATGGGCTGGCCGGCGGACGGCCGCGGCGGTCGAAGTCGCCCGGCTCCTGCCGTTCGACCGGATCGAACCGCTGCTGCGGAACGCGCTCGGTGTCACCGACGGCCCGCCGCTGTCGCTGGCGCTGCACTTGGTGCCCTACGCGCCGCATTCTCCGGGTGTCGGGTTCCTGACCGAGGGTGGCAGGCCTGCCGCCGCCTACGCCGACTGCCGTCGCTTCTCCGGATCCACCCTCGCCGACTGCGTGCTCACGCTGGTCTGCTGGGCGCTTCTGACCACATCGGACGGTCCCGCCACCCTCACCGCGGAGCTGGCCGCGCGGCTGCCCGGGGCGACGCCTTACGCACGCAGGCTCCGCGCCGTGCTGATCAAGCTCCTCGTCGAGTACACGGCCGGGCACTTCGTCGCGGCGGAAGAACCCACGCACCGCGCGTGCGTGGACGTGCTCGGGTCCGCCTGGCGCTTCCCCCGGCTCGTCGCGGTGGTCGAGCGGCACTGGGGCGCGTTCCTCGCGGGGCGGATGAGCCGTGAAGAGGCACTGTCCGCATTGGCCGGGGAAGTAGCCTCGCACCGGCCACAGTGGTACGTCGACCACGTGGACGGGTCGTCCCTGGCCGCCGACTTCTACCTCCTCGAAATGATGACGGCGGGCGGCGACCGCGAAGCCGGGATCCGGCTCGCGCGCTGGGTGCCCCGGCTCGCCTACTACTTCGCCCGCCAGCTCGACCTGATCATCGGCCTGGAACTGGGGCACTACGAACGCGCGCACACCGACCCCCTCCCAGACCCGCTCGTGACGTTCATCAGGCAGGTGACGTCCGAGTCGAGCTCGGTCGCCTGGGCGCGGGTGCGGGCGGAACTGGGCCAGGTGCGGGCCCTGTCCCTGGCGGCGGACGCGTTCGCCGGGCCCGGCACCGAGTACGGCGGCCGGCTCTGGGCTCCGGTCGCCACGCTGCTGCGCGCGTACGTCTGCCACGAGCTGTCCGAGGCGGTCTTCGTCGACCAGTGCTTCACCATGGAGCACAACAACGGATCGCTGTTCGACAAGTTCTTCCTGACCGAGGACATGCCCGCGGTGCTGGACGCGCAGGCGGCGGGCGACGTCGACGTCCTGCTGGCGCACGCCTCGGCCGAGGTCCGGTGCCGGTGGCAGGGCTACGCGCGCGGCAAGCTCCGCGCCGCCGACCCCGCATGGGCCGCCGGCGGCGCCGCGGTTCCGCTCCCGGCCCCGTCCGCGGCTCCACTGTGGACGACCTGCACGATCACGGCGGGCACGCCGGGCGCACTCGGGTGCGGCAGTTCCGCGACGGCCGAAGAGATCCGCGGGCCGGGACGCCGGCCCGATCCGCGGCCGGTGCACGTGCGCGACCGGGTGCTGCGCAAGCCCATCTCGTTGCCGCTGCGCCGCTACGTCGGTGTGAGGGCGACGCTGCTGACGAACCTGGGGCCGGTGACCATGAACCTGTGGCCCGAGCTGGCCCCGTACTCGGTGGACAACTTCGTGCGCCTCGCCGAGGGCACCCGCCGGTGGAAGGACCCGCACACCGGGCGGGACGGGGACGGCGGCTTCTACGACGGCACGCGGTTCTTCCGGCGGGTGCCCGGGTTCCTGGTGCAGGCCGGGGACCGGACCGAGACCGGCCAGGGTGGTCCCGGCTACCGCGTGCCGGACGAGCCGGACGCCCGGCGACCGTTCGACCGGCCGTTCCTCGTCGCGCTGTCGAACCTGGGCCCGGCCAGCTCCGGTTCGCAGTTCTTCGTCACGCTGGCTCCCGCCGAGCACCTGTCCGGCTACTTCAACCAGTTCGGGGAGATCGCCGACGACGCCTCACGGTCCGTGCTCGCCTCGATCGCCGTGGCCGAGCAGCCGCCGGTCGTCGAGTCCGTCGCCGTGGCGGTCTGGTGACCGCCGTACGGCGACGAGGTCGACCACGACCGCGGCGTGGTCCGACGCCCACAGCGCGTTCCTCGGCTCGTCGGCGGCCACCGCTGCCGACCGGACCGTGAGGCTGCCGCCGGCGCCGACGAGGACGTAGTCGATCCGCACGGACATCGCGCCACCCGGCGCCTCCGCATCCCCGGTCAGCCAAGTGTGCCCGGGTCCGGCGGCACCGGGCCACGCGTCGGTGAAGTGGCCGCGCACGGCGTCGAGCACCGGTGACGCCGGGCGGGCGTTGAAGTCTCCGGTGAGCACCGCGGGCAAGTCGCCGGGGCCCCAGTCCACGGCCGCCCGGCACAGCCGCTGCACCTGGTCGCACCGGAAGCGGACGTCACCGTGGGCGGACAGGTGGGCGGTGTGGAACGGCAGCAGGCCGTCCGGGGTGCGGACCAGGGCGCTCAGCGCGGTCCTGGCGTGCGCGTCGGACAAGATCGTGACGCGCGTCCGCTCGATCGGCCACCTGCTCAGCACGGCGGTGCCGTGCCGGACCGAGTCGTCCCGGATCCGCCGCTGCCAGTACCGCTGGTTGCGCGCCGGGCCCCACGCCCACCGCAGGCCCAGCTCGCCGGCCAGCGACTCGGCGAGGTTCTCCTCGTCGTCCTGCCACACCTCCTGCAGACCGCAGATGTCGGGCGCGGTTTCGGCGAGGACTTCCAGGATGAGCCGGCGCCGTGCCCGCCAGTCGCCGAACCGCCACCACAGGTTCCAGCTGAGTACCCGGACCACGGGGTCAGCCCGCCGCGGCCGCTAGGTGCCGGATCGCGCCTTCGTAGTCGTCGGCGCTGACAGTCTCGTGGACGGTCGCCAGGAAGTCGCCGACCGGCGTCCGGAGGATCACGTGGTCCCCGAACACCTCGGTCCGGGCCGGCGTCTGCTCGGCGGGGACGTCGTGGATCCGCAGCGGGACGCTGGGCACCGGCACGCCCGCGGCCAGCCAGCGCCAGACCGGGCCGGGCAGCGACCGGTCGATGGGGGGACGCGACCACACCGCCCGCCGGCCGAGCTCGGCGCCGGCCGCTGCGGCCACCACGCGGGCCACCGGGCCCAGGTCGCCGATGTCGCAGTGTTCCGCCGTGGCGCCGAGCAGTTCGGCGAGCTCGGGCGCCAGCCGGCACTCGGCGGCGGCCGCGACGACGTCGGGCACCGAGGGCAGTTCGCTGTCGGCCAGGGCGAGGACGTCGGCGAAGTCCTTGACGTTGAACGGCCGCTGGAAGCGCTCCTCGGACAGCACGAGCAGGTCGGTGAGCACCGAGGGCAATCCGGCGGGCAGCGACCGGACCCCGACGGCCGCCGCGTTGCCCATCAGGGGCGTCGCGAAGATCTCGGCCTTCATCGGGCGGTCCAGCCACGGATCGGCGGGTGGCCACCGCAGCGTGACGAACGGCAGCCGATCGGGGCCGTGCAACACGACCGCGACGTCCTGGACCGGGCGGGCGCGGACGATGGCGGCGGCGGCCCGCCAGATATCCGGGGCTCCGGCCACCAGCAGGTCGACGTCCCCGACGGGCCGGAGGAGATCGCCCGGGTAGTGGCGCGCCAGCGACGAACCTTTGACCACGCGCGCGCCCGGCACCGTGCGCCGCACCTCGCCGACCAGGTCCCGGTAGTCCTCGGCCCGGGCTGCCGCCCTGGCGAGCAGGCCGGTGCTGCCCGGACCGAGCTCGGCGCCGGTGCGGCGCGCGACGGTCAGCACCAGCTGCGGCACCGTGCCGCGCACCGCCGCCGCGGCCTCGAGCAGGTGGTGGGGTTGTGCCTCCTCGGCCACGCCGAGGATCCGGCGCAGCAGCGGGAGGGTGAGCTGGTCGATTTTCCGCGGTCGGGTCACGAGAACTCCCATCGACGTGAACGACCGCCGTGCGCCCCGCGGCGCGGGGTCACACGGCGGTCGTCCGCACTCCGTAAGTGCCTTTCCCGGCGGGGAGTCACCGGGTGGCGTCGGCCTTCACGGGGTCCGGTTTGCCGGCCCGCTTCTCGACCTTGGGCTTCACGGTGCTGCACCAGAAACCGAACATCTCCGCTCCCGTTCGTCGTGGGATTTCCCGAATCGTTCCCGACGGACGTTACCCGGCGGCCACCAGCACGTCGAGGCGTGCAAAAGAATGGGGAGATGTTGTGGCGCAGCAGAAACCCGGGTCACCAATCGGGGTTTTCGGGCAGGGCGATGGCGAGGTAGTGCCCGTCGTCCGCGAGCATGATGCCCGCGCGGCAGCAGCTGTCGAGAAACGCGCGCACGCTTGCCTCGGCTACGTCGTCGCCGAGTTCGAGCAGGGTCCGCCGCACTCCCGCGGCACTCCGCGGAGCGTCTCCCGCCGCCTCGTAGGCCGCGGCCCGCCAGCCCGGCAGTTCCGCGACCTTCACCTGATCCCCGCGCTGGTCGACAACTCGGAGCAGACCCGGCAACCGCTGGTAGACCAGCTGAGGCCGCCGTGGCGACCGCCAGCGCCGCCGCCACTCGCCGATCGCCTCGCCGAGCGCCGACCGCGCGGCGGCACTCGACACCCCGGCCGCCTCGTAGTCGAAGAAGTACGCGATCTTGGCGTGGTCCAGCGTTTCGGGGTAGACGTGCCGGTAATTGGCGTTCGGCCGGACACCGGAGATGGGGAACGACGGATCCGTGAAGTACGGGCTGAAGCGTTCCAGCCAGATCCCGGCCGATCCCGACGGCGGTTGCAGGTGGTGCAGCAGCGGAATCAGCTCTGCCTGGGTGCGGTAATCCTCGTCGTTTTCGCCGGGTACTCCCATCAGCATGTTCCACAGCACGAAGATGTCGTAGTACCGCGCCCATTTCATGAACCGGACGTTGGTCAGCACGGTCGCGCCCTTGCGCATCAACCCGAGCACGTGGGTGCTCAGGCTTTCGATGCCGGGCTGCACGCGATGGATGCCGGCCCGGCGCATGGTGCTCAGCTGCGCACGGTTGAGGTTGGCCTTGACCTCGAAGAACAGGTTGACGTCCCAGTGCTGTTCCCCGAGCCGCACGCACAGCGAGGAGAGGTAGGACATGTCGAGGATGTTGTCCACGGCGTCGACGTGGACGGCCGGGTAGTCCCGCAGCAAGGCGCTCAGTTCGGTCATCGCCCGGCCCGCGGTCTTGGCCCGGTAGGCCATACCCGCCGAGTTCAGCCCGCAGAACGTGCAGTGGTGCTTCTGGCCCCACCAGCACCCCCGGGACAGCTCCACCGGCAGGGTGACCGGTTTGCCGCCGAGCACCGTGCGCCGGTCGTACCGGTCGAGCGCCTCGAAGTACTCGTGGTAGTCAGGCACCGGCAGGGAATCGAGGTTCCGCACCGGGACCGCCGTGGCGGCCGGCCCGGCCAACGGGAGCGATACCGCGTCCCGCACGTGGACGCCGGGCAGGCCGGTGCCGCGCTCGCCGTTCGCGATGGCCGCGAGAAGGGCCGGGAACGTCGTATCGGCTTCGCCGGAGACCACGTAGTCCAGCCAAGGCAGCCGGCGGGAGTACTCCTCGCCCATCTCGCCGTCGAAGTTGGCGCCGCCGTACACCAGGCGGGGACCGGGGAACCGGTCCCGGATCAGCCGGCCGAGCGCGAGCGAGGCGGTGTTCTGGAGGAACGTCGAGGAGAAGCCGATCACGTCGTAGGTGTCCCACGCGATGTCGCCGAGCAGCTTGCCCAGCCACCCCGGCAACACCTCCCGGCGCAGCGACACGAGGTGTCCGAGGTCCTCGCCGGTCAGCTCGTGCCACAGCCCGGCCAGTTCCGGGTATTCGGCGAAGTACGCGTCCTCACCGCGCAGGGGACCGAACGCGGCGTGGGAGAACAGCCACTCGCCGAGCATGTGCAGCCGTTCCGAGGGCAGGTCGGCGACCGCGTCGTAGAGCGATCCGCCCAGCAGCGCGGCCAGGTCCAGGTTCGGGTACAGCACCTCGCACCGGTGGCCCGCCGCCACCGCGAGGGACTTCAGCAGGCCGCACTGGATCGACGGTGCGTCCACCCGCGCCCACGGCATCGTGACCAGCGCGACCCGCAGCGTCACGGTCACGCCACCTCGTCGGACATCAGGTAGTCGGTGCCCGCGACGAGGTGCCGCCGGTACGGGCCGGTGTCGTCGAGGTTGGCCGACTTGATGATCCAGCGCGTCCGCAACGCCTCCTCGTCCCGGACCTCGTGCACCTCCCGTGCGTGCAGCGACAGGTGGTTGCTGACGGCGGCGAGGTCGCCGGGCATCAGCTGCACCCGCTTCCGGAACCGGCCCGGCTGCTCGTCGAGCCGGCGCGCGACGGCCTCCGCTTCCGGGGTGCGTCCCCGGGTCCGCCCTTGGGTGAACCGCATCCGCGCGGTTCCGGTGAGGATCGGGTGTGACGGGTACACGCCGCCGGTGTCGTAGCTGGTGGCCGGATCGGCCGGGGTGAAGAAAACCGGCTCCCGCACCAGGTCCAGCTCGTCTTCACGCAGCTCGCGCAGCATGTCCACGGAACGGACGAACGACGTGCAGACGTCGTTCTCCGGCGCGCACCGCATCGACAGCATGTGGATGTGGTCGGGCACGATCGGCTGGCTGCCGAGATCCTTGTGGAACGGCTGGGAAAGCAAGCCCTTGGACGAGTGCGTGTGCCACGCCGACCGCTTCGGGTAGATGTCGTTGTACACGTCGCCGTAGGCGATGTCGATGTTGCCGATGGCGGTGACACCGGTCAGCGCGGCGAACACCTCGAGGAAGGCCTCGGCCACGAACGTGGTCTTGAGCCGGTACTTCGACCGCACCGGGTCGTCCGGGTCGAACGGCGGCACGTCCCGGTCGATGGGAGCGTTCCGGACGAGGACGACCGGCTCCTGCGCGCGGTCCCGGTCCCGCAGGGCGCGGCAGAACGCGAGGAAGTCTTCGGGCACCCCACCGGTGTCGACGACCGCGCTCGCCTGGCGCCGGAACGGCTCGTAGAACTTGTAAGGACTGAGGATCACGCCCGCCAAAGCCGCGGCGAAGGCGTCGCGGCCGGCGTCGGAGAACTCGTAGCCGATGGTCAGCTCGCACAGGGGAATGGTCATGGAACGTCCGTTCGCTGTCCGGGGTTCACCGCGAAGCTACAAGGGACGGGCCGGGCGTCACAACGGGCCTTTCCCCCTGGTACAACAGGAACACCGTCACGAACCGGGCGCGGCCGGGCTCAGCGCGAGATCGGGGACGCGCAGCGCGGGTGCGACGACCCGGGGGAACCACGACCGCGCGTCGCGGGGCAAGGTCCGCTCCGCCCGCCCGGCCTCCGTGGCCCGGCCGAGCAGGTCCACCGGCGAGTCGGTGAAGCGGAAGTCCTCGCAGGCGCCGACCACTTCGCCGTCCTCGACGAGGAAGACACCGTCGCGGGTGAGCCCGGTCAGCAGCAGGGTGGCCGGGTCGACCAGGCGGATGTACCACAGGCAGGTGAAGAGCAGGCCGCGCCGGGTGGTCCGGACCATCTCGTCGAGGGTGGCGGTCCCGCCGCCCAGGACGAGGTTGCCCACGTGCGGCACGAAGGGGAGACCGGTCAGCTCGGCGGAATACCGGCTCGTCACCAGGTTCCGCAGCCTGCCGTCCGCCAGCCACACCGTGCGGTGCAGGGGTTGCCCGTTGTCGAAGGGCGAGCGGAGCGCGTCCGGCCCGTGCACCGCCAGGAACGGCCGGGCGCCGAGCCCCGGCTCGCCGGGATCGCTGTGCAGCGAAAGCCCGAGCGGGCACAGCAGCCTGCCGACGTCGGCACCGCCGCCCGGCCCGCCGAACGGGCTGCCGCCCTCGGCCGCTTCCCGGCCGCCGAGCGCGTCGTACAGCCGCACGAGGAGGTCGGCCGTGGCGGCGGGCGGGAGAAGCACCTCGTACTTCCCCTCGGGCACGGCCACCCGCCGCCGCGTCCACGCCAGCCGTCGTTCCAGGTCCCGCCCGACGGCGGCCAGGTCGACGTCGCGGAAGTCCTCGGTGAACTGTCCACTCCAGACGGATCGGTGGTGGTCGCCCGCCTGCACCGTCACCTCCACGGAACCGGAGTGCCCGGCGTGCCGCAGCCGTGCCCCCGAGGACGTGGCGAGGTAGGTGGTCGAGACGTCGTGGCGGGCGAATCCGTACCACTCGTGCCGGGCGCGGCGTCCACCGCCCAGTACCGCGCCCAGATCGGCCGCGAAGCCGGCGAAGACGGCGGGGGAGGTGCCCTCGGGCGGTGCGGTGAAGCAGCTGGACCGGCCTTCGCCGATCGGGGGCCGGGCGTCGGGCCGGGGCGTGGCCGCCCGCGCGCTCGCGTCGGCGTCACGGACGAGTGCCTCGATGTCGGCCGGGGTGGCGACATCGCGGGTGAGCAGGCCCGCGGCGACGCCGTCCGCCCGGTCGACGGACACCACGACGGTGGCGGTGCGGTCGTGCGTGACCCCGTTGGTGGTGACCGCGTTCCGCGCCCAGCGCAGGTGCGCGGAGGACGTTTCGGTGAGCAGCACCGTGCAGGCGTCGCCGGTGAAGAGTTCGAGCGCCCGTTCGGCGAGCCGGTGCGGAGCCCCGTCCCCGGTCATCCGGCGGTGGCGGTCACGTGGATGTCCCGGAACACCGCGGCGGGGCTGCCGTGCGAGACCGGCGCCGCCTGCACGGGCTGGCCCTTGCCGCAGTTGAAGGCACCGCACAGCAGGTAGGTGGCGGGCCCGCCGAGACGGGCGAGCGAGTTCCAGAACCGCACGGTGTCTCCCCGGTAGGCCACGTCGTTGAGCTGTCCCACCAGGCGGCCGTGCTCGATGCGGTGGAACAGCTGGCCGGTGAACTGGAAACCGTGGCGGCGCGGGTCGATGGACCACGAGCCGTCACCCACGACGTGGATCCCGTGCTCGACGCCCGCGATCAGCTCCGCCAGCGAGGGGCCTGCCGGATCGGGGTGCAGCGAAACGTTCGCCATGCGGGGCAGCTGGACGTGCCGGGCGTCCTCGGCGTACGAGCAGCCCGTCGAGCGAGGAAAACCCGCCTGCGCGGCGGTTTCCCGGTCGGTCTGGTAGCCGGCCAGCACGCCGTCCTCGACCAGCGGCCACGACTGCGTCTCGACGCCTTCGTCGTCGTACCCGATCGTGGCGAGGCCGTGGGGGGTCGTGCGGTCGGCGCTCACGTGCATGCCCGGCACGCCGTAGCGGAGCCGGCCGAGCCGGTCGAGGGTGGCGAACGAGGTCCCGGCATAGGCCGCTTCGTACCCGAGGACGCGGTCGAGCTCCGTCGCGTGCCCGATCGTCTCGTGGATGGTCAGCGCGAGGTTCGACGGGTCCAGGACGAGGTCGTACCGGCCGGGGCGGACGACCGGGGCACGGGTCTTCTCCGCCAGCTCTTCGGGCAGCTGCGCCAGCTCGTCCACCCAGTCCCAGCCCGCGCCGAGTGCGTACTCCCACCCGCGTCCGGTCGCCGGGCCGCGCGTGCGCACGGTGCGCGCCCGGCCGGTGGCCGCGTCCGTCCCGGTGACGGTGAACACCGGGTGCAGGCGCACCCGTTGCTGGGTGGTCGTCGTGTCCCGCGAGTCGGCGTAGAACCTCGTTTCGCGCACCACCCGCAGCCGCGCCTCGACGTGGCGGACGGCCGCGTGCCCGAGCAGCCCCCGGCTCGCCGCCGTGAGGAACTCGGCCTTCTCGGCATCGGGGACCGCGAACGGGTCGATTTCGCAGGGCGCGCACCAGACCGCTTCGCGGTGCACCGGTTCCTCCGACAACCGTACCGGGGCGGCTCCGGCGGTGCCGTTGATCCCGGCGGCGAGCCGCGCCATCGCGACCGCCTGGTCGACGGCGGCGGCGACCGCGGCGGGCCGCAGGTCGGTGGTGGCGGCGAACCCCCGGCAGCCCCGGTGCTCGACCCGGACACCGCAGCCGGTCGCCGTCCCGTCCACCGTCGCCACCAGGTCGCCGTCCCGCGCGAGCCACCCGCCGCGGCGGGTTCGCGTGATCCGGACGTCGGCGTGGCCGGCGCCGTGACGCCGGGCGCGCGACAACGCCGCGTCGGCGAGCCGATGCAGCGGCAGGGCCAGGAACGCCGGATCCAGCCGCCGTCGTACGTCCTTTGTGGACTCCGGGTTCGGCACGGCTGCGCTCCGTCCGTGTGCCTGCATACCGCGATGGACGCTAACCAGCGGCCCGCTCCCGGGCAACTGTGCGGGGCCCGGCCTTGCGCGCCTTGTCCGCGACGACCGCGTCCTGCACGATGCGGAAGGCGGACGACCCGTGGTGCGAAGGCGAAGGGATCCGGAATTGGCCACATCGGGACCGGCGATCGAAGTGGCCGGGGCCGGGCGTACCTACGGTTCCGGCGCGAACCGGGTGACGGCGCTCGACGACGTCTCCTTCACCGTGGCCGAAGGCGAGATCGTCGCGCTCCTCGGCGCCAACGGGGCGGGGAAGACCACGCTTGTGAAGATCCTCGCGACGCTGCTGCTGCCGACCACGGGCCGGGTACTCGTCTTCGGCGCGGACGTCGTGGACCGCGTCAAGGAGGTCCGGCGACGCGTCGGCGTCGTGTTCGGCGGCGACCGCGGCCTCTACACCCGGCTGTCCGGCCGCGAAAACCTCCGTTTCTTCGGGATGCTGGCCGGGGTCCCCCGTGCCGAACTGCGCACCAGGGCGCCGGCGATGCTCGAACGCGTCGGGCTGGCCGAGGTCGCCGACCGCCGCGTCGAGACCTACTCGCGGGGGATGCGCCAGCGCCTGCACATCGCGATCGGCCTGCTGCCGCGGCCCCGTGTGCTGCTGCTCGACGAACCCACCACCGGACTCGACCCCACCGAGGCCGAACGGCTGCGCGACACCGTCTCCGAGCTGCGCCACGACGGGGTCAGCGTGCTGCTCACCAGTCACCACCTGCTCGACGTGGAACGCCTCACCGACCGGGTCGTCATGCTGCGGGAGGGTACGGTCGCCGCGGACCTGCCCCTGGCGGAGTTCGCCGCGCTCGCCGGGTACGCCGCCGCGGTGACGGTGACCATCCGGCACCCGCTGCCCGAGCTCGAGGCGCTGCTGCCGGCCGAGGTGGACGTCGTGACGCGCAGCGAGAGCGCCGAGGGCACGACGGTGGAGCTGCGGTTGCCGTCGTGGGGCGGCGGGATGTTCGGCAGGCTCGGCGCGCTGCTGGACCGCGCGGACGTCGTCGACGTCCAGGTGCGGCCGGCCCGCCTCGAGGAGGCGTTCACCTCCTTCCTGACGCGGCGGGCCTGAGCGCATGCGGACGGCCGACATCGCCCGCCGGGTCGCGACCACAGCGGACGTCGTGGTCACGAGTGCCCGGATGCGGGTCGCCGAACTGCTCGCCACCCCCGCCACACTCGTGCTGACGGTGATCCAGCCCGCGGTGCTGCTGCTGGTCGTCCTGCTCACCGGAGACCACCTGCCGCCGGCCCGGGTCAACACGCTCGTCACCGGGGTGCTGCTCACCGCGTTCTCCGGCGCCACGGTCCGCGGCACCGGTGCGGTGCTGGCCCGGGACCGGGCACAGGGCGTGCTGGCCCGGACCGTCACCGGGACGGTCGACGCCCGGCTGGTGGTCGTCGGGAAGGGGCTCGGGGCAGGGCTGCTGTGCGTCGGCCAGATCGCGGCGACCATCGCCGCGGTCCTGCTCGTCCTGCGGCCGCCGATGTCCCCGTGGCACCCGGGCCTGCTGGCCGCGGGCCTGGTGCTGGCGCTGCTCTCCGGAGCCGCCGTCGGCCTGCTGATCGCGTGCCTGTTCGTGCTGACCCGGTACGCCGTGCAGGTCTCCTCGATCCTGATCTACGGCAACTACGTGCTCGGCGGGATGCTGATCCCGCCGGAGGCGCTACCGGCGCCGCTCGGCTGGTTCTCCTGGCTGGTGAGCCTGCACTGGCTGCAGGAGTTCCTGACCGGGGCCGCCACCGGCCGGACCGACCTCGGCGCGCTCGGCGCGGCCGCGGTGCTGACCATCGGCTACGGCGTCGCCGGATCGCTGCTGTTCACCCGGATGGTCACCCGCGCGCGGGGGGAGGCGACTCTTGATCTCGTCTGAGCAGACCGCGGCCGCCGCGCGCCTGGGCGTTCTGGAATACCTGGCGGCCAACCCGTGGCGGATCATCGTCACGACCCAGTGGCCGCTGGCGCTGGCGCAGTGCTTGTTCTACACGGTGCTGGGAGACCTCGCCGACGGTCCGGGCGACGGGTCGTTCGCGTTCGTCGGCTCCCTGGGGCTCGTCCTGGCGCTGAGCACGGTCGGCGGCATCGGTGCCCTGCCGGGGACGGAGAAGTGGGGCGGGACGTTCCACCGGCTGCACCTGTCGGGCCTGCCGCCGGCCGTGGTCTTCGGCCTGCGGTCCCTGCCGTACCTGGTGAACGGCGTCGCCACCGTGGTGTTGTGCCTGATGGTCATCGGGCCGGTCACCGGACACGGCCGGCTCAGCGCGGAGCTGGTGCCCGCGCTGCCGGTGCTGGTGCTGATGGCCTTCACCACCGCGGCGGCAGGGCTGGCCGCCGCGTCCCCGGCGATGGGACGGCGGTCCGAGGTGGTGATCACCAACGGCCTGATGTACCTGCTCGTGGTGACCGGCGGGGTGCTCATCCCCGCGGGCACGGCGCCGGTCTTGGACACCGTGGGCACGGTCCTGCCCCTGCGGCACGGTTTCCTGGCGGTGCGCGCTCTGCTCGACGGGCGGTCGTGGCTCGCCGAGACCGGGCTGGAGTGCCTGGTCGGCGTGGGCTGGGCGGGGTTCGCCCACCTGCTGTACCGCCGCCAGTTCGCCCGTGCCCGCAGGCTCGGCACCGACGACTTCGCGTAGACGGGACGGACCGGATGACCAACCGCGCGCCGGAGGTGGCGCTCGCCGCCACGGCCACGGCCGGCGAGATCGCCGCTGCGCTGGACCGGCTGGACCCGGACGGTCGCCGCGGTAGCGAGGACGACCCGGTGTTCTTCGCTCTCCACGCCGACGACGAGCGGCGTGGCCCGGCGATGTTCCTCGGCATGTCCCGGCCGGCGCAAGCGTGGCTGGCCCGGGTCGCGGGAGCCTCGGCTGTCGAAACGCGGCTGCGGGACCTGGCGTGGTGGTCGTCCGGGGATGCGTCGGCCGCGCTCCCCGAGGACCCGGTCGAGCAGATCGCCGTGGCGCTGCGCGCCGTCGAACGCGGGACCGCCCGGTTGGCCGTGCTGCCGGTGGGACTGGGCGAGGGGAGCGGCAGCGGGGTCGTGCGGTCCCACGACGAGATGTCCGGCCAGGCGCGGCTCACCGGCACCTTCCGGGCGGCCGGGACGGGGGCGGACCTGATCCTGCTGGGCGGCGCCGAGCTCGCGGCCGTCGTCGCGGGACAGCCGTGGGCGGCCGCCTTGTCCGACGAGGTGGCTGAGGCGGCCGCCCGCGCAGGCCGTCCCGTCGAGGTCGAATTCACGGTCGAGCGCGGCCGGCTGTGGGTCCTCGGCGAACGGCCGCTGCGGTTGCGAGGCGCCGCGCTGGTCCGGCACGCCTCCGGCGGGGACGCGGCGACGTTGCTGCGTGAGGTGCCGGCGGCCGCCGTGGCCGACGCGCTCGTCCCGCGCGCGGACACCCGTGGTCTCGTCCCCGTCGCGGGCGGGATCGGGATCTCGCCCGGCTTCGCCACCGGGGCGGCGGTCTTCGACCCGGCCGAGGTCGCGGCCGAGGGCGACGCGGCCATCCTCGTCCGGTCCGAGACCCGGCCGGAGGACCTCACCGCGATCCTGCGCGCGGCCGGGGTGCTCACCCAGCGGGGCGGCCGCTCGTCGCACGCGGGCGTCGTCACTCGCAGCGTCGGCAAACCGTGCGTGGCATCGCTGGTGGACGCGGTGGTCGACCCCGAGGCCGCGGAGCTGCGGCTCGCCGACGGCACCGTGCTGCGCCGCGGAACCGTGATCACCATCGACGGGACGGCGGGCGGCGTGTACCTCGGCGCGCCGACAGCGGAGGCGACCGCACCCGGTCCGGCGGCGGCATTCCTCGACCGGGTACGTGACGAGCCGGCGTCGCTGCGGGTCATGGTCAACGCCGACAGCGCGGCCGAGGCGGCCGCCGGACGCGCCGCCGGAGCGGAAGGCGTCGGCCTGTGCCGGATCGAGCACCTGTTCCTCGGGGAGCGGAAGCACATCCTCGAGCGGCTGCTGATCTCCGCGCGCGGCCCGGACGTGCGGGAGGCAGCCCGCGAGCTGCACCGCGTGCTGTGTGACGAGCTCACCGCGCTCCTCGCGGAAATGGACGGCCGCCCGGTCGTGATCCGGCTGCTCGATCCACCCCGCCACGAGTTCATCGGCGCGCCGGAGCCGGTGCCGGATCGCGCGGACGGCCACGAGCGCGCGTCGGTGACAGCCCGCAACGCCCTGCGCGAACGGGTCCGGGAACACGAGCCGATGCTGGGGGTCCGCGGGGCCCGGTTGGCGATCTTGACCCCGGAGCTGCTGGACACCCAGCTGAACGCGCTGGTCGCGGTGGTCGCGAAGCTGCGGGCGAACGGCGCGGATCCGCGGCCCCGGCTCCTGGTGCCGATGATCAGCACGCCGGGTGAGCTCGACGTCGTGCGTGGCGCTTGCGTGGCAGCCCGCCTAGCGGCCGGCCTCCCCGATTCCGTACCGCTGCCATGCGGGGCGATGATCGAGACACCGAGGGCCGCGCTGCTGGCCGGCGACCTCGCCCGCCGTTGCGACTTCCTGTCCTTCGGTACCAACGACCTGAGTGCCCTGGTGTGGGGCCTGTCCCGTGACGACGCGGAGAACGAGCTGATCCCGCGGTACCAACGACTCGGTGTGCTGGACGAGTCGCCGTTCTCGCGGCTCGATGTCGCCGGGGTCGGGCACCTGATCCGGCACGCCGTGTCGGCGGCCCGGGCCGCCGAGCCCGCTATCGGGATCGGGGTCTGCGGCGAACACGCCGCGGACCCGGACTCCCTGCGGTTCTTCACCGAGGTCGGCGTCGACTACGTGTCGTGCGCGGCCCAGGCGGTACCGGTGGCGCGCTACGCCGCTCGGCGCATCAGCTCGCTCGCCGGCCGGTAGCCGGACGGTCGGTTCGCTCACCGTTCCTGACGGCGTTTACGCGGACTTACGGGATTCTACGGCTCGCCCGGCGACCTCCGGGTGCCCGAAGTCGTCACCGCGACCGTTGCGACCACGCCGGGACCCAGTTGCCATCCCGGCAGGGCCGCCGGAGCGTGGCGGCCGGGCGGAGGGCGGCAGGGACCGACTACACCGGCCGGCCGACACCGCGCTCCGGAACCGCCGCGACGAGACCGTATGCGACCGGGTCGAAGATCTCCTCGCGGAACGCGGGCATGTCGGTGGCTACGACGGCGAGCACGATGGGCTGGGAGAACAGACCCTCGTCCGTGCCGCGCAGCTGGCCTTCGTTGATCAGCGGGCCGAGGAAGACCGGCTGGGTGCCGGGAACGCGCCCACGCGCCGGCGGAGCTGGTGACATCGAGGTCGGCAGTGCGTTGTTGCCGCCCAGTTCCAGGGAAACGACATCATCGCGACGTTCGGGTCCTCGACCAGCGCGGCGCCTGGTGCGGCGTCGCCCGGGTAGGACGTGCAGGAGGCCGGCCTCCTGGAACAGCCGTGCGGAGCCTCAGCCGAGCAGGTCGGGGAAGTTCTCCGTGTAGCCGAGGAACAGCAGTTGCCGTTGCGGCAGCAGGGCGGCGAGCTCCGCCCAACTCTCAGTGCTGGGCGCGCCGTAGAGGTGTTGCAGGTCCGCGACAACCGCCTCTGCTTTGTCGGCGGCCGGCGGGGCCGGGCGGTCGAACCCGAGCAGTGAAGCGCCGATCCCCAGGAGGCGATAGCCGTGTGCGGCCATCCGCCGGATGATGGTGTGGTTCTGGAACACGTCCCAGTCGCTGGTGAAGTAGCCGTTGGGGATGCCCGCGATCGCGAGGTCGTCGCGAGCCACGGGTACGCGCTGGATGAGTACGACGTCGTCGAGGAAGCCGTCCGGGTTCCGGTTGACCTCGACGAGCGCCGCGACATCGGCTTCGCCGCCGAGGCGGTCGCCGGGAAGCTTCTGCCAGGGGAACTGCTGCCCGGGATCGTCGAGGGCGGCGGCGATGCGAGCGGCCCGGCCGTCGTCGGCGCGGCGCCGTGCGATGGGGTCGTCGTGGTCGATGTCGCCGTCGTCGAACCAGAGCCGATCGTCTTCGGTGGCGTGTCCGCTGGTGTAGGCGCACTGGCTGACGTCGTCGAGGGTGCAGAGGATCCGAGCCGGGCGGTGTTCGGCGCGGATCCGGGCCAGGACGCCGAGGAGCTCGGTGAAGGTGCCGACGTCGTCGAGGCGGGCCACGGTGTTCGTGTTCAGCCGCGCTCGCCCGACGTCGTCGGACGGTTCGTAGCGCATCACTCGCATGGGCGCATCCTGCCACCCGCGGACCGCGCGGCGTCGTGTCATCCGGACGTACCCGGGAATCGAGGTGGCGGCGTTGTGGTCTCCGGCCTGCCGAGGAAACGCATGAGGCGCAACGGTGTCCGTCCGCGGGTACGTGCTGCGGAGACCGCGAAAAGGTAGCGGCCACATAATTGGTGGAATCCGACGCCGAGCGCCGTCCCACCGGCGAGGGACTTGACACACACCGATTGCAGGTCGCGGCGGAACGTGACAACGGGGTTGCGGGGACGCTCGTCGCTCATCGGGGTCTCCGCCCACGCGGCCTCCCCGATCGCGAACCAGGCGGCGAGCCCGAACACCAGCCCGAACAGCAAACCGAGAGTCAGGCCGTTCCCGACGTGGCCCACGAACCCGACCACCAGACCGAAGAGCACACCGGATGCGGATCCGGTGGCCAGCCCGAAACTGGTTCCCCGCGAGATAGCGTCCTGGAGTCCACGGCGATTTCGGCTTGCCCGGCCGCAACCAGTCCGACAGTCCGACAGGCGGGTGGTCCGTGATTCGCCCGGTAGCTCCCGGCCCTGCCGCTGACCAGCGTTCGCACCGCTTGCGAGAGAGCGGCGGTGGGAGGCACCGGGTGGCGTGAGGTGGGCGGCGGCATGAGAGCGGGCAACTGCGCCTGCACAGGGAATTCTCGGAGGAGCACATCCGGCGGCCGCCATCGAGAACACCCGACCGGCCACCGCGCAGGCCGGCCGTCGTCACGGCTGGGCAGTTGAGGTGATCACCTGGGTGACCGCTGTGATCGCCGGCGTGGGAGTGCCGGGGAGACGGGCCACGAAGATTCTGCGGATCTCTGGTGGCGCGCCCTGGACCCGCAAGAAGATCACGCCGGACGGGGCGACCGGTGACAGGCTTTCCGGAATCGTGGTGACGCCGAAACCGCCGGCGACCAGGTGCATTTTCGTCAGCCAGTCCCGCGCATTGTGGACGACGTGGGCTCGCCCCGGCAGGCCCGGCCAGACACCGAGCAGTGGCTCCGCGCTCGACGACGGGCTGGCGATCCACGGTGCGTCGACCAATTCGTCGATGTGCACGGAAGTGCGGCCCGCGAACGTGCCGGTGGCCGGGGCGGCCACGAGAAGCTCGACGTCCCGGACGGCCGTGATGTGCAGGCGGGGCAACTCGCCTTCCGGTGGCCGGTGCGGTGGGCGAGAGGTGAGCACGGCGAGGTCGATCGAACCGGTGCGCAGCGCCCGAGCCAAGCCGGGCGTGGTGCCTTCGCGGGTGGAGACCCGGACCTGTGGCGCTGTCGTGGCAAGGCGGGCGAGCGCGGCGGGCAGGATCACCGGTCCGGCGCTGAAGACCAGCCCGAGCCGCACCGGCTCCGTACGAGGAGCACCGCCGGTCAGGTCGCGCTCGGCCGCGTCGACCGACTCCAGGATCGCTCGGGCATGGCGCAGCAGCGTCAGTCCGCGCTGCGTGAGCCGCACCCCGTCGGTCCGCCGCTCGAACAGGGTGGCTCCGACGCTGCGCTCGAGGGCGATCGCCTGACGCGAGACCGCGGACTGCGTGTAACCCAGCTGCGCGGCGGCGGCGGTGAAGCTGCCCGACTCGGCGATCCGGCACAGCACCCGGAGGCTCGCGCTTGACATGTCCATGCTGACCACGCATACCAGAGATGCCAGACCTTCGCTTCCCGCATGCCACTGCCGCGCCTAGCGTGGCGGAAGGACGAGACAGAAAGGCTTTCCATGCGTGCAGCGACACTGACGGCGTTCGGCTCTCCCCTCGTGGTGCACGACGTACCCGACCCGGAAGCCGGCAGCGGTGAAGTCCTGGTCGAGGTCTTGGCGACTTGTGTCCCTCCGTACGCGGCAGAGGTGTTCAGCGGTGAACGGCGCTATCCGCTGGAACCCCCGGTCGTGCCGGGTGTCGGTGGCATCGGCCGGGTGGTGAGCGTGGGGCCGGACGCGACCAAGCTGGCGGTGGGGGACCTCGTGTGGTGCGACTCGACCGTCCGTGCCCGCGACGACGTCCTGACACCGGACATCACGCTGCAGGGCTGGAGCTCCCGCGGCGAGGGCGGCGCCAAGCTGGCCCGGTACCTGCACGACGGACCGTTCGCCGAGCTCATGCGGGTTCCGACCGAGAACGTGTACCGCCTGCCCGCGGGGGCGGCAGCCGATCCCGCACGCTGGTCCGCACTGGGGGTGCACACCATTCCCTACGGTGGGCTCCTGGCCGGCCGGCTCGCGGCCGGTGAGACGGTGCTGATCAGTGGGGCGACCGGCAATCTCGGCAGCAGCGCGGTGGCCGTCGCGCTCGCCATGGGTGCCGGGCACGTGGTGACCCCGGGACGCAACCGGGCCGTCCTCGACCTGCTCGCCGACCGGTTCGGCGCGCGGGTGAGCCCGGTCGAGCTCAGCGGGGACGAGGACGCCGATGGTGCGGCCATGGCGCTGGCCGCCGACGGCCCGATCGACCTGGTGCTCGATCTGCTGCCGCCCCAGGCCCCCAGTTCCGTGGCACGGGCGGCAGCCATGACCGTGCGCGAGTACGGGCGGGTCGTGCTGATGGGCGGCGTCGGCATGCTCGGCGGCGCGGACTTCGCTTTGCCTTATCCCTGGATCATGCGCAACTCGGTGACCGTACGCGGCCAGTGGATGTATCCACGCACGGCGAACGTCGGCATGATCCGGCTCATCGCGACGGGCGCATTGGACCTGGCCCCCGAACGCATCACCCGATTCGACCTCGACGAGGTCAACGACGCTGTCACCTACGCAGCGGCACACGGTGGCGCCTTCGATCGCACCATCCTCACCCCCAATTCCTGAGAACTCGGCTCGGCGCGGGGGTTTCCGTTGTGGGCGAAGGCTTTGTGTCGCGGCTGCGCGCTGCGAACCGGCCGCAACGGATCTGCTCTGCTGCATCACCACCGGGCGGCGCGGGTGAGCGCGGCGGCATAGCTCATTCCGCCGAGCCCACCACCAGCCAGCCACGACAACTCCACCCGCTGGTCGCAAAGCTGCCCTCTACCTGCGCGTTTGGGGTACACAGCGTGTGTATACACGACGTGTATACGCATGAGGTATAGTGATCTCTGCCCAGGGAGATCCGGGCGAGGAGGGGAGTAAATGTCGGTCTCGCACACCTTGCTCGCGTTGCTCGAATCGGGCCCGCGGCACGGCTACGACCTGAAGCGGGCGTACGACGAGCAGTTCGGGCAGGACCGCCCGCTTGCTTACGGCCAGGTCTATTCGACGTTGTCCCGGCTGCTGCGCAACGGCATGGTCGAGGTGGCGGGCGTCGAAAGCGGCGAAGGGCCGGAGCGGAAGCGCTACACGATCACCGACGCGGGGGTCACCGACGTCGAGACGTGGTTGCGGACTCCGGAGAACCCGCAACCGTACCTGCAGAACACGCTCTACACGAAGGTGGTGCTCGCGTTGCTGTCCGGCCGCAGCGCGACCGACGTGCTCGACGTGCAGCGCAGCGAGCACCTGAACGTGATGCGTTCGCTGACCAAACGCAAGAACGAGGGCGATCTCGCCGATCAGCTGATCTGCGACCACGCGCTCTTCCACCTCGAGGCGGACCTGCGGTGGCTGGAGCTCACCGCCGCGCGCCTCGGCGAACTCGAGAAGGCGGTGCGCTGATGACCACGCCCGGAACGCCGTTGCTCGCCGGCAACGGACTGCACAAGTCGTTCGGCCGCACACAGGCGCTCGACGGGGCGGCGCTGTCCGTCTCGGCCGGGGAAGTGCTCGCGATCATGGGCGCGTCCGGGTCCGGCAAGTCGACGTTGCTGCACTGTCTCGCCGGCATCCTCCGGCCGGACGCGGGAACCGTCGGCTACGGCGGCGCCGACCTCGTCGCGATGGACGACAAGGCACGAAGTGCGCTGCGGCGCACCGAGTTCGGCTTCGTGTTCCAGTTCGGCCAGCTCGTGCCGGAGCTGTCCTGTTTGGAGAACGTCGCGCTTCCGCTGCGGCTCACGGGCAGCAGGCGGAAGCAGGCCGAGGCGAAGGCAGCCGAATGGCTTGCGCGGCTGGAGGTCGACGGACTGGCGAAGCGCCGTCCCGGCGACGTGTCCGGCGGGCAGGCGCAGCGGGTCGCGGTGGCGCGGGCGCTGGTGACCGGGCCGAAGGTGGTCTTCGCGGACGAGCCGACCGGCGCGCTCGACTCGCTCAACGGCGAGAAGGTCATGCAGATGCTCACGACCGCGGCGCGGGAAACGCACGCCGCGGTGGTGCTGGTGACCCACGAGCCGCGGGTCGCGGCTTACTCGGACCGGGAGGTCACGGTGCGGGACGGGCAGACGGTCGACCGGGAGCTGGTCGCGTGATGCGGGATCTGGCGCTGGGGCTCCGGCTGGCCGTCGGGGGCGGCCGGATGTCCGGCGCGGCGCTGCTGCGCCTCGCGATGACCGCGTTCGGGATCGCGCTCGCGGTCGCCGTGCTGCTGCCCGCCGCGGCGGTCCAGCACCTGACCGGTGCGCAGGCGGAACGCAAGGCGGCGATCACGCAGGTCACCGAGCCCCGCGCGGGCGTCGCTCCGCTGCTGACCTACAACTGGTACCCGTCGGTCGGCGACGACTTCGTGAAGGTCACCGCGGTCGCGGCGACCGGACCCGGCTCGCCGGTGCCGCCGGGACTGACCCGGCTGCCCGCGCCGGGCGAGCTCGTCGTGTCGCCGGAGCTCGCGGCGAGGCTGGCCGCACCGGGCGGCGGTTCGCTGCAGGCGCAGCTGCCGGGGCGGGTGGTCGGCCAGATCTCGCGGGAAGGCGTTTCCGGCGCGGGTGATCTGGCCGCGTTCTCCGGGGTGCCGGCCGCGCAGATCGAGGCCGAAGGCGCGCGCGGCAACAAGGTCTACGCGTTCGGCCGGCCCTACACCGGGCTCGGGCTGTCGGCGGCCATGCTGGCCATCATCCTGCCGGTCGCGGCGGTGTTGCTGCTGCCCTTGCTGATCTTCGTGACCACGGCGTCGCGGATGGGCGCGGCGCAGCGGGAACGCAGGCTCGCCGCGCTGCGGCTGATCGGCCTCGACTCGGGGCAGGTCAAGCGGGTGGCGGCGGCGGAGTCGCTGGTGGGGGCGGTGATCGGGCTCGTGGCCGGGCTCGGGTTCTTCGCCGTGCTGCGCACGTTCGTCGCGGACATCCTGCCGTTCGGCCTGCGGATCTTCCCGGAGGACTTCGTCCCGGACTGGCCGCTGGTCGTGGTGATCGTGCTGCTGGTGCCCGCGCTCGCGGTCGGCTCGGCGATGTTCGGGCTGCGCCGCACGATCGTGGAACCCCTCGGTGTGGTCCGTCAGGGCAAACCGATGCGGCGGAGGATGTGGTGGCGCTGGGCGCTGACCACGACGGGCGTGCTGTTCCTGGCCGCGAGCCTGGCTCTCGGTCGCGGGACCACCGACACGAGCGCCGGGGTGGCGCTCGCGGCGGGCAGCGTGTTCCTGCTGGTCGGCGTGGCGGCCCTGCTTCCGTGGCTGGTCGAGCGGCTGGTGGAGCGGCTGCACGGCGGTCCGCCGTCGTGGCAGCTCGCGATCCGGCGGCTGCAGCTGGACAGCGGCACCGCCAGCCGCGTGGTGTCCGGCCTGGTCGTCGTGCTGGCCGGCACGATCCTGGTCCAGGGCGTGCTCACGTCCCTGTTCGACGGTGCCGAGCAGCAGGTCTCGCCGGCCAGCGTGGCCGCGGCTCCGGTGCGGGTGCAGACCACCACCGCGCACGTGGCCGAGGTCACCGAGCGGGTGGCGTCGGTGGCCGGCGTGAGCGCGGTGCACCCGGCCACGAACATCATGGTGCAGTCCGGGCAGGAGCCGACCTACGGCGTGGTCGGCGATTGCGTCGCGCTCAAGGCGGTGGCCGACATCGGCGGCTGCGCCGACGGCGACGTGTTCTACGTGGTGCCGTCCCGTGGCGGCATCCCTCCGGCCGGAACGGTGCAGATCCGGAGCTTTCAGCGCGGCGGCGAGGTGAACGGTCCGGAGTGGAGGGTCCCGGGCAGCATCAAGGTCGTGCGGTCGGTGACCACGGCCTCGGCGGCGGCGGGGAACTTGTTCGTCACGCCGGGTGCACTCGGCGGGCTCGCGCTGCCGGCCTCGTCGGTCGCGCTGTACGTGTCGGGCGGCGGCGATCCGCAGGCGCTGACCGACAACGTCGCGAGGGCGGTCAACGCGCTCGCGTGGAACGCCACGGTCACCAGAAGCAGCTACCTCGACGATTTCCGCGCCCGTGACCAGCAGATGGCGGAGAACTTCCGTTCGGTGTTGATCACGGCGTCGTTGTTCGTGCTCGCGGTGGCCGCGATGAGCCTGCTGATGCTGTCGGTCGAGCAGATCAGCGAACGGCGGCGGCCGCTCGCGGCGCTGTCCGCGGCCGGCGTGCCGATCGGGGTGCTGGCTCGCGGAGCGCTGTGGCAGACGGCGATCCCGGTCGTGGTCGGCGTGGTGCTGGCGGTCGCGGCGGGGCTGGGGCTGACCGCGCCGATCCTGTCGCTGGCGGACCGGCCGATGATCATCGACGTGCCGGTTCTGCTGGCGCTGGCGGGCGCCACGGTGGCGGCGGTCTTGCTGGTGACCGGGTTGACGATGCCGTTGCTGCGGCAGGTGACCCGGTTGGACACTCTGCGCTCGGAATGAGCCGGTGCGCCGGCTCGGTGCCGGGCTTCGTCTCGAAGGCACCGATTTCGGCAAGGAGAGTCCGAGGTAGAGGGAGCTCCCGCTGGACCGGCTCTTCGAGCTGGAACCCCGTCATCGAACCTGTCCTCAGCTCTGGTCCGGGTCGGTGCCGTTGAGGGCCGCGACGACCTGGTCGTAGTCGCCGCGGGCCTCGCCGTAGCGGAGGAACTTGACTCGCTCGACCTGGATCTCCTTCGTCTCCGGCTGCGTCTCGAGGATGCCCATCACCTCGGCGACGAACTCGTCGAGCGGCATCGCCTGGTCGTTCTCCGCGTGGCCCGGCAGCAGGTCCGTCCGCACCGACGGCGGCACCAGCTCCAGGACGCTCACCGAGGTGTCGGCCAGCTGCAGCCGGAGCGACTCGCTGAGCATGTGGATCGCCGCCTTGGACGCGTTGTAGCTCGGGGTCACCTTGAGCGGGGTGAAGGCCAGTCCCGAGGAGACGGTCACGATGGTGGCGTCCGGCCGGGTCCGCAGGTGCTCGACGAAGGCGGCGATCAGGCGGATCGGGCCGAGCACGTTGGTCGTCACGACGCTTTCGGCCGACTCGAGGAACGTTTCGGGCCGGTGCCAGTCCTCGACGCGCATGACACCGGCCATGGTGACCAGCACGTTCAGCCCGGGGTGGCGGTCGAGTACCTCCTTCGCGGCGGCCGGAACGCTCGCGGCGTCGGCGGTGTCGACCCGGACCGTGTCGACACCGGGGTGCTCGGCGGCGATCCGCTCCAGCAGTTCGGTGCGCCGCCCGCCGACGATCACGGTGTTGCCCCGCTCCCGGAGGGCGAGGGCGAGGGCCAGGCCGATGCCGCTGGTGGCACCGGGGATGAAGATGGTGTTGCCGGAAATGTCCATGCCCCGAGTCTCGGCGTCCCGGCCGCGTGGCGGCAGAGATCGCTCATCGGGGGATCGGCGATCCCTGGTTCGCGCCCGGCGGGGCGGGACACCGGAGTGGTGGATCGAGCGGAACTGGCGGCCTTCCTGCGCCGGCGCAGGGAGCAGTTGCAGCCCGAGGATGTCGGCCTCCTGCCGGGAGCCCGCCGCCGGACGGCCGGGCTGCGCCGGGAGGAGGTCGCGTCGCTGGCCGCGATATCGACGGACTACTACACGCGTCTGGAGCAGCAACGCGGACCGCAGCCGAGCGAACAGCTGCTGGCGGCGCTCGCCCGCGCGCTGCGGCTGACGGACGACGAGCGGAACTACCTGTTCGCGGTGGCCGGCCGCAACGCCCCGTCACCCGCGGCGGCCGCCGCACACGTCGCGCCCGCTCTGCTGCGGGTGCTGGACCGGTTGTCGGACACGCCCGCGTTGATCTTGTCGAACCTCGGCGAGGTCCTGGTGCAGAACCGCCTCGCCGAAGCGCCTCTACGGCGGAAACGCCGACCACACCGGTCTCGCGCGCAGCGAGATCTACCGCTGGTTCACCGACCCCGGCCAACGCCTGATCTACCCGGCACACGACCACGACCGCCAGAGCCGCGCGATGGTGGCGAACCTGCGGGCCGCGCACGGGTCGATGGGCCCGCAGTCACGGGCCGGTGAACTGGTGCGGGCGTTGAGCCGGGAGAGCGCGGAATTCTCGCGGTTGTGGGAACGGCACGAGGTCGCGAAGCGGTTCGAGGACCACAAGGTGCTCGTGCACCCGCAACTGGGGGAGATCGAGGTGGATTGCCAGGCGCTGTTCACCGAGGACCGATCGCAGGCGTTGCTGGTGCTGACCGCGCCGCCGCGCACGGAGGCGTTCGAGAAGCTGCAGCTGCTCGGGGTGGTGGGCCACCAGCGGTTCGAGGACGCCGGCCAGGACCGCTGAGTCCACAGTGGACGTCCCGCTGGGTCTTGCTGTTCGTCGTCGCCCGCCTCGTGGTTCACCCTCGGCTGTGTGCTCGCTGCCGACCGGCACCGCATTTCGAGGGATCCGACGAAGTGGTCTTCGGTCCTGATGACGGCGAGACCGGGGCGTGCGGCCGCGGCGGCGAGGTCGCCCGGCCCATCTCGGGGCCCTGGAATCCGGCCGGCCGCTCGGCGATCCCCCGGGAGACCATGCGTTCGGTGTGGTCCCGGAGCGTGCCGCCCAGCAGATCCGCTACCGACTTTCGCCGACCTCGGGCAGCTGCCACTGGCGGGCGAGCTCGTGCCAGGTGCAGCCGGGGTCGAACACGCCGAGGGAGTCGCTGACCCAAGTCTTCAGCAGGTCGGGCCGGGTCATCGCGACGGAGACGACGGTGCTCCCGCCCACGTCGTGCCCGACCGGATCGGCGGGGCCTTCGACCTCAGCCCTCGACCCGGACGACGTACTTGCCCCGGACGCCGCCCGCCTCGAGAGCGCGGTGCGCGGCCGCCGTTTCGGCCAACGAGAAGACCCGGTCGACTGCCGGGCGGAGGTTTCCTTCGGTCACGTGCCGGGCGAGGTCGTCGAACTCCGGTCGCTTCGGGTTGCCGCTGAACGCGCGTACCCGGCTGCGGCCGTGGATCGCGCTCACCGCCAGGTAGCCCAGCGAGGTGACCGCCCGGGTCAGGTCGAAGGCGATGGTGACCATGCGGCCGCCCGGGGCCAGCAGCCGGCGGAAGCTCGGCAGGTCGGTGCCCACGGTGTCCAGGACGACGTCGAAGCGGCCCAGTTCGGGGAGCCGGGCGGTCCGGTGGTCCAGGGCCGTGGCGGCGCCGAGACCGCGGACGAAGTCGAGGTTGGCCTCGCGCGCCAACGCCGTGACGTCGGCGCCGTACGCGTGCCCGAGCTGGACGGCGGTGTTGCCGACGCCGCCGGCCGCGCCGCGGACGAGGAGCCGTTCGCCAGGGCGCAGCGCGGCCTTGTCGCGCAGCGCGGTCACCGCCGTGGTGGCGACCGGGAGCGCCGCGGCGTGCACCAGGTCCAGGCCGTCGGGCACCGGGCCGAGCCGATCGGACGGCACCGTGACGTACACGGCGGCGCTGCCGAAGCCGGCGGTGCGGCCCAGTACGCCCCAGACGCGGTCGCCGGCCGTGAACGCCCTCGTGCCGGTGCCGAGCGCCGCCACTTCACCGGTGAAGTCCAGCCCGACGCGCTTCGGGAACTCCTGGCCGGTGAGCAGGCGCAGCTTCCCGGAGCGGGCCGCGAGTTCGCCGCCGTTGACGCTGAACGCGCGTACCCGCACCAGCACCTCACCAGGTCCCGGCGCGGGCCGCGGCACCCGGCCGACGTAGAGCACGTCGGGGTCGCCGTAGCGGTCGTAGAGCACTGCTTGCATCGTGCGGTCGGTCATGACGGCGAGCGTAGGGTCGAAAACGGACGAGATCATCCGATACGGTCGAGGTGGGAAACATTGCCCGTGGCACCTTCTCGGATCCCGGTGCGGGACGACCTGCGAGCGGATGCGCGGCGCAACCGGGAACGCATCCTGGCCGCCGCTCGCGCGGTCTTCGCCGAAAGCGGGATCGACGCGCCGATGGCGACGGTGGCCCGGCGCGCCGGCGTGGGGGTCGCGACGCTGTACCGGCGGTTCCCGAACCGCGACGCACTGGTGCGGGCGGCGTTCGCGCGGCAGATGGACACCTGCACGCGGGCTTTCGCCGACGCGCTCGCCGATCACGATCCCTGGCGCGGGTTCCGGCGGCTGGTCGAAGTGGTCTGCGAGCTGCAGCGGGAGGAACGGGGGTTCCCGGCCGCGTTCGTCGCGGCCTTCCCCGACGACGCCGTGGCCCACGCGCGGTTGCGGAGCCAGGCGGACCGGTCGCTCGCGACGCTGGTCCGCCGGGCGCAGGCGGCGGGCGCGTTGCGGGCCGACTTCCACCCCTCCGACCTCGCGGTCGTCTTCGCCGCGCACGGCGGGCTGGTGACCGCGTTGCCCGCCGACGCCGCGGCGTCCCGGCGCCTGGTCGCGTACCTGCTCGAAGCGTTCCGCGCGGACGTGGCGAACGGGCCGCTGCCCGCACCGTCCTCAACGGACTTCCGGCAGGTGGGTCCCGCTGATCGCGCCGCCCGGTAACTGGTCCGGGTGACAGGGCGGCGCGATCAGCGCGGGCGCCGCGACCGGGAGGAGTGACCGCGGCGCGCCCTCGCCGGGGAAGGCAGGGGAGCGCGCCGCAGCCGTTCCGGATCGCGACCGGCCGCCCGGTCCGGGCTCAGATCTGGTTCTCACCGCCGTCGACGTACACGTTGGCGCCCAGCATGAAGCTGCTGTCGGGCGAGGCCAGGAAGGCCACCGCGGCCGCGACCTCCTCGACGCGCCCGAGCCGTCCGATGGCGATCCGGGCCGCTTCGGCCGCCTTGAACGCCGGGGCGTTCTCCTCGCCCACGAGTTCGGTCATCCCGGAGGTGTCGGTCGGGCCCGGAGAGATGGCGTTCACCCGGATCCCGCGGTCCTTCAGCTCGTTCGCCCAGACGCGCGTGAACGTACGCAAGGCCGCCTTGGACGCCGCGTAGGCGCCGAAGCCCGCGGTGCCGCGGTCGGCCGCGGTGGAACTGTTGATGATCACCGAGGCCCCCTCGTTCAGCAGCGGGAGTGCTTTTTGGACGGTGAAGACGGTGCCCTTGACGTTGACGCCGAAGACCTGGTCGAAGTCCTCGGCGGTGATCGTCTCGACGGTGGCGAGCGAGGCGGTGGCCGCGTTGGCGAACAGCACGTCCAAGCCCTGGCCGCGGGCGGCGACCTGCGCGTAGAGGCGGTCCAGGTCGGCCGGGTCCGTGATGTCGCCCGGCACCGCGGTCACGTTCCCGCCGAGTACCTCCACCGCCTCGTCCAGTTCGGTCTTGCGCCGTCCGGTGATGAACACGTGCGCGCCCTCGGCGACCAGCCGGGCGGCGGTGGCCCGGCCGATCCCTCGGGTGCCGCCTCCGGTGACGACCGCGGTCTTGCCTGCCAGCCTCTGCATCTTCGACCTCCGGGTAATTGTGCACCGATCGGTGCCGAAGTCGACCGTAGCAGCTTCTGCACCGATCGGTGCAGAAGCGGTAGGATGCGGTGGTGGACAGGGCGCAGGTGGGGCGGCCGCGGGCGTTCGACGCCGAGGCGGCCGTGCAGAAGGCCATGGTGGTCTTCTGGGAGCAGGGTTACGACGGGGCCAGCCTGACCGAGCTGACCGAGGCCATGGGCATCTCCCGCAAGAGCATGTACGCGGCCTTCGGCAACAAAGAGGACCTCTTTCGCCTGGCGCTGCAGCGCTACACGGAAGGCCCCGGCGCCTACATCGTCGAAGCACTGCAGGCCCCCACCGCCCGGGAGGTGGCGACGTTGTTCCTGCTCGGCTCGGTCCGGGCCACCACGCGACCCGGGTTTCCGGCCGGTTGCCTGGGGGTGCAGGGCGCTTTGGCCGTCGGCGCGACCGGGCAGGTCGCGCACGACACGCTGGCCGCGTGGCGCGCGCTGGGTCAGGACTACTTGCGCGAGCGTTTCAAGCGGGCGGTCGAGGAGGGTGACCTGCCCGCCGACGCCGAGCCGGAGCTGATCGCCCGCTTCGTCATGACGATCGCGAACGGCATGGCCGTGCAGGCGGCGGGCGGCGCGACCCGGGAAGATCTGCGGCGGGTGGCGGAGCTCGCGCTGCGGAACTGGCCGCCGGCCTGAACGAGGTGCTGCGTGCCCGAACCGGCGCCACGGACGAGGACTTATCGGCGCCGAATGCCCACGAACCCCCGGAACGGGTGGCGGTGCCGCGGAATCAGACGGTCAGGACGAGCTTGCCCCGGAGGTGACCGCCGTCGAGCAGCCGGTGCGCGTCGGCGACGCGCTCGAACGGGAACGTCTCCTGCACGTGGACCCGCAGCTTTCCCTCTTCGACGAGGCCGACGAGACGGCGCAGAACCACCGAATCCGGTTCGACCGCGATACCGCTGAAGCGCCGGCCGGCCGCCTCGAACCGGCCTTTGAGCTCCGTGTCCTCCTCGGCGACCGCCGTCACCAGGTGCCCGCCCGGGCGAAGCACGCCGAGCGACCGCGCGACGGTGTCGCCGCCGACCGTGTCGAGCACGATGTCGACGTCGCGGACGGCCTCGGTGAAGTCGACCGCCGTGTAGTCGATCACCTCGTCGGCGCCGAACCCCTCGACGAACTCCCGCTTGCTCCCGCTCGTGGTCGTGATCACGTGCGCGCCGAGCGCTTTCGCGATCTGGATCGCGACGTGGCCGACCCCGCCGCCACCGCCGTGGACCAGGACGCGGTCTCCCTCGGCAACGCCGCCGACGTCGACGAGGCCCTGCCACGCCGTCAGTCCGACGACCGGCAGCGCCGCGGCCTCGACGTGCGACAGCGACGCGGGCTTGCGCGCCAGGTGCAACGCCGGCGCCGACACGACCTCGGCGTACGCGTTGGCTGCCCGGGGGAACAGCGGCATGCCGAACACCTCGTCGCCGGGCCGGAACCGCCACGTCTGCGCCTGCTCGACCACGCCGCTGATGTCCCAGCCGAGGACGAACGGCGGCCGGCCGAGCAGGGGGAACTCGCCGGCCCGCAGGCGCGCTTCGAGCGGGTTCAGCCCGATCGCCTCGACGCGGACGAGAACCTCGGTCGGGATCGCCCGGGGTTCGGGCGCGTCCACGATGGCGAGCACCTCGGGACCGCCGAGGGTGTGCTGGGTGATGACTCGCATGACTCTCCTGGCTTGAGGGGGTGTGAGAACGACGCTAAGTGCCGGCCAGGCGGGCGCGCTGCCAGTTTTGCGCCAGGAAATTGTGGAAACCCGCCAACACTGGCGGGGATCACTATCCTGACGTGACCGGCACGAGAGCCGACCAGCTGACGGCGCTCGTGAAACGCCCTCGACCCCGGGTGGCCGTGACTTGCGAATGCGGGCTGGAGGAAGCCGATGACCGAAGTGGGGCCCGGGCCGGCGTTCCTGGCGATCGACGATGGTCCGGCCTGCGCGCCCATGGCCCACGGCGAGGCCATCCCCGCGCACTTCCACGACTACGGTCAGCTCAGGTACGCCGCCTCCGGAGCACTGGTCACGACGACCTCGGCGGGCACGTGGGCGGCGCCGGCCAACCGGATCATGTGGATGCCGCCGTTCTGCGTGCACAGCAGCCGGTCGTACGGCGAGACCGACGTCCGGATCCTCCAGGTCCCGGCGGCGCTCGCCAAGCAGCTGCCACCCCAGCCGTCGGTGTTCGCGGCCAGTGCGCTGATGCGCGAGGCGTACCTCGCGATGATCAACGACCGCGAACCGAGCGACAGCCCCCGTGCCCGCCTGCTGCTCGAGGTCGTCATCACCGAGCTTGTCCGCGCCCCGCAGGAGTCACTGCGCCTCCCGGAGCCGGACGACGCTCGCCTCAAGGCGGTCACCGACCTGCTGCACGCCGACCCGGCCAGCCCCGCGACGCTGGCCGAACTGGGGCACCGGACCGGCTCGAGCGAGCGGACCCTCAGCCGCCTGTTCGGCAGCGAGCTGTCGATGAGTTTTCAGCAATGGCGGACGCTGCTGCGCATCCAGCGGGCGCTGCTCGAACTCTGCGAAGGCACCTCGGTCACCGACACCGCCATGCGACTCGGCTGGGCGAACCCGGGCAGCTTCATCGGCGCCTTCACCGAACTCGTCGGCCAGACACCCGGCCGCTACCGCTCGGCAGAGCGTGCGGCCCGGCTGGAAGCGGATCGCTGAGGGCACCAGCTGAGTCGTTCCGAGGTTGCTGCCGGCTGCTCAGGACGTTGCGATGGCGATCAAGCCGCCGAGGCCCGCCATGTAGAGCAGCACGACGACGAGGGAGTCGACGCCGACGCCCGCGATGCGGCGGCTGGGGCGGAACAGCAGCCCGGCAGCGTAGACGAGGGTGAGGAGCCCGGCCAGCGCGGTGAGGTAGATGTCGGTGGCGGCGGCGCGCGGGAGGATGGCCTGGCTTGGCCGGAGACCAGGGTGCCGACCAGGAACAGCACCGGCAGGAAGGCGTTGCCGCCGAAGATGTCGCTCACCGCGAGCTGGTAGTCGCCGTTGCGGACCGAGGTCAGCCCGGTGGAGACCTCCGGCAGCGACGTGGCGGCGGCCAGGACGGTCGCCCCGAACAGCACCCCGGACAGTCCGATGTGGTCGGCGATGGCGTCGCCGCCGCGTTCGAGGAACACCCCGGCGACCAGCGTGATCACCGCGGCCGCGCCGAACACCGCGGCGGACTTGGCCGTGCTGGTGCCCTTCCGGGTCGCCTCCTGTTCGACGTGGTGACGGCGGTGGCCGCGGGGACGGTCCTGCCCGTCGGGTGCGTCGCCGGCTTCGTGCCACGGCAGTGACCGGCCGGCCCGCCGCAACAGCAGCAACCCGGTCACCCACAGCACGGTGATCAGGACCGGCGCGGGTGTCAGCCGCCACACGATGAGGGTGGCGGGCAGCTGGGTGCCGGCGATGACGACGGCGAGCACGGCGACGACCAGCGCGGCTTCGAGCACCAGCACGAGCGACGCGGCCCGGTAGGTCAGCGGCCGGTCGCCGCGGACGCCGAACCCGTCCAGCACCACCAGTACGACGGTCTGGATGGCGATGCCGCCGAGGATGTTCCCGACCGCGACTCCGACGTTGCCCGCCGCGGAGGCGGAGACGACGATCGCGATCTCCGGCAGGTTCGTCGCCACGGCGAGCAGGACGAGACCGCCGAGCGCGGAGCCGAGGTGCAGCCGGGTGGCCAGCACGTCGGTCTGGTCGGACAGCCGGATGCCGGCGACCCAGATCGCCGCGGCCGCCGCCGCGAAGATCAGCACCAGCACCGCCAGCGGCAAGGACGACACCCACTGACCTCCGCTTCGTCACCGAGCTCGGCCACCTGCCGGCTCACCGCCGCGAACCCCTCGCGTGCGGTCGTCGAATACCCGCCGAGCGACCGGCCAATCGGAAGACGATCCGGGAATCTGGTGCGGTACCACCGATCCGGGCGGTGAGGGGGAACGAATTCCGGGCGAAACACGCCAAGCGGGACAGGACGGGCACGTGAGCACTGGCGCCGCAGCGGTCGGCCGCGTGCTCGACGAGCTGACTGCCGCCGACGGTGCAACTCCGCGGAGGAGAACGCTCGCGGCGCTGACCCGGACACGAGGATGGCCCGTCCACCGGAGCCTGGCGGACGGGCCATCGCGTGCACGCGGCCGATGCGTCCGGTTCGCCTCTCGGCAAGTGGCGCGACGCGGCTCCAGCCGAACGGAAATCCGCGAGGGCAAACGGGTTGAGCCCGGGGGACACGCGACGCATCGACCAACTCGTTCAACCGGTCAGGACCGGCAGCTATTCCCGTCCAGCCAGGGCTGGTCGGGCGTTCGAGCAGTGCGCTGGAGATCAGGCGGATCGATGATCACCGGGACGGTGACAGGCCGCCGAACACCGCGGCGCCCCAGGCCGCCGGCTGCGGTGCGGGATCGTCGATGACGACGGTGAGAGCGTTGGCGTTGCTGATTTCCGGCGGCAGGTCGTGTGCACACGACAGCGTGATCGGCGTCGTGGCCACGTACAGGGTGAGGTCGCCTTGACCGTGACAGGCCACGCCGGCCCCCTGACCCCTCACTGCCAGAGCCGGCCCACTCTCATGAGCGGCGTTGCTCGAGGGGACCCCTGCCCTGAGAGCAGCTCACCGAGACGCACGCTCCTCGCACACGTCGCCTGACCAGCGATGTTCGTCATGGGGTGACCTAGCCTGAACGCTTTGGGCGGGCGTTGGCAAAGACGGGGTGTCAGGGCGAAGCGAAACCCGGGGAGCTTCATGTCGTCAGACGCGGAACTGATCGGCCGGTCGCTGCGCGGAGACACCGATGCCTTCGTGGAAGTGATCAGCCGGCACGAGACCGCGCTCGGGAACTACCTGGCGCGCAGAGTGGGGCGGCAGGCAGCCGAGGACGTGCTCGCTGAAGTGTGGGTGGCGGCTTACGAGTCCCGCGCGAACTACGACCTTTCGTATCCCGAAGCCAGGCCCTGGTTGTACGGCGTCGCGCTGAACAGGCTGCGCCGGCACTGGCGGTCCTCGCCGGCCGAGGAGCCGGCGTCGGACCTGGCCGGCGTGGCGAGTGACTGGGATCCCTGGCCGGCGGTGGACGCCCGCGTGGACACGCAGGCGCTGCTGAGCAGGGCACTGGCTCGGCTCAAACCGGAAGAGCGGGAAGTGCTGGGCCTGGTCGCCTGGGAAGACCTGACCGTCGCCGAGGCCGGGCGGGTGCTCGACATCCCGGCCGGCACGGCCCGCCGCCTGTTGCACCAGGCGCGCAAGGCGTTGCGTGAAGCCCCCGAAGTGGTCGCGCTGCTTCAAGTCCCGACAACGTGAAAGACAACTCATGGACGAAATGGATCTCATGAAGAAGCTGCGTGACGTGCCGTCCCCCGGTCCCGAGGCCTATGACCGTGCCCGTACGGCACTGCAGACGGCGATGGCGGAACCGGTGGCCACGGTCGTGCGACCGAAGCGCTGGTTCTCCTGGCCCAAGGTCGGCGTCGCCGCCGTGGGCGCGGCAGCCGTCGCGGCGGCCGTGGTGATGGGGACGTCGGGCGGCAGCGTCCCGGCCGGCCCGTCCGGCGCCGCCCCGCAGGCGGCCGAGGCCCCTTTGGCGGTCGAGGCGCCGCTGGTGAAGCTGGCCTCCGCGGTCCAGGCGGCCGGCACGCAGCCAGGAGACGCGTCGCTGATCATCAACACGAAGTTCGGACTGGACGACAAACCGGACCTCTACTACACCCTCTACACCGACAAGGGCCAGCAGTTCACGGGCGACTCGGCGAAGACCCTGGTGGACGCCGTCGCCAAGGGGCACGCCGAGCCTGCGACGCCGTACGACGGGAAGGTGATGGCGGCGGCCCGTCTCGCCGCGAACGGCGACGTCGACCAGGCCAGGATCGCGATGATCACCGCGTCCAACAATGCGCTGGGCGTCGGCTTGAGTCCCGCCGAGGCCGACAAGGCCTGGGCGGCCGCCCAAGCGGAGACCGCGGACATGTTCCGCAAGATGGGCAAGCCGGTTCCCGCCCCCCGGCCGCGTCCGACGGGCAAGGACCTGGAAAACCTCATCGACAACCACCTGTGGAGCAACGCCGAACACGCGCTGTTCGCCAACGCCGCCGACGCGGAGGTCCGCGCGGGCGTGCTGAAGCTGTACGCGACCATCCCGGACATGATCGTCGGCAAGACCAGCGTCGACGGCCAGGCCGCGCTGACCCTCACCGCGCCCCCCGCCATCCTGGCCGGCAGCGCGGACGTCCTCATCATCAACGCCGACAACGGCTTGCCGATCCGTGAGGAGATCACCTCGGCGGAATCGTCCGAGCGCTACGTGGTGAACTACAAGTCCTCCCGCGTAACCCTCGCCGACGTGGCCGCTGGCAAGATCTGATCCTCGTACCGGACTGTCCGGGGAGGGGCCGAGATCACCTCGGACCCTCCCCGGACACGTTGCGGTGGGTGGCTCGGTGCCGGCGGAGATCCTGGCGGATCCCACCTCCGCGGGCCCACCACGACCGGTGGCGAAGAGCGGCGATCAGGACCGCTTCGGGGGCGAGGCGGCGGGTCGGTGCGCGGCTTCCCGCGCGCCGCGCCGATGCTGGGCTGCTTCGCTCAGCAGGAGGTACGCGCCGGCGGTCCAGGTGTAGGCGTGGTCGCGCAGGCCCGCTCCGGTGAGCGCGTCGAAGTTCTCCGCGAAGCCGTGTTGCTCGCAGGTCCGCCGGAACCGGCTGCTCACTTCGTCGGCGAGGTCGGTGGCGCCCCCGCGGCGGAGGCCGTCTTCGACGAGGACCGTGACCGGGGCCCAGACCGGGCCGCGCCAGTAGCCGTCGGGTTCGTAGTGCGGCGAGGACGGCAGCTCCGTGGCGAGCCCGACCGGGGTGAGGTGCTCGGCCACGCGGACGCACAGCCGCTCGAAGACGTCGCGGGGCAGGTGCTCGCCGAGCACGATCGGCATGAGGTCGAGCAGGCTCGAACCGCGCTGGGACGTCCCGGTGCGCACGGTGCGGCTGCCGAAGAACGAGCCGTCCCAGAGCTCGGCGAGCAGCGCCGCCAGCAGGGTGTCGGCGCGTCGCGCCCAGTCCGTGGTGGTGTCTCCGACGACGCGGGCCAGCGCGGCGAGTTCCTTCAGCTGCAGGACGAGGAAGGCCGCGAGGTCGGCGGTGACGACGAGGCGTTCGCCGGCGAACACCGTGGCGTTGTCCCAGCCGCTGTCGTTGCCGTGTTCGTAGTACGGCAGCCGCTGCCCGGGGGCGCGGCGGTGGTCGAGCCAGAACGACGTCCACGCCGCGAGCTGCCGGTAGGCCAGCTCGGGATCGGGAAGCCCGCCCGGTAGCCGGCCGCGCAGGTGAGCCAGCGCCCAGCCGTGGATCGGCGGTTTGACGAAGTTCCGGAGCACCTCCGCGTGGGTGACCGAGTCCGGCAGGGCGCCCAGGCCGTCCTGGTGGTCGAAGGGCAGCTGGTACTGGTTCCACGCCAGCTCCGGCGCGCCGGGGGCCAGTGCCAGCGCGGTGAAGCAGTGGTCCCAGCTCCACACTTTGTTCATCCAGTGCTTGGACATCAGCACGGCCGGGCGGGCGAGGAACCCGGCGGGCGCGACCGTGGCGGACCACAGCACGTAGCAGGCGAGCTCGGCCGCGGGGGTCGAGTGGTCCCGCCACGGGGCGACGGCGTCGGCGAAGCCGGTGAAGTCGCCGCGCGCCGCGGCGGCGGCGCGCGGGAAGTCCTCTGTGGACACGTAGGGCGTCGCGCCGGTGCTGATCTCCTCCAGCGCGACCTCCCACGGGCCGCCGTCGGCACCCACCGTGACGCCGCGCCGGGCCGTGCCGAGCTCCTGCTCGCCGACGTGCGTCCAGTGGCCGGAAAGGAGCGTCAGCCGGAGGCGGTTCCCCGTCTCGTAGAAGGTGAACACGGCGGCCCCGGACGGATCGGCGAAGAAATACGGGCCGGTGAAGGGCGTGAGGGCCGGCTCCGCGGCGATGATGCTCATGCCCAGGCCGGTGCCGGCGATCCGGAGGCTGCCGGCGTCCGGGAAGGCCGCGGTGATCCGGCCGCCGGACGAGCGCCACGTGAGCACGGCGGGATCGGCCGAGACGTCGGTGGCGGCGCGGTGGCCGTCCCGCTCGGGCACGAGGGCCAGCACGGGGTGCAGGCCGTGCCGGTGGGACACCACGTGCACGTCGTCGGCGCGCCGCGTCGCGCTGAGCACCGGGGACAGGCCGAACCAGGCGCCGGCACGGCTGAACGGGATCTCCCCGACGGAGAACTCGGCGGTCACAAGGTGAGTCCCTTCAGTCCTTGACGGCGCCGGCGGTGACACCGGCCGCGACGTAGCGCTGGGCGAGCACGAGCAGCACGGTGGCGGGAACCGACGCGACCACGGCGGTCGCCATGATCGCGTTCCACTCCTGGTTGTTGTTGCCGATGTAGTGGTAGATGCCCAGGGTGAGCGGGCGCAGCCGGCCCCCGGCGTCGAGGGTGGCGGCGAACACGAAGTCCGACCAGGCCCACAGGAACGAGAACAGGGCCGCGGTGACGACGCCGTTGCGGCTGGCCGGGAGCACGATCGACACGAACGTCCGCCACGCCCCGGCGCCGTCGATGCGCGCCGCCTGCAGCAGTTCGTCGGGCACCGAGGCCATGAAGGAGGTGAGGATCAGCACGGCGAACGGCACCGCGACGGTGGAGTCGGCGACGATCAGGCCACCCACTGTGTTGGTGAGGCCGATCTTGACGTAAACGCCGTAGAAGCCCAGGGCCATGATGATGCCCGGGATCATCTGCGCCACCAGCAGCACGAATCCGAGCACACGCCGGCCCGGCGGGCGGAGTTTCGCCAGCGCGTACGCCGCGGGGGCCGCGATGACCAGGGTGAGTGCGACGGTGCCCAGCGCGACGAGCAGGCTGGTCCCGAAGTAGGGCAGCTGTTCCCGCAGGACGCGCTCGTAGCCCGCGAAGGTGGGCGAGGCCGGGAACAGGTCCGGCGGTGACTTCCGCAGCTCGCCGGCCGGGGTGAGCGAGACGGCGATCATCCAGTAGACCGGGAAGAGCATCACCGCGGTGAGCAGGACGCCGATCGCGGTCAGCCACGCCGGGCGCTTCACCCGTTTTCCTGGTGGCGTTGCAGGCGGATGTAGACCAGCCCGGCCGCGAAAGCGAGCAGGATGAGCACGTTGCCGACCGCCGCGCCGGGCCCGAACTTCGGCAGCATGGAGCCGAACCCCAGTTCGTAGGACCAGGTGGCGAGGGTGCTGGACGAGCCGCTGGGACCACCCCTGGTCATGATCCAGATGATGTCGAACACCTTCAGCGTGTAGACCAGGCCGAGCAGCAGCGTGATCGCCGATACCGGCCGCAGGACGGGAAACGTGATGTGGCGGAACGTCTGCCAGCCGGTCGCACCGTCCAAAGCGGACGCTTCGTAGACCTCTGCGGGGATGTTGCGCAGTCCACTGTGGAGCACCACGAGGTTGAACGGGATGCCGATCCAGATGTTGGCCAGGATGACCGACACCAGCGACCACGACGGCGAGGTCAGCCAGTCGACCCGGGCGATCCCGAGCCCCTGGAGCACCGCGTTGACCAGCCCCGACTCGCTGTTGAGCAGCCAGGCCCACGTCGACCCCGACACGATCAGCGGCAGCAGCCACGGCACCAGGAACAGCGCCCGCAGCGTCGCCGACAACCGGAAGCGGCGGGTGAAGAACACCGCCGTCGCCAGGCCGATCGCGTACTGGAAGACCAGGGACGCGGCCGTGAAGACGAGGGTGTTGACCAATGCGGTCGTGAACTGCGGGTCGCCGACCACGGTGGCGTAGTTGGTGAGCCCGGTGAAGGGTGCCCCGCCGTGGACGAAGGTCCGGACGGTGTAGTTCCGCAGGCTCAGGTCGACGGTCGTGTAGAGCGGGTAGCCGTAGCAGGCGAGCAGGTAGGCCACCAGTGGAACGAGGAACGCCCAGCCGGCGAGCCGCTTCTTGTCGAGTCGCACGTGCGGGGCTACTTCGCCGCCGCGGCCGCGGCTTGGGCGTCCTTGAGCGCGGCGTCCGGCGTCTTCGAGCCGGTCAGAGCGGCCTGGACGGCGTTCCACAGCGGCTGCGAGATGCGCGGGTACCGCGTGCCGAGGTTGTCGCCGGTCCGGCCCTTGGCGTTCTTCACCGCGTCGACCCACACCGCGAGCTCCGGCTTCTGGGTGACCTGCTTCTGCTGGACCGACGGCACCGCCGAGACGTAGGTGAGCGCCGTGTCCGAGGTCAGCACCTTGTCCGGGGAGGTGAGGCAGGTCGCGATCCGGCCTGCCGTGCGCTCGGTGTCCGGGTTGTCCTGGGCGGGGACGGTGACGAACTCCCCGCCGGTCGGCGCGGGCGCGGTGCCGCCGCTGCGGCCCGGGATCGGGAGGACGCCGTACGGGAAGCCGGCCTTCTTCGCGTTCTCCAGCTGCCAGGTGCCGTTCTCGGCGAAGGCGTACTGCCCGGTGGCGAACTCCTGCCAGCTGGTCGTCTGGGTGTTGTCGATGACCGAGTTGGGGGCGTAGCCGCGGTCGAGCCAGGACTTCCACTGGGTCAGCGCCGCGACGGCCGGGGGAGCGGACAGGTCGGTCAGTGCCGCACCCGAGCCCCAGAACCACGGCAGGAACTGGAAGCTGCCCTCCTCGGTGCCGATCGCGGAGAACGTGATGCCCTTCTTCCCGGCCGCCTTCACCTTGCCCAGCGCCGTTTCGAGCGACGCCCAGTCCGTGACGGAGGCGGGGTCGACGCCCGCGGCGGCCAGGACGTCCTTGTTGTAGTAGAGCGCGAGGGTGTTGGCCCCCAGCGGCACGCCGTAGGTGCGGTTCTGCACGGTGCCGGCGGCCACCAGGTTCGGTTCGGCAGGCGAGGCGTCCAGCCCGACTTCGTCGTTCGCCTTGAGCACGCCCGCTTCGACCATCGTGGACACGACCGGGTTGTCCAGCACGAGCACGCTCGGCGCGGTGCGCTGCTGGGCGGCGAGCAGCACCTTGCTGGTCAGGTCGGTCGTGTCGTAGGCCTGGCGCTGGATCTTGACCCCGGCCCCGGCCGCGCACTCGTCGATCACTTTCGCCCACGCGGAGTCGGCCGTGAACTGCGGGTACGGGTCCCAGATCGAGAACGTGCCGGTGGTGCCGGCGCTGCCGCCGGTGTCCGGGGACGACGAGCAGGCCACCATCGTCGCGGCGAGGGCGACCGCCGTCAGCGCGGCCGGGATCGGACGGGTGCGCGGGGGGTACGGCATGGGTCCTCCTGGCGGCTACGGCGACGACAGTCATCGAACCGGTTCGATGATGGGAGCCGGGTCAACGTAGACCGAGGTGCCGCCCGTGCGCAAGGGTGCGCGTTTCCAGGTGGCAAGATGGTCGAACCGGTTGCCGCCGACGGATCCGGGGAGGGGAAGCGCACATGAACATCGGCGAGATCGCCAAGCGGGCCGGGGTCTCCCGCAGCACGGTGTCCTACGCGCTGAGCGGCAAGCGGCCGGTGTCGGCGCGGACGGTGCGGCGGATCAACGACGTCATCGCCGAGCTGGGCTACCGGCCCAACGCCAGCGCGCGAGCTCTGGCCGAAGGGAAGACCCGGACAATCGGGTTGGTGATCCCCCCGGCGAGCGCGCGCCTCACCGACGCGCAGCTGGGGTTCGTGGCCAGCGTCGTGGAGGCCGCGGCGGCGCACGACCACGACGTGCTGCTCTCGCCCAGCGGCGGCGACCACGACCGCTCGTTCGAGCGCATCGTGACCGGGCGCCGGGTCGACGGCGTGATCCTCATGGAGATCCTGCTCGAGGACGCCCGGGTCGACCGGCTGGCCGGCGCCGGGCTGCCGTTCGTGGCGATCGGGCACGTCGAGCACCCCGGCGCGTCGTGGTGGGTCGACGTCGACTACGCGACGCTGATCGGGCGGTGCGTGCGCCACCTCGCGGACCTCGGCCACGACGACGTCGTGCTGATCAACCGCTCCGAACACCTGGTCGCCGCGGGCTACGGCCCGGCGGTGCGCGCCACGGCCGGGTTCCTCGGCGCGACCGCCGAGTGCGGGATCACGGGGCACACCGTGTGCTGCGCCGATGAACCGGCCGCCGGGCTGGAGTGCTTCGAGGGGATCCGGGCCCGGTGGCCCGAGGTCACCGCCGCGGTGACGATCAACGAAGCCGCCTTGCCCGGGGTGCAGCGGGCCCTCGACCGGGCCGGCCTGGACGTCCCGCGGGATTTCTCGCTCACCGGAGTGCTCGCCGACCGGCTGGCCGAGGACTTCCACCCGCCGCTGACCGCGGCGGACGTGCCCGCGGGGGAGATGGCTCGCCTGGCGGTGGACCTGCTGCTGGAGCAGATCGGCGACCGGGCGGCCGAGCCGCGGCACGCCCTGTTGCGGCCGGCGGTGGCCCTGCGGTCCAGCACCGGCGCCCGCCGCCGGGCGTCGTAAGCCTCGGCGGAATCGGTTCGACGCCATTTGGCCGCTTGTTGGCGAATTCCTGACGGCGTAGCTTCACTCCTTGGTCGAACCGGTTCGATGTTGCCGCATCCCTCGCTGTCCGTGCCCAAAGGAGTCGCACGTGATCTTTTCGCGCGAGCGCGCCCGCCGTGGCTTCGCCGCCTTCCTCCTCACCGCCGCCCTCACCGGCGCGTCCGCCGTGGCTCTCGCCGAGCCGGCCCGGGCCGCCGACGAGTCGATCGCCGTCGACTTCTCCGCCGGGGGTGGTACGCCGGCCTACCGGGCGTCCGGCTGGATCTACGGCATGACCGAGAACGCCTCGGCCCCGGCCGACCACTTCTACCGGGACGTGAAGTTCCAGGCCATGCGCGCCGGCGGCGCGCAACTGGACAGTCCGGGCGGCTGGGTCTCGGGCCGCTACGACCGCCGCTGGAACGCCACCCGGGCTCAGCTGCTGCGCACCCGCGCGCTGGGCGGCCGGTTCGTCCTGCTGGTGCACGACCTGTGGGGTGCGGACGGCTACCCGATCTCCCGCTTCCCGGGCGACAACGGCGACTGGACCGACTACGACAACTTCCTCACCCGCCTGATCGGCGACGTGCGGGCCACCGGCGCCCCCGTGGAGTGGGACCTCTGGAACGAGCCCAACATCTCGCTCTTCTGGAACCGCCCGCAGAGCCAGTACTTCGCGCTGTGGCAGCGCGCGTACCAGCGGATCCGCGCGGCGTTCCCGGCGCAGCCCATCATCGGCCCGAGCCTCGCCGGCGTCCCGTCGACCTCGGCCGGCTGGTGGACGCAGTACCTGGACTTCGTCCGTTCCGCGAACGTCGTCCCGGACATCGTGAGCTGGCACTCCCTGCCGGGCGATCCGGTGGCGAACGTCGCCGCCGCCAACGCTTCCCTCGACGCCCGCGGCATCCCGCACCCGCGGCCGTACCAGATCAACGAGTACGGCGCGTCGAACGAGCAGAACCCCGGCGACGGCTCGTGGTACATCACCCGGCTCGAACGGGCCGGCGCCGACGGGCTCCGCGCCAACTGGGCCAGCGGGGGAAACCTCCACAACGACCTCGGCAACCTGCTCGTCCACGATTCCGCCGGGCAGCACCAGCCCAAGGGGGAGTGGTGGGTCTACCGGTTCTACGGCTCGCAGACCGGCCGGATCGCCGCCACCACGCCCAGCGGTTCGTACGACGCGTTCGCCACGGCGACGAGCGGGACGGCGAAGGTGCTCCTCGGCGGCGGTGGCACGACCGGCAACGTCGCGGTCGCCCTGCGGCGCCTGGACGCCACCACGGGAATCGTCCAGAACAACCAGGTCCGGGTGCTCGTCCAGCGGATCCCCTACAACGGCGGCGGCGCGGTCGCCGGCCCGGTCACCGTCCAGAACTCGGTGCTGACCCTGTCGGGCAACGCCGTGACGGTCAACGTCCCGCACACCAACGCCGACGACACGTTCACCCTCACGCTGCTTCCGCCGTCGGACGGCGGGTTCCCGTCCGTCGCCGTCGCCCAGCATTCCCAGCAGTGCTTGGACAACACCGGCCTGAGCACCGCCGACGGCAACCGGCAGCAGCAGTTCCCGTGCGAGGGCGGCGACCAGCAGCTGTGGAACTTCCGCCCGGTCTCCGGCGCGTTCACCGTCGTCAACCAGCAGTCGGGCAAGTGCCTCGAGGTGGCCGGCGCTTCGACCGCCGACGGTGCGGCGGTCCAGCAGGGAACCTGCAGTCCCGGCGCGGCGAACCAGCAGTTCACCTTGCGGAAGGTGACCTACGGCGGCAACGACTCCCACGACTACCAGCTTGCCGCCCGGCACAGCGGCAAGTGCGTCGACGTCAACCAGGCATCCACCGCCGCGCGCGCCCAGCTCATCCAGTGGACGTGCCGGGCGGTCACCCAGGGCAGTCCGCTGAACCAGACGTGGCGCCTGTGGGGGAGCGGCCCCGGGTGAGGCACCGAAGAAGTCCGCAGCCAGGCCGACGCGCACAAGGAGCGCTTGGCGGTTCCCGGCCGCAGCAGACCTTCGCGGGCCATCCGGTCGTCCGGCTGTCTGGCGGCGGGCACAGCGGGAAACCCGAACCGGACCGTCGAAGATCGCCGGAAATGCTTGGTCATGACTGCCCAGCGAGCGCCGGAGGCCCTGGTGGTGGGCCTGCTGACCGACGATGGGTTGCCCCGGCAGCTCGCCGGGACAATCGCGGACGAGCTGCCCGCCCGCCTGGCCCGCGACCTCGGCGAGGAGACGTCCTGGCGCGTCGAGCACGAAACGCAGTTCCTTCCGTTGAATGACAACGGGGACATCCCGATGTCGGCCTTGGCGGAGGAGCGCCGGGCCGAGCGCGGCGGGGACCTGCTCGTGCTGATCACCGACCTGCCGCGGCGGGCCGGCACGGTCCCGATCGCGTCGGACTACAATGCCGACCACGGCGCTGGGCGCCCTGCGCCTGCGCCACCGGGTGCGCCGGCTGATCGTCCACCTGGTCCGGCACCTGGTGGCGCACCGCTCGGCGAAGGCGCCCGACCCGCCGCGGCGGATGCTCGACCGGCTGCGGGAGCTCGTGGCGCCGACGAGCACGTGGCCCTGGTGGGTGTGCGCGGACGCCTGCGGCTGCTGGCCGGGATGATCCGGGACAACCGGCCCTGGTGGCTGGTGCCCAACCTCGCCGGGGCCACCGCGGCCGCGGCGGCGACCCGCCGCGTACGGCATCATCACCACCTCGTTCTGGCGGCTCGCCGAAGCCCTGCCCGCCCTGCGGCCGGCCGGGATCACGCTCCTGGCGATCGTGGTCATGGCGGGCTGGCTGATGGTGCACAACCACCTCTGGGACTCGCCATCGGGACACTTGGAGCGCCGGAAAGCGCTGCTGTACAACGCTTCGACGGCCCTTACCCCGTCGATCGTGCTGATCGAAGGCACCTACTTCGGAGAGGTGCTCGGCCACCCGGCCGGGCCGGCCACGTACCTGAAGGTGGTGTGGCTGGCCACTTCGGTGGGCTCGAGCGTCGAAGACGAGGAACGGGTGCGCCGGGCCACCTACAGCCGGCGCGAGCGGCCAAGAGCAGCGGTGACGGCTGAGCGGTCACGGAGCTTCGAGGGCTTCGCCGACCATGCCGTCGGCTGGCCCCGGCTTGCACCGACGACACCACCGTGCCATCGGGGTCATCCGGTCGTCATCGGCCCAGGATGCCCAGCCACTCCCGGAACAGGGCCGCTTCGGTGGCCCGGAATCCGGCGGCCACGAGCGGGTCGCTGTCCTGGCCGTCCCCGACGGCGGCCAGCAGCGCCAAGGCCCGGCCGGCGATCCCGGCTTGGGCGTCGGCCGCGGGCTCGTCGCTGACGATCGAGTCGATGACGGTGTCCCGCAGCCCGGTGAGCGGGGCCGGGTCGCGCTCGCCCTCGGGCTGTGCCAGCAACAGCAGCACGGCGCCGGTCGTCGACGCCTCGATGGCCCGGGCGGCCGTCTCGACCGGAACGCGCAGCCGCCCCTGCTCGCGGGCCCGCTCGAGCATCCGGCGCAGGATCTCGCGGTTCTCGCGGGCGGCGGCCGGCCGGTGGCCGGGGCGGAGGTTGCCGTACATCAGGGCGTAGAACGCGGGGTTGCGCAGCCCGAACTCGACGTGGATGTTCCAGCCGCCCCGGAGGTCTTCGATCGCGTCCTCGCTCGGTTCCAGTGCGCGCTTTTCGGCCAGGTAGCTCTCGAACCCGTAGCTGACGAGGGCGTCGAGCAGCCCGTCCTTGTCGCCGAAAAAGCGGTAGAGCGCCGGAGTCTGCACCCCGGCGGCGGTCGCGACGGCCCGCGTCGAGATGCCGGCCGGGCCGTGCTCGGTCAGCAGCTCGGCGGCCGCCTTCAGGATCGCCCGCTGCTGGTCGCGTCGTTCCGCGCCCGTCTCGGGCAGGTCGGGATCGGTGCGCATGTGCCGATGTTAACAGGATTTCGATGACGTTGACACTGACAGTGTCACGCATCTAGCGTTGACAGTGTCACCGCATCCGATCGAGAACGGAACGACCATGTCCCACGTCACCGTCGGCATCGCCTACACCTCCGGCTACGGCCACACCCGTGAACTCGCGAACGCCGTCGCCGGGGGCGCCGCCGCCGTGCGCGATACGGCCGTCGAAATGGTCGACGTCGCCGCCATCACCGACGACGATTGGCACACCCTCGACCGGTGCGACGCGATCGTCTTCGGCAGCCCGACCTACATGGGCAGCGCCTCCGGCGCCTTCCACGCCTTCGCCGAAGCCACCTCCCGCCGATGGATGACCCGCGCCTGGCAAGACAAGATCGCCGCCGGATTCACCAACTCCGGCTCCATGAGCGGCGACAAGCTGCACACCCTGCAGTACTTCTCGATGCTCGCCGCCCAGCACGGAATGCACTGGATCAGCCTCGGCCTGCTGCCCGGCTGGAACACCACCGCCGCCAGCGAACACGACCACAACCGGCTCGGGTTCTACCTCGGCGCCGGCGCGCAGACCTGGAACGACCGAGGCCCCGAAGCCGTCCACGGCGCCGACCTGTCCACCGCACACCACCTCGGCCGGCGAGTGGCCACCCACACCAGCCGGTTCGCAGGCATCCCTGCCGCTTCAGCGCCCCGTTCCACTGTGGACGGATGATTCAGCGACAGGCTGCGACACGACCGCGATGGTGGTGACCACCTGGGTGGTGGCCGAGACGGACGACGCCCGACGCCGTGCCGGCCGGGGGAGCGGACCGGTGCCCGCGCGCTGGGCGCGGAGCTGGACGCGAGCCACCTGTTCTGGCCGGACATCGGGTGGTGGACGGAGTTCCTGCGCGCGGTCGACCCCGAGCCGGCGGTCGCCATCGAGCACGAAGACCGGCGCCGGTCGAGAGCCGGTTAGCCGTAACCTCGGCCGGGAATCCCCGCGCGGCGGCGACGTGGCAATCCGGGCAAGCTGGAGCAGGCCACGTTCTCGCCGGGACGAACAGCGACAGCACGGAAAGGCCGACGCGCATGACAGCCGATCAGCCGGTGGGCGGGGAGAGGGAGCACTCCGAGGAGGTCCTGTCCTCGGTTCCCCGCGGACTCCGGGTCGCGGCCGCCGTCTCGTGGCGCGCGCTGGTCGTCGCGGGTGCGCTGACCGTCGTGGGCTTCCTGGTCGTCAAACTGGCCTCCGTGGTGGTCCCCGTCGCGGTGGCCCTGTTGCTGGCCGGTCTGTTCTCGCCCGCGGTTTCCTGGCTGACTCGCAAGAAGGTCCCACGCGGGCTCGCCACCGCGATCGTGCTCGTCGTGGGCATCGCGCTGGCCGGCGGCGTGGTCACGTTCGTGGTCATCACGGTCACCGCGGGCATGCCCGGGCTGATCGACCAGGTCACCGCGAGCGTGACGGACCTGCACACCTGGCTGCGCACCGGGCCGCTGCACCTGAGCCAGGGCCAGCTCGACGAAATGCTCGGCAACCTGACGTCCATGCTCGGCCGGAACAAATCGGTCATCGCCTCCGGGGCGCTCACCACGGCGGTGACCGTGGGGGAACTGCTCGCCGAGTTCGTACTGGCGGTGTTCTGCCTGATCTTCTTCCTCGCCCAGGGCCGCACGATCTGGATGTTCGTGCTGCGGGCCGTGCCGGCACGGCTCCGTGATCGCGTGGACGTGGCCGGGCGCAGCGGGTTCACCACCCTGGCGCACTACATCCGCGGCACCGCCGCCGTCGCGTTCGTCGACGCCGCCGGCATCGGCCTCGGGCTGGTGATCATCGGGGTCCCGCTGGCGGCTCCGTTGAGCGCGCTCGTCTTCCTCGGCGCGTTCGTCCCGGTCATCGGCTCGGTGATCGCGGGCGCGGTCGCCGTCCTCGTGGCCCTCGTGACCAAGGGTGCCTTGTCGGCGATCATCGTGCTCGCCGTCGTCGTCGGCGTCATGCAGATCGAAAGCCACGTCCTGCAGCCGCTGCTGCTCGGGCGGGCCGTCCGGCTGCATCCGCTGGCGGTCGTCCTCGCCCTGACCATCGGCCTCGTCGCCGCAGGCGTCATCGGCGCTCTTCTCGCGGTGCCCCTGCTCGCCGTCTTCAGTTCGGGTGTGCGCAGCATGACCACCCGGCCGGAAACGGATTGACCGCCAACACTCGTCCGGCACGATGTGCGGAGCGGGTCTTGGCGGTCGAATCGGGGTGTGGCACCCGCGGGGCCGGCGGTGGGCCTCGCGGGTTCAGTCGGCGGGTTGGGGACTGGGGTTGCGTTGTCGGGCTTCGTGGAGCTGGTCTTCGAGGGAGATGATGCGGCAGGCGGCGTCGATGGCCGTGCCCTCGTCGACGAGCTGCCGCACTCGCGCGGCGATGCGCAGCTGGTGGCGGGAGTAGCGCCGGTGCCCGCCGGCGGAGCGCTGCGGGGTGATCAGGCCGACGTCGTCGAGACTGCGCAGGAAGTTCTGCGTGGTACCGAGCATTTCCGCGGCCCGGCCCATGGTGTAGCCGGGGTAGTTCTCGTCGTCGAACTTGTCGGCCACGCGGGTGGCCGGGTCGTATTGGTCAGGGATCATTCCACCTCCACATCACAAGGGACCCCGGGTGCCATGCACGGCACCCGGGGTCCCAGGGGTTTGGGTTTCACCATTGTCAACCGACGCGACCGCCGGCTTCCTGTACTCGCGTCGCCCGGCCGAGAGGCCGACGAGGCGAGGATCGCTTACTCGTAACCGAGAACCACCTGCCAATCCGATGGGACTGCGGTACCCGCGCGGCTGTACTGCCCGGCCGCTGCGGGCGATCCAATGATGTGCCCCTTCCCTTCTTTCCGGTGTTTCCTTCTTACTGCGTACTGCCTTACTGCGTACTGCCTTACTGCGTACTGCCTTACTGCGTACTGCTGGTGCGGTCGTCACCGGCTGGAACCCTTCCACTGATCGGCCCCAGCACGCGTGCTACCGCGGGCCACTGCCCGGAACCCCTTACCGTGATCGGTCCCGGCCACCTGGCTTCACTGCATACTGCGATCCAGCACCTTCTTCGGTCACCAGCCGAGACCTGTCCACTGATTGGCCCCGTCCTGCCTGACCGCCTGTCTCACTTCGCGGGTAGTTACGTCCTCTCCCGCGCCTGCTTGACGTTGTCTCTCTCCGTACAAGAAGAACTCTACACACACTCGGCGCCGAATGTCTAACCCGGCTGGCATAGATTTACTACTGCACCCGATCGGGGTACTGGGCGCCCGCGAGGACTACGCGGGCGCCCTCACCCGGCTGATCGCGCGAGCTGCTGGGGCAGCCCGCTGGGTGACGGCGGCGAATCCTTGGGTGATCGCGAGGACGCGCCAGGTGACTACTGCTTGACCGATCGGGCTTCGCGGCGGGCGAGGACGTCGTCGAGCCGGGAGCCGACCTCGGCGCAGTTGGCGCGGACGACGTTCAGGAACGCCGCGAGCACCGGGGAGTCGTCGGCCGCGCGGAAGGACAGCTGCAGGTCCGGGAGGCGGACGTGCGGGGTGATGTCGCAGAACCAGACGTCCTTGCGGGCGATCAGCCGCATCCGGGCCGGGCCGAGGCCGACACCGACGTCACACGCCGCCAGGCCGATGATCGTGTGGACGTCCCGGGACGTCGTCGCGGCGTCCAGCGCGGCCGCGCCGGTGCCGAACAGGTCGCGCAGGCGCGCGGCCACGGCGGGTTCCTGCGCGGGTGCCGAGATGATCAGGCGCTCGGCCGCGAGCTGCTCGAGCCGGATCGCCGCGCGGCCGGCGAAGGGGTGGGCGGTGCCGACGACGGCGACCAGGTGGTCGGCGCCGATGGGGACGGTCACCAGGCCGTCCACGCGCGCGCCGCGCGGTGCGCCGCGGCCGACCGCGACGTCGAGTTCGCCGGCGACCAAGGCGGCCGTCCCCTCCGCGCTGTTCATCTCGCGCAGGTCGAGCCGGACGTCCGGCCGGGCCTTGCGGAACCGGCCCAGCACGCCGGGTAGCGGGTCGAGCAGGGCCGAGCCGATGAAGCCCATGCGCAGCTGTCCCGTCTCGCCGCGGGCCGCGCGGCCGGCTTCGACCGCGGCGGCGGACATCTCGCCCAGTGCCCGCCGGGCGCGGGCCAGGAACGCGGTACCGGCCGCGGTCGGGAACACCCCGCGGGGCGTGCGGTCGAAGAGCCGCTCGCCGACCTCGCGTTCGACGGCCGCGATCTGGGTGGACAGCGGCGGCTGGGCGATGCCGAGGGATGCGGCCGCGCGGCCGAAGTGCTGGTGCTCGGCCAGCGCGAGGGCGTAGCGGAGGTGACGGGACTCCATATTTTCAGGATATCGCGCGAGGGTGATTCAGCTATGAAACTGGATAGCGTACTCGTCGGGCGGTGGGGTGGGTTCCATGACTGAAACCACCGCTTTCGTCCTCGTTCACGGTGCCTGGCACTCCTCACTGCACTGGGCCGCCACCCAGCGGGCACTGGCCGCGCAAGGCACCGTCGGCGTCGCCGTGGACCTCCCGGGGCACGGCGTGACCGCGCCGCTGCCGTCCGGGTACCTCCGGCCCGGGCAGCCCGGGCTGGCGACCGAGCCCTCCGCGCTCGCCGGGCTGACCACCGAGGTGCTCGTCGACGCCCTGATCGCCGACCTCGCCGAGGTGCGCCGCCGGTTCTCCCGCGTGGTCCTCGTCGCGCACAGCGCGGGCGGCGGGCCCGCCTCGGCCGCGGTCGAGCGGCACACCGACCTGGTCGACCACGTCGTCTACCTGTCGGCGTTCGTGCCCGCCGGACGGCCGCGCTTCGGCGACTACGTGACGGACCCGGTGAACGCCGGCGCCGCCCACGCACCCCGGACCGGCGACCCCGACGTCCTCGGCGCCTTCCGGATCAACCCGCTCTCGCCCGACCCCGCCGAGGTCGAGGCGATCCGGCGGGCCTTCCTGACCGACTGGCCCGCGGACCGGCCGGGCTGGCGCCTGACGCTGCACCCCGACGAACCGGTGGCTTCGCTCGCCGGCGCGTACCCGGTGACCGCCGGGCGGTGGGGCCGGGTGCCGCGCAGCTACATCCGGCTGACCGACGACCTGGCGCTGCCGCCGGCCACCCAGGACCTGATGATCGCCGAAGCGGACCGCCTGACCCCGGAGCACCCGTTCGCGGTGCACTCCCTGCCCGGCGGGCACTCGCCGTTCCTGACCCGCCCCGGCGAGCTCGCCGAACTGCTCGGCCGGATCGCGAAGCAGGCATGAGGCCCGCCGCGCAAGCCGTGCTGTTGTCGGGGACGTTCGTCCAGCTGATGAGCGTCACCGTGATGCAGCTCGCCGTCCCGCGCATCCGCCACGACCTCGCCGCCGGCTCGGGCGCGGGCCAGCTCGCGCTGGTCGGCTACACGCTGACCTACGCCTGCGCGCTGATCACCGCGGCCCGGCTCGGCGACCGGTTCGGCTACCGGCGGGTGTTCGTCACCGGCACGGCCGTGTTCACGCTGGCGTCGCTGGCCGCGGCCGCCGCGCCGGACGTCGGGTCCCTCGTGGCCGCCCGGCTGGTGCAGGGCGCCGGCAGCGGCCTGGTCGCGCCGCAGATCCTGTCGCTGATCCAGACCGCGGTGCCCGCGGACCGGCGGGCCGGGGTCCTGGGCCGGTACGGGGCGACGATGGCCGTGGCGTCGCTGGCCGGCCCGCTGTGCTGCGGCGTCCTGCTGCACTTCGACCCGCTCGGGCTGGGCTGGCGGCTGGCACTGGCCCTGCCGGTGCCGGTGGGGGTCGTGTCGCTGGCCCTGGTCCGGATCCTGCCCGGCGGGCGGGCCCCGGCGGACGCGAGCCGGGTGGATCCGGTCGGCGCCGCGTTGTCGCTGACCGGGCTGATCCTGCTCGTGCTGCCGCTGACCCTCGGCCAGGACGCGGGCTGGCCGGCCTGGACGTGGGCGAGCCTGGCCCTCGGGCTGGGCCTGCTCGCCGCCTTCGCCGCGGCACAACGCCGAGTGCGCGACCCCTTGGTGCGGCCGGAAGCGCTGAGCGCGTCGAGGACCCGGTGGGGCATCGGCGCGGTGTTCCTCTTCAACGCCGGGATCCCGTCGTTCAGCCTGCTGCTTTCCTTGCACTTGCAGGGCGCGCTGCACCGCGACCCCCTGGTGACCGCGTTGACCGTCGCACCGTACGCGGTCGGCGCCCTGCTCGGCAGCGCGGTCGCCGAAGCCGCGGCACGCCGGTTCGGCGCCGCGGCGCTCGCCGCCGCGTCCGCCGGCCTGGCCGTCGTGTCGCTGCTGGTCATTCCGGTGCTGGCCAGGCCGGCGCCGGTCCTGTGGGCGGTGCTCGGGGGCGGCGGCTTCGCGTTCGGCGTTTTCACGGCATCGGCGTTTTCCCTGGTCCTGAACCGGGTTCCGGTGTCCGTGGCCAGTTCCGTGTCGGGGTTGCTGGCCACCGCGCAGCAACTCGGCGGCACACTCGGCGTGGCCCTGGCCGGGGTCGCCTACGCCGCCGGGGCCCTGGACGCGGCGATGGGCTACGAGGCCGTCGTGTTCCTGCTCGCGGCCGCGGCCACGGCCCGCTTGCGGAAGCCCGCCACGGAAAACCCCGCAGGGGTGGGTCTTCGCCGTCGGACAGCTGTCGTACCGGCTCCTGGACCTCGCGGGGTCGGTGATGTCGAGCGCGAGCGGCTCGGCGCCTGCGTAGGTGGTGGCGCCGTGGCCGAACCCGCGGTCGGCTTCGGTGACGAGGACGGTATTGGTGGCGATGTCCGTCGAAAGCGCCTGGCGTAGCGGGCGGCTACCGCGCGAGGAACTCGAGGGTCTTGGCGACGAACCGGTCGTGGAGGCGCCGGGCCAGGTCGTGGGTGTTCTTCGTCGGCACCATCCGGTCGTGGTCGCCGTTGGCGACCAGCACGGGTGGTGGATGCCGTTTGAGCTGGTTTACTACGCGGGCAGCGAAATCGAACTCCCGTGCGCCGACGTCGTAGCATTCGCGCAGCCGGCGGGTGGAGAACGGCTGCCCGCTGACGGGACGGCCCGTTTCGCGAGCTGCCAGCGCGGCGAAGGTGCTGTGCGGCCAGGCCCGCAGGCCGCTGCCGATCGCGCCGCCGACGAAGGGCGAGATCACCCGGGCCGAGGTCTGCGGGATGCCGAACACGGCTGCGAGCTCTTGTTGCGTGCCACCGACTACCCACTGGGCCTTGTCCCACACCGTCCGGACGAACCGTGGCGGCTGACTTGACCGTCGCGGCGAGCTACTTCGCGGCCGGAGCGGCCGGCGCCCGGCGGCGTCCTCGTGGTGGCCGGGCCGCGGGCACGATGTCGGCGAGAAGGGACGTCACGGAGTCGGTGATGGTCGTCAGGTCGCTGTCGTCACTTTCCAGCCACTTGCGGTAGGCCGTACCGAAGATCTGGCTTCCCGTACTGGCTGCCAGCTCCGCGGTGTCGGGATCGACTCCGCGCTCGCCCAGTGCCCGGCGGAACCCCTCGGCCATCTGGTGCCGCTTGATCAGATCGCGTTCCAGCAACCCCGGGTTCGACGCGATCAGCCTGCTTCGCCGGCGCAGGAGGTCTCGTGAGCCGAGTTTTTCCCAGTCGTACCCGGCCAGGGTCCGGACCACGGTCCGAAGTGGCTGTTCGAGGTCGGGCGTCCGCAGGAGTTCCCGGACGAGCGCCGCGTTGAGCAGGTCCGCGTCGGCGAAGAGGATTTCTTCCTTGTCGGGGAAGTAGCGGAAGAACGTCCGGGTGGTGACGCGGGCGCGTTCCGCGATCTGGACCGCGGTGGTGGCCTCGAAGCCTTGTTCCTCGAACAGCTCCATGGCGGACTGCTTCATCCGCTCTTCGCTGCCTTCTTCCCACCGGGGCATGGCACCAGGATACCCGTGTCGATGACGCGGCGGGACATCAGTGCTACGGTGATGTCACGTCGAGACATCAGACCCGGCGAAGCATCCTCGAAAGGGAAAAACATGCCTCCGAACCCCGGCACGGCACAGACGTTCATGGTGGTCGGAACCCTCCGGGACGACACCGACCTCGCGGAATTCGCCGCGCTGAGAGAGGACGAGCACAAGCAGCTGGAAGTGTTGCGCTCGCAGGGAAAGGTCGGCGCCCACTACGTTTCCCCGGCGCGGCGGGCGACGTTCGTCGAGATCGTGGCCGCCGATCAGGAACAAGTGGCGGAGACCCTGGCCACCTTGCCCTTCGCCCGGTTCTTCGATGCCGACGTCTACCCGCTCGCACCCGCGGACGCCCGCTGAGAGGACGCGATCGTGAAGGAAGAGAAGAACGCCGTCTCCCCGCATGGCGTGCCGTTCGTGGCCGGGAGGGACACCGCGCCGGCGTACTGGGCGTTCGGCGTCCTCTGGGTCGTGCTGGCGGCCTCGGAACAGACCGGGGGAGCGTTCTCGGTGATGGAGCAGTGGATGCCGGCGGAGGGCGGGCCGCCGCCTCACGTGCACCCGATCGACGAGTGGTTCACCGTGCTCGAAGGCTCCATCGAATTCCGGGTCGGGGACCAGCCGCCGATGCGCGCGACGGCGGGTGACTCGGTGTGGATCCCGCGCGGAACGGTGCACGGTTTCACCACCCGGAGCGCCGCCCACGTGCTCAACGGCTACACGCCGGGCGGGTTCGAGCAGGTCATCATGGGGTTGGGCACTCCCGCGGAGCGGCGTGAACTGCCGCCGCCCGACCTCGCCTTCGATCCGCGCTCCGCGGCGCAGCTGATGGACAACTTCTGGTCGGCGAGCGCCGACACGGCCTGGGCCGCGAAGTGGACCCACTGAGCACGGCCACAGGTCCAGTCCCGCGGCGCCTCTCGATCGGGTGACTCCGACCGGTGGCCGGAGCGCATCGGTTTGTTGTCGATTCGACCGGGTATGCGTCCGGTCTGGTGCTCGAGACCGATGCGAAGGATGTGACCGATGCCCGCGTTGACCCGCGTCCTCGGAACGGCTACCGCCGCTTACAGCGTGACGATCATCGCCGCGCCGAAGGTGCTGGCCAAACCGTGCGGCCTGACCACACTCCCACCGGCGGGGTCAGCGCGGGCGTGCGGACGCTGATCGGCGGGATCGGGGCCCGGGACGCCGTCATCGGGCTCGCGATGATGTTCGCCCCGCCGGGTCGTCCGCTGCGCGTCGTCCTCGCCGCGCGCGTGGCCTCCGACGCCGCGGATGCGCTCATCTTCGGCGCCACCCTGCCCGACCGCTCCGCGCGCGGCAAGGTCGCGGCCTTCGCCGCCACGTGGGCGGCGTTGTGCGCCGCCTCCGCCTTCGTGGCCTGACCAGCCCCGCCGGCGAACGCATCCACGGCCGTTGGCCGCCCCCTCCCGGAGAACAGGTGATCACGATGTCGGCCCAGCCCTCGACGGACGTCCCGGCGGCGCGCTCATGACCGCGCCGGGACCCGAGCCCGACGAGGTGCCGGGCCTGGAACGGGGCGGTTCGGTCACCCCCGGCGACACCCCGCCCGACGCCGGGCAGACCTCCGGCCTGTCCCACCCGCAGCCGATGCCGTCGAAGACGGTTCCGGTGCTCGCGCTCGTCCTGATCGGGGTCATCGTGCTGGGGGTGGCCGCGTTCTTCCTGCTGCGCGCCTTCGACCTCTTCGGCTGACGACCGCTTCCCGGGACGAAGGCCGGTTCGCGTCGCGGGCCGCGCATCACTGTGCCGATCGGGTGATTGCCGGGGATCCGGGTCAACCGGCGGTCGCGGGTGGGCGTGTCGGCTTCGCCATGGGACAAATGCGAACCAGGGGAGCGGCGAATGAAAAAGGCAGCTGCGGTTTCGATGATTGCCGGCTTGGTGGTCTCGGGTGCGCTCGCGACAGCCGGTTCCGCTTCGGCGGAACCGTGGCCGTCCGGGTGCACCTGGGGAATTTCGGGGCTGTACACCACCTACGCGAAGTGCACCAAAGGTCCCGGCAGCTACCGCGCGGTCGCCAAGTGCACGAGCACCAGGTACGCCTACGGAAGCTGGCAACCGGCCGGCAGCTACCCGGGGCAGTCGACCGCCAACTGCGTCAACGTCCGTCCTATCTCGGCGAGCATCGGCCTGAGCCAGTCGTGAGCCATGCGGCGAGACCGATTCGGCCCCCGCGTTGTGCGGGGGGCCGAATCGGCCGGATCAGCGGCGGCCCGGTGAGTTGTAGTTGGGGGCGTCGGTCGTGATGGTGATGTCGTGCGGGTGGCTTTCGCGCAGACCGGCCGCGGTGATCCGGACCAGCTGGGCCTGCTGCAGGTCGGCGATCGTGCGGGCGCCGACGAAGCCCATGCCGGCGCGCAGCCCCCCGACGAGCTGGTACACGACGTCGGCTACCGGTCCACGGAACGACGTGCGTCCCTCGATGCCCTGCGGGACGAGGTTTTCCTCCGCCAGGACATCGCCCTGGAAGTAGCGGTCCTTCGAGAACGACTTGGTGCCGTTGCGGGACTGCATGGCTCCCAGGGAGCCCATGCCGCGGTAGGTCTTGTACTGCTCGCCGTCGATGTACACGAGTTCGCCGGGCGCTTCGCCGGTGCCGGCGAGGAGACTGCCGAGCATCACGGTGTCGGCTCCCGACGCGAGCGCTTTGGCGATGTCGCCGGAGTACTGGATCCCGCCGTCACCGATCACCGGCACGCCGGCGGCGGCGCAGGCGAGCGAAGCCTCGTAGATCGCGCTGATCTGCGGGACGCCGACTCCGGCGACCACCCGGGTGGTGCAGATCGAACCCGGGCCCACGCCCACCTTGACGGCATCGGCGCCCGCGTCGATCAGCGCTTGTGCTCCCGCGCGCGTGGCGACGTTCCCGCCGACGACGTCGACCCCGTCGGCGAAAAGGCGCTTCGCGGCGGCCACCGCGGTCAGGACGTCGCCCTGGTGACCGTGGGCCGTGTCGACCATGAGGACGTCGACGCCGGCGTCGACCAGCAGCTTCGCCCGGTTGAGGGCATCTTCGCCGACGCCGATCGCGGCCGCGACCAGCAGCCGCCCCGCCTTGTCCCGCGCGGCGTCCGGGAACTGCTCGTTCTTCGCGAAGTCCTTGACGGTGATCAGCCCGACGAGCCGGCCACCGTCTTCGACGATCGGCAGCTTTTCGACCTTGTTTTCGCGCAGGAGACGCAAAGCCTCTTCGGGAGTCACGCCGACCGGAGCCGTGATGAGGGGGGACTTCGTCATCACCTCGGCGACCGGGCGCTGCGGATCCATTTCGAACCGCATGTCGCGGTTGGTGATGATCCCCGCCAGCTTGCCGTCGTCGTCCACCACCGGCACACCGGAAATGCGGTACCGGGCGCAAAGCGCGTCGACTTCGGCGAGGGTCTGGGTCGGCCGGCAGGTGACCGGGTCGGTGACCATTCCCGCTTCGGAACGCTTCACGGTTTCGACCTGGCGTGCTTGGGCCTCGGCCGGCAGGTTGCGGTGCAGAACGCCGATGCCGCCCTGCCGGGCCATGGCGATCGCCATCTTGGCTTCGGTGACGGTGTCCATCGCCGCGGAGACGAGCGGCATCTTGAGGGTGACGTTCCGGGTTAGCCGCGTCGTGGTGTCGACCTGGCTGGGGATCACGTCGGATTCGGCGGGGAGCAGCAGCACGTCGTCGAAGGTGAGACCGAGGGAGTCGAACTTCGCCGGGAATACTTCTTCGCTGACCATGCGCTCGTGTACACCTTTCGCTTCCAACGTGGACCCCGTCCAGTGTAGGGCAGGGCCGATGACCTGGAACGACGTGCCGCACCGGGCGTCCCGTGCCCCCGGCTCCGCCCGTTCGGCCGACTCGGCCGGACGTTGTCGGTGATCGGGACGGGTGATCATGGTCACCTTGCCCCGCCGGTGCCCGCCTTGCTTCACTTCGGACCGGCGGCGGGAGGGCCGCTGTGGGTTCGTGCCGTCTCGGCGCGCATCAATTGTGGGGGGAATATTCGTGCTGCGCGGAAACGTGCGCCGGACGGTTTCGTTCGTGCACCATCCCGACGACTTCCCGGACGCGTGGCTGCGCGGCAAAGAACGGAAACTGCTCGACCTTTACCTGCCGGCCGCCGAAAAGTCCGGCTTGGGTTTCGAATTCGTCCCGGCGCGCGAACTCGTCCCGGCGGTCGGCCGCCGTCCGCACCTGTACCGCTCGGAACGCGATCTGCTCGAAGAGCGGGGCTGTTTCCTGCTCGAGCAGACCAGCGCCGACCCGCAGGCGGCCCAGTTCCTCGGAGCGATCTACGAGGTCGTCGCGGCCAGCGACAGCGTTCTGGTCAACCGCACCACCACGGACCTCGAGTTCCTGGAGCGCGACAAGCTGGCCATCGCCGACCGGGCGGGCGCGCTGGGCGTGCCGCACCTGCCGACGCTGGTCGTGCCGCCCGGCAGGCACGCGCAGCGGGTGCTGCGGCACCTGCCCCTGCTCGGTGACGGGCCGTGGCTGCTCAAGCCCCGCGAGATGTCGATGGGCCGCGCGGTGCTCAGGTTCTCGAGCGAGGAAGAACTGCGTTCGGGACTGGACCTGGTCGCCCAGAGCGGCAGCAGCTACGTGCTCCAGCCGTACCTGGTCAACGAAGGTGACCTCCGGGTGTACCTGATCGACGGCGTCGTCTCCGGTGCGCAGCTGCGCCGGCCGGCCGCGGGCGGCCTGCTGGCGAACACGAGCAGGGGCGGTCACGTGAGCACGTTCGACGTGCCTGCGGAGCTGGGTGACTGGTGCCGCCGGATCACCGACAGCCTGGGCGCCCGCTACCTCTGCGTCGACTGGCTGGTCACCGGCACGGGCTTCGTGCTGAACGAGTGGTGCACCACCCTGGGCGGCTTCAGCTTCCTCCCCTCGCCGCAGCGGGAAGAGCGCGCGGACGCCTTGTTCGCGTTCATCGCGCGGGAGATCGAGCGAGCCGAAAGCCCGCTGCGCCAGACCGTCACCGCTTGAGGCCGAGCGCGTGTTCCACACCGGGCCCCGCGGTCACGCCGCGCCCGGGCACCATCGAACGGGGGAGTCGAGGATGAACAGCGAGCTCGCGGAACTCGCGGCCACCGAACCGGATGCCGCGGCACTGGTGGGCGTGGCGGAAGCGGCGGCGCTGGCGGAGAGCCACCCGTGGTACGTCGACGGTCTGCGCTGGCTCGACGAATTCATCATGCGGCCCGACCGGCGATTGGGGCGGCGCGGGGCGGTCTGCCCGTTCGTGGCGCCCGCGCTGGCCCAGGACATCGTCTGCTTCACGACCCTCCGGTCGCCGGGGCGGACCGCGAGCGACGCCTACGAACGCTGCCTGGTCCTGGCCGACCTGTTCCTGGAGCGGTTCGCCGGAAAGCCGGAGTTCCGCTCGGCGGCGCTGCTGGCGTTCTTCCCGGACGTCGAGCCCGAGGCCGCGGCGGACTTCATCGACGGCGGCCACCGGCTGCTGCGGATGCCGTTCGTGCGGCTGGGCCTGATGATCGGCGAGTTCCACCCGCGCAGCACCGTCGCCAGCGTGCACAACCCCGAGTTCACGGTCGGCCGGTCACCCGTCCCGATCTTCGCCGTGCGCGCGCTTTCCGGGCACGACCTCATGTTCCTCGACCGTGACGACTACCCACCCGCCGTGCGCTACGAGTTCGTCCGGCAGTTCGACCGGTACCTGGGCGCCCAGCTCGGGCCGGCGGCGCGCGCCCGGCTGGACCGGCGGCTCGAAGACCTGCGCGAAGCCGCGCTGGAGGGCGGAAACCGATGACGCTCCAGGACTTCACGACACTGTCGGCTGCGGTTTCCGCGTCGATGGAGCGGTTCGCCGGCCGGGTCGCGGTCGAGCCCCACGACGGCGCGCCGATCACCTACGCGGAACTCCGGGACCTCGTCGACGGCGCGGCGTCGACGGTGCTGGGCGCCCTGCCCGAAGCAACCGCCGCGCAGCACCTCGTCGCCCTGGTCCTGGACCGGTCCGCGGACTACGTCGTCGCCCTGCTCGGCGCACTGCGGTCCGGCGGCGCCTACCTGCCGCTCGACCCCGCCCAGCCCGCCGGGTACCTCGGGCGGGTACTGCACGACGCGCGGCCCGCGGTCGTCGTCACCGACGCCGCCCACCGTGCACTGGTCGCGAGCGTCTTCGACGGACCCGTGGTGTGCCTGGACGACGAGGTGACAGCGGGGGGCACGCCGTTCCCGGCGGAGGGCCACGACCCGGCCTACGCCATCTACACGTCCGGCTCGACGGGCACACCGAACGCCGTGCTCGTCGGCAATTCCGCGATCCTGGCCTCCACCGGGGCCCGGCTGGAGGTCTACGGACCGGCGGAGCGCCTTCCCCTGATGCACTCGGTGGCGTTCGACGTCACGGTCGGGACCGTCTTCTGGGCGCTGCTCGGGGGCGGCACCCTCGTACTGCCCGGACGCGGGTTGAGCGATGTCGGTGCCACGGTCGCGATGCTGACCGACCGGCGCGTTTCGCACCTGCTGTACCCCTCCTCCCTCTACGGCGTGCTGCTGGAGTACCTCGCCGAGGCCCCGCCGGCCACGCTGCGCAGCGTCAGCGTCGGCGGCGAACGCTGGAGCGACGCGCTCGTCGAGCGGCACGCCGCGGTCCTGCCCGGAGCCGCCCTGCACAACGAATACGGACCTTCGGAGGCGACGGTCTGGTGCAGCCAGGCCAAGGTGTACGACCCCGCCACGGGCAAGACCGGCCCGCTCACCATCGGCAAGCCCATCACCGGGACGAACTTCGTGCTCGACGCGCCGGACGGCGGCCCAGTGCCCGCCGGGACCCCGGCCGAGCTGCTGGTCACCGGAGCCAACCTGGCCCTCGGCTACCTGGGCCGGCCGGAGCTGACCGCACGGCGCTTCGTCACGCTGGCTTCGGGGGAGCGGGCCTACCGCACCGGCGACCTCGTGCGGCGCACCACCGACGGCGACCACGTGTTCGACGGCCGGGTGGATCGCCAGGTCAAGGTCAACGGCCACCGGGTCGAACCCGGGCAGGTCGAGGACGCCTTGCTCGACGTGCCGGGGGTCACGAGCGCGCACGTGACGACCCGCCACCAGGGCGGCACCCCGGTGCTGGTGGCCTACGCGGCCGCTCGGAGCGCCCCCGCGCCGGCAGCGGAGTCGCTGCGCGCCGAACTGGCGCGACGGCTTCCCGCGTTCCTGGTGCCGTCGACCGTCGTCGTGCTGGCCGAGCTGCCCTTCACCGGCAACGGGAAGGTCGACGAGGCGCGGCTGCCCGAACCCGTCCGGCCCTCGGCGGTCGCCGACGAGCCACTGCCGCCGCTGGAGGCCTCGGTGCGCGACGCCGTCTCGGCCGTCCTGGGCCGCACCGGCCTCGCCCCGGACGCGCTCCTCACCACGCTCGGGGCGAATTCGCTGTCCTTCGTCCGCCTCTCGTTGACGTTGAAGCAGAGCCACGGCGTCGACGTGCCGATCAGCGACCTGTTCGGCAACCCGACGATCACCGGGATCGCCGGGCTCGTGCGGGCCGGCATCGCCACCGACCGTCCGCTCGCGCGAGTGGCGGAGCACGGCGACGTCACGCCGCTGAGCCCCCAGCAACAGCAGATCTGGTTCCTCCGCGAACTTTCGCCCGACGCTCGCGCCTACAACGCGCAGTTCTCCCTCCACCTCGAGGGCTCGGTCGACCTCCCCGCGCTCGAGCGGGCGCTCGCCGGGATCGTGGCGGACAACGAAATCCTGCGCACCGTCTTCACCGAGGTCGACGGTGAACCGGTGCAGCGCGTCGTGGCGCCGTGGCAGCCGCGGGTCGAGGTCACCGACCTGCGGGAGGCAGGCGATCCGGAGGCGCGGGCCGCGGCGGCGATGCACGCGGCCATGCGGGTCCCGTTCGACGTCGAAGCGCTGCCGCTCGTGCGCTGGCACCTCTACCGGCTCTCCGCGACCCGATCGATCCTGCTGCAGGTCGAGCACCACTTCGTCCACGACGGCTGGACCGGGGCCCTGTTCCTCGGCGAGATCCGTGACCGCTACGCGGCCGCGCTGGCCGGAGATCGCCACGACGCGGCGCCCGGACTGCGGTACCGGGACTTCTGCCACTGGTACCGGCAGTGGACGGGCACCCGTGACTACCGGACGCAGTTGCGGTACTGGCGTGCGCAGCTGACGGGCTGCCGCGAAGGCGTCACCTTCCCGGCGGACCACGCGCGCGGCGCCGTCCAGGCCTTCGACGGCGACTGCCTCCGCGCCGACGTTCCGGCGGCGCTCGTCGACCGGATCGACGAGCTGTGCGCCGCCGCCGGCGTGAGCCGCTTCGCGGTGTTCCTGACTTCCTTCGCCCTGCTCGCGGCCCGTCATTCCGGCGAGACCGACATGGTCGTCGGTTCGGCGTTCGCCAACCGGCGGCTGCCCGGCACCGAATCGGTGTTCGGCATGTTCGTCAACGCCCTGCCGCTCCGGCTCCGCGTGGCCGAGGACGTGGCCGTCCGCGAGCTGGCCGGTTCGGTGATGCGGGTGCTCCTGGGCGCCCAGGATCACCAGGAGCTGCCCCTCGTCGACGTCGTCAAGCACGTCGACCTGGCTCGTGATCCGCGGCGCAACCCGTTGTTCCAGCTGATGTTCGCCTTCCACGACAGCCCGATGCCGCGCTTCGAGCTGCCGTCGCTGCGGGGCGAGTTCCGCATCGAGCACAACGGCTCGGCGAAGAACGACGTCAACGTCGTGTGCGTCCCGCGCGCGGCCGCCGCGGGCTCGGGGCGCCGGCACGACGGCGTGTCCGTGTTGTGGGAGTACGACAAGACGCTGTTCCGGCCGGAGACGGCGCACCGGCTCCTCGGCGGGTTCCTGCACACCCTGACGGCGCTCGTGGAGGGCTGGGACGGGCCGGTCGCGGACGTCGACGTGCTCCCTCCCGCCGAGCTGACCGAGGTGCTGGCGCTCGGCACCGGCCCCGTCGTCGAGCCCGGCCACCGGACCCTGCCCGAAGGTGTGCTGGACCAGGTCGAGCGCAACCCCGGCGCGCCCGCCGTGGTGCAGGGCGACCGCACGGTGACCTACGCCGGGTTGCGCGAGCTCGCGGACCGCATCGGTCACGCGGTGGCCACGCTGGTTCCCGACCTCCGGGGCTCCGTGGTCGCGGTCACCGCGGCGAAGTCCCCCGAGCAGACCGCGGCCTGGCTGGCCGTCACGCGGGCCGGCGGCACCTACCTCTGCCTCGACCACACGGCCCCGGCGGCGCGGCTCCAGCTGATCACCCGGGACGCGAAGCCCGTGCTCGTGCTCGCGTCCGCCGAGAGCGCGGTGTTCGACGACCTCGGCGTGCCGGTGGTGCGGATCGACGACCTGCCCGCCGCCGCGCCCGCCCGGGTGCCGGCCGCGGCCGCCGAGCCGTCGTCACCCGCGTACCTCACCTACACCTCGGGGTCGACCGGCGAGCCGAAGGCCGTCGTGACCACCCACGCCAACGCGGTGACGGCTCTCACGGCACGGACCGCGCACTTCGGAGCCACCGCCCCGACGACGCTGGTGACGCTGCCGGCGGTGTTCGACGTCGCCGGCTCGATGACCTTCTGGACGCTCTGGCTCGGCGGCACCGTCGTCCTGCCCGAGGGCGACGACGCTCGTGACCCCGAAGCCGTCCGCGCACTGACCGACCGGCACCGGGTCACGCACGTCAACTTCGTGGCTTCGTTCTACGCCCAGCTCCTTCGCAGCACCCCGCCCGGTGGGTGGCGGCCCGGTCTGCGGGTGGTCGCCATCGGCGGCGAGCCCTGCACCACGGAACTGGTCGGTCTGCACGCGCGGCACCTTCCCGGGGCGTCGCTGCACAACGAGTACGGCCCCACCGAAGCCACCGTGTGGTGCTCGGCGAAGACGGTCTACCGCCCCGGGCAGCCGGCGAGCACGGACATCAGCGTCGGTACGCCGCTGGCCAACTACGCCATGGTCGTGCTCGACGGACGGGACCGCCCCGCCCCGGTCGGCGCACGGGGGCAGCTCCACATCGCCGGTCCGGGCGTCGCCGCCGGGTACCTCGGCCGCGACGCGCTGACCCGAGAGCGGTTCGCCGTCCCGGCGCGCGGGCCACTCGCCGGGTGGCGGCTGTACCGGACCGGGGACGAGGCACGGCTGCGTGCCGACGGGGAGTTCGATCTGGTCGGACGGCTGGACGACCAGGTGAAGGTCCGCGGCTACCGCATCGAACTCGACGAGGTGCGGCAGAACTGCGTCGCCCACGCCGACGTGGCCGACGCCTACGTCAGCGTCGACCGCACCGGCGGGACCGACCGCCTGGTCGCCCACGTCCTGCCGGAAAAGGACCGCGAAGTCACGCCGGCCGCGCTGCGGCGGTGGCTCGCGCAGCGGCTGCCCGGCTACATGGTGCCGAGTGCGATCGCGGTGCTGCCCGCCCTGCCGCTGACCGCCACCGGCAAAGTCGACCGCGCCGCGCTCCCGCCCGTCCGGGACGAGACGGACGCCGTCGATTCCGAGGCCGCCCGTCCGACCGGTCCGGCGGAAAGCGCGCTGGCGGACGTGTGGTGCGCGGTTCTCGGCCGCCGCAACGTCGGAGCCGAAGACGACTTCTTCGACCTCGGTGGTGATTCCCTGCTCGCCATCCGCATGGTGGCACGCGCCCAGGCGGCCGGCGTTCGCGTCACCGTCGCCGACCTCATGCGCGAACGCACCGTCCGGGCGCTCGCTGCCCTGGGGCCCGCCGACGTGGCGGTGGCCGTGCGACGGCCGGGCGGAACGGTCCTGCCGCCGACCGGGATCCAGTCCTGGTTCTTCGCGCAGGACTTCGCCGACCCGGACCACTTCAACCAGGCGCGGATCGTCCGGGTGGCGCCGGAGGTCACCGACACCGCCCTCACCACGGGGCTCGTCCGCCTGACGCACCACCACGACGCCTTCCGCACCACATTCACCCGGAGTGGCGACGGCCCGCGGGTGGTGCTCGCGGACGCACCCGCACCCGTCGAGCTGAGCTGGCACGACGTCGGCAACGCGGACGACCCCGCGCTCGCGGCCCACGCCGATCGCGTGCACGCGAGCCTGTCCATCGCCGACGGGCGGCTGTGGGCGTTCTCCGGGATCCGTGCCGCGGGCGGCGAGCGCTACCTGCTCCTGGTGCTGCACCACCTGATCGTGGACGCCGTTTCCTGGAACGTCCTGCTGGACGACCTCGGCCGCGCCGTCCACGGCGAACTGCCCGGAACCGCACACGGACTGCCCGCCGCACCGCCGCCGGAACCGGACGCCGCCGAGCTCGCGCACTGGCGTGCACTCCTCACCCGCGCGGCGGCGGACGCCGGCGACCGGTGGCCCTCGGCCACCTTCGCGGATGCGACGGTCGTGACCCGCGTGCTGTCCGCCGCCGCGACCCGGTTCCTCGTCGACGACGCGGAGGGCTTCGACCTCGGTGGCCCTGCCGCCCTGCTCCTCGCCGCCCTCGGCCGGGCGCTCGGGCGGACGTCGGACCTGTACGTCTTCCTCGAAGGCCACGGACGCAACGACGTCCCCCACGCCCACGAGATCGTCGGCTGGCTCACCGCGCTGTACCCGGTCCGGTTGCCCGCCCCGGCGGGGGACGGCCTCGCCGAAACGGCCCGGGCCTACCGGCGGCAGCTCGACGGCGTTCCCGGCGGTGGAGCGGGGTTCACCCGAGCTCGCTACCAGCACGGCTTGACCGGGCACCCCGCGGACGCGCTTCCGCAGATCACGGTGAACTACCTGGGCGAGCAACGCACCGGTGCCGAGGCCGGCCCGCTGGTCCCGGTGGCCCTGCCCACCGGCACGCCGATCGCCGGTGCGAACGTGTTGCCGACGCCGGTCGACGTGTCCGCTGCCGTCCGCGACGGCCGGCTGACGGTCCGGCTGGCCGCCGCGGATTCCGCGCTGACCCCGGCACGGGCGGCCGGCGTGCTCGACGACGTCATGGCGGCGCTGGACGACCTCGCCGGGGTCGTGCCGCTGTCCACGGACGGCTCGGGCCCGGCCCGGTTCTTCGTCCACCCGGTGGGTGGCTCGGTGCACTGGTTCCGGCCGCTCGCCGACCGGTTGCGGAGGACGGTGGCCCACGGGCTCACCCAGTTCCGGGGAGCCGGCCCGGCCGGCATCGGGGAACTCGCCGAGAACTACCTCGACCGGTTGGCAGTCCGGGGTGCGCGGTCGCCGCTGCGGCTGGCCGGCTGGTCGTTCGGCGCCGCGGTGGCGGCCGAGATGGCAGTGCGCGCGACGGCACGCGACGTCGTGGTCGGCGCGCTCACGCTGGTGGATCCGCCCCCGCTCGCGCCCGGCGAGCGCGCCGACCCGGCGGTGCCCGCCCACCTGCTCTCGGCCGTTCTGCCCGGGTGGAGCGCCGAGCGCGTGCGCGCCGAACTGGACCGGCGCCCGGCGGGCGGACCCCGCGCCCAAGCGCAGGATCTGTCAGCGGCGTACCTGTCCGGCGCGGACGACCCGGTACTGCTCGACCGCGTGACGACCTTGCTGCAGAACCAGGCGGCGCTCGAGGCCTGGATCCCCCGCGGCGGCCTCGGCCACGTGACCATCGTGCTCTCGGAGACGACGAGCGCGCGCTGGCGTGATCTCGCCGGGTGGCGCGGGCTGGCCGCGTCCGTGGACGTGCACACGGTGCCCGGAGACCACGTCTCGATGCTGCGCGACGCCGGTGCCGAGCGCATCGCGGCGCTACTCGACCAGGAGGAGCTCACGTGAGCCACCGGCCGGAAATCGTCCACATCCACGACGCCGAACACGCCGCCCAGGTGGTTCCGGGTGAGCTCGACGGCATCCCGCTTCGTGCGGTGCCGCTGCACGAGCTGGTGCCGGTCGCCGGATCGCGGCCACGCCTGCTGCTCGGTGACGAAGACCTGCTGACCACGCCGAAGGCCTTCTGGATCGACAGGTATTCGCCCGACCCCGCGTCGGCCCGCTTCCTCCAGGCGATCCACGAGACGGTCCGGTTGCACGGCAGCCTGCTCGCCAACGCGCAGCTCGACCGCGCCGACCAGCTCGAGGCCGACCGGCTGGCGATCGCCTGCCGCGCGGCGGCGCTCGGGATCCCGGTCGCGCCCACGACCGCGGTGCCGTTCGGGCGGTACGCGCACCACGCGCTGGAGCCCGCCACCCGCACGGGCGGCAGCTCGTGGGTGGTCCGCGGGCGAACGGACCCCACCGGCGCCGCGGCGCGGGCCGACGATCGCGGGCAGCTCACGATGTTGCTCGCCATGGCCGCCCGGACCGGCACCGGCCACGTCGTGCAGGAAAACGTCGAGCACAGCGACGTCCGCCGGGTGCATTTCCTCGCCGGCGAGCCGGTCGACACCGGCGACCTCCCGGCGGACTTGCGCGACCACTGCGCGCGGCTGGCCGGGAGCCTGCGTCCCGGCTACCTGTGCACGCAGTGGCTGGCCACGCCCGGCGGTGCCGTCCTCGACGGCTGGAGCACCAGCCTTTCCACCCTCGACGCACCCCACCTGCGCAGCCGGTTCGGCACGTGGATCCGCGCCGCGCTGGCCCAGGCGGCCGTGTGAGCCCCGCGCGCGGGAACGTCCCGCTGTACCTGGTGCTGGCCATGGTCTGCGCCGACATGCTCGCCGCGGGTTCCGCGCTCCCCGTGCTGCCCGAGGTGATCCGGACCCTGACCGGGGGCGACAGCGGTGCGGCCGCCATCCACCTCGCCTTGATGATCGCCGTGATGAACGCGCTGCAGTTCGTGGCCGCGCCGGCACTCGGGGCGCTGAGCGACCGCCTCGGCCGCAGGCCGATGGTGCTGCTGGTTCTCGGCTGCAGCATGCTGAACAACGCGCTGATCGCGTTCGTCCCGAGCCTGGGAGTCCTGTACCTGACCCAGGTCATCACCGGCCTCGCGGTCGCCAAGGTCGCCGTGATCAGCGCGTACATCGCGGACATCTCCGGCCCCGAACAGCGGATCCGCAACTTCGGGCTGCTCGGGCTCTGCATGAACGGCGGATTCGTGCTCGGGTCGGCGACCGGTGGGCTGCTCGGCGCCGTCAGCCTGCACCTGCCCTACCTGGTCGCGGCCGCGCTCCAGGCGGTCAACCTGATCTTCGCGCTGACCTCGCTGCCGGAGTCGCACCCGCCGGAAAAGCGCCGGCCGGTCCGGTTGCCGCAGCTCTACCCGTGGCGCGCGCTGGCCGTGCTGCGCTCGACCCCCGCCATGGGCCGGGTGTCCGCGCTCGTCCTCTGCTACTGCTTCGCCACCTTGACCTTCCAGAGCATGTGGGTGTTCTACTCCGGCAAGCGGTTCGGCTGGGGCCCGCTGCAGAACGGCGTCCTGCTCGCCGTTCTCAGCGCCTGCATGGGATTGGCGCAGAGCAAGCTGGTCCCGGTCATGGTCGCGCGGCTGGGGGAGCGGCGGGCGATGCTGGCCGGCCTGGCCAGCGCGGCGGTGGCTCTCGGCGGTCTGGCGTTCGTCGGGAGCCCGTGGATCGTCGTGCCGTTCGTCCTCTGCTACACGGTCGGCTGCGTCATCACTCCTGCCTCCCGCGCGGCGGCCGCACGAGAGGTGGCCGCGGAGGAACAAGGCCGGGTCCAGGGTGCGCTCGCCGGCCTCAACAGCCTGGACGCGCTCGTGGCGCCCCTGATCGGCAGTGCGCTGTTCGACTACTTCACGGGGCCGGAGGCGGTCGTCGCCTTCCCCGGGGCGCCGTTCTTGCTGTGTGGCGTGATCCTGCTGCTCGCGATGCGCATCGTCCGGCGGAAGCGGTGGCCCGCCGGAACGCGCGACGAGGTGGGCGTTCGATGACCTACTCCGGCTGCGGGATCTCTGGCGTCCGGCGGTTCGCCGACGCACGGGACCAGCGCGGGGACGCGGCGGCGGTGCGCCGGATGACCCGGGCGCTGGCCCACCGCGGGCCGAACGGGGAAGGCTTCGCGCAGAGCGAGGGCGTGACGCTCGGCCATCGGCGGCTCAGCGTGGTCGGGCTCGGCGAGCAAGGCGCGCAGCCGATGAGCCGCGACGGGCTCACCATCGTCTACAACGGTGAGCTCTACAACCACCGCGCTCTGCGCGCGGAGCTGAGCCGCTCGGTCTCGTTCAGCTCGGGCACCGACACCGAAGTCGTCCTGCAGGCGTGGCGCCGGTGGGGGCTCGCCGCCGTGGACCGGTTCGACGGGATGTTCGCGTTCGCGGTGTGGGACGAGCGGGAACGCGCGGTGTGGCTGGTCCGCGACCGCCTCGGCGTCAAGCCGCTGTACTACCACCACGACGACCGGCGGCTCGTGTTCGCTTCCGAGGTCGAAGCCCTGCTCGAGTCGGGTCTGGTGACCGCCGAACCCGACCTGGAGGTGTTCCGGCGCCAGCTGCTCTGTTCGTCCACTTTGGACTGGGAGGTCGACCGCACGCTCGTGGCCGGGGTCCGCTCGGTCGCCCCGGGCGCCGCCGCGCGGTTCGACGGCGACGGGACGGTGTCGTGGCACACCTACTGGCGGCTCCCCGGCACCCGGCCCGATGTCACCGACGAACGAGGCTCCGAGGTCGAGGAGTTCGGTCACCTGCTGCGCAGCAGCCTCGGCGGCATGCTGCAGGCGGACGTTCCGGTGAGCGCGTTCCTCAGCGGGGGTCTCGACTCCTCCGCGATCGCGGCGCTCGCCGCCGGATCCGGACCGGTGACCTGCGTGACCGTGGCGTTCGGGGACGCCGACGGGGCACCGCCGTCCCCGACGGGCAACGAAGACCTGCGCTACAGCGAGGAGCTCGTCCGCTCCCTGGGCGCGGGGCGGGTCCGGCACCACGTCGACGTCCACGGCGGCCGGCTGACGCTCGATCAGGTGGACGAAGCGTGCGACCTGGCTGTCCTGGGCGACGACCCGCGGCACCCGACGATCGCGGCGAACTACCGGTCCGTGCGCGACCTCGGGCTCCGCGTGGTCCTCAACGGGCAGGGCGCCGACGAGATCATGGCCGGGTACGTCGGCTTGCCCGGCTTCACCCGCAACGTCCACGACGTCGATGAGCCGGCGAACCCGAAGTTCCTCGCGATGCCCGCTTCGAGGAGGGCACCCGGGCTCTCGCCGGCAGTCCTGGGGCACGCCGAAGTGGTCGAGAAGGGCTTCCGGGACTTCTGCGCGGGCCTGCCGGGCCCTCCGCTGGAGCGGGCACACCGGTTGCTGGTCGCCACGCAGCTGCACCGCGTGCTCCGGTTCGAGGACTTCCTGAGCATGCGCAGCGGCGTCGAAGCGCGGGTGCCGTTCCTGGATCACCACCTGGTCGAATGGTGCTTCGCCCGGCCTCTCGAACGGCACGTCGACCGGGCTCGCCGCCGGGGCAAGGACGTCATGCGGCGAGCGCTCGCGGGTGTGCTGCCCCCGACCCTGCTGGAACGCCCCAAGCAGGTGTTCCCGTTCCCGGGCAAGGCAGCACTGCAAGCGGCACTGGCGGCGCTCGTCCTCGAACACCACCCGGTGCTGGCCGCGGACGACCTGGTCCGGGAACTGCTATCGGTGCCTCCGGCGGACGAGGTCGAGCACACACCCATCCCGCACCTGTGGCTGCTGCTGAGCACGTGGCGCTGGCACGAGAAGGTGCGGCGGATCCGGGCGCGCACCGGGCCGGTCCGCGGGCAGTTCACGTGAGGACGGCAGAGAAACAGGGGGAGCACATGTCGGAGGAGCACCTGCGCCCGGAAGCCTTGATCGAGCTGCTGCGGGAAGCTCGCGCAGGACGGCGATCGCACCCGGCGCTGGAAGTCGCCCACCACGTCCAGACCGTGGGCGTGGACTTCCTCGCGGCGGAGCTGAAGGCCGAACTCGATCTGGCGAGGCGGGCGCCGCACGTGAGCGCGCTGGCCCGGGAACAGCTGGATTGCCTGCTGGACAAGGAAGACGGCCGGTACTCCTACGACACCTACTTGGCGCTGCCCCTGCTGCGCGCGATGACACCGGAGGGCACGGCGCGCCGGACGTCGGCGGCGGCGCTGATCATCGACGTGGTGCAGTTCGAGCTCGCGGCGTTCCACGGCGACCACGGCCGCTTGCCGCTGTGCCGGCCGGCTGCGGGAACCGTGCGCAAACGCGTGAACCACGCACTGCGGCACCTCGGCCGCCACGGGTTCGCGGCGCTGCCCGCCGGCCTGGACGTCTTCGACCGCGAAGCGGTGCGGCGCTGCGCCGACGTGGTGAGGGCGGCCGTCGATCCTGAATTCCTCGAGCTGCTGCCGGCCACGGTCCAGCCGGTTTCCCCCGTCCACGACGAGTACATGTTCATCCGGGTGCTGCAGAGCTACGAGAGCGTCTTCGACGAACTCGTCGACCGGGCCGCGGAGACCATCACCGCGTTGCGAGCGGCCGATCTGGCCGCCGCCGTCACTCGGCTCTCCCACGCCGCGGAGGCGCTGGAGCGGGCGAGCCTGCTCTTCAGCCTGCTCGCCACGATGACCAGCGACACCTTCCACGCCTTCCGGGACCGCACGGAAGGCTCGAGCGCGATCCAGTCGGCCCAGTACAAGCGCTTCGAAGCCTTGTGCGACACGCCCTCCGCCGAGCGGCTGCGGTCGGACGCGTTCCGCAGCGTGCCGGCGGTGCGCGCCGAGGTGCTCGCCGGCCAGGACACCATCGCGGCCGCGTACCGGGCGCTTTGCCCGTCGCGGAACGAAGAACCGGCCCACCGCGCGTTCGGCGCGGCACTGGCCCGGCTCGAAGCCGCGCACCAGCGCTGGAAGTCCACCCACCACAAGATCGCCGTCCGGATGATCGGTGACCGTCCCGGCTCCGGTTACACAGCGGGCACGCCCTACCTGAAGGACCGGATGGACGGCCGGCTCTTCTCGACGACTGACCGCCGGCAGACGGCCTGACACCACGCTCAACCTCGGGAAGCAACGAGGGCAATCCAGGCATGGAAGTTGTTCCGGTGCGCGTCATCGGCGGCAACTGCCGCCCGGGTGCGGCGGCGTCCTGCTCGGACTGCTCGGCCGGCGGCTGCGACTGTGACCCGGCCAGGCCGGGCAAGTTCGTGTCCTGTGGGGACCGCCGGTCGGAGTCGGCCTCGACCGCCCATCCGCCGACGCGCCGGCTCGATCGTCAGTCGAGGCCTTCGATGATGCGGAAGTCGCGCTCGACGCCGTCGGCGAGTGCGGCCAGCGCCTCCTGGTAGGCCGCGCTCGCCCGTGCCGCGACCGCCTGCTCGAAGCTGTCGAACTCGATCAGGATGGTGCGCTCCGCGACGCCGGCCTCGTGGGCGACGACCCGGCCGTCGCGGGCGAGCACCCGGCCGCCCGCGGCCTTGACCGCCGGACCGGCCAGCTCGTTGTAGGCGGCCAGTTTCTCGCGGTCCGAAATGGACCGGTAAACGCTGACCCAGTAGCCCTTGGGCATGGAACCTCCAGTGTTGTGTCCGACTTACGGGGTGGTCTCGGGCGAGCGTCGCCGGGCGAGGGCGAGGCTCGTCAGCGTAGTGATCGCCATGGCGCCGATGCCGACCAGCGCCGCGGTCGTGTAGGCGCTGTCGTCGGGGAAGACGTGGCCGGGGCCGGTGCCCGCGGCGAGGATCAGGCCGCCGATGGCGCTGCCCAGCGAGTACCCGACGCTGCGGACGACGTAGTTGAAGCTCATCGCGCTCGACGTCTCGCTCGTGGGGGTGGCGGCCAGGATGACGCCGGGCATGGCGGCCGAGAAGCTGCCGACGCCGAAGCCCAGCACGCCCATGGCCGTGAGCAGTTCGGCCAGGCCGGACCGCGCGGTGGCGAACAGGACGAACCCGCCGCCGACGATGGCGGCGCTGCCGGCCAGGAGCAGGGGGCCGTCGATCCGCGCCCGGACCCGCGGCGTGAGCTTGCCGGCGACGAACCCCAGCACGGAGAACGGGATGAGGACCAGCCCCGCCACGAAGGTGTCCAGCCCGAAGCCGTAGCCGGCGCTGCGCGGCGTCTGCGCGTAGCGGGTGATGAGCGTGAGCAGCAGGTACATGCCGCTCCCGCCGGCGAACATGGCGATGTTCGCCCCGGCGACCGCCGGGTGCCGGACCGCCCGGACGTCGACCAGCGGCGTCCGGGCGCGTAGTTCCAGAACGGCCCAGACGCAGAGCAGGAGCACGGCGGCGACGGCTAGGGTCACCGCCACGGCGAGGTGCCGGCTCCACAGACTCCGCTCGCCGGCCAGGAACAGGACGAGGAGCAGGCCACCCGCCAGGACGAGCGCACTGGGCACGTTCACGTGCGCGGAGCGGCCTTCGGGAGCCGCGGGCACGGAGCGCCACGCGGTCACGAAGGCGATGGCGGTGACGAGCAGGCCGAGGCCGTACGCGGCCCGCAGCCCGCCGAACTCGGCGAGCAGCGCCGCCAGCGGGTAGCCGACGCCGGCCCCGATGATGGAAACTACGGAGATCAGGGCGATCGTGGCCGCGCTGCGCTCCTCGGGGAGGTGGTCGCGGGCCACGCCCATCATCAGCGCGGTGAGACCGAGTCCGGCGCCTTGGGCCGCTCTGCCCGCGAGCAGCCAGGCGAACGGCAGCGGCAGCACGGTGAGCGCGCTGCCGACGACGACGATCGCCAGCGTGGCGAGGATCGTGGCCCGCCGGTGCGGGCCGGCTCCGAGCCGGCCGAGGACGGGTGTGGCGACGGCGCCGCTGAGCAGGGCGATGGTCAGCGTCCACTGCGCGCTGTCGAGGGAGACGGCGAAGGTGGTCGCCACGCTGGTGATGAGCGGCGTCCCGAGGCTGGCGACCGCCGCCACGACCAGGGCGACGAACAGCAGCGCGGGGACCAGCAGCCGGGCCTCGGAACGCATCGGGGCAGCGCTCGTGGGCCGGTCGTGCGGGCGGGCCGGGGTCACCGGTCCGGCTCCGCCCGGGCGTGGTTTTCGAGCTCCGCCAGGTGAAGCAGCGCCGGAAGGGCCGCGGTCAAGGCTTCGACCTCGTCGGCGGTGAGTTCGTCGATCAACCGCGCGTACGCGTCGACGCCCGCCTGGTGCCGCGTCCGGACGTACGACGTGCCGGCCTCGGTCAGGCACACCAGCGTGACCCGCTTGTCGGACGGATCACCCTTCCGTTCGACCAGGCCGGATTTCTCCATCACCCGGACCAGGACGGTCATCGCCGGCTGGGTGACGCCCTCGGCCGCCGCCAGCTCGGTGATCCGTCGCGGGCCGGTCTTGGCCAGGGTGGCCAGGGTGGCGGCGGACGTCAGGCTCAGGTCGCGGGGGAGGCGTCTCACGGCCCTGGTGGCCAGACCGTAGAGGGCTGACCCGATGGCATCGGAAGCGCGGCGCGCGGCGTTTCGGCGACTCACGCCTTAAGCATAGCAGCTTTATATAAGTCCTTTATGCATCTCTCTGCTCCCCGCCTCTCAGGCGGCCGCGGTCGTCGCGGTGAAGGTCGCCGCCGGGCCGGTGCCCGTCGCCGTCACCGCGGCCACCGTGAACGTGTACGCCGTGGCCGGCTTCAGGTCGTCGACCACCCGGGTCATGCCCTTGACCGTCGGCTGGGTCACCAGTGCGTCCCGGCCGGTGACCGAGGTGGTGCGGCCGTCGGACACGGTGATCAGGTAGCCCAGCACCGGCGTGTCGCCCGCGGCCGACGGCGGGTTCCAGCGGATCGAGGCCGCGGTGGCGCTCGGCAGGGCCTTGGCGCCCGTCGGGACGCCCGGCAGCGCCCCGCCCTTCGCGCCCGGGGTCACCGGAGCCGCGGGCAGCGACGGCTCGCTCGTGCCGTAGGCGTTGCGCGCCGCGACCGTCACCGTGTACGCCGTCCCGTCCGTCAGGCCCGGGACTTCCGCGTACGCGCGCTCCGCGAAGTCGGCCGCGGAGATCGTCGCCGACTTCGTCTCGCCGCCACCGGTCGCGGTCACGACGTAGCCGGTGACCGGCGCGTTGTTGAACGCGAACGTCGGGTTCCACGTCGCGTACAGCTTGCCCGGGACCGCGAAAGTGCCGACCCGCGACGGCGCTTCGGCCGGTGCGGAGCCACCGGCCCGGCGCGTCAGGAGGCCGCGGTAGGCCGGTTCGAGGCCCGCGTTCGCGACGACCGCCGCCGGGGCCGCGGCCGGGTCCGCCAGGAGCTGGTTGCCGCGCAGGACCACGCCCTTGTCGTCCTTGTCGCGGTCGCCCTGTTCCCAGTAGTTGCCCTCGATCAGCGTCGGGTCGTTGTTGCGGAGGTCGTCCCGGTAGTCGACGTGCGTCGAGCCGACGTTCGCGTACGCCGTCCGGTAGAGGACGTTGCCGCGGATCGTCTCGTAGGTGTTCCCGTTGTCGGTGTAGACGCCCTTGCCGAGCCCCCACTGGTCGTGGATGACGTTGCCGGTGACCTGCTCGCCGTCGGCCAGGGAACTGCCGGTGATGCCCTGGGTGTAGATGCCGCCGCCGTCGTCGAGCATGAGCATGTAGTCGAAGATCAGGTTGTCCGAGACGGTGTTGCCGTGCGACAGGTTCGGCGTCGCCGGGCGCTGGATCTTGTCGGGCCAGCCGCCCCAGCCGAGGGAGACCGCCGAGTAGCCGACGTGGTCGATCTGGTTGTGGGCGATGGTGTTCCGCACGGTGTAGCCGTCGACGATCGGCACCCCGCCGTGGAATTCGCGCGGCAGCCCGTAGAGGTGGTTGTCGGTGACCCGGACGTCCCGGACCACGTCGGCGTCGGTGTCGGTCACCGGCTTGTCGACGCCGCCGACCTGCACACCGTTGCCGGAGATGTCGGTGAAGACGTCGCCGCGGACCTCGGACTCCTTCGTGCCGTCGATCAGGTCGAGCCCGGCGCCGCCGAGGTGGGCGAAGACGCTGTCACTGAACTCGACGTGACGGCCTTGAGAAACCGAAACGTTCGCGGGTTCGCGGGTCCACGACGCGTACGGGCAGGTGCCGCCGGGCACGAACTGGCAGAGGCCTTCGGTGGCCCAGCCGTTCGCGCCGGTGATCGTGTAGCCGGCCTGGATCTCGGAGAACCCTTCCGGTGACGACGGCGTCAGCCACGTCGCGTACGAGAACCGCAGCCCGCGGAAGGCGACGTCGTGGATCCCCCGCGCGTCGACGAGCTTCTCCAGCACCGGCACCTCGACGTCGGCGCGGCGCAGGTCCTGCCCCGGCTTCGGCAGGTAGTAGACGACGTGCGCGGACCGGTCGAGGTACCACTCGCCGGGGGTGTCCAGCAGCTCGAAGGCGTTCTCGGCGTAGGTCGGGTGGCGGCCGTTGGTGAGGTCCGCCGGGCCGACCATGTTGACGCTGCGGCCGGGGATGTCGGGAAACAGCACGCGTTTCGTCGAGTTGTCCCAGCACGGCTGGGCCATGGTGATCGTCGTGCCGTCGGCCGTGGCGAGCGGGCAGCGCGGCTCGGTCCACTGGCCCAGCCCGTCGCGCGGGACGTTCCAGAGCGCCTCCCCGGCCGTGTAGACGAACTCGATGTCCTTCGGGTTGCGCCAGTGCGCCAGGGTGTCGGCGCTCGCGGTGTACCCGGTGGCGGTGGCCTGGACGGTCACCGGCAGCGGGCCGCGGGCGCGCTGCTCGCGGACGCCGTCGACGTAGAGCTGCCGCGTGCTGTCCAGCCCGGCGGGCGCGGGCGCGGCGAACAGCCCCGGCCGGCCCGGCACCGGCCGCCAGCCGCCGACGCGCACGCCGCCGTTCAGCTCGGTGTCGCCGCTGCCCTGCCAGATGACGCGGTGCCCGTTGCCGCCGGAGTCCCGGACGTCCAGCCGCAGCGGCTGGTCCAGCCGGAACACACCGGGCGCGAGGTGCACCGTGAGGTCCCGGGTGAGGTGCGGCGCCCGCTGCCGCACGAGGTCCCGCGCCTCGCCGAGGGTGCGCACGGGCCGGTGGGCGGTGCCCGGAGCGTGGTCGGAGCCGCCGGGCGAGACGTAGACATCGCGGCTCGCGGCGGCCGCGTCCGCGCCGGCCACCGAGCCGGCCGTGGCGAGCAGCGCGCCCGCCCCCAGGAGAACGGTCGCCGCGGCACCCCACTTGGTCAGCATGGGGGAAACATAGGATCTCTCGCGGCGGATGTCGACTGTTTCCCGCTCAACGGGGCAGGTGGATCAGCCATTCATCAGATGGGTGGGGTTGAGCGGTCGCCTCGACGTAACGTTCTGCGATGGGGCACGACTGCCTCCGTGACGCGCCGAGCGGCGGTGCGCTCGGGAGGTGTCGTGTCCGGCCAGCTCTACAACCGTACGGTCGAGCCGAAAATCCTGCGGCAACTGCTGATCCGGCCCGAGGACGGCGACCCGCGCTACGCCCCGGCCGTGCTCTTCGAAGGTGACGCGCGCACCGGGAAGACCCAGCTGCTGCGCACTTTCGCGCGAGGGTGGGCCGGCAAGATCCCGTACTCGTTCCTCGACGTCGCCGCCGTCGAAGACCGGCTGGGTGAAGACGCGCTCCCCGAACTGCTCGCCGCGATCGCCGCGCAGCTGTCCCGGCGGTGCGCGCTCTACGGCTCGTTGCGCTTCGACCGCCTGGTCATCGGCCTGAAGGCCGCCCAGCTCGACCTGGACGACGATCCCGCGGGCGCCCGCCGGCAGGTCGAGACCATGCTGACCGAGCGGCTCGGCCTCTCCACCCTCAAGAAGGTGCTCACCGGCGTCGCCCAGCAGGCGCTGAAACAGGTTCCGAGCCCGGTGGAGGCGCCGGGAGGGCTGGTGCAGGTCGCGGTCGACGCCGTCGTCGACGGTGCTGCCGGGCGGCTGCTGACCCGCAACGCTCTCGGACGCGCCCGAAGCTGGTACGCCCACCGGGATCGCCACGAGGTCGGCGACGCGGTCGGCCAGCTGATCGACCTGAACACCGCCCTGCGCACCCCCGAGCTGGCCGATGCCGCGAGCCAAGCCGGTGAACTGCTGTGCGACGCTCTGCTGGCCGACCTCCGCGACAACTTCCGGACCGCGCGGCACGCCGACGAGTGGGCGGCCGGCTGCCTGGTGCTGCTCGACAACGTCGACTGCGCGCTGGGCACCCGGTTCCTCGGCACGGTGGCGGAGTTGCGAACGCTGGACGCCGCCGCCGGGGTGAGCCTGCCGGCGCCGTGGGTGCTCGCCGGGACCAGCCGTGGCGCGCTCCTGGGCGCCCTTCCGCCGGCGCAGCGCGCCGCGGTGCTCGATCTCGGCGCACTCACCGACCTGAACACCCCGGAGGGAACCGATCCGCCGTGGGCGCGGCGCCGGCTGCCGTTCCTCACGGCCGACGACGTCCGCAAGCTCGTCTCGACCGTCCCCGAAGCGCGGCGGCACCCCAACCTCGGCAGCTGCGTGCACCTCGTCACCGGCGGGCACCCCGGTGCGGCCGTGTTCCTCCTCGACGCCGTCGCCGCGACCGCCCCGGGAGATCCCGAGCACCTGCTCGACGCGGCCCACGGCGCGTCCACGGTGCGCGACGCCTTGACCCACCACCTCACGGCCGGCCTCGACGAGACGGTCGTCGAGGCGCTGATCACCTGCTCGGCCGCCCGTGACCGCCACGACGGCCAGCGGCTCGCCACGCGGCTCCCGGGCACCGCCGGCGCTGACCTGCCCCTCGCGATGTGGGACGACACGGGCACCCACCCGACGACCGTGGTGCGGGCACTGCTGCTGCGCAACCTCGCCGACCGCACCGAAGATCACCTCTGGAGCTGGCGCCGGACCCACGAGTTCCTCGGTGGGGCCGGTCCGGCCGACTCCGCCGCACCGGCGCGACTGCTGCACCACACGTTGGCACTCGGCGAAACCACGGCGGTGCTGGACGAGCTCGCGCGGCGCCTCGGCACGATGCCGCTGCCCGAGTGGCTGACGCTGCTGCTGGCCGTCACCTCCGCGCCGGCCCGCGGTGCGCGGACCGTGGCCACCGGCCCCTGGCCGGGATTCCTGCCCTCGCTGGTGAACAGGCTGTGGACCGCGGCCGATCCGTTGTCGTGCGCGAACCGCCGGACCCTGCACACGCGCATCGCCGGCGGCTTGGCGGAACTCGCGAACCACCTCGACGACACCTGCGACGAACTGACCGACCTGATCGCCGACCACCAGGCGCAGGCTCGGCGGTGGCGACCGGCCCTCACCCGATCCGCGGCCGCGCCGGGCAACCGATTCGAAGGAGTTTCGTGAGCGACGCCGTCTACGACTACCCCGTCCGGCCGGCGACGCGGACCCGCGCGCGCCGCCGCGTGCTGGTGCTGGCCGCCGCTGTCCTGCTCCTGCTCGGCGGCGGGGCCACGTGGATCGTCACCTACGTCAAGGACCGGTCGTCGCAGTGCGACGGAACCCCGGGGCGCACGGGCGAGGGGTACGACCTGACCCGGCAGGACGGCGACGGCCAGTGCACCGGCTGGCTCACCAGCTTGGACTACGCTTTCGGCTCGACCGATCCCGCCGCGGCCGGCGTGATACACAAGATCGTCGCCGAGAACCAGCGTGTCGCCCAGCAGAGCGTGCCCTACGTCCGGGTCGCCGTGATGATGCCGATGACGGCCCAGCCGGACAGCAAGCTCAGCGCGGGCCCGATCGTGCACGCCCTCGAAGGCGCCTACACCGCCCAGACCTACACCAACAGCGAGACCACCCCCTACGGCGAGGCCAAACCGCAGATCCAGCTGGTGCTGGCCAACATCGGCCGCGACCAGAACCAGTGGCCCGAGGTCGTCGAAGGGCTCGGCTCCCTGACCACGGGGGAGCACCCCCTGGTCGCGGTCACCGGGATGGGTGTCAGTGTGCCGCAGACCCGCGACGCGGCGAAGCGGCTGAACTCCGCATGGCACCTGCCCAGCATCGGCAGCGTCCTCACCGCGGACGACATGACCACCCGCGAGGTCGGTGGCGAAGACAAACCCGGTCTGTTCAAGGTTTCGCCGTCCAACCACGCCTACGTCACGGCGCTGCAGAAGGCCCTCGGCCCGGTCGGCAAGGGGTACCTGGTGCGGGACCGCAATCCGGACGACTACGTCGAAACCCTCGGCGACGACTTCGTCGACGTGTTCGGCCCGCTGAAGCTCAACGACCACCTGTCGTGGTTCAACGGCAGCACGGGTTCCAGCACGGGGTCCACCGGGCTCTTCGAGGACGCCGTCAACGCGATCGGCATCGGCGACCCCGACGTCGTGTTCTACGCCGGCCGCGACGCGGATCTCCCGGGGCTGGTCCGCAGTCTCAAGTTCCGCCAGGGCGACGGTGCGTCCCGGCAACTGGTCCTGGCCGTGGGCGTCACGGGTCTGGTCGTCGTGCCCACCGACCAGCCGGGCGCGGACGGGGCGCCGCTGACCACCCGCGACCTGCTCGATGCCCGGGTCACGGTGCTCGCCGCGTCGTCGACCGACCCCGACGGCTGGGCGCAGGGCGTGGCGACCCCGGAGCAGTACCCGGCCTTCCGCACCCGGTTCACCACGGGCAGCGCGGCGTTCCCGAGCGCGGACCTGGCCGACGGCTACGCGATCATGCAGTTCGACGCGGTCGCCGCCGCGATCACCGCGATCCACTCCGTGTACGTCCGAAACTCCGCGCACGTCCAGAAACCGGCGCTGCCGACCGCGGCCGACGTCCGCGACAAGCTCACCAGCTACCGCGACACCCCGATCCGAGGCGCGACCGGCACGTTCTACTGGACCGAGCAGCAGCCGCCCAACGACCTCTGGCCGATCGGCCACCCGGTGCCGGTGCTGAGGTTCCCCGCGTCGGGATCGCGGGGACCCGTTTACACGACGGAGTGCCAACGACTCGACGACCCGCTGAACCGGGCCGCCTACAAGGTGAAACCCTGCGCGACCAACTAGGTTTTCCGGCCGGGACGGCGATCATCGTGCTCGAGCCGGAAGGTGTGGTCGGCGGCGCGCGCGTGACCGTGGTGGCGGTGTCCCGACGGAATCACCGCCGGGACACCACCGCGCCGGCCGCGACGAGGAGCCGCCGGAGCTCGCGCCGGCCGCGGTCGTCGAGCCCGGCCAGGACGCGGTTCTCGGCCTCTGCCACCTCGGGGTCGAGGCGCGCGAGCACGCTCACCCCGTGGCGCGTCACCGTGGCAGGCAACGATCTCCCGGCCGGCACCGTGGCAGGTCGCGCCACCAGGCCGCGATCCTGCAGCGCGAGAACCACTTTGTTCATCGCCTGCGGCGACACCTGCGCCTCGCGGGCCAACTCGGCGTTGGACTTCGGCGACTGCGACAGCATCCGCAGGCAGAGGTACTCGGGCGTCGCCAGCCCCGCCGGCTCGAGCACGGTGGCGGCCACCTCCGCGCGCAAGGCTGCGGTGACCCGATGCAGCAGGTAGCCGAGTGGTTCGTCCCGGGAGCTTTCCATGTCAACTATGTTGACATATATCAACCAGGTTGACACTCTGGGTGCATGACGAGCTCATCCAGCGACGCGTTGTTCGAATCCGCCTACCGTGGTCAGGCTCCTGAGCTGGGCCAGGGCCTCCGGCCGCCGTGGAGCATCGGCGAACCGCAACCCGAGATCGCCGCGCTCATCGACACGGGCGCGTTCCACGGTGAGGTCCTCGACGCCGGCTGCGGCGAGGGCGCAACGTCGTTCTACCTGGCCGAGCGGGGTTTCACGACGGTCGGTCTGGACCAGTCGCCGACCGCGATCGAGCTCGCGCGTGCGGAAGCCGCTCAGCGCGGCTTGGACAACGCGGGCTTCGCGGTCGCCGACATCAGCGCGTTCACCGGCTACGACGGCCGGTTCGGCACCGTTCTCGACAGCACCTTGTTCCACTCGATGCCGGTCGAGCTGCGCCAGGGATACCAGGAATCGATCGTGCGCGCCGCAGCGCCCGGCGCATCGTATTTCGTGCTGGTGTTCGACAGCGCGACCGTGCCCACCGGCAGGGTCAACTCGGTCTCCGCGGAGGAACTGCGGGAGGTGGTGGGTGCGTACTGGACGATCGACGAGATCCGGCCGGCCCGCATCCACGCCAACGTTCCCGAGAACTTCCCGGACTTCGCGGACTTCGCCGGCAGCGACGTCCGAAACGAGGGCAACGGCCGCAAGTCGACACCTGCTTGGCTGCTGTCAGCACACTTGTCCTGACCGCTTCGCGACGGCACCGATGTGCTATCGCTCCTGGTGAACGCGCTGCTCCGAGTCACGACGAGGGGGGCACCACGCCCCGCGCGAGACCGTCACTGAGCCGTCAACCGCTTCAGAACCCAGTTCTCGGCACCACACGACGGACAGTGCAGCCGATACTCGCCACCGACGCCACCGGGATTCGGAAACCATTCCACTTCCAGGAAGTCGTCATCATTTTCTGGACAGCGCAGTTCTTCCCGGGCGCCCTCGCCGACGCGCTTGGCCGCCTCAATCCACGCCATGCGGGTCATCAGTACCTCCCCGGACGCGCTCGTGCTGGTCGACATCGAGGTGGAGGAACTGGAAAGTGCGACCGGTGCTGGGCGCTTGACGGAGTTCCGAAGTCCAGCTGTCACCGACGACCTCGGTCGCCACTTGCCTCCAGAAGCGGGCCGCCGGTTCGTTCTCCTCCACGAACGCGATTGCCCAGCGCCCGCGGCGTGACCGCAGCAGATCGGTGGCAGCCGCCAGTCCGACACCTTGCTGCCGCAGGGCGCGAACGACGAAGAAGGCGTGGATGAAGCTGCTTCCGCCGTCGAAGGGGCGGACCAGGCAGAAGCCCGCGAGCTGTTCGCCGGAGAGGATCAGGTAGGCGTGGTGGTCGGCGTCGGTGAAGAACCGCGACAGCCGCGGGAAGCCGAACTGCCCGTCCGGTCCGGGCAGGTCTCCCGTGAACTGCGACAGTTCGTGCCGTTCCAGCTGGCCCAGCCGTTCGACCACCGAGCGGGTGCTGGTGTCAGCCGGCCGGAGGGTGACGCTGCCGGAGTGACCCCCGCTGTCCTTGTTCCGCATGGGTGCGACGTTGTCAGGTCGAAGCGATCACTGCCATCGATTTCCCGATCGCGATCGACCACGACTCCTACCTCGCCGAGCATGTCGGCCGCACGGCTGACGGTCGGCAGTTCTTCATGACCATGCCGTTCATACCGGCTGCGAAAGGACAGGGTAACGAGTTCGTCGCCCTGTTCCTGTCCGATCGGTCCGGACAGTTGCCGGAAGCCGGGATCGACGAGTTCGGGCCGCGAGCCCAGCTGGATCGGGACCGCCGCCAGAGTCGGTACAACGCCAGAATGCGGGAACTCGGCCAGGTCACTTTCACCCGGATCGAGGCCGCACCCTTCGCCGTCGAGCGGTTCGGCACCACCTTCGGCCTGATCCCCAGGCGAGCCCTGGGGGCTGCGGGTCAACCGATGAACGCGGTCACCGCATCGACGACCGCGCCGGGTTGCTCGTCGGGGATGAAGTGCCCGGCACCGGAAATGACGGCACCGCGTGTGTCGGCCGCCCAGTGACTCAAGGAAGCAGCCATGTCCGGGATCGAGCCGTGCGAACTGGAGATGCCCAGGACCGGAACGGTCAACGGGCCCCGGCTGAGCGCCTCGTGGTTCCTGCGTCCCGATTCCGCGGCATCGCGGTAGTAGGCGAGAAACGCTCGCAAGCCGTCCTCGGCGGCGATGGCGGCTGCGTAGTGGTCGATTTCGGTGCTGTCGAACGTGTCCGCGGACAGTGCCTTGGCCTTCAAGAACCAGTCCACGTAGGCGCGCTCGCGGCCCGTGAGGAGCAGCTCGGGAACGTCGGGCACCGCGTGGAACGCGAAGTGCCAGGTCTTCCAAGCGCGGCCGGGGTCGGTCGGCACTGACTCCGGAAGGGTGATTCCGGGGATGCCGGCGTCCAGTAGCGCGACACCGTGCAGCCGCTGTTCGTGGTTCAGGGCGAGCGAGAACGCCACCCAGGCCCCGATGTCGTGGGCGACGAGCCAGTACTCGTCCACGCCGAGCTCGCTCACGGCGGCCTGGATCCGCGCGGCGACGGTGTGCGTGTCGTAGCTGCCGTGCGGCCGGTCCGAGTGGCCCTGTCCGGGCAGGTCGAGCGCGATGACGCGAAATCGCCGAGCCAGGTCCGGCATCACCTTGCGCCACGCCCACCAGGTTTGCGGGAATCCGGCGAGCAGAACGACCACGGGGCCGGTCGCTCGGCCGCCTTCCACGGCGTGCAGCCGGACGCCGTCCACCTCGGGCCAGCGGTGGGTGAAGCCGTCGAGGTCGGGCAGGGGCAGCTCGGAGATCGCGGTGTCGGGCATGTCCCGAGGCTAGCTCATCTTGAACTGTTCGGTTCAAGATAAGATGGGGGAGATCACCTGTCCTGACGCGAGAACGAGGTAGCTGCCGGATGGCCGGACGAAAGCAGTTCGACGTGGAGGTCGTCCTCGACGCGGCGATGGTCCAGTTCTGGCGGGCCGGCTACGCCGACACCTCCGTGGACGACCTGTGCCGGGCGACCGGACTGAACCGCAGCTCCATCTACTCTTCGCTGGGCGACAAGGATTCGCTGTACCTGCGCTGCCTGGACCGCTACGCCACGCGGTACGGCGACCGGTACGACCAAGCCCTCTCGGGCGCGTCCCACGATCCGCTGCGCGCGGTACGCGCCTTCTTCGACGTCACCCTTCAGCGCATCGCGGACCCCGACGTGCCAGACGGCTGCCTGATCGCCCAGACCACGATGGCGATCCCGGCCCTGAGCCCCGCCATCGCCGCGCGCGCGATCCAGGCACTCGACACCCAGCAGGCGCGGCTGCGGACCGCTCTGACCGCCGCGAAGCTGCCCCGTGCCGACGCCGCCGACTTCGCTGTCCACCTCGCGGCGGTCAACCAGTCGGTGGCCGTGATGAGCCGGGCCGGCGCGAGTCGGCGGCAGCTCCGCACGATCGTCGAGGTCAGCCTGGGCGCGCTCGGGCAAGCCGTGCGTCCTCAGAGCTGACCGGTCTCGCTCGGCGATGGCCCGATCGACGCTGGCTCCCGCCGCCCGGCGGTGCCGGCCCAGCTCCCATCAGCAGCTTTCGACGCGGGCTGCACGGTCGGACACCGGCTGAGAGGTCGATGTGCACCACATGTGGGAGTCGTGGACGGGCGCTGAGCGAGTGGTCACCGCCGGCTCGTCCACCGCGGAGAGGTGCAGGTGGTTTCGCGAGATCATCCGGCCCTAAGGTGGTCCGGTGCGAACGAGGCTGCGGACGCTCCGCATCGGGGAGCGGACCTACACCTGGCGGGCCACGATCGGTCAGGTTGCCGGCGACGGAGTCGACCAGCACCGCTGTGTCCGGGTGCGCGCCTGGGGTGCCGGGAAGACCGGCCTCGCCCTGGAGGCCGACTTGCTTTCGAAAGCCACCGGGGCCGGCTGGACCCCGGCCGCGACTGACGGCTCCTACCCGGCGTCTGCCGACGTCCGGCGCCTCATCGAGCACGCGCTGGCCCTCGGCTGGGACCCCGGGATGCTCGGCGGTACCTTTCGGCTCACCGAAGAGCACGGGGTGGAGCTGCCGGGCTTCCTGCTCACCGATCGGGTGCGCGACCCGGGTGCACCAGACCCGACCGCGCGGGTGATCCGGGCGGCCGGAGCCCAGGACCGCCTCGGTAGCAGCGCGAACCTCCCGGGGGTGATGCAGGATCGTCCAGGCGTTCCCGGTGCGGCCCACCCAGCGAGAGGTGATCTGGAAGTTATCGCGCCGGCGATGGGAGAACCATGCGTTCCCGAGTGACCGATATGCGGCACGAGCGGGCTGTCCCGCACGTACCGAAAGCGGGCGCTCTGGTGGAACACATCCCCGGTGACGTGGAGTTCCTCAGTGTGGAGAGGGGGAGTCGCACTTCCCGCCCGGCCGAAGACTACCCACTCGCCCGGCGATCACCCCGATGACGGCGCGAGAAGGGGAACGACGGCCCGCCGACCTGCCCGCGGCCGTCCTGCCCGCCGAGCAGCTCCGCACTCAGCGGCACGAGAGCGCGTTCTTCGCGAAGCGTGAAAGCTCGTCGGAGCAACAGCGGACGTCTTGGCTGTCGCGGCGCAGAACTGCCACCAGAGACCGCGGGGTACGACCGCCGGGGTCGGCCAGATGCCCTGTGAGCGGGCAGTGCCGAGCAGTCGTGAGCACTTGCCATTTTATTGACAGCTGTCCATCATCAGGGGTGTGACCGTCGAGTGGACGACCGCCGAGCCGGCCAAGGACCGCCGGGTTCGCCGGTCGCGGGCGGCCTTGATGCGGGCCGCGATCGACCTGGTCGGCGCTCGGGAGTCGGCGAACGTCCCGGTCTCGGACATCGCGGCCGCGGCCGACGTCAGCCGGCAGGTGCTCTACCTGCAGTTCGGTGATCGCGACACGCTGCTGCTGGAAGCCGCGCTGGATCTGGTGCGGCGGGAGCTCCTCGAGCCGCTGACCCGCCGTCCCGGCGGTGGCCGCGCGTCGACGCTGGCGCTGGCGACGCACTTCGCCGCCCACCGCCGGTTCTACCGCGCCATGCTGACCAGCTCGTCCGCGTTCGCCCTGAACAAGGCGCTGACCAGCCTGTTCGTCCCGATCAACCGGCGCTACGCGAGCCGGGTGCGCACCGGTGAGCAAGCGGTCGACGACCTGGCCGCGTTCATCACCGGCGGGGCTGCCGCGCTGGTCAACACCTGGGTGGTCGAGGGCGCGGACCCGCTCGACCCCGAGGAGTTCACCGACCGGCTGATGCGGATCCACCCGGCCCTCGAGGAGCGCCGATGACCCATCCCGAGCTTGCGATGGAGCTGGTGGCGAAGCTGGAGGTGCTGATCGCCGAGCCGATCGACGCCGGCGCCACCCCGGCCGGCCACCGGCGCGTCATCCCGATCACCGGCGGCACCTTCACCGGCCCGCGCGTCACCGGCGAGGTGCTCGGCGTGGGCGCGGACTGGAGCGTCGTGCGCGGCGACGGCGTCGCGGTCGTGACGGCGCAGTACCTGATCCGCACGGACGACGGTGTCGTGCTGACCGTGACCAACACCGGTGCCTTCACCCGGCAGGGGATCGTCACGAGCCCGCGCATCGAAGCCCCGGAAGGCCCTTATTCCTGGCTCAACGACGCCGTGCTTCCACCAGATCCGCACGAAGTGAGGTCGCCTGTGTCGATCCTGTCCAAGCCGTTCGTCGCCGACACCGTGGCCCGCCTGATGGCGGCGGGTGCCGCGCGCGTGCAGAAGCCCCGTCCGCTGTTCCCCGAAATCCCGGGCCGCACCGGCGAACTCGCGATCCCGACGCGGCACGGCCCGATGCCCGCGACCCGCTACCGCCCGCCGGGCAAGGCGAAGGGCGTCTACCTCAACGCGCACGGCGGCGGTTTCGTGGTGGGCGGCGCGATCGCCGACGACCCGCTCTGCCGCTACCTGGCCGAGCACGCGGAGGTGCTCGTGGTCAACGTCGACTACGCATTGGCTCCGCACAAGCGTTTCCCGGCTCCGTGCGAGCAGGTCTACGACGCGCTCAGGTGGGCGGCGTCGCCCGATCGCGAATGGGCGGGCGCGCGGCTGTGCGTCGGCGGTCAGAGCGCGGGCGGCTCACTCGCGGCCGCGGCGTCCCGGCTCGCGCTGCGTGACGGCGGCCCGGAGATCGCGTTGCAGGTGCTGCACTACCCGCCCCTGGACCTGGTCACCCCGGCGGCCGACAAGCCCGCCCGCGACGACCGGGTGGTGATCCGGCCGTGGATGGGGGAGGTCTTCAACACGGCGTACATCCCCGACGTCGCCCGCCGGACGGACCCGTTGGCGTCCCCGGCCTGGGGCACCAACGCCGACGACCTGTCCGGCATCGCCCCGGCGCTGGTGATCACGTGCGAGCACGACCGGCTGCGCGCGGAGGCGGTGACGTACGCGGGCAAGCTCGAGAAGGCGGGAGCCTTGGTGGAGCACTACGACATCCGCGGCGTGGACCACGGCTACGACCTGCTGGACGGCGAGCCGGAAGTGGTTCGCGGGGTGTACGAGTTCCTGGCCCGGCACGTCGAACGCGCGGTGACCGCGTGACCGGCGCTGCGAGTCAGCGGACCAGCCGGAAGAACCCGCGCACCTGCTCGACCAGCGAGTCCGGCTGCTCCAGCGCGGCGAAGTGACCCCCTCGCGGCAATTCCTCGAACCAGCGCAGGTCGGTGAACCGCCGCTCGGCCTCCCGGCGCGAGGGGCGCGTGATGTCGCGTGGGTAGACCGACAGCCCCGACGGTGCGGTGACTTCGTCCCGGAAGCGCGCGAAGCTCTCCCAGTACAAGCGCGCCGACGACGTGGCCGACGCGGTGAACCAGTAGACCGAGATCTCGTCGAGGATCTGCTGCCGCGACACCGCGTCCTCGGCGTGGCCGTCGTTGTCCGTCCACGCCCGGAACTTCTCCGCGATCCAGGCCGCCTGGCCCGCCGGGGAGTCGGTCAGGCCGTAGCCGAGCGTCTGCGGCCGGGTCGCCTGGATCGCCGAATAACCCCGGCCGGTGCGCTGGAATTCCTGCTCGGCTTCGAGGTTCGCGAGCTCGGCGGGGGTCGGGTCGTCGAACACGCCCGCCGCCACCGATCCCAGGTTCACGTGCACGCCGGCGACGCGCTCGGGCGCGACTTCGCCCAGTGCGCCGGACACCGCCGAACCCCAGTCACCGCCCTGCGCGCCGTACCGCTCGTAGCCCAGGGAGACCATCAACGCGTCCCAGGCGCGCGCGGTGCGCGTGAAGCCCCACCCGGCCGTCGACGGCTTGTCGCTCCAGCCGTACCCGGGCAACGACGGCGCGACCACGTGGAATGCGTCCGCCGGGTCCCCGCCGTGCGCGCGCGGGTCGGTCAGCGGGCCGAACACGGCCAGGAACTCGAGCACCGAACCCGGCCACCCGTGCGTGAGCACCAGCGGGAACGCGTCCGGCTCCGGCGAGCGGACGTGGACGAAGTGGATGCCCAGCCCGTCGATCGCGGAGCGGTACTGGGGGAAGGCGTTCAGCCGCGCGGCGAACCCGAAGTCGTAATCCTCGGCCCAGCTGCGGCACAGCTCCCGCGCGTACCCCAGCGGCACACCCTGCGACCAGTCGTCCACCGGCTCGGGTTCGGGCCACCGGGTCCGGCGCAACCGGTCACGCAGATCCGCGATCTCGGCCTCGGTGATGCCGGCCTCGAACGGCTCGGCGGCCATGGGAAGACTCCTTCGCTGTCGAGGCGCCGTTCGTGGCCGGTCAGGGGGCCAGGGTGATGGCGGCGTCGGGTTCGACGACCCGGAAGCTGAAGCTCTCCTCCAGGTAGAGCGCCACCGTTTCGGCGTCGTGGTGGCTGTAGCCCACGGCGAGGTCCTGGCCGAGCTCGAGGGAGAAGCCGCCGCTGTCGAGGCTCACGATCAGCGCGCCTTCCAGGCCGGGGGCACGCACGACCTTGCCGCCGCCCAGGACGCGGCGGAGGTGATCGAACAGCAGGTAGCCGCCGTGCTCGGTGCTCTCCACGATCCGCGTGTAGCCGTCGGGGGCGATCGCGAGACCGTACGGTCCCTTGATGCCGGCCTGGCGCAGGGTGTCCACCGCGCGGGCGACGACCCCGGGGTAGGCGTCCGGGTCGTCGCCGAGCGACGGGGTGTCGTACGGGGAGGTTTCGGTGATCCCGGTGATGCCGGCCGCGGCCCAGCCGTGGAAGACGGCGTGGTTCTCGATCATCGCGATCTGCTTCGCCGCGCGGTCGAGGTCGTCGAACTCGAGGTCGTCGGCGCCGCGCTCGGCGTCGTCCAGCTCTTCGCGCGACACCGTGAACGGCACCCGCACCTCGGTGAGCGGCAGCACCCGCCGTTGCCGGACCACCGCGCCTTCGCCCAGCCCGGCCAGCGACCCGGCGGCGACGGTGGCGGTCCGCCCCAGGTCCGTGGCGGAGTGCCGCCAGCCGTGCGGCCCGGCCACGTCGACGAGGCGGCGGGCCGCCAGGTGGGTCTGCAGCCGCTCCTTGGCCTCGGCGTCGACCTCCTTCCAGCCCGCGTCGGTGATCGGGGCCAGGTCGCGCATCAGGTGGTTCATGTCAGTCCTGTTCCTTGAGGCTGCCGATGCCGAGCGAGGCGTCGGCCGGACGGTCTCCGAGCTCCTGTTCGACGTACTCCCGCGGGTCGAGGTCGCTGACGTCGAGGTCGCGAGCACCCTCGTGCTGCCGCTTGAACTCGACGAACCGCCGGCCGAGCTCCTCGCGCAGCCCCGGGTCGGCGTGGCGCCGGAAGTCGGAGAGGCCTTCGTCCTCCTCCTCGGCCATGTGCTCGCTGTTGGCGAACCGGGCCTTGTGCACCGCCGCGTGCCAGGCGGTGCTGCCGACCGGGTGCAGGGCGGCCTCGTGGACGCCGTCGCGGATGTCGTTGTGGTCGCCGATGGCGTCGAGCGTCTCCTCCTCGGCGTCTTCGCCGTGGCGCAGGAGGTGGGGGTAGAAGATCTCTTCCTCGGCCCGCGCGTGCACGTCGAGCAGGTCGGCCAGCGGCTGCCAGACCTCGGCCAGGTCGGCCGGGTCGGTGAGGTCGTCGAGCCGGGCGAACTGGCGCCGGAACCAGTCGTGGTCGTCGAGGATGAGGCTGGTGATGTCGGCCATTTCGCATTCCTACCCCACCAGGGGCCTGGCGCAAACCTGAGGACGGGTGACCAGGACCGGCGCTCGTCGTGGTCCGTTTTCCGGATCACGGATTCTTTTGCGGCCGACTTGGGTAAGTTGCTCCCGCGGGCCCGGTCATCACCTCCCCCCTCGGTGACCGGGCCCGTCTCCACGCCTGGCTAGGGGGTGGCCCGGATCCGGATCGGCCCGTGCCAGTCTTCGTCCGGGTCGAGCACGCGGTTCCCCTGGGTGATGCGCACCGCACCGGCCCTGGCCAGCTCCCGTGCGAGTTCGCGGGCCTCCGGCACCAGCGGCTGCCACTCGTCGGCGACCGCCCGCGCCGCGTCGGAAGGGCACGTGCTGCGGTCGGCTCCGCGCCCGATGGCCAGCGCGAGAATGGCGGCGCGCAGCTGGTCTCGCGGCGTCGTGGCGGTCAGGGCGAGCCGGGCTTGCGCGGCGCCGGGGCCGTCGCCGTCCTGGACTCGCCGGAGTTCCTGCCGCGGGCCGCTCACCGGACCACCGTACTCAGGGGAGTAGTGCTCCGGGTGTCCGGCGAGCGGGACGTCCTCCCGCCGGGGAGGGCGGTCGTTCTAGACGACCGGTCTAATCTGCTGCTAGGGTTAGTGCCGTGCCGACCGCAGCAGGGAGCACCGACACTCGCCGGAGCATCCTCGATGCCGCCCAGCGGATCATGGGGCACAAGGGGTACGCCGCGGTCGGCATCAACGAGGTGCTCGCCGAGGCGAAGGTGCCGAAGGGGTCCTTCTACCACTACTTCGCCTCGAAGGACGCGTTCGGCGAGGCGATGATGAAGGCGTACTTCCAGGAGTACCTCGCCGACATGGACCGCATCCTGGAGCGGCGCGGCTCGCCCGCCGCCGAGCGTCTGATGGCCTACTGGCAGCAGTGGCACGAGACGCAGAGCCTCGACGAGTGCCACGGCCGGTGCCTCGCGGTGAAGCTGGGTGCCGAGGTGGCGGACCTGTCGGAGGCCATGCGCCTCGCCCTCAAGGAAGGCACCACCGCCATCGTCGATCGCCTCGAGCAGGTGATCGGCCAGGGTTCGGGCGACGGGTCCCTGACGATCGCCGGGGACGCCCGCTCGCTCGCGGAGGTCCTGTACGACATGTGGCTCGGGGCCAGCGTGCTGGCCAAGATCCACCGTGACCGCGGGCCGCTGGACACCACCATGGTGGCCACCCGGCGGTTGCTCGGCCTGTAATGCCCCCTTTTCCGACGCCGGATGCGTGTCCAGCCGGAGACGACCGGTCTAATAGCAGGAGGAAACCGTGAAGGTTCTCGTCGTTCTCACCTCGCACGACCAGCTCGGCGACACCGGGCGCAAGACGGGCTTCTGGCTCGAAGAGCTGGCCGCGCCCTACTACCGCTTCAAGAACGCCGGGTGGGACATCGTGCTCGCCTCGCCCCGGGGCGGGCAGCCGCCGCTGGACCCGGTCAGCAACGAGCCGGACGCCCAGACCGACGACACCCGCCGCTTCGAAGCCGACGCGGAGGCCACCACGGCGCTCGCGAACACGGTGCGTCTCGACTCCGTCGTCGCCGACGACTTCGACGCGGTCTTCTACCCCGGCGGGCACGGACCGCTGTGGGACCTGGCCGAGGACGAGAACTCCGCCCGGCTGATCGAGACCACCTTGCGTTCGGGCAAGCCGGTCACGCTCGTCTGCCACGCTCCCGGCGTGCTGCGCCACACCACCGCGGAAGACGGCACGCCCTTGGTGCGGGGCAAGAAGGTCACCGGCTTCGCCGACACCGAGGAAGCCGCGGTCCAGCTCACCGACATCGTCCCGTTCCTCGTCGAGGACGAGCTGAAGAAGCTCGGCGGGGTCTACTCCAAGACCGCCGACTGGGAGTCCTACGTGGTGCGTGACGGCCTGCTGATCACCGGCCAGAACCCGGCTTCCTCCGCGCCCGCCGCGGACGCGCTCATCGAGCTGCTCGGCCGGCGCGCCGGCTGACCCCGGACACGGCCGCCGTCCCGCCGGATCGGCTCAGACGACGTTGTCCCGCTCGTCCCGCGCGGCGAGGAGGTCTTCGCGGGCGCGGGCGACGCGGGAGCGGACTGTCCCGATCGGACAGTCGCAGATCTCGGCGGCTTCGGCGTAGGAGTACCCGAGGACCTGGGTGAGGACGAGGGCCTCCCGGCGGTGCGGGTCGAGCTCGTCGAGCAGCAGGCCCAGCTCGACGACGTCCTCGAAGCCGCGGCCGGTGCGGCGGGCGGACTCGGCTTCGGCCGCCGCTTCCCAGTCCTGGCCGAAGGATCGCGGGCGGACCGAGCGGGCGCGGAAGTGGTCGACCACGACGTGCCGGGCGATGGACAGCAGCCAGGTGCGGGCGGAGGAACGTCCGGCGAACCGGGCCAGGGCGGTGACCGCCCGGACGTAGGTCTCCTGGGTGAGGTCGTCGGCGGCGGTCGTGTCGGTGAGGTGCGCCACGAACCGCCACACGTCGGCCTGCGTGGCGCGGACCCACGCTTCGAAGGCGCCCTGGTCGCCGCGGACGGCGGCCAGCGCGAGCGCGGTGATCCGCTCGTCGTCGCGGTCCCTGCGGGAGGTCACGAACGGACACGGTAGCCGACACCCGCGGGAACCGGGACCGCCCGGTGGGCGACTATTGGGGTGTGGACTGCTCCGAACTGCGCGAATCGATTTCGGCCCGGGTCGACGGTGAGCAGCCGGTCGTGCCGGGCGAAGTGATCGACCGGCACCTGGCCGGGTGCCCGGCGTGCCGGGACTGGCAGGAGCGCGCGGTCGCGCTGCGCCGCCTGACCCTGGTCCGGGAGGCACCGCGGGTGCCCGACCTCACGGACCGGATCCTGGCCGAGGTGCCCGCGCCGCGGCCCCAGCGGTGGGGCCTGCGGGTGGCGCTCGGCCTGGTCGCGCTGGCGCAGAGCGGGCTCGGGCTGGCCGAGCTGCTGGGCGCGGACGTCGGGCACGCGGCCCACGGCGGCCTCGCCGTTGCGGTGCACCTCGGCAACGAGAGCGCGGCCTGGAACGTCGCGATCGGCATCGGGTTGCTGTGGGCCGCGCTGCGCCCGGCGACCGCCGCCGGGCTGCTGCCCGCGCTGAGCGGGTTCGTGGTGGTGCTCGGCCTCGTCTCCGGCGTCGACCTGACGACCGGGCAGGTCGCGTTCGACCGCGTCGCGTCGCACGGGCTCGTCGTCGCCGGGGTCGCCCTGCTGTTCGCGGTGCGCCGGCAGCACCGGCGGCAGACCGCACCCCCTGCGGCCGACCGGCTTCCGGCGCCGGACAGCGCGGACACCGACGCTCCGGATGCGTCCGCGCCCCGGTCCGGTGACCGGCCGCAGCGGCGTCGCTTCCCGCAGCGGCCTACCGGTCGGCATGCGGCTTGAGGTCTGCGGGGTCCGGCGTTTCGGATGTGTCGGCGCCCCGGTCCGGTGACTGGCTGCAGCGGCGTTGCTTCCTGCAGCGGCCCGCCGGTCGGCATGCGGCTTGAGGTCTGCGGGGTCCGGCGTTTCGGATGTGTCGGCGCCTCGGTCTGGTGACCGCTTGCAGCGAGGTCGCTTCCTGCAGCGGCCTACCGGTCGGCATGCGGCTTGAGGTCTGCGGGGTCCGGCGTTTCGGATGTGTCGGCGCCCCGGTCCGGTGACTGGCTGCAGCGGCGTTGCTTCCTGCAGCGGCCCGCCGGTCGGCATGCGGCTTGAGGTCTGCGGGGTCCGGCGTTTCGGATGTGTCGGCGCCTCGGTCTGGTGACCGCTTGCAGCGAGGTCGCTTCCTGCAGCGGCCTACCGGTCGGCATGCGGCTTGAGGTTCGCGGGGTCCGGCGTTTCGGATGTGTCGGCGCCTCGGTCTGGTGACCGCTTGCAGCGGCGTGGCTTCCTGCAGCGGCCCGCCGGCCGGCACGCGGCCTGAGGCCCGCGGACACCGAAGCTCCGGACGCATCCGCACCTCGGTCCGGCGATCGGCCGCAGCGGCGTCGCTTCCTGCAACGGCCCACTGGTCGGCACGCGGCCTGAGGCCTGCGGGAACCGAAGCGGCCCGCCGGCCGACTACCGGGTGAGGGGATCGACCGACGAGGAGCTGATCACCATGTCCGAACGGGGTTCCGGCCTGCGGCACATCGCCACCTTCTGCGGTCAGTGCGACTGCGGGTGCCCGGAGTTGTACCTGGCCGAGGGTGCGCCCGCGGAGCGCGCGGTGGTGATCACCGACGACTTCGGGCAGCGGATCGAGATGAGCCGCGAACAGCTGGCGGTGCTCGTCGCCGACGTGAAGTCGGGCGTCCTGGACGCGGTGCTCGTCCCGGTGGGCTGAGCGGGCCGGCACCCGACTTCTCCGGTGAGCCGGGTCACCCGGTTGCCGGGAACCAGCTGCCTCCGCGAGCCGACCTTGTGCAGGAGGGCGGACGGAAGGAGCCCGATGTCCATCGACCAGAACGCGAACGAGCTCGCGCCGGATCAGGAACTCCCGGCCGAGCCGCCCGAACCCCGGCTCGGCTGGGCCGGAGTCCGTCCGCTGCTGCTGCGCCTGCACTTCTACGCCGGTGTCTTCATCGGGCCGTTCCTCCTCGTCGCCGCCGTCACCGGGCTCGCCTACGTCTGGGCGCCCCAGGCGGAACAGGCGGTCTACGACCACGAACTGCACGTCCCGGCGGCGGCCACGACGGTTCCGCTGGACCAGCAAACCGCGGCGGCCAAGGCGCTCGTTCCGGACGGCACCCTCACCGGCGTCCGCCCCGGCCCGGCCCCGACCGACACGACGCAGGTGATCTTCACCCGCCCCGGCCTGGAACCCAGCTTCCACTGGACGGTGTTCGTCGACCCGCACACCGGCGACGTCCGGGGACAGCTGGAGACCTACGGTTCGGGGCAGGCGATGCCCTTGCGCGGCTGGATCGACGTCCTGCACCGCAGCCTGCACCTGGGCGATTTCGGGCGCCTGTACAGCGAACTCGCGGCCAGCTGGCTGTGGGTGGTCGTGCTCGCCGGGCTCGCGCTCTGGTTCGGGCGGGTCCGCCGCAAGCGCGCCGCGGCCGCCAGCCCCCGCGCCAAGCTGCTGACCTGGCACGGCCGGACCGGCTTGATCCTGGCCATCGGGCTGCTGTTCCTCTCGGCCACCGGGCTGACGTGGTCGGAGTACGCCGGGAACAGCATCACCGAACTGCGCACGCAACTGGACTGGACCACTCCGTCGGTGTCCGCGGCGGTACCCGAGACGAGCGGCCGGGACATCGGTTTCGACGGCGCCCGCGAAGCGACGCTGCGAGCCGGGCTGACCGGCCCGGTCGAGGTCCGCCCGCCGGCCGGGCCCGGCAAGGGTTACGTCGTCGCGCAGCTGGGCCGGAGCTGGCCGGTGCAGGCCGATTCGATGGCCGTCGACCCGGCGACCGGGCGGATCACCGACACCCTGCGGTTCGCGGACTACAACCTCGCGGCGAAGCTGAGCACGTGGGGGATCGACGCCCACATGGGCTTCCTCTTCGGGATCTGGAACCAGATCGTGCTGACGCTGCTGGCGGTCGCGCTGATCTGCGTGATCGGCTGGGGCTACCGGATGTGGTGGCTGCGGCGCCCGACCCGCGGTGACGCCCGCGCGGGGCGGCCACCGGCCCGGGCCACGTGGCGGAAGATCCCGGGACGGGCGCTGGCGCCGGCGTTGGCCGTGGTCGCCGTCGTCGGGTACTACCTGCCGCTGTTCGGCTTGTCGCTGCTGGGTTTCCTCATCGTGGACGGCGTGCTCGAGGCGCGGCGGCGGAAGGTGGCCGCATGATCACCGCGGAAGGTCTGCGCTGGATCGTCACCGCGGTGTTCGCGCTGACCGGAGCGTTCTGCGCCTACCGTTGCCTGCAGGACAGAACCGCGGGGGAGCGCACCGGTGACGTGCTGCACGTCGTGATGTGCGCGGCGATGGTCGCGATGGCGTGGCCCGCGACGATGAGCTTCGCCCGCTGGCCGCAGACGGTGTTCTTCGCCCTGGCCGCGGCCTGGTTCGTGGGCGTGGCGGTGACCGGCGCGTCGCACGGGGAGCACGGCGGCCGCCGGGCGGCGCTCTACCACGTCGTGATGATGGCGGCCATGGCATGGATGGTGTTCGTGATGCCGCGGGCGATGAGCGGCATGGCGGGGCCCGGCGGCACGATGGAGATGGCGGGACACCCGGGGATGGTGATGCCCGCGGCCGGCGCCGCCGCGAGCACCCCCGCGGACGTCACGACCGTCGCACTGGTGCTCGTGGTCGTCTTCGTCGTGGCCGGGCTGGTGTTCCTGGCCCGGGCGATCGACGAGGCGCGCGTGTCCCGGCCGCCGCTGCGCAGCCTCGGCAGCGGGGCGAACGGGGCGATGGCGCTGGGCATGGCGCTGATGTTGCTGACCATGGCCTGACCCGGACCGTCCTCAGTGGACTGTGTTGTGGCCCACAGCCGGGAACCGCGGCCGGGGCCGGTCCGACGGCTGAGGGGTGACGACGTCCCGGTTCCGCGCCGCGGTCGTGACGGCGGTGGTGGCCGGGCTCGCCCTGGTGCTGCTCGTCGTCGCCACCGCGGGCGATGTGTACGCGCCCTTGGGCAACGCCGATCCGGGACCGCTGACCACCTACGGCTTCGCGGTCGTCCGGTTCGCGGCCGACGCGGCCGCGGCCGGGTGCTTCGGCGGGCTGGTGTTCGCCGCGTTCGTCGCGCCCGGCCGGCGGGGCGGGGCCCTGTCGGCGGATTCGTACGCGGCGAGCCGGCTCGCCGCGGGCAGCGCGGCCTGCTGGCTGGCGGCCGCGGTGGTCGCGGTGCCGTTCTCGGCCGCGAGCGCGTCGGGCCTGCCGGTGTCCCGGGTCCTGCGGCCCGAGGTCTTCCTGGCCACCTTGAGCGCCACCGAGGAGCCCAAAGCCTGGTTGTGCGTGGCGGTCGCCGCCGCCGCGGCGACGGTGCTGGCGTGGCCGGCGATGGCCTGGCGCACGGTCGTCGCCGCGGCGGTGGTCGCGGGTGCCGGGCTGCTGCCGCTGGTGGCGGTGGGCCACGTGTCGGTGGGTGCGGGGCACGACGTGGCGACCAACGCGATGTTCTGGCACGTACCCGCCGCGAGCGCGTGGCTCGGCGCGGCGGTCGCACTCCTGGCCCGGCTTCGCCGCGGACCCGCGGAGCTCGTGCTGCGGCGCTACCACCGCCTGTCGCTGACCTGCTTCGTGGTGACCGCCTCCTCGGGCGCGGTTTCCGGGTTCGCGCTCGCCCGGCCCGACGGGCTGGTGAGCCGCTACGGGCACGTCCTCGCGGCCGAGACCGTCCTGCTGCTCGCCGCCGGCATCGGCATCGCCGTGTGGCGCCGGCGCCGGTCGGGTTTCCTGCTGGTCTTGGCGGAACTGGTCCTGCCGGCCCTGGGCACCGGTGGCTCGGCGGCGCTGACCGCGCTCGTGCCGCCGTCGTTCGTGAACCACCCGGCAACGGTGCAGGAGACCGTCCTCGGCTACGACCTCGACGCGCCCGGGACCGCGGCGGGGCTCCTCGGGGACTGGCGGCCGGATCTGCTGTTCGTCCCGCTCGCCGCGGTCGCGGTGACGGCGTACCTGCTCGGGGTCCGGCGACTGCGGCGCCGCGGCGACCACTGGCCGCCCGGCCGCCTGGCTCGCCGGGTGGGTGCTCGTCGTGGTCGTCACGTCGTCCGGCCTCGGGGTCCAGGCACCGGGGACGTTCAGCCTGCACATGGTCACGCACATGGCGCTGAACATGTTCGCGCCGGTGCTGCTGGTGCTCGGCGGCCCGGTCACCCTCGCGCTGCGGGCTCTCCCCGCGGGCGAGCACGGCGACGTCCCCGGTGCGCGGGAATGGGTCGTATCGCTGCTGCACGCCCCGGTGACGCGGTTCTTCGCCCACCCGGCGACCGCGGCGATCCTGTTCGCCGGGTCGTTCTACGCGCTGTACTTCTCGGGCCTGTTCGGTGAAGCGATGCTCTACCACTGGGCGCACCAGCTGATGAAGGTCCACTTCCTGGCGTCCGGCTACCTGTTCGCGTGGGTGGCCGTCGGCACCGACCGGACCCCGCGGCCGCTGCCGCACCTGGTGCGACTGGGAATGCTCTTCGCGGTGATGCCGTTCCACGCGTTCTTCGGCGTCATCCTGATGAGCAAGCAGACCGTGCTCGCCGCCACCTACTACCACTACCTCGCGCTGCCGTGGGCCGGCGACCTGCTGGCCGACCAGCGGCTCGGCGGCGGGATCGCCTGGGCGAGCGGGGAAATCCCGATGGTGGTGCTGGTCGTCGCGCTGCTGGTGCAGTGGGCGCGCGACGACGAGCGCAAGGCCCGCCGCGCCGATCGCCACGGCGACGGTGACTTCGACGCCTACAACGCGATGCTCGCCGAACTGGCGGCACGCCGGAACTGAGGAGATCCCGCATGTCCACCACCACCCCGGTCGCCGGGGAGGTCCGCACGGTCGAGCTGGCCGTGACCGGAATGACCTGCGCCGCCTGCTCGGCGCGCGTCGAACGCACCCTGAACAAGCTCGACGGCGTCCGCGCGTCGGTCAACTACGCGACCGAGCGCGCCACCGTGCACGTCCCCGCCGCGCTCGGCGACGACCTGCTCCTCGAGCGCGTCCGCAAGGCAGGCTACGGCGCCCACGTCCGCGGTCACGACGACGAAGACCGCACCGCGGGCCGGGTGCGCGACCTGCGCCGCCGGTTGTTCGTCGCGGCGCTGCTGGCCGTGCCGCTGGGCAACCTCTCCATCACGCTCGCGCTCGTGCCGTCGCTGCGGTTCGCCGGCTGGCCGTGGCTCTGCCTCGCCCTCGCCGTACCGGTGGTGTTCTGGGCCGCGCTGCCGTTCCACCGCGCGACGCTGCGGAACCTGCGGCACCGGTCGTCCAGTATGGACACCCTGGTGTCGCTGGGGGTCCTGGCGTCGTTCGCGTGGTCGGCCTGGGCGACGCTCTTCGGTGGCCACGAACCCGGCTACTGGGTCGGCTTCGGCCCGACCGCGGCCGGCGCCGACGCGATCTACCTCGACGTCGCCGCCGGCGTGACGACCTTCCTGCTGGCCGGCCGTTACTTCGAAGCCCGGTCCCGGCGCAGCGCGGCCGGGCTGCTGGCCGCCCTCGACGCCCTCGCCGCCAAGGAAGTGCGTGTCCTGCGCGACGGTGTCGAGGTGATGGTGGCGGTGGGTGAGCTGGCCGTCGGCGACCGGTTCGTCGTCAAGCCCGGCGAGGCGTTCGGCGCCGACGGCGTCGTCGAGAGTGGACAGTCCACAGTGGATGTAAGCGCGGTCACCGGCGAGCCCGTGCCCGCGGAAGTCGCGCCGGGTGATCGCGTCGTCGGCGCGTCGGTGAACCGCGACGGCCGCTTGGTGGTGCGCGCGACGGCCGTGGGTGCGCACACCCAGCTCGCCCAGATGACGGCGCTGGCCGAACGGGCCCAGGCGCGCAAGGCGTCGGTGCAGCGGCTGGTCGACCGGATCTGCGCCGTGTTCGTCCCGGTCGTGCTCGTGCTCGCCGCGCTGACCCTCGGCGGGTGGCTGCTGACCGGGCACCCGGTGCGCGACGCCTTCACCGCTGCCGTGTCGGTGCTGATCATCGCCTGCCCGTGCGCGCTCGGACTGGCAACTCCGACCGCGCTGATGGCGGGTGTCGGGCGCGGTGCGCAGCTGGGCATCCTGATCAAGGGCCCGGACGCCTTGGAAGCCAGCCGGGAGGTGGACACCGTCGTGCTGGACAAGACCGGCACCGTGACCACCGGCCGGATGACCGTCACGGCGTGCCGGCCGGCCCCCGGCCGCACCCGCGGCGACCTGCTGTGGTTCGCCGGGGCCGTCGAATCGGGTTCCGAACACGCGATCGCGGCCGCCGTCGTGACCGCGGCCCGCGCGGAACTGCCCGCACTGCCGGACGTCGACGCGTTCGCGGCGTTGCCCGGTCTCGGTGCGGAGGCCACTGTGGACGGTCACGCGGTTCTCGTCGGCAGCCCGCGGCTGTTCGGCGAGCGAGGCATCGCCGTGGAGTTCGAGACGCTCTCGGGCGTGGCCGTGCCGGTGCTCGTCGCCGTCGACGGCGAACCCCTCGGGGTGCTCGAGGTCCGCGACGTCGTCAAGCCGTCCGCCGCGGCGGCGGTGGCGGCGTTGCGGGCCCGGGGCTTGCGGACCGTGCTGCTGACCGGCGACCACGAGGTGGCGGCCCGCGCGGTCGCCGCCGAGATCGGCGTCGACGAGGTCCGCGCCGGGGTCCTGCCCGCGGGCAAGGCCCACGCGATCGACGAGCTGCGGGCCACCGGCGCGCGGGTCGCGATGGTGGGCGACGGGATCAACGACGCCCCGGCCCTGGCCACCGCCGACCTCGGCATGGCCATGGCCCGCGGCAGCGACATCGCCCTGCGCTCGGCCGACCTCGTGCTGATGCGCGACGACCTGCGCGTGGTGCCGGACGCGATCCGGCTCGCCGACCGGACGCTGCGGATCATCCGCGGCAACCTGGCCTGGGCGTTCGGCTACAACGTGGCGGCACTGCCGCTCGCGGCCCTGGGCTTGCTCAATCCGCTCATCGCGGGCGCGGCCATGTCGCTGTCGTCGGTCCTGGTGGTCTCCAACAGCCTGCGGCTGCGGTCGTTCGACGCCTCCGGGGAGGTGAAGTAGCGCGGTGGTTCAGCCGGCGGCGTTGCGCCGCACGGTCTTCTCGCGCATCGCTTCCGCGAGGTCGTCGCGCGCCCGCGCGACCCGGGAGCGGATCGTGCCGACCGGGCAGCCGACGACCTCGGCGGCGTCCACATAGGACAGTCCGAGGGTCTGGGTGAGCAGGAAGGCGTCCCGCCGGTCCGGCTCGAGCGCGGCGACGAGGTGGTCGAGCAGCACGCGTTCTTCGAAAGCGGTGCCTTCGGCGCCCCGGCCCGCGTCGGCCTGCCAGTCGGCGGGCGTGGCCGGACGGGGGCGGGCCCGCACGGCGCGGATGTGGTCGGCCACGACCCGCCGGGCGATGCTCAGCAACCACGTCCGTGCCGAAGATTCCGCGCGGAAGCGGCCGAGACCGCCCAGCGCCCGGAGGTAGGTCTCCTGGGTCAGGTCGTCGGCGGACTGGGTGTCGCTCAGCGCGGCCACGAACCGCCAGACGTGCGGCTGGGTCGCCCGCAGGAAGCGCTCCAGCGCGTCCCGGTCGCCGCGGCCGGCGAGCCGGGCCCAGTGCGTGATGTCGGCATCGTCGGATGGCTGTGGCCTCACACCGGCTAGTACGCGGATCGAGCCGGGATGGTTCAAAAGAAGTCGCGGGAACCATTCCGTCGTCCGGGCCGACCTTTGTTGCAGCGAGGCCACTGCCTCGGCAGGAGAAGGCCACGGCCCCGGAAGGCATGACGATGACTCGAAGCACATACGTGGTGACGGGAATGACTTGCGGACACTGCGTCGCGTCCGTCAAGGAAGAGGTCGGCGAACTGCCCGGGGTCCGTGACGTCGACGTCGACCTGAACTCGGGCCGCGTCCTCGTGACCAGCGAAGGCGTGCTGGCGCCGGAGCGGATCGAAGGCGCGGTCCAGGTCGCGGGCTACCGACTCGTCCGATGACCGGGAGCGGCCGTCATGCCGGCTTCGGCCAAGGTGAGCGGGTTCGCACTGCTGCCGGGACTCGTGTTCGGCCTGGCCTGGCTGCCGGGCAGCCTCGCCGGCCCGAGCCCGTCACCAGCCCCATCCCCGCCCTCGGTGCCCGGCATGCGGATGCCCGGGAATCCGTAGCGGCCCCGCCGGCCCAGGAGGTCGAACTCGTCGTCGGCGGGATGACCTGCGGTTCGTGCGCGGCGCGGATCGAGCGCAAGCTCAACCGCCTCGACGGCGTCGAGGCCACGGTCAACTACGCCACCGGGAAGGCACTGGTCGCGGTGCCGGCGGCGCGGACCGTCGACGACATCGTCCGCACCATCGAAGCCGCCGGCTACACCGCGCAGCCGCCCGCGCCACCCGAACCGGACGTGCCCGCGGAGCCGGCGGGCCCGGACCCGCTGCGGCAGCGGCTGCTCGGCTCGGCCGTGCTGAGCGTGCCGGTGATCGTCCTCGCGATGGTCCCCGCGTTGCAGTTCCCCACGTGGCAATGGGTTTCGCTCGTGCTGGCCACCCCGGTCGTGGTCTGGGGCGCGTGGCCGTTGCACCGCGCGGCCTGGACCAACCTGCGCCATGCCACCGCGACCATGGACACGCTGGTGTCGATGGGCGTCGCCGCGGCGTTCCTCTGGTCGCTCTACGCGCTGTTCTTCGGCGGTGCGGGCACCATCGGGATGCGCCACGAGTTCGAGCTGACCCTGGCCGCCGACCACGACCTGGACGGCATCTACTTCGAGGTCGCCACCGGCGTGACGCTGTTCATCCTCGCGGGCCGGTTCTTCGAGTCCCGGTCGCGCCGGCGGGCCGGTGCTGCGCTGCGCGCGTTGCTGGACCTTGGCGCGAAGTCCGTCTCCGTGCTCCGAGGCGGCCGTGAAGAGCGGATCCCGATCGAGCGGCTGCGGGCCGGCGAGCGGTTCGTGGTCCGGCCCGGCGAGAAGATCGCGACCGACGGCGTCGTCGAGGAAGGCGACTCCGCGGTCGACCTCAGCCTGGTGACCGGCGAAGCCGTCCCGGTCGAGGTGTCCGCCGGGACCCCGGTCGTCGGCGCCACGGTCAGCATGAGCGGCCGGCTCGTCGTCCGCGCGACGCGCGTCGGCGCGGACACCCGCCTCGCGCGGATCGCGGCGATGGTCGAGCGGGCGCAGGGCGGCAAGGTCGACGTGCAGCGGCTGGCCGACCGCGTGTCCGCGGTGTTCGTACCCGTGGTCATGGCGCTTTCCTTGGCCACCTTGGCGTTCTGGCTCGGGACCGGGGCGGACACCGCGGTCGCGTTCACCGCGGCCGTCGCGGTGCTGATCATCGCGTGCCCTTGCGCGCTCGGCCTGGCCACGCCGACGGCGCTGCTCGTCGGCACCGGCCGCGGCGCCCAGCTCGGCGTCCTGGTCAAGGGACCGGAGATGCTGGAATCGACCCGCCGCGTCGACACCGTCGTGCTCGACAAGACCGGCACGGTCACCACCGGCAAGATGAGCCTGGTCGCCGTGCGCACCGTCGACGGCGTCCCGGCCGACCTGGCGCTGCAGCTGGCCGGGGCGCTCGAGAACGCGTCGGAGCACCCGATCGCCGACGCGGTGGTGTCGGCGGCGACCCGGCGGTTCGGCTCGGTGGGGGAGGTCCTGGAGTTCCGCAACGTCGCCGGTTTCGGAGTCCTCGGCCGGGTCGACGGGCACCGCGTCGTCGTCGGCCGGCCCGAGCTGATGCACCGGCTCTCGGTGCGGCTGCCGTCGTCTCTGCTGGCGGCGAAGCAAAAGGCGGAGCACGCCGGGCACACCGCGGTCATCCTGGCTTGGGACGGCTGCGCCCACGCCGTGCTGGTGGTGGCCGACACGGTGAAGCCGACGTCGGCGGCCGCGGTGTTCCAGCTGCGGCGGCTCGGCCTGACGCCGATCCTGCTGACCGGCGACAACGAGGCCGTGGCCCGCGCGATCGCCCGCGAGGCCGGCATCACCGACGTCATCGCCGGAGTCTCGCCCGAGCAGAAGGTCGACGTGATCGCCGGCCTCAAGGCCCAGGGCCACGTCGTGGCGATGATCGGCGACGGCGTCAACGACGCGGCCGCGCTCGCCTCGGCGGACCTCGGGCTGGCGATGGGCACCGGAACCGACGCGGCGATCGAGGCCGGCGACCTGACGCTCGTCCGCGGCGACCTGCTGGCCGCGGTCGACGCGATCCGGCTGTCCCGCCGGACACTGGGAACGATCAAGGCGAACCTGTTCTGGGCCCTGGCCTACAACGTCGCGGCGCTGCCACTGGCCGCGGCGGGCCTGCTCAACCCGATGATCGCGGGCGCGGCGATGGCGCTGTCGAGCTGCTTGGTGGTGTCGAACAGCCTGCGCCTGACCCGCTTCCGGCCCGCGGGCGACCGGCCGGGCTATGCCGCGTTGTAGCGGCGCGCCGCCGGTGTCTCGTCGAGGGTGACGCGGCCGAGGTGGGCGAGGACGTCGAGGTGGGCCTCGATCTCCATGACCGCGGACAGCTGGTGTTCGAGCTGGAGTGCGTCGAGCTGCCGGCGGTGCCGGGTCCACGGCAGCTGCCGGGCGACCTCGTAGGCGTTGGTGGCGCCCGCGACGAGCAGTTCGTTGACTTCGTCGAGGCGGTCGCGGTGGTGGTCGAGGATCTCGTGGACGCGGGTGTGGGTGCTGGTGCCGACGGGACCGTGCGCGGGCAGCAGCACCGTGTCGGGCCGCGCCAGCAGGAGCTTGAGGGAGGAGATGAACGAGCGCAGCGGCGTCGCCTCGGGAGCGACCTCGAAGCCCAGGGACGGGGTGATGGCCGGCAGCACGTGGTCGCCCGCGAACAGGACGCCGGCGGGGGAGTGGGCGTAGACGACGTGGCCGCGGGTGTGGCCCGGGGTCGCGATCACTTCCAGTTCGCCGTCCCGCACCGGGATCCGGTCGCCGTCGCGGAGCCAGCCGTCCGGGGGTCCGTAGGGGGTGCCGGCCCCGGAGACGTCGATCGCGAGCACCCGCTCGGCCAGCTCTTCGGCGCCGCAGCGGGCCAGGAGTTCCGGGTGGTTGGGGAACGGGCTGGCCGTGTCGAAGCCGTCGATGCTGAACCGCTCGTTCTCGCCGATCCGCAGCTGGACGCCGAGGGTTTCGCGCCACGCGAAGGCCTGGGTGTAGTGGTCCCAGTGGTGGTGCGTGGCGAGGCAGACGCGCACGTCGCCGAGCCGGTGGCCCAGCTCGGCCAGCGCGGTCGTGACGGCGCGTTCGTTGGCCGGGCCCGCCCAGCCGGGATCGATCAGCACGAGGCCGTCGGGGCCTTCGAGCACGTAGGCGTTCACGGTGGTCAGGCCGGTGATCGGCAGGGGCAGCGGGATGCGGTGGATGCCGGGCGCGACCGGGTGCGCGCCGGGGGTGGTCCAGTCGTCCGGCTGGTCGATCGCGTTCGCGGGCATGGGCTGTCCTAGCTGGTTGCGTAGCGTACGCAACGACGTTACCGGGCCGGGTGTCCCGCTCGATCCTGCTTGTGACATATGTCGGTGCTCCGCCGAAGTCGCCTGACCCGTTCGGGAAGTCCGCAGGAGTCGAACGGGCAAGCCGCGGCGGTGTCGCGACCTGCCTCCTATCGGGTCACTAAGATCATCCGAATGCTGAACCTGGGCAGGGGAGTCGGTCGCCGTGGGTAACCCGTTGGTCGCGCAGACGCAGGATTCGACCAAGGCGTACTCCGGGGTGCCGCTCCTCGAAGACGCCATCGGCCTGAAAGACGCCATCGAGAGCGGTGACTGGGCCTCGGTGGCGATGGGCGCCGTCGGCACGGCCCTCGACGCGCTGACCGCGGTGATGGACCCCTTCGGCGCGATCTTCGCCGCCGGGGTCGGCTGGCTGATCGAGCACGTCGGCCCGCTCAAGGAGGCGCTCAACGCCCTCACCGGGAACGCCGACGAGATCGCCGCGCAGTCGCAGACCTGGAACAACATCGCCAAAGAGCTCGAAGACGTCTCGACCGAGCTGACGAACGCCGTCAAGGCCGACCTCGTCGGCTGGCAGGGACCCGCCGCCGACAACTACCGCAAGCGGGCCGAAGACACGTCCGGGCTGCTGGCCGCCGCGCAGAAGGGCTGCGAAGGCGCCGGGAGCGGCGTCAAGACCGCCGGCGAGGTGGTGGGCGCCGTCCGCACACTGGTGCGCGACATCATCGCCGAACTCGTCGGGCACCTGATTTCGTGGGCGCTGCAGGTGGTGTTCACCCTCGGCATCGGGCTGACCTGGGTCGTGCCGCAGGTCATCGCCGCCGTCGCGAAGACCGCGTCGAAGATCGCGAGCCTCACGACCAAGCTCGTCAAGGCGCTCAAGGCCCTGGTCCCGCTGCTGAAGAAGGCCGGCACCCTGTTCGAGGACGCCGCCAAGGGGCTGAAGAACATCAAGGGCGGGAAGGTCGGCCCGCCGGGCAAGCCGGGGAAGATCGACGGCAACCCGAAGTCCCCCGACGTCAAGGACGGCAAGGGCGGCAAGGACGGCGACTCCACCACCACCTCCGGTGACCACTCGGGCGGCACCGGGGACAAGACCCCCGGCGACCCCCCGGGCGGCGGCGGCAAGGACGGCGGCGGGGGCAAGGACGGCTCCACCTCGACGTCGGGCGACCACTCGGGTGGCAACGGGAACAAGGCCCCGAGCGACCCGCCGCCCGCGAAGGACCCCGGGAAGGACGGCGACACCGGCGGCGGTGGCAAGGACACCTGGGAGTGCAAGACCGACCCGGTGGACATCGCGCGCGGCAACGTCGTGATCGACCAGGTCGACCTGGAACTGCCGTCGCCGCTGGTGCTGGAGCGCCTGCACGTCTCGTCCTACCGCGCCGGCCGGTGGTTCGGCCCCAGCTGGGTGTCCACTGTGGACCAACGGCTGGCGGTGGGCCGCGAACGCGTCCGGTGTTTCGCCGCGGACGGCACCACCCTCGTCTACCCGCTCGCCGAGCCGGGCGCGCCGGTGCTTCCCGTGGACGGGCCGCGGCGCCCGCTGACCCGGCACGCCGACGGCAGCTACACCCAGTCCGATCCCTTGCGCGGCCGGGAACTCCGGTTCGCCGCGCTGCCGGGCCGCGGATCCGCCGAACTCGTCCTGCGGTCGGTCACCGACGCCGACGGCGCCCGGGTCGAGTTCGACTACGACGCTCTCGGCGCACCGCTGGCCCTGCGGCACTCCGCCGGCTACCGGGTGGAACTGGAGACCGAAGGCGGCCGGGTCACCGCCGTCCACGTGACCGACCCGGCCGGCCAGGCCCGGGTCCTGGTGCGGCGCTTCGGCTACGACGAGCTGGGCCGCCTGACGCAGGAGTTCAACGCCTCCGGCCGCCCGCAGGTCTACGACTACGACGCCGCGGGCCGCGTCACCGGCTGGCAGGACCGCAACGGCACCTGGTTCCGCTACGTCTACGACACGTCCGGCCGCTGCGTCCGCACCATCGGCGACCGCGGCTTCTACGACGCCGAGTTCGCCTACGACACGCAGCGGCGGGTCACGACCTTCACCGACTCCCTCGGCCACGCCGGCGAGTACCACTTCAACGAAGCCAACCAGCTCGTCCGCGAGGTCGGCCCGCTGGGCGGGGTCACCACGTCCGAATGGGACCGCGACGACCGCCTGCTGTCCCGCACCGACCCGCTGGGGCGCACGACGTCGTTCGCCTACGACGAGCGGGGCGCCCTCCGGTCGGTGACCCGGCCGGACGGCTCGCTCCTGCGGGTCACGCAGGACGCCGCCGGACTGACGATCGAGACCACCGCGGACGACGGCGTCGTGCTCTCCCGCTTCTACCCGCGCGACGAGCTGCCGGATCCGTTCACCGAGACCCTCGGCATCGCGAAACCGCTGACGTCCGAGCAGGCCGCCTGGACGCGCGGGGACGAAGAGCCGCCACCGGTGGACCGGGACGTGTTCGGGCGGCCCCGGTCGGTGCTCAACCGGTCCGGGCAGCCCGTGGTCCTCGGCTGGACCCCCGACGGCGGCGAACGGCTGCGCGTGCGGCCCTCCGGGGTGCGCGAGTCCCGCGGCTACGACGCCGAGGGCAACGAGGTCGAGCACGTCAACGGCGCCGGGCTGGCCGAACGGACCGAGTACGGCCCGTTCGACCTGGTCACCGCGACGATCGACGCGTCGGGCGCCCGGACGACCTACAGCTACGACACCGAGCTGCGGCCCAGCACGGTCACCAACCCGCTCGGGCAGAGCTGGACCTACCGCTACGACCCCGCCGGGCGGCTGGTCGAGGAGACGGACTTCGACGGCCGCACGCTCCGCTTCGGCTACGACGCCGCGGGCCGGCTCGTCCGGTCGGCGAACGGGGCGGGCGAGCAGACCGAATACGTCCACGACGTGCTCGGCAACGTCGTCGAGCGCCGCTCCCCGGCCGGCACGACCCGGTTCGCCTACGACGCGGTCGGCCGGATGACCGCCGCGGTGATGGGCGACGTCGAGCTCCGCGTCACCTACGACGGCGAGGGCACCGTGCTCGGCGAGTCGGTCGACGGCCGGACGCTGACCCACGTCCACGAGGCCGACGGCACCGTACGGCGGCGCACTCCGTCCGGAGTGGACAGTGTGTGGACCTTCGATGCCGCCGGGCGGCCCACAGCGCTCGTCGTCGCCGGGCACACCGTGCGCTTCGAGCACGATGCGGGCGGCCGGGAGGTCGCGCGCACCGTCGAGGGCGGGGTCGCGCTCACGCAGGTGTTCGACGTCGACGACAACCTGGTCGGCCAGTCGGTCCAGGCCGCCGGGGCGACGCCGCGGCACCGCCGGTTCAGCTACCGGCCGGACGGGCTGCTCGCCGGGATCGACGACGACGTGGCCGGGCCGACCCGGCTCGTGCTCGACGCCACCGGCCGGGTCACCGAGGTGCACGGCGCGACCGGCAGCCAGGCCTACCGCTACGACCCCGCCGGGAACGTGGTGGAGACGAGGGAGCCCGGCCAGGTGCCGAGCGCGGGTCCGCGCCGGTACGCGAACAACCGGCTGGTTTCCGCCGGCGCCGTCGCCTTCGACCACGACCCCCAGGGCCGCGTGATCGCGCGGAACGAGGGCGGCCGCACCTGGCGGTACCGGTGGGACAGCCAGGACCGCCTGCTCTCGGTCACGACCCCCGAGGGCGACCAGTGGTGGTATCGCTACGACCCGATCGGCCGCCGGATCGGCAAGCAGCGCGTGGTCACCTCGGCCACCGGCGCCCGCGTGGTCGCCGAGTCCTACGAGTTCACCTGGAGCGGCGCGCTGCTGGTGGAGCAGGTCCACGTGGACGCGGCGCAGACCCGGCGCGTCACCGTCTGGGAGTACCACCCCGGCGACGACCGGCCGGTCGTCCAGGTCGAGCGCGCGGCGACGCTGCAGGACCGGTTCTTCGCGATCGTCACCGACCTGGTCGGCAGGCCGACCGAGCTCCTCGACGCGGCGGGAACGGCGGTCTGGCGCGGGAACGCGAGCCTGTGGGGCCGCGAGACCGGCCCGGCGGCCACCCCGCTGCGGTTCCCGGGGCAGTACGCCGACGCCGAATCGGGGTTGCACTACAACGTCTTCCGCTACTACGACCCGTCGACCGGCCGGTACCTGAGCCAGGACCCGCTCGGGCTCGGGCCCGCCCCCAACCCGGCCGCCTACGTCGACAACCCGCTTGCGGAGCGCGACCTGCTCGGCCTCGCCTGCAAGAAGGGCGGCGGCAAGAACAAGACGAACGACCAGCCCGGCGGCGGCGACAACGCGGGCAACATCCCCCGCGGCGGCGGGAACAAGGGCAAGGGCAAGAACGACGAGACACAGGCCAGCGGCTCCGGCGGTGCCGGCAAGTCCGACACGCATTCGTTCGGCAAGCAGGACGGCACCGAGGTGCAGGTCGACTCCCACCAGGGAAAGCACCAGGCAGGCAACCAGAGCTTCGGCATGAAGTACACGGGCGGCTCGGGGACGAAGTTCCCGGACAACGTCAACGACAAGTGGCACAAGGACTACTTCTCCAAGGAAGTCGCCAAGTACAGCAACGACCCCGCGTACGCCAAGCACGGCACGGAGGGCAAGAACCCCGGCTCGATCGACCAGAACGTGAACGCGAAGAAGAGCGATCTCGACGCGCACCAGGAGAGGGTCGACGAGCTCGAGTCGGAGCTCAACGCGAAGAAGGCCGCCTACAAGAACGCCTCGGCGGAGGACAAGCCGGCGGTCATGGAGGAAGGCAAGAAGCTCAACCAGCAGTTCAAGGACGCGAAGGCCGACCGGGACAAGGCGGAAGCGGACTACAACGACGCCAAGGCGGAGCGCGAAAGCTACGACGGCAACCGCAAGTCCGTCCAGTACGACAAGGACGCGAAGGACGACGGCGTCCAGTACGACATGACGTCGTACTGGAAGCCGGACGGCCACGGCGGCGGCAACTGGGTCACGACCTACCACTGCAACCCGGCGGTCCCGAAGGGCGGCAGTGTGGAGAAGGACTGGTGGCAGCCGCACGGGAAGGGCATCGCGAAGGAGTTCGGGCTGTGACCGTTCGACGCGGGTGGTCGTGAAGTCCGGACATCGTGGACACCGGCCGGCCTGAACGGCGGCCGGTGAATCGACGGCATGGAACATTACCTCGCCGACGGCACCAAGGTCGGCATCTCGCCGGCTCCACGTCTCCTGACGTCGCCCAAGCCGGGTCAGTCGTCAGCGTCGAGGGACGCGAGCTTGAATTCGAGGTCACGTAACCAGGTCAGGCGGGCTTTGGTCCACCGACCGTCGCGGGTCGTGGGGCCTAGCGCCGCCTGGTCGCGGATGCCGTAGGTGACGCGGTAAGCGAGGACGTCGGTCGCGGTGCGCATCCAGCGGTCACCGTGGGGGCCGCGCGGCGGGGCGAACCCGAGAGCGTTGGTGAACCACGTCGGCAGCAGTGCGCTGCTGCCGATCGCGTCGCTGATGCTGGTTCGCAGCCGGGCGGTGAGGTCGGTCCAGGCTTGGTCGGCCTTGCGCAGCTGTGGTTCGACGCGCGCGCGGGTGACGTCGTCGGACCGCAGCTCGCTGCGGGCGGCCGCGGCGGCGTCCTTGGCGGCGGGCAGCTCGATGTCGCGCAGCTTCCGGCGGGTGCGTGTGGCGGCCGTGAAGCGCTCGGACATCCCGGCGCGCGCGGGGGAGTCCCGGTGGTTGCCGGCCATGGCGGTGACGATGCGGACGAGTTCGTCCTCGGTCGCCGTCAGCTGGCTGGTGAGCTGGGTCAGGCGCTGCAGGGCCGCCTGGTGCACGGTGCGGGTGTCCTCCGGCAGCAGGGCTTCCTTGAGCCGGTGGCGTTTGACGGCTTCGGCGGCGAGAGTGCGGGTGGCGGCGGGGACGTCGTCGAGGTCGATGACCGGGGTGCCGTCGGAGACGCGCACCGCGCGCTCGAGCTGCTGCAACTGCTGCCGCAGCCGCTCGACCAGCGCGCCGGTGGCGGAGACCGTCTTGGCATGGCTGGTAAGCGTGTCGTGCTGGTCGGTGATCCGACGCCGCAGGTCATCGGTGGCTTCTTCGGCGGCATCGGCTGCCGATCGCGCTTTCCGCACGTCGCTGCGGATGCTGTCGACGTCGCTGGAGAGCGAGTCGTGCTCGCGCTTGAGGCGGCGCAGCCGGGTATCGATGTCGCCCAGCGACGCGTTCGGGTTCGTCATCGGACACCTGCTTTCGAGGTCGCGCTGTTCAACGTGCCCTCCACGCCGAGGGAGATCCCGGTGACGACGGTGGCCAGCCCGGCCAGGATGATCAGCACCACCGTGACCGCGGGCCACGGCCACGGGATCGCGGCGAGCGCGCTCAGCACCGCCGCGATGACGCTCATCCCGGCGACGATGCCGCGTTCGTCGATCGCGGGCCGGTGCAGCGCGATCGGTTTGCCCATCACTGCGACTCCGACGACGAGCTGCGGCACGGCCAGCAGCCACCACCACGGGCTGAGAACCGAGGAGGTGATCAGCACCCCGAGCACGACCGCGACGACAGTGGGCGCGGCCGCGACCTTCCGTGCGTGGGCCGCCGCTTTTGTACGCAGGACCTCGAGTTCGCCGCGTTCGACGCGCTGCCGCGCGGTCTCCGCGGCACGTTCGGCGTCCTGCAGCTCCTCCGCGGCGTTGAGCAGATCGTCCAAGGCGCCGGTCCGGTCGGCGTCGGAAGGTATCTCGGCGAACGCCGCAAGGTGCTCGCGGATTGTGTCCTGCAACCGCGTGACGACTTGCTCGGCCTGACTGAGTTGCTGTTCCGGGTCCGTGGCCACGTCGTCACTGTAGGCAGGGAGTCCGACGGAAAACGGGCGATCAACCCGCACGGCGCAGCCGCGATCACCGGCTTGGACCAGCGGGGTTGACCGAACTCACGCAACGTGCGGTGCGCGGGCGCAGGTCGATCCGCGCCGGAGTGAGGCGGACGAGTCGGGCCATGGCAGTGGTCAGGCGGCCCGACGTGCGGCCGGGATGTTCGAGCAGCACGGGCGGGTGTCTCGCCGGTCCGAGGTCCGGTCGACGTGATGCGACGCACCGACCTCCGCGCGGCGACGTTTCCGGTACCGGTCACGAAAAGGTCAATTTACGCACGCAGGTGCAACTGACGGCTCCTTCCCGGCGATACACGACCGCCGGGAAGGGACCTGACATGGCCTTGATGAAGCTTCGCGCACTCCGTCACCTCCTCGTGGGGGCAGTGCTGGCAGGGGCGTTGCTGCCCATCGCGTCCACCGAGGCGGCCGCGGTGGCGCTGCCGTCGGGGTTCGTGCTGCGGGACACCGATACCGGGCTCGGTCAGTACCAGCTGACCGACTTCGCCTACCTCCCCGACGGTTCCGTCCTCGCCACGGCCAAGGACGGCCGCGTGCGGTGGCTGCCCGTGAACGGGACGGGCAAGACCATCGCGACGCTGCCCACCCGTTCCGTCGGTGATCTCGGGCTGGTCGGCGTCGCCGTCGCGCCCGACTACGCCACGTCGCACACCGTTTACCTCACGCGGTCGGTCGACCAGGCGAGCGGCTTCGTCATGCGCCTGTCGCGGTTCACGGTCAGCGTGGACGGGGCCGCCGCGCCCACCGGGCTGAGCGGTGAGCAGTCGCTGCTCGACGTTCCCGGCATCTTCGACGTCCACGCCATCAACGGTGTCGTCGCCGCCGCGGACGGGACGCTCTGGATGTCCATCGGGGACAACGGGGACTTCTCGAAGGTGGACCCGGGGGCGCTGCGCGCGCAGGACATCACCCAGCCCTACGGCAAGATCCTCCACTTCACCCCGGACGGCAAGGGCGTGCCGGCCAACCCGTACTACGACGCCGCCAACCCGGGCTCCACCGCGAGCAAGGTGTTCGCGCGCGGCTTGCGCAACCCGTTCCGGTTCAGCATCGACCCGAACCTCGGGCTGCCGGTCGCGGGTGACGTCGGCTGGAACGCGCGGGAGGAGGTCGACGTCGTCCAGCGCGGCGCGAACCTCGGGTGGCCGTGCTGGGAGGGCAACCACCCGACGTCCGGGTACAGCGGCCTCGCGGGCTGCGCGGGGGTGGCGAACCAGCCGCCGATCTTCGAGTACCAGCACGGCAACGGTGCGATGCAGGGCAACAGCGTCACCGGGGGGATCGTCTACAACGGATCGAGCTACCCGGCGGCCTACCGCGGTGCGTACTTCTTCGGTGACTACGTGACGCACAAGATCTGGACCCTGCGCTACGACGACCAGGGCAAGCTCACGCAGGCCCCGCAGAACCCGCCGGTCTTCACCGACATCGGCGGGCCGACGAAGTTCGCGGCCGCGGTCAACGGCGACATCGTCTACGCCGACATCCTGTCCGGGAAGCTGCGGCGGCTGAGCTATTCGGCCGGCAACACCGCGCCGGTGGCGAACGCGTCGTCGGTCACCGATCCCGACACCCGCACGGTCTCCTTCGACGGTTCGGGATCGGTCGACTACGACAACGACCCCTTGAAGTACGACTGGGACTTCGGTGACGGGTCGACCGCGGCCGACGCCGGTCCGGCGGTGTCGCACACCTACGCGGCGGGCACCGGGTCGTTCACCGCGAAGCTGACCGTCCGGGACCCGCTGGGTGCCACCGGCGCGACCGGCATCGCGGTCGCGCCCGGCAACCACACGCCCCAGCTCACGCTGACGACGCCGGGTGACGCCGCGACGTTCGCGGTCGGCGAGCAGGTTCCCCTGAGCGCCACCGCGACCGACGTCGAGGACGGCGCCTTGCCGATCACGTGGACCTCCGCGGTGCGGCACTGCCCGAGCGAGGCCACGTGCCACTCGCACCCCGGCGCCGGCGGGGCGGGAAGCGGTTTCGGGCTGCCGTTCACCGAGCACCCGGACTCGCGGATGGAGTTCACCGCGACGGTGACCGACAGCACCGGGGTGACCGCTTCGAAGACCTACGTGGCCCGGCCGCGCGAGCACCGGATCACCTTGGCCGGCACGCAACCCGCGGCGCTCAGCATCCCGGTCGAGGGCGGCGTCAGCACCGCGGTGGTCGCCGAGGGGGCCACGTTCGACGTCGAGGCCGCGCCGCTGGGCATCGACGGTGTCTCGAAGTTCACCGGCTGGCAGGGTGGTCCGGCGGGCACGACGTGGATCGTCACGGTCGGCACGTCCGACCTGACGTTGACGGCGAACTACGCCACGCCGATCGACCAGCGCTACAACGCCGACCCGGCGCTGCAGGCGAAGCTCGGTGCGCCGACGGCGCCCGAGGTCACCGACGGCCCGGTCCACTACCGGGTCTACGCGAACGGGCGGCTGTACTGGAGCGCCGTGGGCGGCACCAAGTTCGTCACCGGCCCGGTGCTGACCAAGTACCTCGCCTTCGGCGGGCACGCCAAGCTCGGCCCGCCGACGTCGGACACCGCGACCACACCGGACGGGGTGGCGCAGTACAGCCACTTCGTCGACAACGGCAACGTGGGTTCGATCTACTACACGGCGGCGACGGGCGCGCACGCGCTCTACGGTGAGATCCGCAAGAAGTGGGCGGCGCTGGACTACGAGCGCGGGCTCGGGTACCCGACCACCGACGAGAGCGGGACGCCGGACGGCGTCGGCCGGTACAACCACTTCGTCAAGGGTGGCAACGTCGGGTCGGTCTACTACACGAACGCGACGGGCGCGCACGCGATCTTCGGCGAGATCCGCAAGAAGTGGGCGGCACTCGGCTACGAGCGCGGGCTCGGCTACCCGACGACCGACGAAGGCGCGACGCCGGACGGGGTCGGGCGGTACAACCACTTCAGCCTCGGGCACTCGATCTACTACTCGGTGGCGACGGGGGCGCACGCGGTGAAGGGCGAGATCCGGAAGCGCTGGGCGGCCCTGGGTTGGGAACGGTCTTATCTGCGCTACCCGACGACGGACGAGTACGTGACGAACGGGGTGTACCGCAGCGACTTCCAGGGCGGCTACATCACGTTCACACTCGCCGGCGGTGCCGTGGACCGTCCGTGGTGAACTGAGCCGCGGCCGGCGGCGCCGGGCTCGCCCCCTACGCGAGCCCGGCGCACCGGTTCCCCTGGTGCGGCCGTCCGGCCCCCGGCCGAACGCTCCCCGGACACGGCCCCGACGACCGTGTGCGCCGGTGAGACCCCGGCCGGGTGGGGGCGTGACGAGCTCGCGGGTGATGATCACCCGGGCGGGGGAGGAAGGTAGGGCTCGGCGGCAAACGGGGGGCGTTCTGCCGCCGAGCCGGACTGCGGTCATCGAGCCGGTCGGGGGGCGTGCCGGACCGATCACCTCAGCACCCGACAAGAGGGCGAACCGGGAGCGGAATGACGTCTCGGGCCGGAGATCACCTGGTCGAGTGACGCGCCGGTGCCCGGAGCCCAGCGGGGCATCGGCCCCCCGAACCCCGCTGGGCCGCCCAGGCACCGACTGGCTCCTTGTACCGGAAATCGGCACCGAACACGGTGAGCGTCACCCGACGGTGCTCCGATTCCACCCTGGCGCGGCAGCTCAGGCCCGGTCGGGCAGGAGCGCCCACACGGTCTTCTCGGTGACGTCGCGGTCCACGCCCCAAGCCAGCGCGAGGTTGGCTACCACCGCGAGCCCGGTTCCCCGCGAGTGCGCGCCGCCGCGGATCGCGGTGAGGGTGTGCGCGTTCCGCGGTTCGCCGTCGGTCACCTCCAGCAGCAGGCCGGCCCCGTGCCGGGTGTACCGCAGGCTCAGCGGCGCGCCGGTGTGCCGGTAGGCGTTGTCGACCAGTTCGTCGGCGACCAGGAGGACGAAGCCCAGCCGGGTGGCGGGCGCGGACCCGAACCCGACGCCGTCCACGAGCCGTCGGCGGAGCTCCGGTGGCCGTGGGCGCTGCCGCAGGTCGAAGACGCCTTCGGCGGTGGCGGCGATGCGGGCGCACAACCGGTCGACCTCGGCGCTCGGCCGGAGTCCGCTGTAGACGTCGCCCTCAGGCGGGTGTTCGGTGTCCATCGGTTCCCCTCGGTCGATCCGTGGCACGATGCAGGTGCGATGCAAAACGGAGGAGGCCGGATGGACGGCGGGTCCGGCGCACGGTCGCTCAGCTCGAGTGAGGTGGCGCGGGCACTGGGCGTGTCCCAGGTGACCCTGCGCACGTGGGAGCAGCGGTACGGCATCGGCGCCTCCGAGCGCGAGGAGAACGGCCGCCGCCGGTACGCGCCGGAGGACGTCGATCGCCTGCGGCGGATGCGGGCGCTGCAGGCGCAGGGCACCGGCGCGCGCGAGGCCGCCCGGCTGGTGCTGGCCCGGGCCGCGGCCGCCACGACCGCCCACCAGCGCCGGGAGCGGCTGACCGAAGCCGCCGAGCTCCTCGACCTGGCCACGATGGGCGGCCTGGTCGACGACTCGCTCGGCAGCCTGGGCGTGACGAAGACGTGGACCGACGTCCTCGCTCCGGTGCTGCGCGCGATCGGCGCGCGCTGGGCCCGGTTCGGCGACCGCGACGCCATGGCGGCGGAGTGGGCGCTGGCGACGGCCGCGTCCGGGGCGCTGGACCGGTACACGGCCCCGGCGCCGGCCCGGGCGGGGCGGGCGCCGGTCCTGTTCGTCTGCGCGCCGACGGAGCGCCACGAACTGGCGGTCAAGGCGCTCGGCGCGGCGCTGTGCGACGACGGCGCCCCGGGGATGTTCCTCGGCGGGCTCGTGTCGCTCGACGTCCTGCGGGTCGTCAACGCCCGCTTCGCCCCGAGCGACGTCGTGGTGTGGTCGATGACGTCGCAGTCCGCGGACGTGCGGATCCTGCACACCCTGCACGCGGAAGGGGTGCCGGTGCGCCCGGCGGGGCCGGGCTGGCGCGGGCTGCCGACCGCCGGGGAGCCGCTCCCGCCGTCGTTCACCGGTGCCCTCGCCCACTTCGGGTGCTGACCGCCGATCGCCGTGGTCGTCCGATGTGGACGGACAGGACCGCCAGCGGGCCCAAGGTGTTCTGCAGCACGCACACCAGCATGGCCGCCGGGGTGGCGGGGAACCGCGTCGCGGCGGCCCAGGCGGAACCGGCGAGCAGGAAGCCGCCCAGCAGTACCCCGACGACGACCGCGGTCCGGTGCAGCCGCCGGTCGCGGGTGTCCGAAATGGTCAGCAGGAGCACCGCTTGGACGACGAGCGCGGTGGCCGCGCCCAACGCGGGGGAGCCGACGGGCAGCCAGGTGAAGCTGATCGCCGTGGCGACCGCGGACAGGGCGGCCGTGCCCGCGGCGCACCCCGAAGCGAGGCGGGCCGTCGCCGCGCCGCCGCTCCGGAGGGCGGTGGTCATCGCCGTTCCCGTTCCAAGGCCCGGGTTTCCTCGGTCGGGTCGGGGTTCAGCAGCGAACCCGGGAGCGCGCGCCCGGCCGAGCCGAGCTTGTTCATCTTCTTCGGCACCGGCGCGCCCTGGTATTCGAGCGGGCTCACGCTCAGCGGCTGGTGGATCTCGATGAACTCGCCGTGCGGCAGCCGTTTGATGATGCCGGTCTCGATGCCGTGGTCGAGCACCTCGCGGTCGGCCCGCTGCAGGCCGAGGCAGATCCGGTAGGTGAGGAAGTACGCCAGCGGCGGGGCGATCAGCAGCCCGATCCGGCCGGCCCAGGTCGTGGCGTTCAACGACAGGTCGAACTGCACGGCGAAGATGTCGTTGAAGCTGGAGAGGGTGAGCACGAGGAAGAAGGCGATCGCCATCGCGCCGATCGAGGTGCGGACCGGTGCGTCGCGCGGGCGCTGGAGCAGGTTGTGGTGCGCGGTGTCGCCGGAGAGCTTGCGCTCGATGAAGGGGTAGCTCAGCAGCAGGGTCACGAGGACGCCGATGCCGATGGCGCCGGCGAAGAAGACCGGGGGCACGGTGTGGTCTCCGAGGTAGAGCTCCCAAGGCGGCCAGACGCGAAGCAGGCCGTCGGCCCACCCCATGTACCAGTCCGGCTGGGACCCGGCGGAAACCTGGGAGGGGTTGTACGGGCCGAAGTTCCACACCGGGTTGATCTGGAACAGCCCCGACATCAGCGCCAGCACCCCGATGACCAAGGTGAAGAAGGCCCCGCCCTTGAGCGCGAAGTACGGCATGATCCGCACCCCGACCACGTTGGTCTCCTTGCGGCGCACCCCCGGGAACTGGGTGTGCTTCTGGTACCAGACCAGCGCCAGGTGCGCCCCGACCAGCGCCAGCATGATCCCCGGCAGCAGCAGGATGTGCAGCGTGTACAACCGCGGGATGATCTGATCGCCCGGGAACTCCCCGCCGAAGAGCGCCCAGTGGATCCAGGTCCCCATCACCGGCACCGACAGCACGATCCCCGACAGCGTCGCCCGGATACCGGTACCCGAAAGCAGGTCATCGGGCAGGGAGTAGCCGAAGAAGCCCTCGAAGCACCCCAGGATCAGCAGCAGCCCGCCGATCACCCAGTTCGCCTCACGCGGGCGCCGGAACGCACCGGTGAAGAAGATCCGCAGCATGTGCACGGCCATCGACGCCACGAAGATCAGCGCCGCCCAGTGGTGCAGCTGCCGCATGAACAGCCCACCGCGGACGTCGAAGGAGATGTCCAGCGTCGTGCGGAACGCCTGCGACATCTCCAGGCCCTGCATGTTCGTGAAGCTGCCGTGGTAGACGACCTCCTGCATGGAGGGGTCGAAGAACAGCGTCAGGTACACACCGGTGAGCAGCAGGATGATGAAGCTGTAGAGCGCGATCTCGCCGAGCAGGAACGACCAGTGCGTCGGGAACACCTTGTTCAGCTGGTGCCGCAGGCCCTTGGCCGCGTGGTACCGCTGGTCGGCGTTGTTCGCGGCGTCGCCCAGCGCCTTCTCGACCGGGCTCGACCCCTTGGTCGGCGTGGTGAGTGAACTCATCCGCCCTCCTCCCCGGCGTTGTCCGGCTCGTCCGATCGTCACACTGCCGCGTCTCCGCTGCCCAGTCGTGCATCGGAGTTGAATCGCAGTGCGTTGCTCGAAGCGGTGTGACTATGCTTGAGCGATCAGGCTGGATCGGATATGCATCGGAGGCGTTGGTGTTCGGCACGCTGCTCGACACGGTGCTCGACCGGACCGTGCTCCCGGGGTACTCCCGCCTCGGCTACGCCCTGCGGCGACGCGCGTGGGACGGTCCCGCTCCCGGCGCGTTGGACGGCCGCGTCGCGCTCGTGACGGGTGCCGGTTCGGGGCTGGGGGAGGCCACCGCGACCGGGCTGGCCCGGCTGGGCGCCGAGGTGGTGCTGGTGGTGCGCGATCCCGGCCGCGGGGAGCAGGCGCTCGCGCGCGTCCGCGCGGTGGCCCCGGGGGCGAAGATCCGGGCGGCCCGGTGCGACGTGGCCGATTTCGCGTCGGTGCGGGAGTTCGCGGCCGGGGAGTCGCGTGTGGACGTTCTCGTGCACAACGCCGGCGTGCTGCCGCCGCGGCGCTCGGAGAGCGTCGACGGCCACGAGATCACGTTCGCGACCCACGTGCTCGGCCCGCTGCTGCTGACCGAGTCGCTGCTCCCGGCCCTGCGTGCCGCCGGCGACGGCCGGGTGATCATGGTGTCGTCGGGCGGGATGTACACCCAGCCGCTCGCCGTCGACGACCCGGAATACCGGAACGGCCGGTACCGCGGCGCGACGGCGTACGCGCGGACGAAGCGGATGCAGGTCGAGCTGACCCCGCTGCTCGCCGAACGCTGGCGGCCGGACGGCGTCGCCGTGCACAGCACCCATCCGGGCTGGGCGGACACCCCGGGCCTGGTCGGCTCGCTGCCGTCGTTCCGCAGGGTGCTCCAGCCGGTGCTGCGCACACCGGAGCAAGGTGCCGACACGGCGGTCTGGCTGGCGGCGGCCGATCCGCAGCCGGCGTCCGGGCGCTTCTGGCACGACCGGCGGGAGCGGCCGTTCCACGTCCTGCCGGGAACAGCGCCGAAGCCGGGCGAGGCGCAGCGGTTGCTGCGGTACTGCCTGGACGCGATCGGGGTCAGTTCCGGCTCAGCTGGATGATGCGCACGCACGGCTCGTGGTCCTGCCACGGCTGCAGCCGGACGAAGCCGCTGACGCTGCGCTGGTGGGTGACGCCCTCGATGTCGACCTCGATGACCGGGTCGTGGAAGCGCACGGTGCCCTGGTCGGGGATTGCCAGCCGGGTCGGTGCCTCCACGCTGAGCGTGATGGTGCCGCCGAGCAGCGACTCCGAGCCGGGGCAGGCCATCGCTTTCGCCCCGTCCGGCCCGTCGAGCGCGTCGGCGTTGAGGCGCCGCAGGAACTCCTCGGCCACGGTACGGGCGGCTTGGAGCTGGCTGTCGCTGCCGCGCGAGAACGAGGAAGCCGCTGGAGACGGCGGCGCCGAGCTCGGTCCCGGATTCGCGGCGTTGTCGTGTGGCAGGAAGAAGCCGGGTGTGACGAAACCGGTCACCGCGACGATGACGACGATCAGTCCCACCGCGGCGAGCGTGACCCACAGTCCGGTACGCCGCGGCCGCGGAGGCACGGGGCCGCGGCCGGGGTACGGCGGTGGGCCGTAGCCCGGGCGGGGTGCCCCGGCCCAGCCAGGCGGCGGTCCGCCTGGGTAGCCGTGCTGTGGATGCGTCATGACGGTCGCCTTCCCTCCCCGGTCGGCCGACCTCGAGAATAGGGTGATCATGCCGGTCGGCGCACGTCGGACACGCGCGAGCCTCGGGCCACGGCTGTCCGGCGAAGTCCGGCCGCGAACGGCTCGGAGCGCTCGTCCAGCTCGGCATCACCGCCAGTCCTGGGGAGAAGGGCACGGAAGCCGCCGCTCCAGCCGATGGCCGGACACGCTCGGCGTAACACGGTGAGCTCACGGACCGGCCCCGAGCCTCTTACGCGTGCTCGGAACCGCCGTGAAACACCTCGACGTGGACTTTCGCTGCTGCCTCGCTGTCCAGCCAGCGCAACTCGAATTGTTCGCCGTACCAGTCGAGTCGGGCCGACGCGAGCTCCTCCTGCGCGCTGTCGGTCCCCGGATCCGAGCGATCCTCGTACCGCCAGTGATCCGGCTCGTTCTCGTCCCGGCGCGCGAACACCATGTCGACGTAGGTGGTGCCGCCGGCTCGGGGGCTCTTGACGAGTTCCGGAACCGTGACGTGGAGGTACCCCTCGAACCGCGTCCCGTCGATCACCTGGGCGATCCGGCCGGCGAATGCGAAGTCCTCCACCCTACCGCGCTTCATCAGCACCTCCGCGGCCCATTTTCGTGCAACGCAGTTGTCGGCTGTCCTTCGGGCAAGGGGTCGCATCACGCTCACGTCGGGTGCCACGCCGGCATCAGCTCCCCGCACATCCGGCGGAGCGCACCCGGCGGGCTAGCCGCCGAGGGCGACGTGGAAGAGCTTCTCGTTGCTGTTGTCCGGGATGCTGTCCTTGTCGCCGTTGTTGGTCGTGGTCAGCCACAGGCCGCCGTCGGGGGCGGGTTCCGCCGTGCGCAGCCGGCCGTAGGTGCCGGTGAAGTACGCCTGGACGTTCGTGAGGTCGCTGCCGCTGATGACCTCGCGGTACATCCGGGTCCCGCGTTCGCAGGCGACGTACAGGACGTCGCGCACGATGGCGATGCCGGAGCAGGAGCCGTCCGCCGTGGGGTACGTGCGCTTGGGGGCGATGAAGCCGGACGTGCCGCAGGTTCCGGACGTGCCTTCGCACGCGGGCCAGCCGTAGTTGCCGCCCTTGGTGATCAGGTTGGTTTCGTCCATCACCGCGTTGCCGAACTCCTGCTCCCACAACCGGCCCTGCGAATCGAACGCGAGGCCTTGCGGGTTGCGGTGGCCGTAGCTCCACACCTGGTTGCCGAAGGGGTTGTCCGGAGGCACGCTGCCGTCCGGGTTGATGCGCAGCACCTTTCCGTTGAGGCTGGCCTTGTTCTGCGCGTTGTCGCCGTTCTGGGCGTCCCCGGTGCTGGCGTAGAGCTTGCCGTCGGGGCCGAAGCGCAGCCGGCCGCCGTTGTGGAACTTGTTGCGCAGCAGCCCGCTCAGCAGGACCTGCTCGGTTCCGGTGTCGAGCCGGTCGTTCTCGAGCTTGATCCGCACGATCCGGTTGTCGCCGGGGGAGGTGTGCATGAGGTACAGCCAGTGGTCGCTCGCGAAGCTCGGAGCGATGGCCAGCCCGAGCAGACCGCCTTCGCCGTCGGTGTTGTCGACGCCCGGGACCGTGCCCACGGTGGTCTTGACGCCGGTGGCGGGGTTCAGGTGGACGATGTCGTGGGCGTCGCGCCGGGTGTAGAGGATCGTGCCGTCCGGCAGGGTCGCCAGGCCCCACGGGATGTCGGTGTCGGTCGCGAGCTGCGTCACCGCGCAGACGGAGTCACCGCAGGACGCGCCGGTCGTCACGGTCGTGGTCGCGCTGGGCGCCGACGCGTTCGCCTGGGCGTCGCGGGCCACCACGTGGTAGCGGTAGGCCGTGTTCGCGGCGAGGCCGCTGTCGACGAAGGTGGTCGCGGGCGGGGTGGTGGCGGTCCCGGTGACGGTGCCGGCCTTGGTGTCGCCGCGGTAGATGTCGTACGCGCGGACGCCGATGTTGTCCGTGGCCGCGGTCCAGTTCAGGGTCACGGTCGTGCCGGCCGCGCTGCCGGTCAGCCGCGTGGGCGCGCTCGGCGGCTCGTTGTCCGGCTGGCACTGCGGTGGCGTGATGGGCACGGTGGCACTGGCCTGCGAGACGTTGCCCGCCGCGTCGCGCGCGTTCACGTAGAGGCCCCACGTCACGCCGCCGACGACGGTGAGGCTGGTCGACAAGGTGCTCACCGACTTCATCAGCTGCCCGTCGTGGTAGACGTCGTAGAACGCGACGCCCACGTTGTCGCTGGAGGCGTTCCACGAAAGCGTCACCGCGTCGCAGACCAGGTCGCTCACCCGCGGGTTGCCCGGCACGGTCGGCGGCTGGGTGTCGCCGAGGGCGCTCCGCCACTTCTGGTTGTCCTGACCGGTGCAGGTCCACAACCCGACCAGCGTGCTGTTCGCGGTGCCGGCCCCGGTGACGTCCAGGCAGAGCCCGGACTGCACGCCGGTGATGGAGCCGTCGGCGTTGATCTTCCACTTCTGGTTGGCGCCGCCGTTGCAGGGGTAGATCTGGACGTCGGCGGGCGCGGTGGTGCGCTGGCCGGCGACGTCGAGGCACTGGGCGTCGTCGTAGACCCGCAGTTCGCCCGCAGGGGTGAGGGTCCACTGCTGGTTGGCCTGGCCGACGCAGTCGTAGATGTTGACCCGCGTCTTCGGCGTCGTGCTGTTGCCGACGACGTCCAGGCAGCGGCCGGAGGCGACACCGACCACGGTCGCACCGGCCGCGGCTTCGGCGGCCGGCGCGACCAACGTGGCGCCGGCGACGGCGACCGCCGCGACGGGCGCCCAGCGGCGTGACCATCGGCGGAGGCGGTTCGAGGAGGACATTGTGCTGCCTTTCGCTTCGGGGCGACGCCGGACGGCGGGAATTGTCCGGCAGCTTGTCCGCTCAGTCGTGAAAATCTAACGTATGTTGTCTCATATATCAGATCGACCGATTCGATGACACCCCCGAGCCACGGGAGCCCCGGTGGAACTGAACCGTCGCAAGCTGTTCGAGATCAGCACGGCGGGCGTGGCGACCGCGGGGTTGTCCACGCTCGGCCTCCCGCAGGCGAGTCCGGCCGGTGCGGCACCGGCCGGCCCGGTGACCGAAACGGTACTCCTCACCGGCAGCGACGCCGACCACACCGTCGACTGGGACTTCCAGGTCACGGCCGGCCGCCGGGCGGGGGAGTGGAGCACGATCCCGACGCCGTCGAACTGGGAGTGCCACGGCTTCGGCAGCTACCACTACGGCGGCGACCTGGTGCCGGCGGAGAAGGGTAGCTACCGGCACCGGTTCACCCCGCCGGCGTCGTGGTCCGGCCGCCGCATCTTCCTGGTGTTCGAGGCCGCCATGACCGACGCCGAAGTGCGCGTCAACGGCGTCTCGGCGGGGCCGGTGCACCAGGGCGGGTTCTACCGCTTCCGTTACGACGCAACCGCTTTGCTGCGGCTCGGCGAGCCGAACCTGCTCGAAGTCACCGTCAGCAAGGAATCCGCGGACGACTCCGTGAACGACGCCGAGCGTCGCGGTGACTTCTGGAACTTCGGCGGCATCTTCCGGCCGGTGACCCTGCAGGCGTACCCGGCCGCCCGCGTCGACCGGGTCGCGGTCGACGCCCGCGCGGACGGGACCTTCACCGCGCAGGTCACCCTCGCCGGCGTGAGCACGGCGTCGCGGCTGATCGCGCGGCTGCGGAGGCTCGACGGCACCGCGGTCGGCGACCCCTTTTCCGTCGCCGTGGCGAGCGGGGCGACCAGCGCGACCCTGACCACGACGGCCGCGCAGCCGCTGCTGTGGACCGCCGAAACGCCCCACCTGCACCAGATCGAGCTGACGCTCGCGAGCGCCGCCGGAGTGGCCCTGCACAGCACGGTCGAACGCTTCGGCTTCCGCACGGTCGAAGTCCGGGCCGGGGACGGCATCTACGTCAACGGCCGGCGGATCGTCCTCAAAGGAGCGAACCGGCACACCTTCTGGCCGACCTCCGGTCGCACGTCGAGTCCCCGCCTGGCCCGGCTGGACATCGAGCTGATGAAGGACATGAACATGAACGCGGTCCGGATGTCGCACTACCCGCCGGACGCGTTCTTCCTCGACCTCTGCGACGAGCTCGGGCTCTACGTCCTGGACGAGCTGACCGGCTGGCAACGCGACTACGACGAGGGCGTCGGCGCCCCGCTCGTCGAGGCCATGGTGCGGCGCGACGTCAACCACCCGTCGATCCTGTTCTGGGACAACGGGAACGAAGGCGGCTGGAACACCGCGCTGGACGACGACTTCGGCCGCCACGACCCGCAGCGGCGCGCGGTGCTGCACCCGTGGGCGACCTTCAGCGGCGTCGACACCAGCCACTACCAGAACTACAGCAGCACCGTGGCCAAAGCCGCCGGTAGCACGGTCTTCATGCCGACGGAGTTCCTGCACGGGCTCTACGACGGCGGGGCCGGCGCCGGGCTGAACGACTACTGGAAGGTCATGGGTGGCGCGCAGCGCTCCGCGGGCGGGTTCATCTGGGCGCTGGTCGACGAAAGCGTGGCCCGCGACGACCGGGGCGGCGCGCTCGACACCAACGGCAGCCGGGCTCCCGACGGGATTCTCGGGCCGTACCGGGAGAAGGAAGGCAGCTTCTTCACGATCAAGGACATCTGGTCGCCGGTCCAGCTGGCCAATCCGGGCTACTACGACTCGGTCTTCCCGGCTTCGTTCGACCAGACGGTGAAGCTGGTCAACCGGTACGACTTCACGAACCTCCGGCAGTGCCGATTCGCCTGGCAGCTGCTGGCGTTCGCCGCCCCCGGCACGGGCGCCGGGCACCGGGTCGTCGCCGAGGGCCCGGCCGACGGCCCGGACGTCGCAGCCGGGGCGACCGGCGCGCTGCGGCTCGGCCTGCCCGCCGACTGGGCCGGCGCCGACGCGTTGCGGCTGGACGCGACCGACCCGGCCGGCCGGGCGCTCACCGCGTGGACGTGGCGGATCCGCAAGGCGCCGGACTACGCCGCCCGCGTGGTGCGGCCCGCGACCACGGGAAGCGTCGTCACGACCGAGACCACGACGGACGTGACGCTCATCGCGGGCGCCACCCGGATCACGATCGCCAAGGCGAGCGGACGGCTGACCGGCGTGCGGCGGGACGGCTCGCCGGTGTCGCTGGCGAACGGCCCGGCCCCCGCCCACGGGACGGCCGCGCTCACCGGGTTCAGCCACTTCCGCGACGGAACCGGCTGGGTGGCGCAAGCCGACTACAGCGGCGACCTGACTTCCGTGCGCTGGCGGCTGGACGCGAACGGCTGGCTGAGGCTGGATTACCGCTATCGCGCCACCGGAGATCACGAGCACCTCGGGGTGAACTTCGACTACCCCGAGGCGAACGTGCGGGGCCTGACCTGGCTGGGGGACGGGCCGTACCGGGTCTACAAGAACCGGTTGCGCGGGGTGCACCTCGATGTCTGGACCAAGCCGTACAACGACACCGCGACCGGCGCGAGCGGGTTCGGCTACCCGGAGTTCAAGGGTTACCACGCGCGGACTCACTGGGCCGTGCTGCAGACGTCCGAGGGGGCGGTCACGGTGGTCGCTGCGGAGGAAGGCCTGTTCCTGCGGTTGTTCACCCCTGCCCCAGGGCCCGATCCCCAGCACGCGGTGACCGGCTACCCGGCCGGCGGGATTTCTTTCTTGGACGGCATCGCGCCGATCGGAAACAAGTTCCACGACGTCACGGCGTTGGGCCCGGAAAGCCGGCCGAACGCCGCCACCGGTGATTACCACCGCACGGTGTACTTCCGCTTCGACGCGTGAGTGCTTGTCGTCCGGATGAACGATTCCCTTCCCGTTCTCGGAATCAGGACCGGCTCCACTGCCGGTTGGCCGGGTCGGCGCAGTCGCCGGTCGTCAGCTCGGTGCTGTTCGCCGTCCCGCGACCGATCGGTGTGAGGCACTGCGCGGACGCGGCGTTGATGACGGCCCCGTCGGACCGCACCTGCCAGTGCTGATCGGCCGAACCGGTGCAATCGGTGATCCGGACGGCAGCCGAGTCCGCTTGGAGGCACTTGGTGTCGTAGACCTCGAGGGCGTTGCTGTCGGTCGAAACCCACGTCTGGTTGCTACCGCCGTTGCAGTCCCACAGAGCCGGGCGGGTGCCGTTTTCCTGGGACAGGGCCGGAACGTCCACGCACTTGCCGGACGTCGTCCCGCGGAGCACGCCGGTGACGTCGCCGCGGGCCCAGCGCTGGTTCGCGCCGCCGTTGCACGTCCAGACGCCGATCGTGGTGCCGGCGGTGGTGCCGTGCGCGGTGGCGTCGAGGCACTTGCCGGTGCCGTCCTGGGTGACCGTGCCGTCGGCGTTGAGCGCCCACTTCCGGGAGCCGGTGCAGTCGGCGATCTGCGTGGCACCGTCGGCGGTCACGTCGAGGCATTTGCTGCCGTAGACGCGCAGTTCGCCCGCCGCGGTCAGGGTCCAGCTCTGGTTGCTCCCGGCGGTGCAGTCCCACAGCGCCACCCGGGTGCCGTTCGTGGTGCTCGCGGCGGGAACGTCCGCGCACAGGCCCGATTCCGCACCCTTGAGGATGCCTCGCAGATCACCGGCCGGTTGCGGGGTGATGGTGAGGTTGTCGAATTGGTCGGTCTGGTAGCCGACGACGCCGAGGCCGGCCTCCCCGGTGAGGAACGTCCGGTCGGTCGTCGTCGCGAGGGTGGCGCCGTCGGCCTTGGCGGTGATCTGGTTGCCGCTGAACGTGAGGCTGAGCGTGTGCCAGGTGTTCAGGCCCAGTGCCACGCGCGTGCCGGAGACCAGGGTGGTCAGGACGCCGCCGGTGGAGTTGCGGGCGATGGACCAGGCGCCGGTGTCGCTGATGCGCAGCTGATAGGCGGCCTGGTTGCGCTGCGGCCGGTTCTGGGTGCCGGCCCGCCCGAGCAGCGTCACGGTGCCGGTTTGGCGCAGGGTGACGTCGACGCTGACCGCGTAGTTGCTCCAGGACGGATCCCCGACGAGGGTGAAGGCGTCGCTGTCGTCCTGCCAGTTGATCGGCCGGACCGGCGCGACCTGCTGCAGGCACTGCCCGGACCGCCCGCCGGTGCACGGGCGGGTTTCGTAGGAGCCCTGCATGTCCTCGGTGTACTTGGGCTGCTTGCGGGTGGCGTACTGCTCGAAGTTGTCTGCGTAGGGCAGCGCGAGACTGCCGCGAGCCGGCCCGGCAGCGGTGCCCTTGCCCTGCCCGGTCGTCGTGGTGACCGTGTAGATGTGGTTCGGCTGCAGGGTCAGCCGGTAGCCGCCGTTGGCCGGCGTCACGTCCGGCTGGCGCACGAACCAGTTCGCGGAGTTCGACGAGCCCATGTCGGTGGCCCAGACGTGCACGGTGCCGGTGCTCAGCCCGCCGGAGACCTTGACGTCGACGGTCTGCGCCGCGGTGCTGCCGCTCGTTTCGTACACCGTGGAGTAGTCGGTGTTGTTCGGGGACTTCAGCGACACGTAGCTGCCGTTGGCGCGATCGCCGCCGAGGTAGGCGCTGGCCGAGCCGTTGAGGTACTTCCAGCCGGGCTGGGTGAACTGGGCGTAGTGCGCGTTGGCCCACAGGTTCTTGCCGACCCGGTACGCCCCCGACCACGGCGAGCCGGCGTCCATCAGCCCGACCGTCGCGTACGGCAGGTTCGGGGTGATGGCCGCGATCAACGGCCAGTTCAGGTACCCGCTGATCTCGGCGTCGAGGTAGCCGCGGTTGACGGTGCGGATGTAGGGCACGACGCCGTCGTTGTCGTCCTGGGAACCGAACTCGCTGGCCCACAACGGCTTCCCGCTCGAGCGGGCGTTGGCGGTGGTGCTGCACGAGGTCGCTTGCGACAGGTAGCCGCACACGTAGTGGTTGCCCAGCGTGCCCACGGCGTTCTTCAGCGCGGGGTCGGCGGCGAACTCGTCGGCCATGCCCCACCCGCTGTCGTCGCCGACGATCTTGACGGCGGAGAAACCGGCGTTGTCCAAGCCGGTGCGCAGGTTCTTGTACCAGGTGCTGTCGTGGCCGCGTTCGTTCCAGCCGCCCAGGTAGCTGATCGTCAGCCCGTGCCCGCGGGCGCACTTCAGCCACGAGATGTCGTAGTCGATCATGTCCTGGGACCAGAAGCTGCCCCCGCCGATCCAGCCGGGAGCCGCCCAGGGGAGGGCCACGAGCTTGATGCCGGGGTTCCGCGCGACCGCCTGTTCGCCGAGCCAGAACTCGTAGCCGACGTTGCAGTCGATGTCCCCGCGGACGTGCTGGTGCGACGGCTCGGATCCGTCGGTGGAGTTCGCGTCCCCGCCGATCTCCAGCTTCAGCAGTTGCACGGCCGCGCCGTAGCCGGGTTTGAAGAGGTAGTCGAGGATCTGCGAGCGTTGCGGTTCCGGGTAGTCGACCAGCAGGCGTGAGTTGCCCCCGCCGCCGCTGATGGCACCGACCCCGTCGAACGTCCGCCCGACGACCCCGCCGTTCACTTCCGCCGTGGTCGCGGCGCCGGCTTCGGGGGCACTCACGATGTGCAGGACGCCGGCCACCAAGGCCGAAAGGGCGAACTGGACCGCGATGCGGAACGCGCGGGGCTGCTGCTGCCGCGAGGTGCGCCGGGACTGGGGGATCGCGTGAGGCACTCGCTTCTCCTGCCGCTGGAGGAGATCGACCCGCCGCCGGGTCCGGAGCGAGAGCGTGCCGGCAGGGGCCGATCAGTGCTGTTCGTGGAAGCCGATCGAGCTGAAGTCCCGCTGGAGCGTGCGCACGTGGCGGCGGCGCACACTCGGCTGTCGAGTTTCGTTGACTTTCGTTGAAGTTCAGGCGTTATTGCACTGCATTGCTCACGACCCTGTCAAGACCCGACAAGGATCGGACATGGGTAAGGCAGCGGTTAACCCGGAGCAAGCGAAAGGCTTAACTCGGACATTTCACCGGACCTGCCACCGTTCGCCGCACCTCGTTCCCCGAGCGTTCACCTCCGTCGCCTGCCGATGGTCATTTGCTGTCCCTAAGTTTTTGGCGCAAGCCACGGACGAAGGCGAAGGGATCCATGGACGCAGCGCCGGCAGTGAGAGCGCGTGAGATCACCAAGTGCTTCGACGACGTCGTCGCGCTCGACGGGGTCGACTTCGACGTCGCGCCGGGGGAGATCCACGGATTGGCCGGGCCGAACGGTGCCGGGAAGACGACCTTGCTCGGTTTGCTGCTGAGCCTGGCCGTGGCCGACGAAGGGCGGCTCGAGATCCTCGGTTCGCCGGTCGGGCGGGCGCTCGCCGCGCCTGCCGGGGTGGCCGGGTTCGTGGACGGGCCCGGGCTCTACCCCTCGCTCACCGCGCGGCAGAACCTCGCCGCGCTGGCGGCGTTGCGCGGGCGCGACCGGCACTCGACGCGGATCGGTGACGTCCTCGACGAGGTCGGTCTCGCCGACGTCGCCGACGACCGCGTGCGCGGGTTCTCCCTCGGCATGCGGCAGCGGCTCGGGCTGGCCGCGGCCCTGCTCACCGAGCCCCGGCTGCTGGTGCTCGACGAGCCGGCGAACGGCCTGGACCCGGCCGGCAAGAAGCACGTGCACGGCGTTCTCGGGCGGCTCGCGGCCGGTGGCACCGCCGTGGTGCTCTCCAGCCACCGGATGGACGACCTCGAAGCGCTGTGCTCCGACGTGACCATCCTCGTCACCGGCCGGGTCGTCTTCAGCGGCCCGCTGGGCAAGCTGTCCACCGAGAACGCGGAACTGGACTACCGGCTGCGCACCGCCGATCCGGTGGCCGCGCGAGCGCTGGTGGCCGGGGCCGCCGGGGTCCGCCTCGTCGAGGACGCCGACGTCTTCGTGGTCCGCGCCCGGGTGCCCGCGCTCGACGAACTGGTGCTGCGGCTGGGGGCGGACGGCATCGCCATGCGCGAGCTCGCGCCCGTGGTGTCCCCGCTCGAAGCCGCCTTCCTCGCCCTCACCGAACAGCCGGGGGCCGGCCGATGACCACGAACGTCGCCGAAGCACCGGTCGAGCGCCCGGTTCCCGTGCTGCGGGGCTACCGCTTCGAACTGGTCAAGCTGGTGTCCGCGTGGCGCATCCGCTTGCTGGTGCTCGCCTGCTGGCTCGCGCCGGCGCTGTTCGTCGCCGTGGTGAGCGAGCAGAGCTCCCTGCCGGTCGACACGTTGTTCGGCCGCTGGATGAACGCCACGGGCTGGGCCGGGCCGCTGGTGATGCTCGGATTCGCGGGCACGTATGCGCTTCCGCTGCTGACGTCGGTGGTCGCCGGGGACGTCTTCGCGGCCGAGGACCGGCTCGGCACCTGGCGGCACCTGCTGGTGGCGGTCCGCTCCACCCGGCGGATCTTCGCCGCGAAAGCGCTTGCCAGCCTGACCGTGATCCTCGTGCTCGTGGCCGGGATGGCCGTTTCCGGTGCGGTGGGCGGGGTCCTGGCCGCCGGGAACCGGCCGCTGGCGGGTCTCGACGGCCACCTGCTCGCCCCGGGCGACGCCGCGGTGCAGGTGCTGCTCGCGTGGGTCTGCGTGCTCGCCCCGACGCTCGCCCTCGGTGCGCTCGGCCTGCTCGGGTCCGTCGCGTGGGGCCGGTCGCCGATGGGCCTGCTGCTGCCCGCCGTCGTCGCGCTCGTACTGGCGATCGCCCAGCTGCTGCCGCTGCCCGTCGCCGTCCGCCTCGCCCTGCCGAGCTACGCCTTCATCGCGTGGAACGGCTTGTTCACCGACCCGGTCCAGCTCGGGCCGCTGCTGATCGCGGTCGGCGTCAGCCTGGCGTGGGCGGTGCTGGCGACCGCGCTGGCGTACGTCCTGTTCGTGCGCCGCGACTTCACGAACCCCGGCCACGACGGTGCGGGGCGGCGCGGGATCGTCGTGGGGGCACTGCCGCCGGCCGGACTGCTGGCCGTCACCGCGGGACTCGTCGCCGTGGCCACGCCGGCGACCGGGTCCGGGATCGACCAGGACAAGGTGCAGCGCTCGCTCGCGACGGCGTTCGCGCACCTCTACCGCCTGCAGGCCGGGCAGCTCAATCGGCCCGACGTCACCGAAGCGCAGCTGGGGGCCACGGCCGCCTGCACCAAGGGCGACGGTCTCGTCGAACCGGACGGCCCCGGCAACGACTGGCGCTGCGTCGTTTCCTGGCACCTGCCGGGGATCGCCGCGACCGGTACGGCCGTCTACCAGCTGGACATCACCTCGGACGGGCGGTACGTCGCCGACGGCGACGGACCGAAGGAAGTGAACGGCTACTTCCAGGTGCGGACCCCCGCGGGGGACCAACCCAACCCGCTCTGGCAGTTCGACGGCAACGTCGAGCTGCTCTCCTCCACCCCGAAGGGATAGCCCGATGCAGGTAACACGCCGCAGACGGCGTGTCGGGAAGGTGCGCCTCCCCGGTCACTTCAGCGGTCACCGGTTCCGGTACGCCACCGCCGGCTCCGCCACGCTCGTGCTGATCGCGACCGGCACCGGCGTCGGTGTCGCGTCGACCGCGCAGTTCGGCACGGACCAGGTCGGCCAGGTCACCGAAAACGGCCAGGTCGTCTCCGCCGACCAGTACCTCAAGCCGATCGGCGACCGGCTGGTCGTCGACAACGGCAAGATCATGGCGTCCTCGGTCAGCCCGGACGGCGCCCACCTCGCCGCGCTGACCACCGACGGCGGGATCGCGCTCACGATCGTCGACCTCAAGAGCTGGAAGGTGCAGCAGCTCGTCGGCAACTCCGCGACGGCGAACCTGCGCATCCCCGGCAACGACGTCGGTCAAGAAGGACCGGCGTACTCCCCGGACGGCAAGGCGCTGTGGCTGGCGCAGACCGACGGCTACACCCGCTTCACGGTGAACCCCGACGGGACCGTCGCCGCCCCGACGCCGGTCAAGATCCCGGCCGACGGCCCGAAGCACGCGCTGGTGGCGCAGGCGGTGTTCTCGCCCGACGGGTCCACGGTGTACTCCGCGGTCAACGGCCAGAACCGCGTCGTCGCCCTCGACGCGGCGACCGGGGCGATCAAGCAGAGCTGGGCCGTCGGCAACGCGCCGCGCGACCTGGTCCGCGTCGGGACCAAGCTGTACGTCAGCAACGAAGGCGGGCGCCCGGCGCGGCCCGGTGAGCCGACGCTGAACTCCTACAACACGCAGGTGCCGGCCAGCCAGTTCACCGGCGCCACCACCAGTGGCACGGTCAGCGTCATCGACCTGGCGAACGCGGCCGCCGCGCCGAAGAGCATCGACGTCGGCCTGCACCCGACGGCGGTGTACTTCAAGAAGGGCACGCTGTTCGTCACGAACACGGCGAGCAACACCGTGTCGGTCATCGACACCGGCCGCGACAAGGTCGTCCAGACCATCGCGACCCAGCCGTGGCCGGAGGCCTCGGTCGGGTACGAGCCGGACGGCGTCACGCTCACCGACGACGGGCACCTGCTGGTGACGCTCGGCCGCGCCAACGCGGTCGCCGTCTACCGCTACCAGTGGGCGCAGGAGCCGGTGAGCTACGTCGGCCTGTTGCCGACGGACTACTTCCCGACGGCCATCACCACGGTCGGCAAGGACGTCGTCGTCTCCAACACCCGCGGCATCGACGCCCGCCGTCCCACCACGGCCGCCGGGCACGGCACGCACGACACGACGTCGAGCGTGCAGAAGTTCCGGCTGCCCGACGACCGCGCGATCCGCGGCTACACCGGCCAGGTCTTCAAGCAGAACGGCTGGACGAAGGACTCGGTGCAGGTGGCGCACGACAACGGCCACCGGAACCCGGTGCCGGTCCCGGCGCGCCTCGGCGACCCGTCGACGATCAAGCACGTCTTCCTGCTGGTCAAGGAGAACCGCACCTACGACCAGGTCTTCGGCGACGACCCGCGCGGCAACGGCGACCCGTCGGTCACGCAGTTCGGCGAGAACGTGACGCCGAACCAGCACGCGCTGGCGAAGCAGTTCGGGTTGTACGACAACACCTACGACATCGGCACGAACTCCGCCGAGGGCCACAACTGGCTGATGCAGGCCGACAACCCGGAGTACACCGAGTCGTCGGCGGGGGAGTACCTGCGCAGCTACGACACCGAGGACGACGCGCTCGGCCACCAGAGCTCCGGGTTCCTCTGGACCGGCGCACAGGCGGCCGGCAAGTCGGTGCGGGACTTCGGCGAGTTCCAGCAGTTCCTGACCAAGCCCGCCGGGGCGAGCTGGCAGAACCTGTACTGCGACAGCAAGAACATGGCGGCCACGGGGGAGCCGAGCGCGTACCCGCTGGTGTCGTCGTCGCCGATCCCGTCGCTGAACAACGTTTCGGTGCCGGGCTTCCCGAAGTTCGACACCGCGGTGCCGGACGTCTACCGGTACCAGATCTGGAAGGACGACTTCGAGAAGAACGGGCCGGCCAACCTGAACATGTTCTGGCTGTCCAGCGACCACACCGGCGGCCCGCCGAACGCGGCCGCCCAGGTCGCCGACAACGACCTCGCGGTCGGCCGGATCGTCGACGAGATCTCGCACAGCCAGTACTGGAAGGACTCGGCGATCTTCGTCGTCGAGGACGACTCGCAGGCCGGTCTGGACCACGTCGACGGCCACCGGGCGCCGGTGCAGATCATCAGCCCCTACGCCCAGCACGGCGTCGTCGACAGCCACTACTACTCGCAGATCACGATGGTCCGGACGATCGAGCAGATCCTCGGCGTCAAGCCGATGAACCAGAAGGACAGCGCGGCGACGCCGATGAGCGCGGCGTTCACGAAGAAGCCGGACTACACGCCGTTCACCGCGCTGCCGAACCGGACGTCGTTGACGGCGGGCCTGGCGACCCAGCCCCCGTGCGGCCCGGACACCCCGGCCGCGGCGAACCCGGCGGCGGCCCCGGTGCCGTCGTCGGCGGTGCCCGCGGAGAAGGAGCAGGTGGCGGCGCGGTGGCAGGAGTGGACCACGCACCAGCGGCTGACCGGCCCGGACGCGGTCGCCGACTACGCCAACCCCGCGCAGATGAACCACTTCACGTGGTACCAGACGCACGGGTGGCAGCTGCCCTACCCGGGTGAGAAGCAGGTGTTCGCGCCGGAGGAGGTACCGGGCGCTTACCTCCCGTCGGCGGAGTCGGACGGCTGAGCTGTTCTCGCGTCGAAGACCCCTGGCCGGTGCTTCCGGCCAGGGGTCTTCACTGCCGGGTCAGCGGCGTCCGGACAGGGTGCGCGTCACGCCTCGGGCCGCGGCCAGCAGGACCGCGATGCCCGCGTCCGCGTGGTCGTCGTTCGGGACGATGATCGAGAGTGCCGCGACGACGTCGTTGAGCGCGTCGCGGATCGGGACCGCGATCCCGGTCGCGTCCTCGTGGACGTGACCGGCGAGAAAGGCGTAACCCTGCTTGCGCACGGCCGCCCACGCGCGGTCCAGCTGGTCCGCGGTCGTGATCGTCGCCGCGGTGTAGGCGGGCATCGGGCGTCGCAGTACGCGCTGCCTGACTTCGGCCGGGGCGTACGCCAGCAGTACGTGGCCGCACGAGGAGATGTGCGGTGGCAGCCGGCCGGCTATCTGGGAATAGTTGATCACCGCGTCGCGGGCGGACAGGCGCTCGATGAACAGCACCTCGTCGCCGTCGAGGACGCCGAGCTGGGCGTGGTGGCCCACCACCGCGTGCAGGTCCTCCAGGTAGGGCATCGCCGTGTCGCGCAGCGAGGACGTGGGGGAGGCGCGGGCCGCGAGCTCCCACAGCCGGACGCCGATCCGGACCTCGCGGCCGGGGCCGCGGGCCAGCAGGCCGTGCGTGGTCAGCTCGGCGATCAGCCTCGACGCCGTGGCGATGTGCAAGCCGGTGCGCCGGGCGATCTCCGTGACGGTCAGCGATGTCTCGTCGGCGGTGAAGGCGGCGATGATCCGCGCCGCGCGGGCGATGGACGACTCGCCGGTGGGGGCCCGTGGCATGACCACGAGTATCGCCCGGGCCGGCTCTCTCGTCCATTGAGAGTTCGTTTCGCGCTCGAGCCGGGGTCGGCGATGGTCGTCGGGGAGGATCGACGATGACCCTGATGAACACCCTGCGCGTCCACCGCAAGAGCGTGGCCGCCGACGGCGTGGTGGCCCTCGAGCTGGCCGCCCCCGACGGCGGCCGGCTGACGGACTGGACGCCCGGCTCGCACCTCGACCTCGTCCTGCCCGGCGGGCTGACCCGGCAGTACTCGCTGTGCGGCGACCGCTGGGACCCGCGGCGCTACCGGCTCGGGATCCTGCGGGAACCCGGCGGCCGCGGCGGTTCGGCCCGCGTGCACGACGAGCTGGCCGTCGGCGACGAGGTCGGCGTGGGCGGGCCGCGCAACAACTTCCCGCTGGTGCCCTCGCCGGAGTACCTGTTCGTCGCCGGCGGCATCGGGATCACGCCGCTGCTGCCGATGGTGCAGCAGGCCGAGCTGCTCGGCGCGCGGTGGCGGCTGCTCTACGGCGGGCGGAACCGCGCGGCGATGGCGTTCCTCGACGAGCTCGGCGCGTACGGCGAGCACGTCGAGGTCCGGCCCCAGGACGAACACGGCCTGCTCGACCTGGCGGGCTTCCTCGGCGAGCCCCGCCCGGGGGTGAAGATCTACGCCTGCGGCCCGGCGCCGCTGCTGGGCGCGATCGAGCGGGTCTGCGCGGCGTGGCCGCCCCGCACCTTGCGCACCGAACGGTTCGCCGTCGACGACTCCGCCGCACCCGCCCGGGCCACGCCGTTCGAGGTCGAACTGGCCCGCACCGGCGTGCGCGTCACCGTGCCGGTCGGGACGAGCGTGCTCGACGCCGTGGCCGGCGCGGGCGTCGAAGTCCTGTCGTCCTGCCGCCAGGGCACGTGCGGCACGTGCGAGACCACCGTGCTCGCGGGCCGTCCCGAACACCGCGACGCGATCCTCGAGGACCACGAGCGCGCCGCGGCCGACTGCATGTTCGTCTGCGTGTCCCGCTCGCTGTCCGACCGGCTCGTCCTCGACCTGTGATCCCCGCGGAGGCCACCGTGACCACCCTCGAAACCGCCTGCCCGGTCCACGACGGAGACCCGTTCAGCCGTGCGGTCCTGGAGAACCCGCTCCCGCTGCACGCGGAACTCCGCGACGCCGGACCGGTCGTGCGCCTGCCTCGCTACGACGTCTACGCGGTCGCCCGCCACGAGCAGGTGCACGCCGCCCTCACCGACTGGCAGCGGTTCCAGTCCGCGGCGGGCGTCGGCCTGGCGAACTTCCGCACGGAGAAGCCGTGGCGGCCGCCGAGCCTGCTCTTGGAGGCCGACCCGCCCCGGCACGACGCACCCCGGCGGGTGCTGAGCAAGGTCCTGGGCCCCCGCGCGCTCCGGCACCTGCGCGAAAGGTGGCTGGCCGACGCGGAAGAACTCGTCGGCCAAGTCCTCGCCGACGGCCCGCGGTTCGACGCCGCCACGGCGTTGTCCCACGCGTTCCCGCTGCGCGTTTTCCCCGACGCGGTGGGCATTCCGGCCGACGGACGCGAGAACCTGCTGCCGTACGGCGACCACGCGTTCAACGCCTTCGGCCCGGACAACGACCTCGTCGCGCGAGGCGCGCCCCGGGTGCCGGAACTGTCGGGCTGGGTGAGCGAGCAGTGCCGCCGCGAGGTCCTCGCACCGGAGGGCTTCGGCGCGGAGATCTGGGCGGCCGGCGATCGCGGTGACATCACGCACGAGCAGGCTCCGCTGATCGTGCGGTCGTTGCTCACGGCCGGGGTGGACACGACCGTGCACGCGCTTTCCGCGGTGCTGCACGCATTCGCCACGCACCCGGACCAGTGGCGGCGGTTGCGTGAGAATCCGGGCCTGGCGCGGGTGGCGTTCGACGAGGCGGTGCGCTGGGAGTCGCCGGTGCAGACGTTCTTCCGCACGACCACGACCGAGGTGCGCGTCGGCGACGTCCGGATTCCCGGGGGCCACAAGGTTCTGATGTTCCTCGCCGCGGCCAACCGCGACCCACGCCGGTGGAGCGACCCCGACGCGTTCGACCTTTCGCGCGATCCGTCGGGTCACGTCGGTTTCGGCATGGGACTGCACCAGTGCGTCGGCCAGCACGTCGCCCGCCTCGAAGCCGAGGCGCTCCTGACGGCACTGGCCCGGCGCGTGACGACGATCGAGCTCGCCGGAACACCGGAGCGGCACCTGAACAACACGCTTCGCGCGTGGCGCTCGCTGCCGGTCCGGGTGCGCGCTGATCGAGCTCCCGCGTGAACTCCCGGCACGGCGGCTACTTCCGGGCGGCGGCGACCTTCTTGCGAGGTGCGCGCTTGCGGGGCGCCTTGGCGGGCTCGGCGTCCTGCGCCTGGGCGGCGTCGTAGGCGGCGATCACCTCGGAGGAGAGCCGGCCCCGCTCGGAGACTTCGTAGCCGTTGGTGTTGGCCCAGGCGCGGATCTGCTGGTTGCGCTCGCGGTCGGAAGCGGTCGACTGGCCGGTCGCGACGCGGACCTTGCGGCCGCCGGTGCGACGGGCGGCGTCGATGTAGCGGGCGAGTCCGCCGCGCAGGGCGGCCGCGTTGCCGTCGGAGAGGTCGATCTCGTAGGTGACGCCGTCGAGGGAAAACGGGATGGTGTGGGCGGCGGGGGTACCGTCGATGTCGTCGAGCATCTCGACGAGGACCTTCTGGGCCATTCCTGCTCCTTGCGGCGGTATATACCAGTAAGTGAACGCGCGAATTTCGCGGTCCCCGTCAAGTGTATACACAACTTTCCCGCCGAGGAAATTGGTTCGTTCCGCCGGTTGCACGAATCCGGGAAACGCGCCGCGGGCCTGATCGGCGAATTCCCGTCGGGCACGAACAACCGGCACGCGGCGAAAACGGTGCCTTTTCCGCATCGGGTTCCGGGTCGCGATGTTCACCGGGCCGCGTGCCGGGGGCGACCGGCTCCGCGACGAACAGGCCGATGACGGCGCCGAGGGGCAGGCTCGGGCCGAGCGCGGCGGACGCCACCGCGCTACCCGACCGCGGGCCGCCGGGTGACGGACAAGTACTTGACAAGCCCGCGGGCGCCGTTCAATCTCTCTAATTAACCGTACGGTACATACCTGACCGGGTGGTACCTGGACTGCGACGGCGCACCCGCGGAGGAGATTGACGTGACCGATCGTCCGGATGGCGCAGTGGGCGCCCCGCCCGCGGGCCGGCCCGCCAAGGCGGCCTTGGCCGCGTGGATCGGCAGCGCGCTCGAGTACTACGACTTCTTCATCTACGGCACGGCGGCCGCGCTGGTCTTCAACAAGATCTTCTTCCCGGCCTCCTCGCCCGCGACCGGCACGTTGCTGGCGCTCTCGACCTTCGGCGTCGGCTACGTGTCGCGGCCGCTCGGGGCGCTTTTGCTCGGGCACCTGGGGGACAAGTTCGGCCGCAAACGCGTGCTGCTGGCGACGTTGCTGCTGATGGGAGTGTCCACTGTGCTCGTCGGCTGCCTGCCGGGCTACGGGACGCTGGGCGTGGCCGCGCCGATCCTGCTGGTCGCGCTGCGGTTGCTGCAGGGCCTGTCCGCCGGCGGGGAGCAGGCCAGCGCGAACTCCATGAGCCTCGAACACGCCCCCGAGCACCGGCGCGCGTACTACACGAGCTTCACCCTCAGCGGCACGCAAGCCGGGCAGATCCTGGCGACCGCGGTGTTCCTGCCGGTGGCCGCGTTGCCGCAGGAAGCCCTGCTGTCCTGGGGCTGGCGGGTGCCGTTCTGGCTCAGCGCCGTCGTGGTGCTGGTCGGGTACTACATCCGGCGTTCGCTGGAGGAGACGCCGGTGTTCCAGGAGGAGGTCGCGAGCGGCGAGGTGGTGAAGCTGCCGCTGGCCGTGCTGCTGCGCGACCACTGGGCCGACGTCCTGCGCGTGGTCGTGGCCGCCCTGATCGCTTCCGTCAGCACGATCTTCACCGTCTACGCGCTCAGCTACGCCGTGAACACGGTGGGCCTGAGCAAGACGCCGATGCTGTGGGTCGGCGTGCTGGCCAACGTCGCCGCCGTCGTCTCGATCCCGTTGTGGGCCAAGTTCTCCGACCGCTTCGGGCGCAAGAAGATCTTCATGGCCGGGTCGCTGGGCTGCGCGATCCTGATCTTCCCGTACCTGGGCGCCATCGCGGCCGGCAGCTACCTCTGGATCTTCGTCGTCGGCATCGGGATGTTCGGCATCGTCTACACGGCCACGAGCGCGGTGTGGCCGTCGTTCTACGGCGAGATGTTCCCCGCGCGGGTCCGCCTGTCGGGTACCGCGATCGGGACCCAGATCGGGTTCGCCATCAGCGGGTTCCTGCCGACCATCGCGGTCGGGGTCACCGGGACGGGCCACGGCGCGTGGGTGGGCGTCGCCGTCTTCACCGCCGCGCTGTGCCTGGTCAACGTGATCGCCGTGGCCACCGGGAAGGAGACCTTCCGGGTGCCGACCGCGCGGCTGGGCCTCAAGGACCCGGCACCCGAGCGGAGCGGGACCGGCGTCCCGCGGTGAGCGGCTTCGAGGTCTACGCGCTCTGCTACGGACGGCGGACCGGGTACCGCGGCGAGCACTTCCTGGGCCACGGCCGGGATTCCGCGGAACCCCACCCGACCGCCTACTACGTCTGGCTGGCGGTGTCGCCGGAGCACACGGTGCTCGTCGACGCGGGCATCCGGGCCGAACGCGCGCGGGAGGTGGCCGGGCTCGAGTACGTCGAGCCCGGCCGGCTGCTCGCCGAACTCGGGGCGGCGCCGGACATCGTCGTCCTCACGCACCTGCACTACGACCACTGCGGCACGGTGGCCGACTTCCCCGGCGCGCGGTTCGTGGTCCAGCGGTCCGAAGTGGACTACTGGACCGGTCCGTGGGCCGAGCGGATCGAGCGGGAACGGTGGCTGCTCGACGAAGTCGCCCTCGACCACCTGCGGGCCGGGCCGCTCGACCTCGTCGACGGGGACGCCGAGGTCGTGCCCGGGCTCAGCGTCCACCTGGTCGGCGGGCACACCGCCGGGATGCAGGTCGTCCGCGTCGAGACGGCCGCCGGTCCGGTCGTGCTGGCCTCGGACGCCGCCCACTTCCACGAGAACCTCGACGACGACCGCCCGGCCCCGCTGCTGCACTCGATGCCCGGCGTGTACGGCGCTTTCGACCGGGTTCGCGCACTGGCCGGCGCCGGTCCGGTCGTCCCGGGGCACGACCCGGAAGTGCTCACCCGGTACCCGCCGGTGGGGGACCGGATCGTCCGGCTCAGCGGGTCGTCAGGTAGCTGACCAGCATGTCGGCGACCATGCGGCGGTGGTGGTCGCGGTGGACGGGGTCCAGCATGTCGCGGTCGAAGATGGCGTTGAACGTGTAGCGGTTCGCCGTCCGGAACACGCAGAACGCGCTGATGGCCATGTGCACGTCGAGCGCGTCGACGTCGTCGCGGAACTGCCCGGCCGCCCGGCCGCGCTCGAGGATCCGGGTGAGCACGTCGAGGGCCGGGTTGGCCAGGTTGGACAGCGCGTTCGACCGGGCGATGTGCTCGGCGCGGTGGATGTTCTCGATGCTGACCAGCCGCACGAAGTCCGGGTGGGACTCGTGGTGGTCGAAGGTGAGCCCGGCGAGCTGCCGGATCGCCTCGGCGGGGTCGAGGTGGTCGACGTCGAGGTCCTGCTCCAGCGAGCGGATGACCGTGTATGCCCGTTCGAGCACTTCGACGAACAGCTGGTCCTTGTTGGTGAAGTAGTAGTAGATCATCCGCTTGGTGGTGCGGGTCTTCGCGGCGATCTCGTCCACGCGGGCGCCGTCGAAGCCCTTCTCGGCGAACTCGCGGGCGGCCGTGTCGAGGATTTCGGCACGCGTCCGGTCGGCGTCGCGGATGCGCTCGGGCCCGCGCTTCGCGGCGACGTTCGAAACCTCATCGGGCGATGGTGCTGCCACGGCCTTCCTTCCTCGCGCCGGCTGTTGTGCCCACTCTAGGGTGCCGCGGGCTCTTCACGGGGCCGACGCCATGAGGTACAAATAACGTACTGGTTCGTACATTAGGAGTGCCCGGTGTCCCTGTCTTCGGCTGTCGAGGCGATCCGCGTCCACGCTGGGCGGGCGGCGCCGGGCACGCTGCTCACCGGGCTGATCGGCACGGGCATCGGGCCGTCGCTGAGCCCGCCGCTGCACGAGGCCGAGGCCCGCCGGCTCGGGCTGGAACTGGGGTACGCGCGGTTCGACCTCGACGACCACGGGGTGCCCGCCACCGCCGTCGGCCCGATGCTGGCGGCGGCCCGGGACGCGGGGTACCGCGGGCTCAACATCACGCACCCGTGCAAACAGGTGGTGCTCGGGCACCTCGACGAGCTGTCGCCCGACGCCGCCGCGCTCGCCGCGGTCAACACCGTCGTGTTCCGCGACGGCCGGTCGATCGGGCACAACACCGACTGGTCCGGCTTCGCCAGCGGCCTGCGGACCGGGCTGCCCGACGCGCCCCTCGGGTCCGTCGTGGTGCTCGGCGCGGGCGGGGCCGGCGCCGCGGTGGCGTACGGCTTGCTCACCGCCGGCACGGCTCGAATCCACGTCTTCGACCTGGACACCGGGCGGGCCCGCGAACTCGCCGCCACGCTCGCGGGCCGCTTCGGGACCGGCCGCGCGGCGGCCGGGACGGACCTCTCGGCGGCCGTCGGCGCGGCGGACGGGTTCGTGCACGCCACCCCGACCGGGATGGCCGCCCACCCGGGGCTGCCGCTGCCGGCCGAACTGCTGCGGCCCGGCCTGTGGGTCGCCGAGGTGGTCTACCGCCCGCTCGAAACCGAGCTGGTCCGGGCCGCCCGCGCGGTCGGCGCGCGGGTGCTCGACGGCGGCCGCATGGCGGTGTTCCAGGCCGCGGAAGCGTTCCGCCTGTTCACCGGCGCGGAACCCGACGCCGGGCGGATGCTGCGCCACCTCGCCGTGCTCACCGGAAACCCACCCCTGGAAAGGCAACCCGCCGATGTCCTCGACTGAACCCCGCCGCTCGATCGCCACGGTCTGCCTGTCGGGGACCCTGGCGGACAAGCTGACCGCGGCCGCCCGCGCCGGGTTCGACGGGGTGGAGATCTTCGAGAACGACCTCATCGCCTCGTCGTGGTCGGCGAAGGAGATCAGCGAACACTGCTCCGAACTGGGGCTGTCGATCGACCTCTACCAGCCGTTCCGCGACTTCGAAGCCGTCCCGCCGGACGTGCTCGCGCGGAACCTCCGGCGCGCGGAGCTCAAGTTCGACGTCATGGAGCAGCTCGGTGCCGGCACGATGCTGGTGTGCTCGTCGGTGTCCCCGGACGCGGTCGACGACGACGAACTCGCGGCCGAGCAACTGCACCTGCTCGCCGAGCGCGCCGCGGCCCGGGGGATCCGGATCGCCTACGAAGCCTTGGCGTGGGGCCGGTTCGTCAACACCTACGAGCACTCGTGGCGCATCGTGCGCCGCGCCGCCCACCCCGCGCTGGGGCTGTGCCTGGACAGCTTCCACATCCTGTCGCGGGGCAGCGACCCGGCCGCGATCCGCACGATTCCCGGCGAGAAGCTGTTCTTCCTGCAGCTGGCCGACGCGCCGCGGCTGCAGATGGACGTCCTGCAGTGGAGCAGGCACCACCGCCTCTTCCCCGGCCAGGGCGCGTTCGACCTGACCGCGTTCACCGGGCACGTGCTGGCGGCGGGCTACCGCGGACCGCTGTCGCTCGAGGTGTTCAACGACGTCTTCCGCCAGGCCGACCCGGCGCCGGCCGCCGTCGACGCGATGCGGTCCCTGCTCGCGCTGCAGGAAACCCTCGGTGTCACGGACGTCCCGCCCGCACCGGAGCTCGCCGGGCACGCGTTCGTCGAGCTGGCCGTCGACGACGTGTCGGAGCCCCGGCTCGCGGAGGCGCTGAGCGGGCTCGGGTTCGCCGAAACGGGCCGGCACCGGTCCAAGCCGGTCCGGTTGTGGCAGCAGGGTGACGCGCGGATCCTCTTGAACGGCAACGCTTCCGGCCCACGGGGGAGTGCGTCCGTCGGCGCGGTCGCGGTGGAGAGCGCGGACCCGGTCGGCTCGGCCCGGCGGGCCCAGCGGCTGCTCGCCCCGCCCCTGCCGCGCGACCACCGCGCCGGCGAAGCCGACCTGTCGGCGATCGCCGCCCCGGACGGGACGTCGGTCTTCTTCTGCCGCACCGGCGCCGAAACCGGCGACAGCTGGCTCGGCGACTTCACCGTGACCGAGCCGGCCGGCCCGGGCACGGGCGTGACGAAGATCGACCACCTGGCGCTGGCCCAGCCGTTCGACCACTTCGACGAGGCGGCGCTGTTCTACCGCGCGGTGCTCGGCCTGGAGCCGGAGCCGGTGACGGAGTTCGCGGCGCCGTTCGGGCTGGTCCGCAGCCGCACGGTCGCCGACCCGGCCGGCCGGGTGCGCATCGCCCTCCAGTCGGCGTTGCTCCGCCGGGGCGACTGGGCGCCGAAAGTGCGGGAACCGCAGTGCGTCGCGTTGAGCACGGGCGACGCGCTGGCGAGCGCACGCCGGATGCGTGAGCGGGGCGCGCCGCTGCTGGAGATCCCGGGGAACTACTACGACGACCTCGACGCCCGGCTGGCACCGGAGCCCGCGCTGCTGGCCGCCCTGCGCGAGCAGTCGGTGCTCTACGACCGCGACGAGCACGGCGAACTGCTGCACTTCTTTACGGTGGTGCTGGGCGGCCGCGTGTTTTTCGAGGTGGTGCAACGGATCGGCGCTTACGCGGGCGACGGCGCCGCGAACTCCCCGGTCCGCATGGCCGCCCACCGGCGGCAGCGCGAAGCCGGCGCCTGAGTTCCGCGCGGACGCCGTCCGTAACCCGCGTCCCCGAGCCGGCGCAGCAGGTCGTCGCGAGCCGGGTAGCCGGCCCGGCCACCGTGGTTCGCTAGCCCGGGCCGCGCCTGAGCCCGTCCAGCATCACGATCGTCAGGTAGTCGTCCGGGCGGGCGCCGGGGCGGCAGACGATCGTGCTCAGCAGCCGCTGGGCTTCCGGCAGGGGGATGTCCGCGCGCAGCGTGCCCTCCCGCTGGGCGCGCACGATGACGTCGGCCAGCAGCGAGTCGACCGTGTGCTCGAGCTCGGCCTGCGTCTCGTCCTCGGGCAGCAGCTCGGTCAACGACTTCGCCAGCGCCAAGGGCAGCGTCGCGCAGTGCCCGATGATCGCCAGCAGTTCCGCCCAGGCCGTCTCTTCGCGCTCGCGGGCCCCGCGCGCGAAGTCCGCCAAGTCGCGCAGGGCGCCGGCGCCGATTTCCCAGGCGAGGGCGCGGCGGTCGGGGAAGTGCCGGTACAGGGTTCCGACGCCGAGGCCGGCCGCTTCGGCGATCTCGCACATCGGCACGTCCGGCCCGCGCTCGGCGAACAGCCGCACGGCGTGCTCGACGATCCGCTCGCGGTTGCGCACGGCGTCCGCCCGCATGACCGGCCTCCTCCCAAAACGGAATCCTGGATTCATCTTATGCTACGTTCGCGGCACAAGGTGAATCTGATATTCCGGTTGGAGGCGGCATGCGGATCGGGCTCTACGCGACCGGTCAGGCGGGACTCGAGGGGATCGTCGAGGACATCGCGGCGGCGGAACGGCTGGGGCTGGACAGCGCGTTCCTCCCGCAGCTCACGGCGTGGGACGCGCTGACCGTCGCGGCGCTGGCCGGGCCGCGCGTGCCGCGGATCGGGCTGGGCACCGCGGTCGTGCGGACCTACGCCCAGCACCCGCTGGCACTGGCCGGCCAGGCGCTCACGGCGCAGGCGGCCACCGGCGGGCGGCTGACCCTGGGAATCGGGCCGAGCCACCGCGAGATCGTCGAGGGCGGGTACGGGCTCTCTTACGACCGCCCGGCGCGGCACGTCCGCGAGTACCTCCAGGCGCTGCGGCCGTTGCTGCGCGGGGAAAGCACCGACTTCCGCGGCGAGACGCTCTCGGTGTCCGGGACGGTCGACGTGCCGGGCGCCGTGCCGCCGCCGGTGCTCGTGTCCGCGCTCGGCCCGGTGCTGCTCGGCATCGCGGGCGAGCTGGCCGATGGCACGGTCACCGTGTGGGCGGGACCGGAAGTGCTGGGCGAGTACGTGGTCCCGAAGATCACCGACGCCGCGAAGCGCGCCGGGCGGCCGGCTCCGCGCGTGGTCGCGTCGGTGATGCTGTCGGTGACGGCGGACCCGGACCGGGTCCGGGCCGACATCCGCGGCCGGTTCGGCGCGGCGGGGGAGTTCGCGAGCTACCGGCGGCTGCTGCGGCAGCAGGGGAAGGCCGGGCTCGAAGACACCGTGGCGGCCGGTGACGAGGACTTCGTGGCCGCCACGGTCGCCCGGTTCGCCGCGGCCGGCGTGACCGACCTGCTGGTCAGCCCGGTCGGCACCGACGAGGAGCGGGAGCGGACGCTGGCGTTCGCCGCCCACCTGCGCTGAGCTTTCACACCGCGGCGAGCCGGCGGAAACGGCTGCCGTGGAAGACCAGGGGCGGGGTCTCCGCCGTGTGCAGGCCGTGGATCCGCAGCAGCGCGATCAGGTGGTCACCGGCGGGCACCTCTTCCTCCAGCGAACATTCGAGCAGAGCGCTCGACCCGGTGATGAACACGCTGCCGTCCGGGCCGGGCTGCCACGGGATGCCGCGGAACCGGTCGCCCCGCGACGACAGCCGGCGGCAGGCGTCGTCCTGTCCCTCGGCCAGGACGCTCAGGCCGAGCCGCCGGTCGCGCAGCCGCGGCCACGTCGACGACGTGCGCTGGATGCACAGCGACACCAGCGGCGGGGCCAGCGAAACCGACGTGAACGAACTCGCGGCCATCCCGTGCGGGACGCCGTCGATGAGGGCGCACACCGCGGTGACACCGGACGGGAAGCAGCCGAACGCTTCGCGCAACCGGCTTTCGGACGTCACGGGCTGCAAGGCGATCATCGGTGGCCTCTCACGATCGGGGGACGCAGGACACTCACTTCCGGGACCGGGCCGTCGAAGCGCTCGACGTCGACGGCCGCGTGCTGGCCCGCGCAGCCCTGCGACAGGCGGGACGACGGGATGTCGGCGGTCAGGACGTTCGGGTTGCCGTGCGCGCACAGCGGGCCGGTCGGGTGGTCCTCGACCGGGTCGAACCAGGCACCGGTCGGGAGCTGGACGACGCCGGGCCGGAGCGCGTCGTCGAGGACCGCGCCCGCCAGGCACGCGCCGCGCGCGTTGAACACCCGGACGACGTCGCCGGTCGCGATGCCGCGGGCCGCCGCGTCGGCCGGGTTCAGCCGGATCCGCTCGCGGCCCGCCACCTTGCCCGCGCGGCTGGTGTCGCCGGCGTCGAGCTGGCTGTGCAGGCGGGTGTGCGGCTGGTTCGCGATCAGCCACAGCGGCCCGGTTTCGCCCGGGGGCAACCAGACCGGGTGCCCGGGGCAGTCGGGGTAGCCGAAGCCCGCGACGGTCGCCGACGTGATTTCGATGCGCCCGCTCGGGGTGCGCAGGGGGTGGGCGGCCGGGTCCGCGCGGAAGTCCGCGAACAGCGTGTGGTGCTCGCGCCCGGGCGGCAGGCGCAGCCCGCCGTCGGCCCAGAACTCGGCGAACGACGGTGTCTCGCGCCAGCCGGCGTAGAGGTGCTCCAGCCACTGCCGGGCCGTGCGGCCTTCGGTGAACTCCGCTTCGACGCCGAGGCGGCGGGCCAGCGCGGCGAAGATCGAGTAGTCGTCCCGCGCTTCGCCGGCGGGCGAAGCGATCCGGTGCATGGCGATCACGTGGGTGTCGCGGCGGCCGGAGCCGATGTCCTCGCGTTCCAGCGCGGTCGTCGCGGGCAGCACGATGTCGGCGTGCCGCGCGGTGGCCGTCCAGTGCGGTTCGTGGACGATCACGGTGTCCGGGCGGGTGAACGCGCGGCGCAGGCGGTTGAGGTCCTGGTGGTGGTGGAACGGGTTGCCGCCGGCCCAGTGGACGAGCCGGATGCCGGGGTAGCGGCGGACCTCGCCGTCGTAGTCGTAGGACTCGCCGGGGTGCAGCAGCAGGTCGGCGATCCGCGCGACCGGGATGAACTCGCGCACCGGGTTGCCGCCTTGGGGCAGGTACGGGATCCGCAGCTCCGGCCCGGTGTCGCCGACGTCGCCCATCGAGCCGTAGCCGTGGCCGAACCCGCCGCCGGGCAGGCCGATCTGCCCCAGCATCGCCGCCAGCGCGATGCCCGCCCACACCGGTTGCTCGCCGTGTTCGGTGCGCTGCAGGGACCACGTCACCGTGATCAGCGTCCGTTTCGCGACCATCTCGCGGGCCAGCGCGACGATGTCGGCGGCCGGGATGCCGGTGAGCTCCGCCGCCCAAGCCGGGTCCTTGTCGAGCAGGTAGCGCTCGAACTCCGCGTAGCCGACGCAGTACCGGTCGAGAAAAGCCTTGTCGTGCAGACCTTCGGTGACGAGCGTGTGCGCGAGGGCGAGCATCAGCGCGGTGTCGGTCGCGGGCCGGACCGGGTACCACCGCGCGTCCACTGTGGACGGCAGGTCGTCGCGCAGCGGGCTGACGAGCGCGACGCTCCCGGCGTACCGCGCCAGGTGACCCGGTGTGCCGTGGCTCGTGACGCCGCCGGGCGTGACGAAGACGTTCTTCTCGGGCACGCCGCCGAACGCGACGATCAGCTCGGTGTGCTCGAGGATCGTCGGCCAGGTCGACGCCTGCCGCAGCACGGCGTGGGTGTCGCCGACCACGTGCGGCAGCAGCACCGACGACGTCCCGTTGCTGTAGGTGTTGCGCGAAGACGTGAAGCCGCCGATGGTGTTCAGGAACCGGTGCAGCTGGCTCTGCGCGTGGTGGAACCGCCCGGCGCTCGCCCAGCCGTACGAGCCGCCGAAGATCGCCTGGTTGCCGTGCCGGGTGCGGACGCGGTCGAGCTCGGCGGCCACCCGATCGAGCACCTCGTCCCACGGCACCTCGACGAACTCGTCGCGGCCCCGGCGCTCGTCCGGGCCCGGGCCGTCGTCGAGCCAGCCGCGGCGCACCGCCGGCCGGGCCACCCGGGTCGGGTGGTCCAGCGCGGCGGCCAGGTTGCCCAGCAGCGGCGACGGCGCCGGGTCGGCCGGGTGCGGCTCGACCCGGAGCCGCCCGTCGGCGTCGACCTCGGCGGAGAAGGCGCCCCAGTGGGAAGTGCTCGGCTTCATGCCCCGACGGTAACGTCCCCGCGCTCTTGGACGAGCGTGGCGTAGTCGCGGGCGCGTCGCCTCGCCACCGGTCACCGCGGATCGAGTCCGGAGTCGATGTACTCGGTCAGCTTCTTGCCGCCGGGGAACAGGCCTTGCTGCACCCAGGTGTCGTAGGTCTTCTGCAGCTGGGCCGCGAGCGCGGCGTCGACCGGGATGCGCTGGTACGTCGTCTCGTCCGGGCGGACCTGCGCGGCGATCGCCGGCGGCTGGTGCGCGAACCCGGCGTACCACTTGTCGAACGCGCCGGGGTTGTCCTTGGACCAGGCGTAGCTCTTGTCGACGCGGCTCGCGAAGTCCTGGATGGCGGTGCGCTTGCGCGGGTCGCCCAGTGCCTTGTCGGTGGCCGAAAGGACGTTGAGGCCGGAGTTGATGCCCGCGCCGTCGGACAGCACGCGGGCGCCGAGTTCGCCGCGGGCGCGGGCCGCGTAGACGCTCCACGTGGCCCAGGCGTCGATGTTGCCGGTGGAGAAGGCGCCGTTCGCCTCGGACGGGGCGAGGAAGTTGAGCGTGACGTCCTTGTCCGACAACCCGGCCTGCTTGAGCGCGCCGATCACCAGGTAGTGCGCGACGCTGCCGCGGGTGGTCGGCGAGACCCGCTTGCCCTTGAGGTCGGCGACGGTGCGGGCCGGGCTGTCCTTCGGTACCAGGAGGTAGGTGCCCCTGCCGCCGTTGCTCCAGGCCGCGGCGACCTTGATCTTCGAGCCGCCGGCGATCGCGGTCACGGTCGGGGAGTCGTTGGCGCCGCCGATGTCGATCGCGTCGGCGCGCAGGGCTTCGTGCAGGTTGACCGCGGCGGCGAACTGCGACCACTCGACCTGGTACGGCAGGTTGTCGAGCAGGCCCGCGGCCTTGAGCCGGGACTGCGTGGCGCCGGTCTGGTCGCCGACCCGCAGCACGACCTCGCCGGAAGCGTCCGAAGTGGACGATCCGCACGCCGTGAGCGTGGTGAGGCCGAGCAGCGCGGCCACGAGCAGGGCGAGCCGGGGTTTCGAGGGCATGCGGGAACTCCCCAATGCGAGTCAGGGTGCGGAGTTTCGGTGACGGTGCCGGGCTGATCAGTCACCGACACGTGTCTATTTTCCCCGGCGGGCGGGGAGAGTCAACGCCCGCGGCCGGGTTCCCACGAGCCGGGAAGGGTTCCACTGTGGACCGACGCGGCGCGCGCCGCGTCGAAGTACTCGCGCAGGGGACGCCAGCCGGGCACGACGAACCGGCCGCCGGGGCCGGTGAACGTCAGCGTCGGCAAGGCGTAGCGGACGTGGTGTTCGAGGTGTTTCACGCGGCCGCTGTGCGGTCCGGGCGCGGTGATGTCGAGGACTTCCGGGCACGGGTTTCGCGTCTCACGCCAGTCTTCGCGCACGGCCCGGCGGACTTCGTCGCTCGCCATCGCCGTCCGCAACGCGGGGAGATCGAGGCCCGGGACGCCGTCGACGGCGGCGAGCACGCGCTCGGGGTCGTCGGCCGGGGTGCCGAGCAGGAACGTCGTCTCGCGCAGCCGCTGCAGGACCCGGTCGGCCACCGCTTCCCCTTGCGCCTCGGCGGCTTTCGCGGCCAGGGAAGCGGGCCAGCTCGTCTTCGCCACCCAGGACAGGTGCGGCGGTTTCGGGGCGCCGGTGTGCTCGGTGACGCCGTCGATGAACTTCGCGTACCAGGCGGCTTCCGCGGCCGGGTCCGGCGCGGGGTCCTCGTCGTCGTCGAAGAGGATGCCGAACACCCGGCGCCACCGCACGGCCGGCAGTTCCGCCCGCAGCAGGCGGAACTTCGGTTCCGAACCCCACGCCCACGGGCACGCCGGGTCGGTGTACTCGACGACTTCGAGCGCCGGGCCCATCCGTCAGTCCTCGGGTACGTCGACCGGGGACCAGAGACTCGGCAGGTTGACCACGATGCCTTCCTGGCTGCTGCGCGCGATGATCACGACCGCTTCTTCGTCGGTCGGGTTCTCCTCGCGGTGCGGCACGTAGGGCGGCACGAAGATGTAGTCACCGGGGCCGGTTTCGATGCGGACCTCTTCGTCGCCGTCGGCGAAGACGAACACCGGGTGCCCGGACTTGACGTAGATCGCGGTCTCGGCCTCGCCGTGGTGGTGGTCGCCCGAGTTGGTCACCGGCGCGACGTGCGTCTCGCCCATCCAGACCTTCGACGAGCCGACCGTCTTGCCGGAGATCGCCTCCAGCCGCGTCATCCCGGTCGTCTGGTTCGTGTCGCCGGTCAGGTCCGCGCCGCGGATGTGGCGCAGCGGCTGGTGCCAGAGGTCGGTCATGCCGGGGTGTCCTTTCGTCGGCCGGTGGCGGCACCGGTGAGCAGGTCGGCGAGCGTCGTCGCGCGCAGGATCGAGTCCAGGCCGGCCTCGACGCCGGACCAGAACGGGCCGAGCCCGGCGGCGGTGCCGTGGTAGGCGAGGGCGGGGCGCGGTTCGCCGCGGACGGAGAGGAACTCGCCGTCGACCGCCACGACGGCGTCCCGCACGGTGATCTCGGTGGCCGTCCTGGCCAGCCAGTAGCCGCCTTCGCAGCCGCGCTGGCTGCGGACCAGCCCGGCCTGGCGCAGGTCGCGCAGGACGGCCTTGATGAACCGCGCCGGGATGTCCTGGGTGGACGCGACGGCCTCGCAGGTGATCGGCCGCGTGGTGTCCGCGGCCAGCTCCAGCAGGACGCGGATCGCGTAGTCCGCCCGGGCCGAGATGCGCATACCCGCCATCATCCCCGGACCAGGGCCGGCGCGCCCGCTCCGGCCCGCAGCCACTCCAGGAACTGGACGATCTCGGCGGCGACGCTGCGGTGGTCGACGTCGTTGAGCACGTCGTGGCGGCCGCCGGAGACCAGCACGAACCGGGCGTCCGGGAGGTTCGCCGCGTACGCCCGGGCGGCCTCGGCGCCGGCGACCCGGTCGGCTTCGCCGTGCAGGACGAGGACCGGGACCGGGGGACGGGCGGACGACGTCCGTGCGGGCTCGCCGAGCTCGCCCCGTGCGAAGCGGTCGTCGGATTCGAGCAGCGCGCGGTGGACCGGGCAGGCGGTCCGGGCGTCCAGCTCGTCCTCCCAGCCGCGCGGCGCGCCGAGGGGGAGCCCGCTGGCGACGACGGCGGCGACCGGCAGGGTCGAGGCGAGCTCGAGGGCCCGGGTGGCACCGGTGTCGTGGCCGAGCAGCACCACGGGCCCCGGGCCGGCGGCGACCTTCACCGGGACGCCGGGGTCCGGCACCGTGACGCGGTAGCCGTCGAACGCGAGCCGGGCGCCCAGCCGGGGGTAGGTCCCGGCGTGTTCGCCGCGGCCCGGCAGCACCAGCACCGTGCCGCGGACCGCGGCGCTCGCCGGCGGGCTCCAGCTCGCCGGGACGGGTGGGGCGAGCGTCATACGGCGGCCGCCGTGGCCGGTCGCCGGTCGCGGCGGGCGAGCTCGGCGCGGACCAGCGGCAGCAGGTGCCTGCCGTAGTCGATCGCGTCGTCGAGGGGGTCGTAGCCGCGGATCAGCAGGGTGGTGACGCCGATGTCGACGTAGTCCAGCAAGGCTTTCGCGACGGTTTCCGGCGTGCCGACCAGCGCGGTGGAGTTGCCGGCCGCGCCGGTGGCGGTGGCCGTGGGTGTCCACAGTGCACGGTCGTGGCGATCGGCCTTCGCGGCCGCGGCCAGCAGCCGGACGCTGCCGACGTTGGCCGGGGTGCCGCCGTCGCGCCACTCGCGGGCCGCCTTCGCCGCGCCGGACGCCGTGATCGTGTCGAGGATCCGCTGCGCGCGTTCCCAGGCGAGGTCCTCGGTGGGGCCGAGGATCGGGCGGAACGACACGCTGATCCCCGGCAGGGTGAGCCGGTCGGCGGCCTTGGCCGCGGCCCGGACGGCGGCGATCTGCTCGGCCGTTTCGGCCAGCGGTTCGCCCCAGAGCGCGAAGACATCGGCGTGCTTGCCGCCGACCCGGTAGGCGGCTTCGGAGGAACCGCCGAAGTACACCGGGATCCGCGGGTTCTGCAGCGGCCGCACCTGCGGGGTGTAGCCGTCGAGCCGGTAGTGCTTGCCGTGGTGGGAAAAGGCGTCGCCGGAGGTCCACGAGCGCTTGAGGATCTCCAGGTACTCGTCGGTGCGCTCGTAGCGCTCGTCCTTGCCGAGGTAGTCGCCGTCGCGGGCCTGCTCGACGTCGCTGCCGCCGGTGATGGTGTGCACCGCGACCCGGCCGCCGCTGAAGTGGTCGAGCGTCGCGAACGCCCGCGCGGCGAGCGTCGGTGCGACGAACCCGGGCCGGTGGGCGATGAGCAGGCCGAGCCGTTCGGTGTGCGCGGCGGCGTAGGCGGCGACCTGCTGGCCTTCGGGCCAGCCCGCGCCGTAGCCGATCAGCACGCGGTCGAAGCCGCCGTCCTCGTGGGCGCGGGCGAACCGCCGCACGTAACCGGGGTCGATCACCGGTCCTCTGGCCGGCCGGGTCTCGCTCGCGTCCCGCGTGCCGATCATGCCGACGAACTCGACGGACATCTGCTTTTCCTTTCGCCGCAACCCAAACGCCTTCGTAGCGAACGGCATCGGCCGCGGCGCTGTCAATTGGTCAGCTCCGGGTGTCCATTTGCTGGACGCGCTGGCCCCGGGCGCGCGGGACGGCTTATCGTCCCCGCAACCCGACTCCCCGGAGGACTTCGTGAGCACCAGCGTCGCCACCGTGCCGCAGCCCGACCTGGGCGCGCTGCCGTCGATCGCCACCGCGCTCGCGGCCCGCGCGGGGGAGCACGACCGCGAAGCGACGTTCCCGCACGAAGGCGTCGAACTGGTGCACGCGGCGGGGTTGCTGACGACCACGGTGCACCCGCGCTACGGCGGCCCGGGCGCGGGCGTCCTCGACACGGCCCGCCTGCTCGCCGAGCTCGGCCGCGGCGACCCGTCGGTCGCGCTGGTCACGGCGATGACGTTGTTCGTGCACGCCGCGCAGGGCGAAACGCCGACGTGGCCCGACGAGATCTACCGCGAGGTGCTCGCGGAGTCCGCGGACCGGCCGGTCCTGATCAACGCGCTGCGCGTGGAGCCCGAGCTGGGCTCGCCCACCCGCGGTGGCCTGCCCGCGACGATCGCCCGCCGGACCGCGGACGGCTGGCGGCTCACCGGCCGCAAGATCTACTCGACCGGCTCGGAAGGCCTGCGCCGGCTGGTGGTCTGGGCGCGGACCGACGAACCCGAGCCGCGCGTCGGCGGATTCCTGGTGCGTGCCGACGCGCCGGGCATCACGATCGAACCGACGTGGGACCACCTCGGCCTGCGGGCGAGCGCGAGCCACGACGTCGTCTTCACCGACGTCCCGGTTCCGGCGGACGCCACCGCCGGACTGTCCACACCGGACACCCAGCGCCCGCCGGTGCTCACCTTCCCGCTGGCGCTGCCGGCGCTCTACCTCGGCGTGGCGCGCAACGCGCTGGACTGGCTCACCGGCTTCCTGCGCGAGCGCGTCCCGAGCGGGCTGGGCAAGCCGCTGTCGACGTTGCCGCGGTTCCAAACGGGAGTGGGCGAGATCGCCGCCCGCATCACCGGCGCCCAGGAAATCCTCTTCGGCGTCGCCGCCCGGGCGGACCAGGGGGTCGTCGGAGCGGACGCCGGCGTCGCCAAGGTGCTGGCGACGCGGCTGCTCATCGAAGCGGTCGAGCACGCGGTCGCCCTGGCGGGAAATCCCGGCTTGACGCACGGGAACCCGCTGCAGCGCCACTACCGCGACGTCCTCTGCAGCCGCGTCCACACGCCCCAGGACGACGCGGTGCTGACCGGGCTGGGCCGCTCGATCCTGGGGTGAGCGGCCCGCACCCGGTGGGGTCAGGCGCCGGTCACGGCTTCGGCGACGTCGCGGAGCGTGCGGACCGGGTCCTCGCCGAGCGGGTAGACGCCGACGTGGTTCGCGCCGGCGTGCAGGTGGGCGTGCAGACCCGCCGCGACGGCCGCCGGGCCGCCGTGTGCGACCAGTGCGTCGATGAGGCGGTCGCTGCCGGCGTCGGCGAGGTCGTCGTCGGTGTAGCCGAGCCGTCGCAGGTTGGTGGCGTAGTTGGTGACCTGCAGGGCCGTGCCCGGGGGCGCGGAGCGGGCCAGCTTCCGGGCGCGCCCGGGGTCGGGGTCGACGACCGCGAAGTGGCCGGGCAGGAGGAGCTTGCCCGGGCCGAGGATCGCCCGCGCCCGCCGGGTGTGCTCGGGCGTGCTCATGCACGGGAGGGTGCCGGCCGTGCGGTCGCGGGCCAGTCGCAGCATCCGCGGGCCGAGCGCGGCCAGCACGATCCGGTCTTCGGGCACCCCGGCCGCGGCCAGCCGGTCCAAATAGGACACCAGGGTGTCGTACGGCGACGCGTATCCGGTGTGCACCTCGCGGTGCCCGATCCCCACGCCGAGCAGGAAGCGGCCGGGGTGCGCGGCGGCGATGCGGTGGTACGAGGCGGCGACGGTGTCCGCGTCGGCGGTCCACACGTTCACGACGCTGGTCCCGACGGTCAGCCGCGCGGTGGCGTCGAGCAGCTGTTCCGCCACGGCGAGGTCGGCCGGGGGAGAGGCGTCCAGCCACAGCGTGCCGTACCCGGCCGCTTCCAGTTCGGCCGCCCGGTCCGGGGTCACTTGATGGTCGCGCAGGTGGGCACCGAGCACGCCGAGTTCGATCGTCATGCGACGACTCCAGCACCCGGCCCGGAGGTGAACCAGATCCGAAGCTCACGTGCAGCGATAACCTGTCGTTATCGTGCGAGGAGGAGACGTGGAACTACGAGCGCTGCGGTACTTCGTCACCGTCGCCGACGAACTGCACTTCGGCCGCGCCGCCGAGCGTCTGCACATCGCGCAGCCCGCGGTCAGCAGGCAGATCGCCCGGTTGGAACGCGAACTGGGTGCCCGGCTGTTCGACCGCTCCCCGCGCCGGGTCCGCCTCACCGGCACCGGCCGCCGCGTGCTCGACGCGGCACGCGCCGCCCTCGCCGCCGCCGATGAGGTCCGTGCCGCCGCCGCGGTGCCCACCGGGACCATGCGCATCGGCACCGCCGCCGGGTTCACCGGCCGCCTCGAGCGCGGTATCGACGCCCTGCGCGCGAGCCCGGCGTCGTTCGACGTCGTGCTCGTCGACCTCCCGCTCGCCGCGCGCCTGAACGCCCTCCGCCAGGGCGACCTCGACGTGGCGCTGGCCCGCGGCGTGCCGTCGGTGCCGGGCCTCCGCACGCTGCCGGCGTGGACGGAACCGCTGTTCGCCGTCGTCTCCCGGCACCACCGGGCGGCGGACCTCCCCGCGGTCGCCCTCGCCGACCTGGCCGGCGGCGTCCTGCGGGTCCCGGACGCGTCCGTGCACGACGTGGTGACGACCGCGTTGCGCGAGGCGGGGGTGAGTCCCCGGCTGGGCCGCCCGGCCGCAGCGGTCCAGGACACCGTCGTCGAGGTGGGCTCCGATCCGGACAGCTGGGCGGTGCTGCCCGCCGACCAGGTCGCCGAGATCGGCTCGACCCGCGTCCGCGCGATCCCGCTCCGGCCGGCCCTGACGATCACCGGCAGCGTCGTCGTCCCCGGCGACCTCCCGAACCGGTGCGCCACAGCGCACGTGGCGGCCTTCCGCGACGCGGTTTCCGTCAGCTGTAGGTGACGGTGGTCGCGCCGGTACTGGTGTTGTACGTGACGCCACCGTGCTGGAAGTCGTTGCGGCGCCCGACGGACACGCCGTATTCGTCACTGGTCGGGTAGGCGAGTGCGCTGCGCTCCCAGCCCAGCGAGGCCCACTTGTCCCGGATCGCGCCGTGGATCGACCACGCTCCCGTGGACGCGGTCCAGTAGACCGACGCGGAGTTGGTGAAGTGGTTGTAGCGGCCCACTCCGTCCGGGGTGCTCGACTCGTCCGTGGTCGGGTAGCCGAGGCCGCGTTCCCAGCCCAGTGCCGCCCACTTCTTCCGGATCTCGCCCTGGATGCTGTGGGCGCCGGTGTTCACGGTGTAGTAGATCGACGAGCCGGTCGTGAAGTGGTTGTACCGGGCGACGCCGTCCGGCGTGCTCGACTCGTCGGTCGTCGGGTAGCCGAGGCCGCGTTCCCAGCCGAGCGCGGCCCACTTCTTCCGGATCTCGCCCTGGACGTTGTGGGCGCCGGTGCCGACCGTGTAGTAGATCGAAGCGTTGGTGCTGAAGTGGTTGTAGCGCGCGACGCCGTCGGGTGTCGACGTCTCGTCCGTCGTCGGGTAGCCCAGGCCCTTCTCCGCGCCGAGCGCCCGCCACTTCTTGCGGATCTCGCCCTGGATGCCGTGCGCGCCGGTGCCCGGCGTCGTGTAGATCGAGCCGATCACGAAGTCGCTGTAGCGGCCGGCGCCGTCGGACGTCGTCGTCTCGTCGGCCACCGGGAAGCCGAGTGCGCCGGCCGGACCGCCGAGGCGCTGGTAGGCGGTCAGGATGTCGCCGTGCACCGCGAACGCGCCGGTGTTCGGCGCGTAGTCGATGACGCCGCCGGTGTACTTCTGCTCCCAGCCACCGGCGACCGGGGTTTCGCCGCCCACCGGGGTGCCCAGGTAGGACGCGGCGCCGCCCAGCGCGGCGTAGTGCTCGGCGATCTTGTCCGGCCCGCTGCCGAGCGCGACCGCCCGGACCTGGTCGGCGGTTCCGCCGAAGTAGTCCTGGTCGCCGGGGAAGGTGCCGGAATCGGCGTACTGCCAGAACGTGTAGGCGCTCCACCCGCCGGGGATGGTGCCCGGGTCGGTGCCGTTGTGGGCGATCCACAGTGGACTGTTCGCGGCGGTGCCGGTGTCGCCGCCGGTGCAGTTGGCCCACCAGCCGTTGGTCGTGTAGATCGCCGGCCAGCGGTTCGTGCGGTCGTGGACGGTGGTGGTGAAGTCGGTGATCCACGCGGTCAGCTGCGCCGGGGTCAGGCCGTAGCACCAGCCGGCCCAGTCGGCGGTGCCGTACGGGTTGTACTCGATGTCCAGCACCGGCGGCAGGGTGTGCCCGTCGGCGACCCAGCCGCCGCCCTGGGCGAGGAAGAAGGTGGCTTGCGCGGCACCGGAAGCGGTGTCGGGCAAGGCGAAGTGGTAGGCGCCGCGCATCAGCCCGGCGTTCGCCGAGCCCGCGTAGTTCGCGGCGAACCGGTCGTCGACGTAGGTCGTACCCTCGGTCGCCTTCATGTAGGCGAAGGTCGCCCCGTTCGTCGCGGCCGTGGTCCAGTCCACCGAGTTCTGCCAGTGGCTGACGTCCATGCCCGCCGCGTTCGGAGTCGCGGCCGCCGCCGCGGCGCGGGTCGTCGCGCGGGCCGAGCTGTGCCCTTCGACGCGGTGCACCATCGAACCCATGAAGTCGGATTCGGGATGGGCCGGCGTGCTGTTCGCTTGTGCGGGAACGGTGCACAACAGCATTCCCACCGCCAACGCGGGCACCACGACAAGGGCGCGCAACACCATGGAGTCCTCCCCGGTTTCGATCCGAGCGGGACTTTAACCGACGCCGAATTCCCTGGGTAGATCCAGTCCGGGAACCGAAGAAAACGGTTCGTCGGTCAATTTCCCACCGGTATCGCGGCCGGTCGGTCGGCGCGGCCGATCGCGGCGATCGGGCGGCAGGGCACACTGACCGGGGAGCGTCTGGAGCCGGGCGCGGAAACGAGGGGGTTCCTGTGCGGCGTTGGTGGGTGGCCGCGGCGGCCGGGGTCGTGGCCGCCGGTGTCGTAGTGGCGGTGGCGGTGTGGCCGTCGGGGGAGCAGCCGGACCTCCCGCCCGCCCGGGCGCGGGTGTACGCCGACTTCTCGGCGTGCCTGCTCACCGGGGGTCAGGGCCTCGCGAGCCCCGGCGCCGGCCCGGTCTGGGCCGGGCTGCAGGACGCGTCCGGCGACACCGGGATCAAGGTCTCCTACCTCGCCGCGGCCGGCCCGGCGACCGACGCGAACTACCGCCCGTACTTGACTTCCCTGCTCCAGCGCCGGTGCGACGTCGTCCTGACGGTGGGCGAGCCGGGCGGCGCCGTGGCGCTCGCCGAGGCCCCCGGGCACCCCGCCACCGGGTTCGTCGTCGTGGGGGATTCCGGCCGGCAGGCGGCCAACGTCTCCCCCGTGCGGGTGACTGATCATGTCCGCCAGGACGTCGCCGAGGCGGTCCGGACGGCCGCGCACACCGCCGGGCACTGAGGAATTGGATTCGTTCGTCCGATTTGGTCCCTTTTGTTCTTCGCGGCTGGTGTCCGGGATCTCAAGACTGGTTGTTTTGGAGTCTTTTCCGGGCACCCTTCCGTGTGGTGAACTCATCCGCCGTTCGTCGGGGATGGACATCGAGGGGGACTCGTGCGTCATCGCGCTGCGCGGATTTGCGCTGCCTCAATTCTTTTGGGACTGGGGCTTTCGCTGGGCACCGGGCAGGCGGACGCGGCTCAGCTGACGCCGGGGCACCTGCCGGTCACCGAGCTCGGCTCGTGGCTCGGTTCGCTGTTCTCCGGTTCCCCGCACTGGGGCGCGACCCCGCGGCAGGGGGGCGGCACGGCCGACGGCAAGGGTCACGACGCGAGCACCGCGTCGACCCGCGCCCGCGGCGGGACGGGCCACGCGCCCGGCGCCGCACCCGGTGAGCTGCCGGCGGATCGGGACCACGGCCGGAAAGTGACGCCGGGACCGAGCGGCGTGGCGACCCGGGGCTTCGACGCCGCGACGAGCCGGCGCGACGCGGTGAAGTCGAGCGCCACGATGAACTACTTCACCAACGCCGACGGCTCGGTCACCCGCGACTACACGCGGGGCCCGGTCAACTTCGCCGACGGGCCGTGGGGCTGGCGGCCGATCGACACGACGGTGCGCGGCGGCCAGGACGGCCGCTGGCACGAGACCGCCAACTCGCTGGCCGTCGACTTCGCCGGCAGCGCGGCGGATCCCGCGCTGGCCACCCTGACCGTCGATGCCGGTCACGCCGTTTCCTACGGCCTGCAGGGAGCCCGTGCCGTCGCCCCGCGCGTCGACGGCCACGCCGCGACCTACCCGGGCGCGCTGGCGGGCACCGACGTGGCGCTCGAGCCGACCGCGACCGGGCTGAAGGAGTCGCTCGTCCTGCACGCCGCGACCGCGCCGAACACCTGGGTCTTCCCGCTGGCGCTCGACGGCCTGACCCCGCGGCTGGAAGCCGACGGTTCGGTGAGCCTGCTCGACGGCGGCGGCGCGACGCGGCAGCGGATCCCCCGCGGCTACGCCTTCGATTCGCGCGTCGACCCGGTTTCCGGCGAGCCCGCCACGACGTACGCGATCAAGTACGAGCTCAGCTCCGCGGCGGGCAAGCCCGCGCTGAAGATCACCCTGGACCCGAAGTGGCTGGCCGACCCGGCGCGGGTGTTCCCGGTGACCGTCGACCCGACCTTCACCGACACGCCGTCCTCGACGTACGCCGAGATCGGCGCGCCCGGCGACCACTCGATGGAGAAGGTCGTCAAGATCGGGTCGTTCAACTCCGGGCCCGACTCGGCGAACACGTTCCTCCAGTTCCCGAAGGACATCGACGGCTCGCAGGTCACGGTGAGCGCCGCGACGCTGAAGCTGTTCGACACCTGGGCGTCGACCTGCACCGCCGAACGCTTCGACGTCGCACCGGTGACGCAGACCTGGACACCGTCCGGCGTCTCCGCGTACCCGGGGCCGTCCTACGGCGCGAGCATCGGCAACGTCACGCCGTCCGTGCCCACCGCGTGCGCCAACCGCGCGGCCGACCGCACCAAGGGCGACTGGGTCAGCGTGCCGCTGTCCACGGCGACGTTCACCGGCTGGGCCAACGGGTCGGTGGCGGACAACGGCCTCGCCGTCTACGCGGCCACGAACGACTCGCTGCACTGGAAGCAGTTCGACTCCTGGCAGATGAACGCCGGGTTCCAGCCGGTGCTGTCGCTGACCACGAGCGGGAACGTGCCGCCGGTCGTCGACTCCGCCTACCCGGGCGCGGGTGGCGTCACCACCAGCCTCGTCCCGTTCCTGTTCGCCACGGCCCACGACATCGACGCCGGCCCGGGCGCGCTGAAGTACCGCTACCAGGTCGCCGACCAGGCGGGCACGACCATCGCCGACTCCGGCCTGGTCGCCGAGGGCACCTGGCGGGTGCCGGCCGGGAAGCTCAAGTACAACCAGACCTACTACTGGGCCGTGCAGGCCTACGACGGTTCGTCCTATTCGGCCGATCCGCCGTGGAACCCGCTCACCGTCAGCGTCGACCAGCCGCTGGTGACGTCGTCGCTGTCGCAGAACACCGGCGTGCACGGGGTCGAGCCCAGCATCGGCAACTACACGACTTCGGCCACCGACGCGGAAGTGCGCGGGGTCGGCCCGGCCCTGTCGGTGGTGCGCGACTACAACTCCCGGGATCCCCGCACGACCGGGGCCTTCGGCGCGGGCTGGTCGAGCGTGGTCGACGCGCGCGCGGCCGAGCAGTACGACTTCGACGGCTCCGGCACGGTCGTCAGCGTGCTGGTGACCTACCCGGACGGCTCCGAAGTGGGCTACGGGAAGAACGCCGACGGCACGTTCTCCCCGCCGGCCGGGCGGTTCGCCACCTTCAAGGCGATCACCGGCGGCTACAGCCTCACCGACAAGAACGACACGGTCTACACCTTCACCCAGGCGCTCGGCTCGGGCGTCTACCAGCTGTCGTCCATCGCGGACGCCAACGGCCGCGCCGTGAACCTGACCGTCTCCGGCGGGCACCCCGCGACCCTCACGTCCGCGGTGTCCGGACGGGCCCTGCACCTGGCCTGGACCACTCCGGCCGGCGCCACGAGCGCGCACGTCGCCACGGTCTCGACCGACGAGCTGACCCCGGGCACGCCGCTGACCTGGACCTACGGGTACACGGGCGACCAGCTCACGAGCGTCTGCCCGCCGGGCACCACGACCGGCTGCACCCGCTACGGCTACACGGCCGGTTCGCCGTACCGCACCAGCGTCCTCGACGTCGGCCCGCACTCGTTCTGGCCGCTGGCCGAAGCGACCGGGACGACCGCGGCGAGCGCGGTGCTGACCAACGAAGGCGCCGACGCCGGCACCTACCACGACGTCACCCTCGGCCGGCCCGGTCCGCTCGCCGGGTCCGCCGCGACCGCCGCCGGGTTCAACGGCACCTCGTCGTACCTGCAGCTGCCGCGCGCCGACGCGGCCGCGCCGAACACGATGTCGGTGTCGATGTGGTTCAAGACCGCGGCCACCAACGGCGTCCTGTTCTCCTACAGCACCATGCCGCTGACCGAGACGACGAGCCCGGCGTCGCAGTACACGCCCGCGCTCTACGTCGGCAACGACGGCAAGCTCGTCGGCGAGTACTGGACCGGCGCCACGGACAAGACGATCACCACGGCCAACCCGGTCAACGACAACGCGTGGCACCACGTCGTGTTCACGCACTCCTCGACGAGCCAGGGCATGTACCTCGACGGCCAGTTCGTCGGGTCGTCGATCGGCGCGATCGTGCCGATGGGCCCGCAGAACCGCTACATCGGCGCGGGCTTCCTCGGCAACGCGTGGCCGGACCAGTCCCACAGCGGCCAGCCCGGCACCGCGACGTTCTTCAACGGGCAGATCGCCGACGTCGGCATCTGGGACAAGTCCGTCCCCGGCGTCCAGGAGATGCCGCTCTACCAGGCGGGCAAGCAGCAGGCCAGCCTGCTCACCTCGATCACCCGCCCGTCCGGCGCGGTGCACACGACCGTTTCCTACGACCCGGTTTCCCAGGCGGTCACCCAGATCGGCGACGAGAACGGCGGCACGTGGAAGTACGCGCCGCTGACCGCGGCCGGCTCGAGCCAGGTCTACCGCGGCGCCGTGCTCGGCTCGCACCCCGAGCTGTACCAGCGGCTCGCCGACGCGCCGGGCACGGCCGTCCCGGCGGGCGAGGTCAGCTACCGGCCCTCGGCCTACACGAACGCGACGCTCGGCGTCACCGGGCCGTTCACCGACTCGACCGCGGCGAAGTTCCCCGGCACGGTCGCCGGCGTCACCCTGCCCGACCACGTGGTGAGCGCGTCGAACACCGCGTCGGTCGAGCTGTGGTTCGCCACGACGTCCGCCGCGGCCGGCATGCTGTTCTCTACCGGGAACTCGCCGCTCGGCGCCGCGAACCCGTCGACCGGTGCGATGCCGGTGCTGTACGTCGGCACGGACGGCAAGCTGCACGGGCACTTCTGGGACAACTCCGTGGCCGGCATGGCCTCGGCGGGGAAGGTCAACGACGGCAAGTGGCACCACGTCGTGCTCAGCGGTGCGAACACCAGCCAGGCGCTCTACCTCGACGGCCAGCAGATCGGCACGCTGTCCGCGCAGATCTTCAACGTCGACCCGTACGCCTTCGCCGGGGCGGGTGTGTTCAACACCGGCGGCTGGCCCGCGGCGCCCGCGGGCACCACCTGGAACTACTTCACCGGGTCCATCGGGGAGCTCGCCTACTACCGGTCGGCGCTGTCGGCCGGCGAGGTCGCCCAGCACTTCCTCGCCGCGGGCAACTCGCAGGGGCTCGCCCCGCTGACGACCTCGACGATCACCGATCCCGGTGGCAAGACGTCGGTGCTGCAGTACGACCCGGCCGCCGGCAACCACAAGGTGGCCGAGACCGACACCGCCGGGCACCGGACGACCTACGGCTACGACACGTCCGGGTTCCTGCACACCAGCACCGACCCCAACGGCAACGTGGTCACCGTCGGCCACGACGTCCGCGGCAACACCGTCTCGCAGACCACCTGCCAGAACCAGGCCGGCGAGAAGTGCTCGACGACCTATTCGACGTACTTCCCCGACGACACCACCCCGCAGCTGACGACCGCCGACGCGCGCAACGACCTGATGCTCACCTCGCGGGACGGCCGGTCGGCGAGCGCGACCGATCCGGCGTACCTGACGACGTTCGGCTACGACACCGCGGGCAACCGGACCTCGGTGACCACGCCACCGGTCCCGGGCTTCCCGAACGGGCGCACCACGGCCATCGCCTACAGCGACGGCACCGCGGCCTACCCCGCCTCCGACACCGGCAACGTCCCGGCCGGGCTGCCGGTCAAGACGACCTCGCCCGGCGGCGCGGTCAACAAGATCGCCTACCGGCACAACGGTGACGTCGACAGCACGACCAACGCCGACGGGCTCGTCACCCGGTTCACCTACGACCCGCTCGGGCGCGTGCTGACCAAGACCGCGGTGTCCGACAGCTACCCGGCTGGGCTGGTCACCTCCTACGGCTACGACGGCAGCGACCAGGTCGTCTCGCAGACCGACCCGGCGGTGACCGACCGGGTGACCGGCGCGGTGCACACGGCCGTCACCACCAGCGTCTACAACGCCGACGGCAGCATCACCTCCCAGACCGTCGCCGACGGCACCGGCGGCGACGCCGCCCGGACCACCAGCTCGGTCTACAACGACAAGGACCAGGTCGCGTCCACCACGGACGCGAACGGCAACGTCACCACCTACACCTACGACGCCTACGGCAACAAGAAGAGCGAGACCGATCCCAACGGCACCGAAACGGACTGGACCTACGACGGCGAAGGCCGGCTGCTCACCCAGGGCTTCTGGTACACCGGCAACCCGGCCGACCCGCAGCCGGCGACGTTCCTGACGCAGAAGTCCAACGCCTACGACCCGGCCGGGCGCCTGGCGGCCGAAACGGACTCGATGGGCAACACCACCGCCTACACCTACACCGACAACGGGCTCACCTCGACCGTCACCCGCAAGGACCCGACCGGGCAGCAGTCCTTCGTCACCGAGTCGAACACCTACGACGCGGCCGGCAACCTCGTCGGCGCGGTCACCGGGAACGGCGCGAACACCTCGGCGTCCACAGTGGACGCCGCGGGCCGCGTCTCGCAGACCGTCGACGACCCCGCCGGCGCGGCGCGCACGACTTCGGTGTCCTACACCCCGGACGACAAGGTCGCCACGAGCACGCAGTCGGACCCGTCCGGGCGCAGCCGCACGGTCAGCACCACCTACGACCCGATGGGCGTGCTCACGTCCCGGTCGCTCGCCGCCGACGGCGCCGGGCACCCGGTCGGCTGGTGGAAGCTGAACCAGCCGTCCGGTACGACGGTCACCGACTCCTCGGGGACCGGCAACACCGCCGCCGCCTCCGCGGTCACGTGGTCCGGCGGAGCCGCGACCCTCGACGGCACCAGCTCGCAGATCGCCACCAACGGCCCGGTGCTCAACACCGCGGCCGCGTACACGGTGTCCGCCTGGGTCAACCCGGCCACGCTCGGCACCGCCTGGCAGACCTTCGTCGTGCAGAAGGGGACCGTGATGAGCGGTCTCTACCTGGAGTACGACGGCTCCGCCCACAAGTGGTCGTTCTCACGGCACGGTACCGACGCCGCGAACGCGACGGTCTACCGCGCCGAATCGGCGGCGACCGCGCAGGCGGGGTGGACCCACCTCACCGGCGTGTACGACTCCGGCACCGGCGCGATGACGCTGTACGTCAACGGCGCGGCCGCCGGGAGCACGACCGACCCGTCGCCGATGGCGTCGGGCGGCCCGCTGGTGATCGGGCACGGCTGGGCCGCCGGTGTCAGCGGCAACTACGCCACCGGTCAGGTCGGCGGCGTCCAGGCGTACTCGCGCGCACTGTCCGCGGCCGAGGTCTCGACCCTCTTCACCGGCGGCCGGAACGGTGGCACCGTCGCGTCTTCGGCGGCGGAGACGACGACGTGGACGGTCGACCAGCGCGGGCTGCCGACGTCGATGACCGACGCGAACGGCAACGTCACGGCCTACGCGAACGACGAGGCCGGGAACCCGGCGGTGACCACCGCGCCGACGGTGAACACCGAGACGAACGGCGGGGCGCCCGTCGCGGTGCACCCGGTCACCACGCTCGGCTACAACTCGTTCGGGGAGCCGGTCGAGAGCGTCGACCCGAACGGCAACCAGATCACCACGGTCTACGACGCGTCGGGCCGGCCGGTGTCGGTCACCAACCCGAACTACAGCCCGCCGGGCGGCGGCGCCCCGATCACCGCGACCACCGTCCGCACCTACGACAAGATCGGGCAGGTGGTGTCCGAAAAGGACCCGCTGAACCACGTCACCGGGTACGAGTTCGACCAGCTCGGCAACCTGGCCCGGCTCACCAAGCCGTCCGGGGCGAAGTCCGTGTCGACCTACGACACGAACGGCGATCGCCTGTCGGTGACCGACCCGAACGGCGCGCGCACCGAGGCGACCTACGACTTCCTGTCGCGGCCGCTGACGTCGACGGTGTTCGAGCGCTACCCCTCGACGCTGACCGCGACCACGACGAACTCCTACGCCGCGTCGCCGCTCAACCCCGGTGGCGCGAACCTGGCGTCGACCAGGACGCCGAACGGCGCGCTCACCTCCTACGGGTACAACGCGCTCGGGGAAACCACGTCGGTCACCGACGCCGCGGGCAACACGACCCGCTACGGCTACAGCTACCTCGGCGAGAAGGCGTCGATCACCGCGGCGGACAACACGTCCACGGAGACGAGCTACGACCAGTCGAGCAGGCCGGTGCGGGTCACCCGCAAGGACGCGACCGGCGCGGTGCTGAAGCAGACGTCGGCGGCCTACGACGCCGGTGGGCGCCTGACGTCGAGTGTGGACGGCCGGGGCACGCCCCGGACGTTCACCTACGACGCCGCGAACCGGCTGGCGAGCGAGCTCCAGCCGGTGTCGGCGACGTCGTCGATCACCACGACGTTCGGCTACGACGCGGCGGGCAACCGGACGCGGTTCACCGACGGGCGCGGCAACCCGACGATCACCCGCTACAACCCGTGGAACCTGCCCGAGGCACTGGTCGAGCCGGCCACCGCCGCCTACACCACCGACGCGGACCGGACGTCCACTTCGGTCTACGACGCGGCGGGCCGCCCGGTCACGCAGACCCAGCCGGGCGGGGTGACCGTCTCGGCGGGCTACGACGACGACGGCAACCTGGTCAGCCAGACCGGCGGCGGCGCGGACGCCGCGACCGCGTCCCGGACGTTCGGCTACGACCCGGGCGGCCGGCTGACCTCGGTCGCCACCGCCGAAGCGGGCGTGACCGGTCACTCGGACCACCAGGCGGCCTCGAGCGAGACGCTGGGCTACAACGACCGCGGCGAACTGCTCACCGCGAGCGGGTCGGCGGGCTCGTCGTCGTTCGCCTACAACACCGACGGGCTGATGACCACGCGCACCGACGCGGCGGGCACCACCTCCTACGGCTACGACGGCGCCGACCGGCTCTCGAGCATCACCGACGCGGCGACCGGCGGCGCCCAGACCCTGAGCTACAACGCGCTCAACCAGGTCAGCGGGGTGACGTACGGAACCGGCAACACCCGGACGTTCGGCTACGACGGCCTGCACCGCCTGACCGGCGACACGCTGAAGACGGCCGGGGGAGCGGCGATCGCGTCGGTCGGCTACGGCTACGACGGCAACGACAACCTGACGTCGAAGACGACCGCGGGCTTTGCCGGCGCGGCGGCCAACACCTACACCTACGACCTCGCCGACCGGCTGGCGTCGTGGAACAACGGCGTCAGCACGGTGGCCTACGGCTACGACGCGGCGGGCAACCGCACGCAGGTGGGCTCGTCGACCTACACCTACGACGCGCGCAACGAGCTGACGTCCGACGGCTCGAACACCTACACCTACAGCGCGCGCGGCACGCTGCGGGAGCGGGCGTCCTCGACCAGCTCCCTGGTGTCCTCTTCGGACGCTTTCGGGCAGATGATCGTGCAGGGTTCGCAGAACTTCGGCTACGACGGCCTCGGCCGGAACCTGACCGACACGACGATCGCGTCCGGCGCGACGACGACGTTCGCGTTCTCGGGCCTGGGCAACGCGATCGCCTCGGACGGCACGTCGACCTACAGCCGCGACCCCGGCGGCGGCCTGGTCGGCATCGCCTCGGGCGGCACCGGCGCGTTCGCGTTCGTGGACCAGCACACCGATGTCGTCGGGACGTTCACGGCGACCGGCTCGGCGTTGGCGGGTTCGAGCACGTACGACCCGTTCGGGAACGTGCTGGCGTCGGCGAACGTGAAGGGGCAGCTGGGGTACCAGTCGGGCTGGACGGATCGTTCGACGGGCAACGTGAACATGGCGGCGCGCTGGTACAACCCGGCGGTCGGGCAGTTCATGAACCGCGACACGGTGTCGAACAGCCCGGTGCCGAACCCGATGGAGGCCAACAAGTTCGCCTACGTCGACGACAACCCGATGACGGGCACGGACCCGTCCGGGCACGGCTGGTTCAGCGACGCGTGGTCGTTCGTGAGCAACCACGTGGTGCAGCCGGCGGCGTCGTTCGTGTACCACCAGGTGATCCAGCCGGCGGCGCACTTCGTGAACACGTATGTGGTGCAGCCGATCGTGCACGTGGCGGTGGCCACGTACCACGTGGTCCGCGACGCTTACCACGCGGCTGCGCGGGTGGTGCGCACGGTGTACCACCATGTGGTTCGAGCGGTGAAGAAGGTTTACCACGCGGCTGTGCACGTGGTGAAAACGGCGTACCACGCGGTGGCGAAGGCGGTGAAGACGGCAGCGCACGCGGTGGTGCACGCAGCGGCGGCGGTGGGCCATGCCGTGGCTTCGGCGGCGAAGAGTGTGGGGCATGCAGTAGCAACGGCTGCGACGGCAGTCGGGCATGCGGCGGCGTCGGCGGCTTCGCACGTGGCGACGTTCGTGAAGGACCACGCGTCGACGATTGCGGGCATCGCGGCGGGAGTGATCGTCGGCGCGGCGTGCACGGCGGCGACGCTGGGGATCGGCGCGGTGGGCTGCGCGGCTATCGGTGGTGCGGTCGGTGGTGCGGTGTCTTATGGGATGGATTGTTCGAAGGCGCACAACTGTTCTGTCGGCGGTGCTGTCGAGGCGGTGGGTCTCGGGGCTTTGGGTGGCGCGTTGGGCGCCGGACTGGCGGGCCCGCTGGGCGGTCGGCTGGTGTCCGAGGCTTTGGACGGTGTTCTGCCCCAGGCTGCTACGCAGGGTCTGATCGGTGCGGGTTCGGGTGCGGTCAGCGGCGGGGTAACGGCGTTGGCCGGGTACGGCCTGAACTGTGGCCGGGATTGTTCGGTGGGCGGCGCGCTGTCGGCGGCCGGGTCGGGTGCGTTGGCCGGTGGTGCCGGTGGCGCTGCGTTCGGGGCTCTGGGGGGACTCCGGGCTCGGGGTCGAAGCTCGGCCGAGGAGCCCGCGGCCTGCCCGGTCCACAGCTTCCTGGCGTCCACGAAGGTACTGCTGGCGGATGGTTCGGCGAAGCCGATTTCTTCGGTGCAGGTGGGGGATCGGATCTCGAACTCGCAGCCGGGGAAGGTCGGGATCGAGTCGCACCCGGTCGACCGGGTGATCAAGACGGAGACCGACCACGACTTCGTGAACGTGAAGGTGAAGCCGCTGCGCCGCGCGTTGGGCCGGGCGGCGGTGGGCCTGGCTGTTTCGGCGGCGGTGGTGACGGGTGCCGCGGCCCCGGCGTCGGCGGCGCCGGCGACGTTGACGACGACGTTCCACCACCCGTTCTTCGACGTGACGCGGGGCGCGTTCGTCGAGGCGGTGAACCTGCAGCCGGGCGACCACCTGCAGACCGCGGACGGTGGTGAGGCGACGGTCGAGGAGGTGGTGCCGTACCATTCGACGGAGGTCACCTACGACCTGACGATCGACCGGCTGCACACGTACTACGTGTACGCGGGCGGCACGCCGGTCCTGGTCCACAACTGCGGTGGCTACGACCCTGAAGTGGAGGGGTTGAATGATGCGGCCTACGATGGGCTGCGGGCCTCCCACGGGGACAAGGTCGCCGATGGCGTCGATTATCAGGTGAAGCGAATGCATGACGGCTCGGACACAGCCGCCGATCACGAGATTCCGGGGATCGGCCACGATCCGCAGAGGCTTGCGGACTACTTTCAGGGATGGGTGAACCGGACCACGCACGTCGATGCGAAAACCGGTGCGCGGATCGGCTACGACACCAGCCTGAACGTCCTCATCGTGGACACCGCGGACAAGATTCACGGATATCAACTTTCCCCGGAAAAGTTCGCGACGGCGACGACGAGGCCGGGTGGACCGCCGAGGTACGTCCTGCCATGAGACAAAGTGTGAAGATCGGCAAAACAGGCGAAAGCATCGTGCTGGAGCTACTGGGCTCCCAACGCGCCGCCGTGATGGTCGCGGCCGACGTCGTCGGGGAGCTGAGGGTTCCGGATCTCGTGGTCGAGGTCAGGTTCGGTGCCTCCAGGCAGCAACTGGTCGATATCGCCGCACGGGTAACCGAGGCGGAGTCTCTTGTGGTCGGTGTGGTCGAGCTGCAGGCTGTCTATCGACTGCTCCGGTCGTTACCGGACTGCTTCGGTTCGGAAGAGGCTTTCCACATCCGGACGGGATACTTCACCGAAGACTTCCTGACGTTGGCCAAAGGGCTCATGAACGGGATATCGCAACTACCGGATTAGCGATCGGTCGTGCCGAAGCCGGTCTGCGGCGATGGCGGATAGGGTGCGGCGGTGAAACTCGTGGAGCTCGAAATCGCCCGGCACGACTGGTCGAGGGAGCACTGCGCCTGCGGCCGGTCGGCCGAGCACGTGGCGGAAGACCTGAGGCGACTTGCCGGGGCCGACGAGGCAAGCGGTTTCGGCACCGATGCCCTCGAAGGCCACGTCTTCGTGTCGTCGTTCATCCACGAGCCGGCTGTTCCAGTCGTCTCCGTGGCGCTGGCCGCATTGGCGGACGACATTTCGGACTACGCGCGGGCCAAGTTCCTCGAACTCCTTCTCTTCCTGGTAGACGACGACGGCCAGTCGGAGCGGGCTGCACAGGAAGGCCGGAACCTCGCCGCCGAGTGCGCAGCAGCGGCTGTACCGGGTATCTGGTTGCTGTACTCGGAGGTGTTCTCTGGGCGGCGAGTAGATTCCGCGGCCTATGCGTACGAGACGCTGTCTCTCGTCGAAAGGAACGAAGATCGGCTCGAGCTCGCCCGGGCTGCTGCGGGCGATCTGCCGCCGTGGGACCTGCGATGAGCGGCAAGCAGCACAGAACGTAGCCGCGACACGCCCGGACCGGGCGCCCGCGCACCTCAGCCGAAGTGTTCGAACTCGCTGCTGTGCCGCATGCGGCGACTTTCGTGAACCACAAGCGGATGGTTCTTCGAAGCCGATTTCCTCGCTGGAGGTGGGGGATCGGGTTGCGAACTCGCAGCCGGGTAAGGCTGGGCTGGAGTCGTGAACGTGAAGGTGAAGCCGATGCGGCGGGCGTCGGGCCGCGCGGCAGCGGGTCCGGCCGTCGCGGCGGCGGTGGTGGTGACGGGTGCGGCGGCGGCTTCGGCTTCGTTGACGACGACGTTCCACCACCCGTTCTACGACGTGACGGTCGACTCGCTGCACGCGTACTACGTGTACGCAGGTGAGACGCCGGTCCTGGGCCACAACTGCGGCGAGGTTGCAGTTGACGCCAATGTGGTGTCTGGTGCCTTGAGCGGTGGTCGGGCCCAGCATGTCGATGCGGCGTCGAACGGAAGGTCGTCTCTCCGAAGGCGCTCTCCGAACAACCGGCGACGTTCCGCCACTCGTTCAAGATGGGTGAGTATGGAAATTGAACTGGCAAGGCACAACTGGGCTGAGTTGCGAATTTTCGCGGATTCGGCCACGTTGCCTGACGCTGTTCGAGCGCTTGTGGCGGCGAAGGACCAGAAGTCCGCAAAAGCGGCGTACTGGCGCATCGACGATGTGGTGCTGCTTGACGGCTGCCTGACTGAGGCCGCTCCTGTGGTCGCTACGAGCGCACGCTGACCCGGCGGGCGAGTTACGTCCTGGCAAGTGCTCTTGACATACCTGAGTTGCAACCCCATCGGGAGCTGATTTTGGATTCTCTTCGCGATCTGAACTGACTTCCGCGTTGTCGGCGTGTGCGGGGACCGGGCACCCGGCAATGTCCCTCTCGAGAGCTACCCAGGTGTCCAGCGCAGAGTGACGCGGCACCGCACGCCCCGCTCGTAATCTCGCCGCACCCCCGAAAGCTCGGCGAGAGGATCCTCGATGACCAGCCCCACCGAACGGAAGCCGGCGCTGCTGCGCTTCCGGGTTCCGCTCCTGCTCCTGGCCACCGCCGTGCTGCTGGTCGGGGCCCGCGGTCTCGACGCGCTCGTCGCGGGCGTGCCGGTCCTGCGGCTCCTGGTCGGGTTCGCCGCGGCCGCGGGCGCGGTCGTCGCCTACAAGTGGGTGGTCCGGCGGGTCGAAAACCGGGACGAGGTAACGGAACTGGCCACGCCGGGGCGCTGGGGTGGTCTCGGCCGCGGCGTGCTCGTCGGGGCCGGCGCCTTCCTCGCGACCATGCTGCTCGCCTTCGTCTTCACCGACTCCGACGTCTCCGGCGGTTCGTTCTGGGCCTGCCTCGGCGTCGCCGGGTCGATGGCTTCGGTGGCGGTGACCGAGGAACTTCTCTTCCGCGGCGTGCTCCACCGCATCCTCGAACAACGCGTCGGCAGCGTGCTCGCGATCGTCGTTTCGTCGCTGCTCTTCGGCCTCACGCACCTGGTCAACGGCAACGCGACCCTGTGGGGCACGCTGGCCATCGCCGTCGAGGGCGGCGCCATGCTCGCCGTCGCCTACACCGCGACGCGGTCGCTGTGGCTGCCGATCGGCCTGCACTTCGCGTGGAACTTCCTCCAGGGCGGCGTGTTCGGCACCGCGGTTTCCGGCGCCGAAAGCGAACCCGGCCTGCTGCGGACCGTCCTTTCCGGACCGGATGCGCTCACCGGCGGCGCGTTCGGCCCGGAGGCCGGCCTGTTCGCGCTGCTCTGCTGCGGCGCGGTGACGGCGCTGCTGCTGCGCCGCGCGAAGCTCATCCCGCGGCGCTGACCAGCCCGGTCCGGTAGGCCAGCACCACGGCCTGCACCCGGTCCCGCAGGTCGAGCTTGGTGAGGATCCGCGAGACGTACGTCTTCACCGTCTCCACGCTCAGCACCAGCTCGGCCGCGATCTCGGCGTTCGACAGGCCGCCGGCGATCAGCTCGAGCACCTCCCGCTCCCGCGGCGCGAGCCGGTCCAGGGGACCGCCGGCGGGCGCCACCGGCTGGAGCCGGTCGGCGTAGCGCCCGATGAGCGTCCGGGTCACCGCGGGCGAGAGCAGCGACTCGCCCCGCGCGACCGTGCGCACCCCCTCGGCGAGCTCGTCGAGGGGCGCGTCCTTGAGCAGGAACCCGCTCGCCCCGGCCCGCAGCGCGTCGTAGACGTACTGGCCGACGTTGAACGTCGTGACGATCAGGACCTTCGCCGGGTTCGCGGCGTCGGGGCCGGCGACGCGCCGGGTCACTTCGATCCCGTCCAGCAGCGGCATCTGGATGTCCATCACGACGACGTCCGGGCGCAGCCGGCCGATCTCGGTGAGCGCGTCGCGGCCGTTCCCGGCCTGTCCCACGACCTCCATGTCCGGCTGGGCGCCGAGCACGGCCACGTACCCCGCGCGGATGAGCTGCTGGTCCTCGCAGATCAGCACGCGGATCGGGTCGTCGGTCATCGGTCGCTCCCGGTGGGGATCTCGGTGGTGGGGAAGGCGGCGCTGACGCGGAAGCCGTCCCCGGACGGCCCCGCGCTGAACCGGCCGCCGAGTGCGCCGACCCGGTCGCGCAGCCCGGCCAGCCCCCGGCCGCCGGAGCCGAGCGCGCCGGCCGCCGTCGGCGGACCCTCGGTGGTCACCTCGATTTCGAGGAGGTCCGCACCGTAGCCGACGCGCACCTTCGCGGGCCGCCCGGCGGCGTACTTGGCCGCGTTGGTCAGCGCTTCCTGCACGATCCGGTACGCGGTGAGCTCGGTTTCGGCCGGCAGCTCCGGGCGTTCGCCCGCTTCGACGAGTTCGACGTCCCGGCCCGGCTGCTCGACGAGGCCGCGCAACGCGCTCAGTCCTGGCGTGCGCGCGCCGGTCGCTTCGAGGACGCCGAGCAGGAACCGCAGCTCGGTGAGCGCGTCGCGGCCCGACCCGGTGATGGCGGCGAAGACGCCGGGGGCGTTCTCGGGCGGGAGGTACCGGGCGGCGTCGGCCTGGACGACCATGGCCGTCACGTGGTGGGTGACGACGTCGTGCAGTTCACGCGCGAGCCGGGCCCGCTCGTCCGCCGCCGCGGCCCGGGCGGTGAGCCGCCGCCGTTCGGCTTCCTGCCGCCGTCGTTGCCGCACCAGCGCGCCCAGCGACCAGAACAGGCCCAGCACGACGTAGTAGACAGCGTAGGTGAGCAGGTCCGTGGCGGAGCCGCGCAAGGTGACCAGGACCGCGAAGAGGACGTAACCCGCTGACACCGCGATCGGCAGCGCCCGGCGGAACCGCTCCTCGCGCGCCCCGGCCGAATAGAGCGCGAAGTACAGCGCGAGACTGCCGACCGTCGGCGGGTACGCGAGCACTTCGTGCGCCGCGAAACAAGTCGCGATGACCGCCAGGGTCGCCGCGAGCCACCGGCTGCGCACCGCCAGCGGGAGTGTCTGCCCGAGCACCAGCAGGAGCGCCGCGGCCCCGCCGTCGTGCCTCGGCAGGTCGCCGAACTGCGCCCCGATCATCGACAGCACCGGCACGAACGCGGCGGCGGTGACGACCGCGGCGAGAGCGCCGTCCCTGGCCGCCGGGGTCACGCGCGCCCAGCGGTCCCGGAGACGTCCCAGCGTCGGCATGGCGGGGAGCCTAGCGAGGCCGGGCCCTTCGTGGTCGCGCCGCTGCCCATCGCCCTCGGGGAGAGCGACGGGCAGCGGCGCACCGGACCGGATCAGTGTGCGGTGACGTCCGTGCAGTCGAGGTCCTTCTCCGGCAGCCGCCCGCTGTCGAGGAACGTGACGGTCGCGTTGTCGGCGCACGCCGAACCCTCGTGGTAGACGTAGTGCCCGCCGTTGTCGACCCCGGCGAGCGCCGCGCGGTTCCCCAGTGCGCGGCGCAGCCCGACGCCCGACTCCCACGGCGTGGCGTGGTCGCGGCGGTTCTGCAGGATGAGCGTGTTCCGCGCACCCCGGTCCGTCACGGTGACCGGCTTCTCGACCGGCCGCGGCCAGAACGCGCACGGCCAGATGTTCGCCGGCATGCCCGCGGTCAAGGGCCAGGTTTTCCGGTCGGCGGCGGTGGCACCGGCGTAGCTGCCGACGTCGTGGGACCACTCGGCGTCCCCGCAGGTGAGCGCCAGGAACATGGCCGCCTGGTTGTCCGCGGGCACCCCCGGGGTGGCGGGGGTGTCGGCGAAGACCTGCTGGACGACCTTGCCGTCGGCTTCGGTGAGCTGGCCGTCGGCCAGGTCCGCGGCGGCCTTCCAGACCTGGGCGAGCACCGGCAGCGTGTTGTTGTGGATCAGCAGGGCGTAGGTGAGCCCGCGCAGCATCGCCCCGCTCAAGGTCTGGTTCGTGCCCGGGACCGGCGCCGGCGTGCGGTCGAGCCGGTCGGCGAGCGCGAGGTAGGTCCGGGTGACGTCCTCGGGGGTCTTGCCGAGCCCGAGGGAGACGGCGACGGCGGCCGCGTCCGGGAACCGCTCGGCCATGCCCTTGCCCCAGCTCCGCGCTTCCCCGGCCCAGACGTGCGCGGGGTCGACGTTGCCTTCGAGGATCATCCGGTCGGTGTGGTCGGGGAACAGCGTGCCGTAGACGGTACCGAGGTAGGTGCCGTAGGACTGGCCCCAGTACGAGATCTTGGCTTCGCCGAGCGCTTCGCGGACGTGGTCGAGGTCGCGGGCGGTGTTGGCGGTGGTGAAGTAGCGGAGGTTCTCCCCGGCCTTGGCGGCGCACTTCCCGGCCGTGGCGCGGGCGGCCTCGACGTTCGCGTCGATCGAGCCGTCGGCGGCCGGGTAGGGGAACAGCGCGGCGACGCTGGGGTTTTCGAGGCCGCAGGTCTGCGGGGTGCTGGTGCCGACGCCACGCGGGTCGAAGCCGATCAGGTCGTAGCCGTCGAGGACGGACTTCGGCAGCGTCGGCGCCATCGCGCCGGGGGTGTCGAGACCCGGCAGCGCCGGACCACCCGGATTCAGCAGCAGGACGCCGTGCCGCTTCGCGGGATCGGTGGCGCCCAGCCGGGAGACGACGACCTCGATCGCCGTGCCGTCCGGCCGGCCGTAGTCGAGCGGGACCTTCACCTTCGCGCAGGTGAGCCGGGGATCGCGGGCCGTGCCCGGCGCCGCCGCCGGGCACGGCCCCCACGCGAGCGCCGCGGCCGCCGGGTGGTCTTCGTCGTCCGCGCTGTCGCAGGCGGCCACCCCGGAAACGGCCAGTGTGGTGACCGCGAACGCCGCGGCCAGTCGTGTTTTCCTCATGGGGGCGAAATTAGCGAGCACCGGCAAGGGAAAACGTCACCCCGGAGCGAGCAACGGGTGTAGCTCGCCCGGGGGACAGAAAGCTCAGGAACTGCTGCAGCTGACGCTCGGCCAGTTCCAGTTCCCGTTGTGCTGGATGGTGACACCCCAGTTGTTGCCGTTGCCGTTGGGTGTCGCGACGAGGACCTGGCTGCTGGGCCACGTGGCGTTGATGTTCCAGGTGGCGCTGATCCTCGCCGGGCTCGGCACGGTCATGGTGACCGTCCACGAACTGGCGCCGCTGACCGAGACGTTGAGGTTGTACCGGTCGCTCCACGACTGCCCCGCCGACAGCGAAGCGGTGCAACTGCCCCCGCCCGGTGTGGTCGGTGTCGTCGGTGTCGTCGTGGGATCCGTCGGTGTGGTGGTGGGGGTCGTGGTCGTGCCCCCGCCGGAGTTGAGGACGTTCAGCACCGAGTTGTACGCGGCTTTCTTGTTCCCGTTGCCGTCGAACAGCAGCGGGCTTTCATTCGAGCGCCAGGAATCGCTGTCGCGCACACCCCACACGGTGATGCCGACGCACCGCGCGACGTTCATGCACGCCTGGGTCAGCGCGGCGTACTGCGAGGTCGACGAGTTCGTGACGTCGACTTCGGTCAGCGCCACGTCGACGCCGAGCGCGGCGAAGCTGGAGATCGTGGTCTGGAGGTTGCTCGGGACCGAGCTGCCGCCGGTGAAGTGGGCCTGCAGGCCGACGCAGTCGATCGGGACGCCGCGGGACTTGAAGTCCCGCACCATGTTGTAGACGCCCTGGGTCTTGCCGTAGTTCCAGTTGTCGATGTTGTAGTCGTTGTAGCAGAGCTTGGTCGACGGGTCGGCCGCGCGCGCGGTCTTGAAGGCGACCTCGATCCAGTCGTTGCCGGTGCTCTGCAGGTTCGACGAGCGGCGGCTGCCGTCTTCGTTGAAGGCTTCGTTGACGACGTCCCAGTACGCGAGTTTCCCTTGGTAGTGGGCCATCACCTTCTGGATGTGGTTGATCATCGCGTTGCGGAGTGAACTGCCGCCCATGTTCTGCATCCAGCCCGGCTGCTGGGCGTGCCAGGCGAGGGTGTGCCCGCGGACCTTGGCGCCGTGGCCGACCGCCCAGTTGTAGATCTGGTCGCCGGAGGAGAAGTTGAACTGGTTCTGGTTGGGCTCGGTCGCGTCGGGCTTCATCTCGTTTTCGGGCGTCACCATGTTGAACTCGCGCGCGGCGATCGTGGTGTAGGCCGAGTTCCCGAGCTTGCTCGCGGCGATCGCGGTGCCGAAGTACCGGCCCGACTGCGCGGCCGCGGCGCCGAGGGTACTGGCCGCGGCGTCGGCGCCGGGAGCGGTCACCAGGACGGCGGCCGTCGCGGCGACGGTGGCCACTCCCGCCAATGCCCGGGTGGCGGGCGATCGCCACCATTTGCTGTGCGGTCCCGCCGAAGTTCTTGCCATCCGTGGTCTCCTTGCCGGCACGCGATGAAGTCACTTACCGCAAGCAGAAGAACACGGCGTCTCGCCGTGTCGCAAAGACTTTCGATCGACTTTCGAGGCCGGAGCCCGGGCAGGTGCGCGTGCGCTCGGCGGGGGAAGTGCCGCCTCAGCGGTGCCGCGCGTCGTCCAGGCGGCGAGCCTCGGCGGCCTGCTCGAACGGGGTGTCGCCGGCCGGGTGGCGGTCGCCCAGGCCGGCGAACAACGCGGCCACCTTGACGGAGTCGTGGTGGGTGGCCAGCTCGGCCAGTTCGGGGTCGGTGGCCGCGAGCACCTGCCGGAACCGGAGCTCGGCCAGCGGGCCGAGGCGGTCGTAGATCTGCAGGAACACCTTCTGGGCCCGGTCGCGCGCCCAGCCGGCGGGCAGCAGCTCGGCGGGCAGGTCCGGGTCGGTCTCGGGGAAGCGCCGCCAGTCCACGCGCAGTTCGGTACGGGTGTGCAATGCCTGCGCCGGGCTGATCAGGCCGGCGTCCAAGCCGGTGAGCACCTGCTCGTAGCGCTCGACGAACCCGTCGTACTCCCGGGCGAGCGGCTCGAGGTCGAACGCCGCGACCGCCGCGCCCGAACCGGGGACCTCGGTGGCGCGGAAGACCGTCGCGCTGCGGAGGTCGAGTTCGCGCAGCGCGGTGAGCGCGGGTTCGGCCAGGTCGTGCGGGCTGACCCACACCCCGTCGTAGAGGGCGGCGAACCGCAGCACCCGCAGCCGCGACCGCAACGCCGTGCGCAGCCCCCGCTCCTGCTCCGGCACCGAGAACGTGACCACCGTCCACTGCCCGTCCCACGCGGGTGCGCTCGTGCCGAAGGTCAGCATCCGGTGCGTGCGCTCGATGATCACCTCGGACGTGCGCGCGGGGATGCCGTACGCCGTCGTCCGCCCGCTGCGCGACACCGTGAGCAGGCCGCGGGCGGCGAGCCGGCGGATCGCCGCCCGCGCGCTCGCCGGGCTGATGTCGAACTCGCCGAGCAGCTGCACCAGCGCGGCCGAGGGGATGTGCTCGTCGCGCCAGTACCAGAAGTCGCCGAGCAGGGACGTCAGCAGCAGCTGGGGCTCGGCTCCCTGCTGGGAGCGGGGCAGCGGCCCCGAGGGCGTCGCTGTCATCGCGCGCGTGCCTCTTCCGGGTTCGGGTCGGCGGCCGGCCGGGAGTGCCCGCCGCGGGTGTCCATGGTGGCAGTGCCGTCCGGGTGGCCGCTCCGAGGGGGTTGAATCACGCGACACATCATGCGACGATCGGCGCCCAGATAGCAACCAATTGATCCCTCGGGTTCCCGCGCCGCCTGCTCCGGGTGGCCTTCCTCAGGAAGAAACGACATGGGCTCCTCTCTTCGTCAATGGCGTCGAAGCTCGCTCGCCGCGGTCGCCGCCGGGCTCGTCCTGGCCGGCTGCACGGTCGAGGACGGCGCGGCCCCGGCGCCCACGGCCGCCGCGCTGACCGCCGACACCGCGTTGCACGACCAGCTGCCCCAGGCGGTCAAGGACTCGGGCGTCCTCCGGTTCGCCGGCGACTCCCACCCGCCGTACCGCACCGTCGGCCCGGACGGGAAGACCGTCACCGGCATCGACCACGACTTCCAGCAGGCGCTCGGCCAGCTCCTGGGCGTGCGCACGGAAACCACCATCGTCAGCGGGCTCCCGGCCGCGCTGCAGGGCATGCTCAGCGGCCGCTACGAAGCCTTCAACGGGCCGGTGAAGGCCACCGCCGAACGCGAGAAGCAGTTCGACACCGTCACGTGGATGACCACGCGGACCTCCTACGTGATCCCCGAAGGCTCCGCGGCGGGCATCAAGCAGGCCGCCGACCTGTGCGGCAAGCGCGTCGCCGTGGTCACCGCCAGTGTCGTGGAGGACCAGCTCGCCAAGCTGTCGAAGTTCTGCGAAGGCGCGCGGAAGCCGGCCGTGCAGGTGGTCGGGCTCGACGACACGAACGCCACGCTGCTGGCCGCGAAGTCCGGCCGCGCCGAGGCCGCCGGGATGACCCAGGCGGCCGCGATCGACGTGACCACCCAGCAGAAGGGGCAGTACGAGTACGTGACCCAGACCGAGGAGCAGGGCGCCACGAAGGACAACCTCGCGCTGTACACGCCGAAGGCGGGCAAGCTCGGACCGGTGCTGCAGAAAGCCTTCGAGGAACTCTTCCGCAACGGAACCTACACGCGGATCATGCACCAGTGGGGCCTCGACGACGTCACCGTCCCGCAGCCGGTCTTCGACGCGGCGTCGGCGAAATGACCGCGGTGTCCACAGTGGAGGAAACGACGGCGCCCCCCGACGACGTCGCCGCCGCCCGCGGCCGGTTCCGCCCGCTGCGCTGGCTGTTCGTGCTCGTGCTGGCCGTGCTGCTCGCGCAGCTGGTCGTCTTCCTGGCCGGCAACTCCCGGTTCCAGTGGGACGTCGTGGTGAAGTACCTCTTCGAGAAGAGCGTCATGGCCGGCCTGGGCACCACGGTGCTGCTCGCGGTCGCGGCGATGGTGCTCGGCTCGCTGGCCGGTGGTGTGGTCGCGGCGATGCAGCTGAGCGGGTTCGGGCCCGCCCGCTGGGTGGCGACGCTGTGGGTGGGCCTCTTCCGCGGGATCCCGCCGCTGGTGCAGCTGATCTTCTGGTTCAACCTCGCCTACCTGCTGCCGAAGCTCTCGATCGGCATCCCGTTCGGCCCGGTGTTCGGCACGTGGGACGCCAACAGCGTCATCACGCCGCTGACAGCCGCGGTGCTCGGCCTGTCGCTGGTCGAATCGGCCTACCTGGCGGAGATCTTCCGCGCCGGGGTGTCGTCGGTCGACCCCGGCCAGCGCGACGCGGCCCGCGCGATGGGCTACCCGCCGGGCCAGACGCTGCTGCGGATCGTGCTCCCGCAGGCGATGCGCGTGATCATCCCGCCCGCGGGCAGCCAGTTCATCAACGTCCTCAAGGGCACCGCGCTGGTGTCGGTCATCGCGATGTCGGACCTGCTCCACTCGGTGCAGGTGATCTACAACCGCACCTACGAGATCGTGCCGATGCTGCTGGTCGCCTGCTTCTGGTACCTGGTCGTGGTCACCGTCCTGACCGCCGGGCAGCGCCGGCTGGAGCGCCGGTTCTCCCGCGGCCACCGGGACGTCCGATGACCGCCCCCGTGCTGCGGATCAGCGACGTCCGCAAGGAGTTCGGCCCGGTGACCGCGCTCGCGGGCGTCAGTCTCGACGTGCACGAGGGCGAGTCGGTCGTGGTGATCGGGCCGTCGGGCTCCGGCAAGTCGACGCTCGTCCGCTGCGCCCACCAGCTGGAGCCGATCGACGGCGGGGCGATGTACCTCGACGGCGAACTGCTCGGCCACCGGCGCTCCCCGGGTGGCCTGCGCCCACTGACCGAGCGGCGGATCGCCGCCCAGCGCCGCCGGATGAGCATGGTCTTCCAGCAGTTCAACCTGTTCCCGCAGTTCACCGTGCTGCGCAACGTGACCGACGCGGCGATCCACGTCCACGGGCGCGATCGGTCCACTGTGGAGCGGGAGGCCCGTGAGCTGCTGGAGCGCATCGGGCTGGCCGGGCGCGAGGACCACTACCCGCGGCAGCTCTCGGGCGGGCAGCAGCAGCGGGTCGCCATCGCCAGGGCCGTGCTGGTCCGGCCGCGGATCATGCTGTTCGACGAGCCCACCAGCGCTCTCGACCCGGAACTCGTCGACGAGGTCCTGGCCGTCCTGCGGAACCTCGCCGCGGCGGGCACGACGATGGTCGTGGTCACCCACGAAATGGCTTTCGCCCGCGAGGTGGCCGACCGGTGCGTGTTCATGGAAGCGGGCCGGATCGTCGAGGAAGGGCCGCCGGGTGAGCTGTTCGCGCGGCCGCGGACCGAGCGGCTGCGGGCCTTCCTGTCCCGTCATCTGTCCGAAAAGGAGGGTGTTTCGTGATCACTGTCGGCGCCGTCGGCGACCTCATCCTGGACGAGCCGGACCCGGAATCGTTCCTCGCCCCGGCCGCGCCGGTGCTGCGGGGGATGGACCTGGCCATCGGGCACGTCGAGGTGCCGCACTCGACCACGGCGGTCTCGCGCAGCACCGACGTCCCGGCGCCCCCGTCGGACCCGGAGGCGCTGAAAGCGGTGGCCGATGCGGGCTTCGCCGTCGTCACCCTCGCGGGCAACCACGTCTGCGACGCCGGGGACGGCGGGCTGGCCGACACCATCGCCTACTCCCGCGCGGCGGGGATGGTGACGGCCGGGGCCGGGCCGGACCTCGCGCAGGCCCGCCGCCCGGCGATCGTTGAGCGCGGGGGGCTGCGCATCGGCGTGCTGTCCTACAACTGCGTCGGCCCGCGCGACTCGTGGGCGACCTCCCGCAAGCCCGGCTGCGCGTACGTCCACGTCCTCACCCACTACGAGCTCGACCACGCGAGCCCCGGCGGGCCGCCGAAGATCTACACCTTCGCCGACCCCGACAGCCTCGAGGCGATGGCCGAAGACGTGCGCGCCCTGCGTGCCGAGGCCGACGTCGTGCTCGTGTCGCTGCACAAGGGCGTCGGGCACACCCCGGTCACGGTCGCGATGTACGAAGGCCCGGTCGCCCGCGCGGCGGTCGACGCCGGGGCGGACGCCGTGTTCTCCCACCACCCGCACATCATGCGCGGCATCGAGGTCCACCGAGGGCGGCCGATCTTCCACGGGCTGGGCAACTTCGTCACCGTCACCCACGCCCTCACGCCGGGAGCCGGCGTGGGCGCGGACGAGCTGCGCGCGTGGGCCGAGCGGCGGACCGAGCTCTACGGCTTCGCGCCGGACCCCGCCATGCCGTTCTTCCCGTTCCACCCCGAAAGCCGCAACACCGCCATCGCCTTCTGCCGCTTCGACGGAACCGGGTTGCGTGAAGCCGGTTTCGTCCCGTGCTGGATCGACGACCACGGCCGTCCGGTGCCGGTCGGCGGTACCGCGCGAGGCGAGGCCGTGACCCAGTACGTCGAGGACATCACCCGCGGGGCCCGGCTCAACGGCCGGTTCACCCCGCACGGCACCGAAGTGCTCGTCGATCTCTCCGAGGGGGCTCCTTCATGACCGACCAGCCACTGGCCGGCCGCACCGTCGTCGACCTGACCACCGCGCTCGCCGGGCCGTACGCGACGCTGCTGCTCGCCGGGCTCGGGGCGACCGTGATCAAGGTCGAGAACCCGGCCACCGGCGGGGACTCCTCCCGCAACAACGCGCCCTACGTCGGCCGGGACGGGCTCAACCTCGCCCGGCGGCACGACGACGACCTGTCGGTGTCGATGCTGCTGCGCGGCCGCAACAAGCTCAGCGTCACCCTCGACCTGAAGAACCCGCGGTCGCACGCGGTGTTCACCGACCTCGTCCGCGACGCCGACGTCCTCGTCGAGAACTACAGCCCGGGCGTCACCGACCGGCTCGGCATCTCCTACGCCCACGTCCGGGAGGTCAACCCCCGGCTCGTCTACACCTCGATCAGCGGGTTCGGCGCCCAGGGCGGCCCGGGCTCCGGCAAGGCGATGGACTCGATCATCCAGGCGCTGAGCGGCGTGATGATGACCGCGGGCGAGCCCGACGAAGGCCCGGTCCGGTTCGGCCTGCCGATCGGCGACCTGCTGGCGCCGCTGTTCGCCGTGGTCGGCACGGTGTCGGCGCTGCTGCAGGCCGAACACACCGGCGAGGGTCAGCATGTCGACGTGTCGATGCTCGGCGCGCTGACCTCGCTGGTCGCGTGCGAGCCGTTCGACGCCTTCGAAGCGGTCGGCCTGCCCCAGCGCACCGGCTCGATGGTGCCGCGGCTGGCGCCGTTCGGGATCCTGCCGGCGCTGGACGGTCACCTCGCGCTGTGCGCGCCGACCGACGCGTTCGCCCACGGCGTGCTCCGCGCGATCGGCCGGCCCGAGCTGGCCGAGGACGACCGCTACCGCACGCGCGACCAGCGCGTCGGCGCCGCCGACGAGCTCCACGACCTCATCCGCGAGTGGTGCAGGGTGCGGCCGCTGGCCGAGATCCTCGCCGCGTTCACCGCCGAAGGCGTGCCGGCCGCCGAGGTCCGCGAGCCGCGCGACGCCGTCCGCGACCCGCTGGTGCTGGCGCGCGAGGAGGTCGTGCCGCTGCGGCACCCGCGCCACGGCGACGTCGCCGACCTGGCCGGGACCGGCGTGCCGATCCGGTTCTCCGCCGCCCGCGTTTCGCTGGACCGGCCGGCGCCGGGGCTGGGGGAGCACAACGAGCACGTCTACCGCGAGCTGCTCGGCTACACCGAACAGCAGCTGGCGGACCTGGCCGCGGAGGCCGTGATTTGAGCGCCGTCGGGTACGTCGGCGCCGACGTCCCGGTCGAGCTGATCACCGCGGCCGGCCTGCGGCCGCTGCGGCTGACCGGGAAGCCGGGCGAAGACAGCGCGCTCGGCGACCGCTACCTCGGCCGCGGCGTGGACCCGGTCGCCCGGTCGATCCTGACGCGGATCCTCGGCGGGGACTACGGGCCGCTCGAAGCCATCGTCGTCTCCCGCGACTGCGAAGCGTCGTTGCGCCTGTTCTACGCCTTGCGGGAGCTGCACCGGATCGAGCCGGCGCTGGGGCTGCCGCCGGTGCGCCTGGTCGACGTGCTGCACCTGCCGCACCACACGACCACCCGGTACGTCCACGCGAAGATCGCGCAGCTGCGCGAGTGGCTGGGCCGCTGGCGGCCGATCGGCGACGACGACCTCGCCGCGGCCATCACCGCGCACGACACCCTGCGCCGGTCGCTCAGCCGGCTCGCCGCCCACCGCCGGGCGAACCGCCTGAGCGGCACCCGGTTCCTCGAGGTCGTCGCGGCGACCACCGCGGTGCCGGTCGCCGAGGCCATCGCGCTCGTCGAACGCGAGCCGGCCGTCGAAGGGCCCGAGGCCGAGGGGGTGCGGGTGTTCCTCACCGGCAGCTCCCACGACAGCCCTGCCGTTTACGAAACGATGGAGCGCAACGGGTTTCTCATCGTGGGGGAGGACCACGACTGGGGCGAGCTGCTCTTCGCCCGGACCTGCGCGGCGCCGACGGAACTCGCGCTGGCCGAGCGCTACCAGCACAACGGTCCGGCCGCCCCGCGCGCGTCCATCCGGCAGCGGGCGGCGCACACCGCCGCGGCCGCCCGCGCTTGCGGTGCGGAGGTGCTGTTGTCCTACGCGCGCGTGCACGACGACGCACCGCCGTGGGACTTCCCGGAACAGCGGGCCGCGACGGGACTGCCCGCGGTCCTGGCCGAGCGTCAGCCCTACGGCGAACTGACCGGCGACGCGCTGGCGGCGCTGGGTGCGGCGGCATGAGCGCCCGGCTGACGTCGGCGACCACCGCGACCGCCCACCAGCGCGAGTGGTTCGCCCAAGTGCGCGCCGCCGAGGGGCCCTTGGCCCTGGTCAACGCGGACGCGCCGCAGGAGATCTTCCGCGCGATGGGCATCCCGTACGTGGTCAACCAGTGGTGGGCCTCGATCGTCGCGGCGAAACGCCAGACCCAGCGCTACCTCGGCCTGCTGCGCGAGCGCGGCTACCCCGACTACATCGAGCAGTACAGCGCCACGTCGCTGGCGTCGGCGTTCGAGACCGATCCCGGCCAGGCGCCGTGGGGCGGGCTGCCGAAGCCGTCGATAGTGCTCGGCGAGACGACCGGGGACGCGTCCCGCAAGATCTTCGACGTCTGGGACGCGCAGCCCGGGGTCACCTACTACGCCCTGGAAAGCGCGGCGGAGAACGAGGTCCCGCAGCGGTGGTGGGAGCTGATGCCGCACCGCTGGGAGGAGGCCATCGGCAGCGACCGCCTCGACCTGCTGACCGGCGAGCTGACCGGGCTGATCCGCTTCTTGGAGCAGACCACCGGCCGGGTGTTCTCCGAGACGCGGTTCCGTGAAGTCCTGGCGCTGGTCAACGAGCAGCAGGAGTGGAACCGCCGCACCCGCGACCTCATCGCGGCCGCCCGGCCGTGCCCGATCGCCGTCACCGACGGCATCCCGAGCGTCATGGTGCCCCAGTGGCACCGCGGCACGGAGTGGGCGCGCGACGCCGCGCGGGCGTTCCACGACGAGGTGCGCGACCGGATCGACGCCGGCGTCGCGGCGTGCCCGGACGAGCGGCTGCGGCTGATGTGGGTCGGCCGCGGGCTGTGGTTCGACCTCGACTTCTACCGGCGGTTCCAGGAGTCGCACGGCGCGGTCTTCGTGTGGTCGATGTACCTGGCCATCGCCGCGGACGGCTACCTGCGCTACGGCGACGACCCGCTGCGCGCGCTGGCCGCCCGGTTCGCCGCCTTCGGCGACCAGCTCTACACCCCGCCGTGGTCGGCGGAGTGGTACGTCAAGGAAGCCCGCCACCACGGCGTCGACGGCGTGGTCCACCTGGTCTCCGACGACGCCCGCGGCAGCTACTTCACGACCCGGGCGCTGCGGGCGGCGGGCATCCCGGTGCTGGAACTGCCCGCGGACAACGTCGACGCCCGCACCGGAGCCGAGCTGACCGCGCGGATGACCGCGTGGCTCGACGGACTGACCTGACCGTCCGAAAAGGACAGGAGTGTTTCATGGGCACCAGGATCACCCTGCTGGCCGCGGCCGTGGTCGCCGCCGCCGCACTTCCCGCCACCGCCCACGCGGCGGAACCCTGCGTGGGCTCGGCGACGTGCGTCGGCGGGCAGCTGAGCGACGGCACGCCGTACAGCTTCGCCAAACCCGCGCGGTGGAACGGCGCCGTGCTGGTCGACCTGGACTTCGCCGCGGGCGGGCTGTCGAGCGCGCTCACCGCGAGCCTCCTGGAACGCGGCTACGCCGTGGGCGGCACCACCCGCACGGTCACCGGCTGGAACATCGCGCGGGCCATCGACAACCAGGCGGCGGCGCTCGGCCGCTTCGAGACCGCGTTCGGCCCCGCCCGGTACGCGATCGCCGAAGGCCGCTCGATGGGCGGGATGGTCGCCGCCGGCGTCGCGCAGGTGTACCCCGGCCGGTTCGACGCGGCCGTGCCGATGTGCGGCGGCCTCGGCGGCGCGGTGGGGCAGTGGAACCAGAAGCTGGACACCGTCTTCACGCTCAAGACGCTGCTGTTCCGGAACACGGCGCTCCCGGTGACCGGCATCCCCGCCGACGTCCCCGGCACCCAGCAGCAGTGGATTTCGGCGGTGACCGCGGCGCAGGCGACCCCGGCGGGCAAGGCGCGCATCGCGCTCGCGGCGGCGATCGGCCAGCTGCCGGGCTGGGGCCTGGCCCCCGACGGCACGACGACCCCGGTGCCGACCACCGCCGACGGCGTCGAGGAGGGGATGTTCCTGGCGCTGGCGGGCGGGCCGCTGCCCTACGTCGGGCAGGCGGTGAGCAGCCGGCGGGCGATCGAGCAGCTGGCGGGCGGGAACCCGTCGTGGAACACGGGGGTCGACTACGCGCGTCAGCTCACGACGGCGGCCCCGGAGCAGCGGGACACCGTGCGGCGGTTGTACGAACGCGCGGGGCTCGACCTGCGCGCCGACCTCGGCCGGCTCGCCGCCGAACCCCGCGTGTCCGCCGACCCGGCGGCGGTCCGCTACCTCGAGCGGGGCATCGTGTTCACCGGCGACCTGCGGATCCCGGTCCTCACCGTGAACGGCACCGGCGACCAGATCTCGACCGTGGCCCAGCAGGAGTCCTACGGCGCCTTGGCCCGCCGGCCGTCCCTGCTCCGCCAGACGTACGTCCGGACGGCCGGCCACTGCACGTACACGACCGGCGAGCAGCAGGCGGCGATCGACCGGACGCTGACCCGGCTGCGCACGGGCCACTGGCCCGACACGGCACCCCGGACGATGAACGAGCTGGCGACCGCCGCGGACGGCGTGCCAGGGCGCTACCTGCCCTACACACCGCCGCGGTTCAACCGGATGTACCCCGCGGCCGGCTAGCGCCGCTTGCCGCAGGTCGTCCGACGGCCGGGCCCGAACAACCCCAATGTGGCGTTCGGTGCGTCAGACGCACCCAACGCCACATTGAGGTTTTCTCAGTAGCGTCCGTGGTGTTCGTGGTGGGTGAGGACGAGGGCTGCTTGGACGATGGCGCCGATGCGGTGGGGGCAGAGGCTGATGTGCTGGAGTGCTCGCCAGCGGGTTTTGAGGATGGCCATGGCACGTTCGCCGAGAGCGCGGAGTCGGCTGTGGAGCAGGTTGTGGACCCGCTGGCGGGTGCCGAGGGGTGGTTGACCTGCGGCTTTCTTGAACGGGGTATGGATTCCGATGCCGGCTGAGTGGTAGGCCTTATCGGCCAGTGTCGGCAGGCCTACGGCTGCGGCGGCGGTCAACGCGCCGGCGATGCCGAGGTCGCGGGCGGCGGAGAGGTCGTTGCGGGAGCCGGGCAGCACCGGCGAGGTCCAGAGCGGGAACCCGCCGGGGCTGGCCAGGAACTGGATGTTTCCGCCGAAGGTGCGGTGCTTGCCCGAGTACCACAGATGCACCGTGGCCCCACGGTTGCGGCCTTTGGTTTTGGTGGTGGTCGCCGCGACCCGGTCACAGGTGAACAGGGAGCCGTCCAGGACCACGTGTGTATCGCCGGTATCGCGGCGTTGCGCCAGGACCTGGTGCAGGTCCGGGGCCTGGGCAGCCAGGGCGGTGATGGCTTCGTGCAGGTAGCGGTAGGCAGTGGCGATGCTGATGCGGTGGTCGGTGGCCAGCCGGTGCACCGGGATGGCGTCGCGGAACCATCGCAGTACCAGCACCGCGTGCCGGTAGGGGGTCAGCGCCCGCCGGCCCCGGCGCGTGCCGCGCCGTAGCCGTTCCGCCCGCAGGACACCGGCGACGAACCAGACCAGGTCACCTGACACATCGAGCGTGGCGCCATAATTGATCACGTGGGGCCTCTGGAACCTCGGACTTGATCTTCGCAAATCCAGTCCTACCAGGGGCCCCACGCCTCGTCTCAGGGCAGCACGCACCTGTCCAGCCCCAGTCTTACTGAGAAAACCTCATTGGGGCGCTTGCCCGGGACGCTAGCGCTGCAGCGTCAGGAGGCCCGGCCGCCACGGGAGCTGGTCGTACGGGCCGCTCGCGTTGGGGGACTTGCCCTGGTAGAGGAGCTGGAGGTTGCAGGGGTCGATGGTCTTGGTCTGGTCGGGGTTGGTGCGGACGAGGTCACCGTGGCTGATGTCGTTGGTCCAGGAGGCGCCGCTGTTGGCCTTGCCGGCGAACGGGTTGCTCTCGCTCGCGGCCTGCGGGGTCCACGAACCGCCGAGGCTGCTGGCGGTGAAGGAACGGAAGTAGCGGCCGTTCGCCCCGATCGCCTCGACGATCATCAGGTACTGGTTCTGGCCCTGGACCTTGTAGACCTCGACCGCTTCGAAGAGGTTGTTCGTCGAGTCGCTCATGACGGTCGTGTAGTTCGCGCCGAAGCTGCCGGGGAAGTTGCCGATCGGCATGCTGGCCCGGTAGATCTTGCCGTTGTCACCGGCGAAGAACAGGTACATGTTCGAGCCGTCGGCGATCAGGGTCTGGTCGATCGGGCCGGTGCCGGAGCCGGAGATGCTGCCGGTGAACAGCGGCTGCGGCGACGACCAGCCGTTGGGGTTGGTGGGGTCGCTCGACGTCCGGTAGATGAACGGCCAGGCACCCCACTGGTAGGCGAGCACCCAGATGTTCTTCGGCGCGAAGTAGAACAGCGTGGGTGCCACGGTGCTCTGGTTCATCCCGGTCTGGCCGGCCGAGGCCATGTCGGACCAGTTCGTGAACGGCGTGAAGGCCATCGAGCCGTAGGTCGAGCCCGAGACGTTCGACGCGTAGACGAGGTGCTTGCCGTTGTAGACGACGTTGGTGAAGTCCTTCAGCGAGACCCACCCGTTCTTGGGTGTCGCCAGCACGCCGGACGAGGACCAGCGGTAGGTCGACGGGAGCGAGCAGGTGCCGCCGGGGGTGGTCGGGGTCGTCGGGGTGGTCGAGAGGCCCGTCCACTTCTGGTTGCTGCCGCCGTGGCACGTCCACACCGTGACCGCGGTGCCGTTGGCCGTGCCGGCCCCCGTGACGTCCAGGCAGAGCCCGGACTGCACGCCGACGATCGTGCCGTCGGAGTTGAGCCGCCACTGCTGGTTGGCGCCGCCGTGGCACGTCCAGATCTGCACGCGGGTGCCGGCGGTCGCGCCGCCGGGGACGTCGAGGCACTTGGAGCCGAACACCGTCAGCAGGCCGGCGGCCGTCGACGTCCACTGCTGGCCCGCGCCGCCCGAGCAGTCGTAGATCTGCAGGGTGGTGCCGTCGGTCTGGTTGGCGTTGGGGACGTCCAGGCACCGGCCGGAACCGACGCCGTGCAGGGCGCCGGTGGAGTCGGCCAAGGCCGGCCCCGCCCCCAGCGTCACCGCGGTCACCACCGCCGCCGTGACCGTCACCGCGGCGGCGAGCGCAGCGATCCTGCGGCTCGTGCTTCGTCTGTTCATGTCGACCTTCTCCCGGTCAGCTGCCTGACTGTTATCGCTAACATCCGCGGGACAGCCTGAGCTTCCGCGTCGACGGTTGTCAATCGGTGCGGCCGGGGTTCCGGGAAGCCGGCCGCCGGTCCGGGTGGCGGCGCACCTCAGGGGTGCGATCTTGTGTCCACAAAGGACGAAACCGTCGTGAAAGTTACATGCGCGCGGGGTCCGGATGTCCTTTTGCCGAGCCGGATTCCGAAAGTTTCGCGAGAATACCGGAGACCGCGCCCGGGCGCTACGGCGCGCGAGAACCCCCTCCGGGACGATCGGCCCCGGAGGGGGTTCGAGCGGGGGAACTCAGGCGCAGGAGGCGCCGTTCAACGTCGGCGACCCGAAGGGCGGTGCGCTGCCGGTGTAGTTCGCGTTGTAGCCGATCGTGGCGGTGGCGCCCGTGCCCAGCGTTCCGTTCCACGCCGCGTTGGCGACCTGGACGACGTCGCCGGTGTCGGTCCAGGTTCCGTTCCAGCCTTGGCTGACGGTCACGCCCGGGGCGGAGAAGGTGAGCGTCCAGTGGTCGACCGACGTCCCGCGGTTCTCGATGACGATCTCGCCGGTGTACCCCGTCGACCACGTGCTGACCACCCGGTGTGTGACCTTGCAGCCGCCGGAGGGCTGCGGGGTCGTGGTGGTGGGCGTCGTCGGAGTCGTCGGAGTGGTGGGAGTGGTGGGGGTGGTGGTCGGCACCGGGCCGGCCGCGACGGCGAGGTCGTAGGCCCGCTGCGGGACGAACTGGCCGGCCGTGGCGAGGCAGCCGTCGGCCTCACCCGGCGGCTTGACCCAGAGGAAGGCGGCGATCCGGCTGTCGCCGGTCTGGTCGGTGCTCGGGGTGCCGATCGCGCGGCCGGCGGGGTCGCACCACTCGCTGCCCTGCGGCCCGTTGCCGTTGCGGCTCGTGTCGACCACGGCCTTCAGCCGCGAGTCGCCGACCTGGTCCAGGACCGCCTTGTCGTAGGCGACCTCGTCGCCGGTCGCGCGGTAGTTGGACACGTTGGTCGAGATGCCGTCGGCGCTGTTGGACACGTCCGCGGCCCGCAGCCGCGCCGCGGCGTCGCCGGGGGAGAGCCAGGCGGAGTGGCCGATGTCGAAGTACACCTTCGCCTGGGACGAGCCGGCCTTGAGCCGCTTGCCCGCGTACGCGATCGACGCGGTCGTCTGGCTCTGCTGGTCGCCGCTCTGGCAGCTGGTCATGAGCGCGAGCACGTCGGGTTCGAGCACGATCGCCGCGGGGCGCCCGGCCAGGCCGGCCGCCACCTGGTCGATCCACGCCCGGTAGGCGTCGTGCGACGGCGCGCCGCCGCCACTGGCGCCGCCGCAGTCGCGGTTGGGGATGTCGTAGACGACCAGGATCGGGATCTTCCCGGCGGCCGCCGCGGCCCCGGTGTAGGCGTCGACCTCGCCGCGCACCGCCGAGGTGTTCGTGGTGGTGAACCACCTCGCCTGCGGCACCGCGGCCACGCGGTCGCGGATGACCGCGGCGCGCGAGTCGCCGGCGTTGGCCGCGACCCACTTGGCCGCGTTGGTGCCGGGGTCGGTGTAGAACGCGGAGCCCGCCGCCTGCGCACCCGCCCACGTGGTCGTGGCGACGACCCCGGTCACGGCCAGCGCGGCGAGCGCGCCGGCTGTCACTGTCCTGCTTCGCATGCACTTTCTCCTTCGAACGGATCGCCGGAACGAAAGTGCTGGGAGCGCTCCCATCAGTCCAGCACTGTAGCCGGACGGGCTGAATCGGGAAAGAGGCAGCCGGGTGCCTGCGGTCGTCGTCCTACTGTCCACTTCGGAGGTCGTCGTCGTGGCGGAGCTGCTCGTTCACCCAGATCGCGACCTGGGTCCGGTTGCCCAGCCGCAGCTTGGTGAAGATGTGCTCGAGGTGGGTTTCCGCGGTCCGCCGCGAGATGACCAGGTGCACGGCGATCTCCCGGTTGGTCAGTCCGTTCGCGACGAGCCCGGCGATCTCGGACTCCCGCCGGGTCAACGGCGGCAGCACCACGACTCCGCCGGTCGGCGGGCGCTCGGTGGCCAGCACGTCGTGCAGGTTCGCCCGGTGCCCTTCGCCGGACAGCTCCTCGAACCGCGCGTCACCGAGCGCACCGCGGGCGGCCTTCACCGCTTCCCGGTGCGGCAGGGCGACGGCCACGTCGGGCTCGGATCCGCACTGGTCCCACAACGCCGCCGCCGCGCCGAACAGCCGGGCCGCCCGCCTCCAGTCCCCGCGCCGGGCCGAGACCCACGCCAAGCCGTCCACCCGGTACGCCGCGGAGAGCAGATCGGGGCCGCGCAGATCGATGTCCAGCGCGTCGCGGATCGCGCGTTCCCCGGTGCCGAGGTCACCGCCGTAGCAGACTTCCACCACGCCCAGGCCGAACAACGCCATCGAGCGGTAGGAATCGTCCTGCGCCGCTTCGCACAATCGCCGCATGCCTTCGAGCAGCCGTCGCGCACCCGCGAGGTCGCCGCGGTAGGCCATCGACACGCCCTGGATGAACATCGGGTGCAGCTGCTGCCGGACCTGGCCGCGCGCCTCGAACAGCCGGACGGCTTCGGCCGCGTGCTCGATGGCGTGCGGCTCGACCGCGAGCATCGCGACGAACGCCCGCGCGTGGCAGAGGTAGGGCGCCGCGTCTTCGTCGCGGACGGCCTCGGCCCGCGCCAGCCGCTGTCGCGCTCCGGGCAGGTCCGCGTGCAACGCCGAGCACAGCGCGGCGACGGCTTGCCCCCGGGAGCGGCCCGCGGCCTCGGCGGGCATGGCCGCGAGCGCCCGGTCCGTCCACTCCCGGACCTCCCACACGGCACCGCGGGCCAGCCAGTATTCGAGCATGCTCGTCGCCATCCGCAACGCGATCACGGCTTCCCCGCCGGTACGCAGTGACCACGACAGCGCCGCGCGGATGTCGGCGTGGCCGGCGGACAGCCGCGCGAACCAGTCGTCGCGCCGGGGACCCAGCCACTCGGCGCCCGCTTGCTCCAGGAGCCGGGCGTGGTAGTCGCGGTGCCGCCGGGCCGCGACGTCCGCCACGCCGGTCTCGGCCAGCCGTTCCTGACCGAACTCACGCAGGGCGTTCAGCATCTTGTAGCGGACGCCGGCCGCGCCCTCGACGCGCAGCAGCACCGACTTGTCGACCAGGCCGTCCACCGCGTCCAGGACGTCGGCGGGCCCGTCGACGGCCGGCAGCTCGAACGGACCGGCGAACACCGAACAACGCTCCCAGACCTCCCGCTCGAGGTCGGTGCACAGGGCGTAGCTGCCTTCGACGGTCGCCCGCAGGGTGCGGTGCCGCTCGGGCAGCGACCTCGCCCCGGTGGTCAGCAACGTCAAGCTCGCGCTCACCCGGTCGGCGATCTGGCGCGGCGACAAGGCCCGGATGCGGGCGGCGGCCAGCTCGACGGCGAGCGGCAGCCCGTCCAGCTGCCGGCACACCTCCGTCACCGGGCGACGTTGTCCCCGGTGAGCCGGAACGACGGCAGCACCGCCGCCGCCCGGTCGGCGAAGAGCCGGACGCTGTCGTAGGCCATCGCCAGCTCCGGGGTCCCGGCGGTCTCCGGCGGCACCGCCAGCGGCGCGACCGGCAGGACGTGCTCCCCGGCGACGCCGAGCGAACTGCGGCTGGTCGCCAGGACGCGGACGCCGGGGCAGCGCCGGAGCAGGGACAGGACGAGGCCGGCGCAGTTGTCGACGAGGTGCTCGCAGTTGTCCAGCAGCAGCAGGACGTGCCGGTCCCGCAGGTGCGCGACCACGGCGTCGCGGACCGGCCGGCCGGCGGTGTCGTGCAGGCCGAGGCAGTCGGCCAGCGTGCGGGTGAGCAGGCTCGCTTCGCTCAGTTCGGCGAGGCTGACCACGACCACGCCGTCCGGGAAGGCGTGGGTCATCGAGCTGGCGACACGGCCGGCGAGCCGGGTCTTGCCCACTCCGCCGGGGCCGGTGAGGGTGACCAGGCGGGCCGTTTCGAGCAGGCCGCGCACGTCGTTCTCGTCGCCGGTGCGGCCGACGTAGCTCGTCAGCTGCCCCAGCTCCACCGCGCCGTGGTCGTCCACCGCACACATCGTGATCGAATCCGGTGCGGGTGTCCACTTGGGTTGACGAATACGTAGTTCTCCCGACGCGTCGGGCGGGGTCCGCCGAGCAGACTCGGCGCGCCCGGCGATGCCCGCTCCGCTCCGGAGGTCGACGATGACCACGTCCCACCCGATTCCCGGCCCCGCCGCGGCGGCGATCGCCCGGGCGATCGTGGCCGGCGTCCGGCACGCGGTGCCCGAGCACGCGCCGCTGTTCGACGCGGACGCCACGGCGTTCGCCGGCACCCTGGTGGCGAATCCCCGCGCGGGCACCTCGTCCGGGGCGGGCGCCTTCCGCCGGGCCGGCGTCGCCGAGCACGCGGCGGGCGGCGAACTCGACCGGCTCGTCCGCGCCTACCAGGCCGGCGGCCTGAGCGCCCTGCCGGTCGTGGCCGCGTTGAGCCACCGCGCCGGTGCCGGCGTCGTCGGGTCGGGTGTGGAGGCGGTGCTGCGCTGCGTCGACGTCCTGATCGGACTCTCGACCGAGGCCTACCGCGCGGCGCAGCGCGCGGCGGTCACCGACGTGCGCGCGGACCTGCTGCACGCGCTCCTCGCCGGTCAGGGGTGGGCCGACCTGGCCGGGCGCGCGAACTGGCCGGTGCCGGAGCGCGTCGTTGCCGTCGTCGTGGCGCCCGGTGCGTGCGTCGGCCCGTTCGGCGCCGAGGTGCTGGCCGACCTGAGCGCCGCGAGCCCGTACCTGGTGCTGCCCGCGGACACCGACCCCGGCCGGGTCGTGGGCGGCACGCCCGCGGCGACCGGCCCGGCCGTGCCACCGGCCCAGGCGGCGACGTCGCTGCACTGGGCCCGGCGGACGTGGAACCTGCGCCGCCGCGGCCTGGCGGCCCGCGACCCGGTCGTCCACTGGACGGACCACGTGGTGACCCATTGCCTGCTCGCCGACGAATCGCTCACCGGCGCCCTCGCCGCGCGCAGCCTCGCGCCACTGTCCGGCCTGCCACCGAAAACGCGCGACAAGCTCGTCGTGACGCTCCACGCCATGCTCGACGCCCGGGGCGGCGCACCGGAGATCGCCGCACGGCTGGGGGTGCACCCGCAGACGGCCCGCAACCGCACGCGCCGGCTGCAGGCCCTGTTCGGCAGTCGCCTGGAGGACCCCGAGGAGCGGTTGAGCCTGCGCATTGCGGTGCGCGCGGACCGCGTCGGCATATAGCACTGCCTTTGCGGAAAGCACAAGGACATCCCCGGACGTGAATCGTGTCCGGGCACGAAATCGCCTCTTGATCTTCGTGCCCGGAGACCGGAACGAGTATTTCCCCGCGAAGCGAAACCGGCCCGTGATCTTCCCCGGCGTACGGAGTACTGTTCGGGCACCAATCGGACTCGGGGAAGTGGAGCGATGTCGGAACGATCGCCTGCACAGCATCGGGAAGAACGTGAGTCGGTCGGCCGGGCCGTGATGGGAGTGCTGGTCACCGCCGTTGTCGCCGGGGCGATCTGGACCACCGTGTCCTTGCTGGTTTCGGGCGGGCAGGCGATCTTCGTCGCCGTGGCGGGTGCGGTCACCGGGATCGCCACCTGCGTCGCCGTGTTCTTCGCCCTGCGCCGGGGTGACCAGGTCGCGCGGGCGGCAGCGCAGGCCGAGGCCGCGCGCGACGAAGCCGGGCAGGTGCGCGAATCCGCGCAGTCGGGCAGCCGTGAACTGGCCTGGCTGCTCGATCGGACGGTGCCCGAGGCGGTCCGGCGGCTGCGCAGCGGCTCGGCCGCGGACAGCGTGCTCGCCGAAATCCCGCGTCCCGCCGACGAATTGCACGAGCGCACCCTCCGGTTGCTGATCGACGAGATCGCCACCGGTGAACGCCGCCGCGCCGCCGCGACCGCCGCCTGCGCGAACGCCGCGGGCCGGCTGCAGGCGCTGGCGACCAGCACCCTCGCGGACCTGCGCGAAATGGAGAACCGGTCCTCCGACGCGATGCTCGGGGATCTGCTGAAGGTGGACCACACCACCGCGCAGGCCGGCCGGCTCGCCGACAGCATCGCCGTGCTCACCGGCGCGCGCTCGGGCCGCCGCTGGACGAAACCGATCCGGATGGAGAGCATCCTGCGCGGTGCGCTCGGCCGCATCGGCGCATATCAGCGGGTTCGCGTGCATTCCGCGAGCGGGGTCGCCGTCGTCGGTTACGCCGCGGAAGACGTCATGCACGCGCTCGCCGAACTGATGGACAATGCCACGAAGTTCTCGGCGCCGTCCGAAGAAGTGCACGTTTATGTCGAAGATCTGCACAACGGGGCAGTCATCACCATCGAAGACGGTGGCCTCGGGATGAAGGCGCAGGCCCTCGTCCGCGCCGAGCGCGCGGTGTCCCTCGACGAGCCGCTCGACCTGACCGCGATGTCGGGGACGCGGCTCGGGCTCGCCGTCGTCGGCTGCCTGGCGCGCAAGCACCAGCTGCACGTCTTCTTCCGCCCGTCCTCGCGCGGCGGGATCGGGGTCGTCATGCGGATCCCGACCCAGCTGATCACGCAGCCGCGCCCGGATGTCCTGCCGGAGAAGGAAGAGCAGCCCGCCGCCGTCGCGTGGCCGGGGCCCGACACGAGCCACGAAATCACCGGCGACCTCATCGAGCCGTCGGAACTGCCGAAGCGCTCGCGCGGGCAGACGCTGACCGCCGCGTCGCGCCGGCCGCCGTCGCCCACGCCGAGCACGGCCCGGGCCGAGCGGGACACCGGTTCCCGGTTCGGTGCCTTCCAGCAGCGGCGCAGCGGCGGTCCCACGCCGTCGCACCGCGCCGCCACCCCGGCGGAGACCGGCGAAGACGCGTGACCTCCCACACCCGACCCCGCCAGATTGGAGCGAGGGGACCCGCCTGCCCGGTCCCCGGATTCGATGACTGATTCGGACAAGAGCCTCGAATGGCTCCTCGAGAACCTCGTCGGCAACACCGCCGGCGCGTGTCACGCCCTCGTGCTGTCGCGTGACGGCCTGAAGCTCTGCCACACGCAGGGACTCACCGTCGACCGCGCCGACCAGCTGGCCGCGATCGCGGCCGGGGTCCAGGCGCTGGCGCACGGCGCGTCGGTCGAGTTCGGCGACGGCACCGGCGGCGTGCGCAACTCGATGACCGAGTTCCACGGCGGGATCCTCTTCATCGTCGAGGCCGGGGTCGGCTCGCACCTGGCCGTGATCGCCACCGAGGACGCCGACGTCGGCCTGATCGGGCACAACATGGACGAGCTGGTGGAGCAGATCGGCTCGGTGTTCACCGCTCCGCCGCGGTTCGCGGCGGCCGACCAACCGGCTTCGTGACGCGTTCGGCGCTCGACGGAGAAGACCCGGACCGGCTCTACACGGTCACGGGGGGACGCAGCAGCGCGGACGACATCGACCTCGACCTCGTCACGTTGATCGTCAGCGAATCGGAGCCGTCCGCGGGGATGCAGTCCGAGCACGTGCGGATCCTGCGGATCGCCGAGAAGCCGACGTCCGTCGTCGAGCTGTCGTCCTACCTCGCGCTGCCGGTGAGTGTGCTCAAGATTCTGCTCGCGGACCTGCTGGCCACGGGCAAGGTGTCCGCCCGACATCCGTCGTCGGCCCAGGCCGCGGGACGGACCTCCGACTCGGAATTCCTCAAGAAGGTGCTCGTTGGACTCCGCAATCTCTGAAGTAGAAGAACGGCAGCCACTGGCCGACAGCGCGAGTGACGGCCTGAAGATCGTCGTCGTCGGCGGCTTCGGCGTCGGGAAGACGACGATGGTCCGGTCGGTCAGCGAGATCCGGCCGCTGAGCACCGAAGAGACGATGACGCAGGCCGGCATCGGCGTCGACCACACCCGCGGGGTGCAGGGCAAGACGACGACCACGGTCGCGTTCGACTTCGGCCGGATCAGCCTCGACGAGCAGATGGTGCTCTACCTGTTCGGGGCGCCCGGCCAGGAACGGTTCTGGTTCCTCTGGGACAGCCTCTTCGCCGGCACCCTCGGCGCGGTCGTCCTGGTCGACGCCCGCCGGCTGGCCGACTCGTGGTACGCGATCGACCGGCTCGAGCACCACGGGACGCCGTTCATCGTGGCCCGCAACAACTTCGGCCCGCCGAAGCACAGCCTCGACGACGTCCGCGCGGCGCTCGACCTGGCCGAGGAGGTCCCGCTCGTCGACTGCGACGCCCGCGACCGGGACTCGTCCAAGCAGGTGCTGATCTCGCTCGTCGACCACCTCTACACCCTGTCCAAAGTCCGGGAGGGCGCATCGTGACCGGTTTCCAGACCAGCACCCCGCCGGAGACGGTCCCCGCCGCGGACCGGGTCCGGTTGTACGGACCGGAGTTCCAGAAGGATCCCGCGGCGTTGTACGCCCGGATCCGGCGGGAGTACGGCGGCGTCGTCCCGGTCCTGCTCGACGGCGACATCCCCGCCTGGCTGCTCACCGGCTACCGCGAGATCCACCAGGTGTGCCAGGACTCGCAGCTGTTCGCCCGCGACAGCCGCCGGTGGAACCAGTGGGACAACGTCCCCGACGACTGGCCGCTGCTGCCCTACGTCATGCACAACCCGTCGGTGATGTTCACCGAAGCCGCGGAGCACCGCCGGCGGGCGGGCGCGATCGGCGACGCGTTGTCCGCGGTCGACCAGTTCGACCTCGGCTCGCACTGCGAACGGATCGCGGACAGCCTGATCGACGAATTCGCGGGTAGCGGCGAAGCCGACCTGATCGCCCAGTTCGCGCAGCGCGCGCCGCTGCTGGCGATCGCGAAGATGTACGGCATGCCCGACTCGGAGGCCCCGGCCCTGGTGCGGGACGTCGCCCTGTCCCTCGACGTCGGCCCCGAGGCGCTGCCCGCGTACGTCCGGGTGCAGGAGGCGATGGCGCGGCTGGTCGGCGTGAAGCACGAGCGGCCGGGCGCCGACGTCCCCACGACCATGATGCGGCACCCGGCGGACCTGACCGACGACGAGGTCGTGCAGGACCTGCTGGTGGTGACCGCCGCGGCCCAGCAGCCGACGGCGAACTGGATCGGCAACACGATCCGGCTCATGCTGACCGACAGCCGCTTCGCGATGACGCTGTCGGGCGGCCGGGGCAGCGTCGGGCAGGCCCTCAACGAGGTGCTGTGGCACGACACGCCCACGCAGAACTTCATCGGTCGGTTCGCGTCCCGCGACACCGTGCTCAGCGGCGTCCGCGTGCGCCAGGGCGACCTGCTCGTGCTGGGCCTGGCGGCCGGCAACGCGGACCCGCACGCGCGCCCGGACGCGGCGTACGGCGCCCTCGGCAACCACGCCCACATGTCGTTCGGCCACGGCGAGCACGGATGTCCCTACCCGGCACCGGAAGTGGCCGAGGTGATCGCCCGGACCACGGTCGAGGTCCTGCTGGACCGCCTGCCCGACCTGGAACTCGCTGTTCCGGCGGGCGAGCTGGTGTGGCGGCCGTCGGTGTGGATGCGCGGGCTGGAGAGCTTGCCGGTGACCTTCACCCCGGTCCACGTCGGTGGACCGGGGGCGTGGTGACCTGTCTCGGTGGCTAGGCGGGGGTGAACGTCACCGGCAGTTCACCGGCCGGCCCCAAGCGCCCCAATGTGGCGTTCGGTGCGTTGGACGCAACCAACGCCACTTTGGGGGCGCTTCCCCAGGCCGTGGCCGACGAAGCTCGGGCGCGTGTTCCTACGCCGGGGTGAACGTCACCGGCAGGGAAGCCGGGCCGCGGGTGAACACCCCTCGCTCGGCCGGCGCCGCGCCGTCGGCCAGGCGCAGGTCCGGCATCGCGTCGAGCAGCTGGTTGACGCCCACCTCGATCTCCGTCTTCGCCAGCAGCGCTCCCACGCAGAAGTGGCGGCCCAGTGCGAAGGACAAGTGGCTGGCCGCCGCGGAAAAGGCCGTGTCGGTCGGGAGGTCCGTGCGGAAGATGTCGAACGCGCCGGGGTTGGCGAAGCGGCGCGGGTCGCGGTTCGCGGCGCCGATCAGGCAGGTCACCGTGCTGCCCGCCGGGATCGTCTCGCCGGCGATCTCGACGTCTTCCGCGGGCTGGCGCATGATCATGTGCACCGGCGGCGTGTAGCGTAGGGTTTCGGCGAAGGCCTTCGCGATCAGCTCGCGGTCGGCGCGCACCGCGGCCAGTTGCTCGGGGTGCTCCAGCAGGTTGCGGAACAGCGAGGCGATCGCCTTGTCGGTGGTCTCGCCGCCCGCGGCCAGCAGCAGGCTGCAGAACGCCTTGATGTCCTCGTCGCTCATGGTGGTGCCGTCCACCTCGGTGGCGCACAACGTCGAGAGCAGGTCGTCGCCGAGGTTCGCCCGGCGGTCGCGGATGATCGGCAGCATGTACGCGGCCAGCTCGTCGTGGGTTTCGAGCCCGGCGGCGGTCACCGCCTCGTCCTGGCTGAGGTTGCCGAGGAACGCGATGATCGCGGTGTACCACCGCTGGAACCGCTCGTGGTCGCTCGGGTCGAGGCCCAGCATGTCCACGATGACGTTGATCGGGAAGTGCCGGGCGTAGTCCCCGACGAGGTCGGCCGAACCGCGGCCGCGGAAGGTGTCGATGAGCTGCGCGGAATTGCGTTCGATCACCGGGCGGAACTTCTGCTCCAGTTCGTTGCCGCGGAACGCCGGCGCCACCAGCGCGCGGCGGATCGAGTGTTCGCGGCCGCTCATCTGCAGGATGGTCCGACCGTGCACCGGTTCCAGTTGCCACCCGTAGTTTTCGGTGGTGAACGTGCCTTCCTTGAAGGCGCGTGACACGTCGTCGAAGCGCGAAACGATGTAGCTCTGCATTCCCTCGTGCCAGATCACCGGTGAGTGCTCGAGCATCAGGTCGTAGGCGGTGTACGGATCGGCGGCGAACTCCGGAGAGAGGATGTCCGGTGCGTGCCCTGCTGAAGTCACGTGACTCCTTCGCTCAGTGGTCAAGCCGCCAGGTTAACGGGAATAGTTGCTACTGCGAAAGACTTGGTCACTGTGCGTAAAATCGGCCGGTGCCCCACGGAGCAACTCGGGAAGCCGCGTAGTTCTGCAGGAACAGCGCTTCGGTCAGTGCCATCGCCGAGATTTCCGATGGTGCGACGCTTTCGTTGGGCGCGTGGATCAGAGCCTGCGGCTCCTCCACCCCGATGAGCAGCAGCTCGGCGCCGGGACAGGTTTCGGCGAACACGGTGCACAGCGGAATCGAGCCGCCCTGGCCGAGCAGGCTCATCGGGCGGCCGTAGGCGGCCTGCATCGCGTCGGCCATCGCCCGGTGGGCCGGGCCGTCGATGGCGGGGCGGAACGGGGGGCCCACCGCCTCGATCTCCACCGACAGGCGCACGCTCCGCGGTGCGGCCGCGCGCAGGTGCTCGGTCAGCGCGTGCGCGGCTTCGTCCGGCTCGACGCCCGGCGGGATGCGCAGGTTCAGCCTCGCCCGTGCGCGGGGGGTGATGGCCGCGGCGGAGCCGACGACCGGCGGGCAGTCGATGCCGAGGATCGTCACCGCCGGCCGCGCCCAGAGCAGGTCCGCGATCTCGCCGTCGCCGGGCAGGACGGCGTCGGGGGCCAGTCCGATGTCCGCGCGGAACCGCGCCGCCGGGTAGGGCGCGCCGGGCCAGGTGCCGTCGTGGGCGAGCCCGTCCACCGTGGTGTTGCCCTCGCTGTCGCGGAGGGACGCGAGCACGGTCACCAGCGCGGCCAGCGCGTCCGGGGCGGGGCCGCCGAACATGCCGGAGTGCAGCGCGGACGGCAGCGCTTCGACCGAGACGACCGCGTTCACCATGCCGCGCAGGCTCACCGTGACCGCCGGTTGCCCCACCGCCGCGTTCCCGGTGTCGCACACCAGGATCGCGTCGGCCCGCAGGAGCTCGGCGTGCTCGGGAACGAACGCCTCCAGCCCGCCGGTGCCCTGCTCCTCGGAGCCTTCGACCACCAGCTTGAGGTGGACGGGCAGGTCGTCGCCGAGCGCGCGCAACGCCGTGAGGTGCATGAGGATGTTGCCCTTGCAGTCGGCGGCACCGCGCCCGTACCAGCGTCCGTCCACTTCGGTCAGCCGGAAGGGCGGCGTCCGCCAGGCGTCGTCGTCCAGCGGCGGCTGGACGTCGTAGTGGGCGTAGAGCAGCACGGTCGGCGCGTTTTCCGCGGCGCAGCGGCGGGAACCGAGCACGGCCTGGCTGCCGTCCGGCGTGTCCACCAGCCGGGCGTCGGCGAACCCGGTCTCGGCGAACGCGTCGGCGACCCAGGTCGCGGCGCGCCGGCACTCCTCGGGCGGGAACTGGCGCGGGTCCGCGACCGACCGCATCGCGACGAGGTGCGCGAGTTCCTCCCGCGCCCGCGGCATGAGCGCGTTCACCCGGTCGCGCAGATCCATCGCGTTCACCGGTTCACCGCCCCGGCGAAGGCCAGTCCGCGGACGTAGTCCTGAAACGCCCCGAGCTTGCCGGGGCAGTAGATCTCGACGACGAACGTCTCCCCGCGCACGACGGTGGCGGGGGAGCGGACGGGCCGGGCGCCGGGCCCGCCCGCTCCGTTGGAGATCCCGCTGTCACTGGTCGCCCGCGTCAGCGCGGACGCCGGGTCGACGCAGATGGCGCCGCCGTCGGTGCCGAGCAGCCGGACGACCTGGTCGTGCGCCGGTACCCGGGCGCCCGCCTGGCCGAGCCGGGCGATCAGCTGATCGGCCTTGGCGCCGGCTTCGGCGTCCGACCGGGCGGAGTGGTACAGCAGCGATCCGGCCACCAGCAGCGCACCCGTCACGACTCCCGCGACGAGGTAGCCGAGCACCCGGTGCCGCCGGGACGACCGTTCGTCCACTGTGGTCACGACTGACTCCCTTCGGGCTGGGCCGGCTGCCGCCAAGACGGCTTTCGCAGCCGGTAGAACAGGTACGGCACCAGCAGGCCCAGCCCGAGCGCGCCGCCCGCGACGATGCCGAGGTACACCCACGGGCTGCCGGAGCCGAACTGCGAAGGCGGGACGAAGCCGACCAGCAGCGCGGCCAGTGACGCGCAGAAGCCGATTCCGCACAGGCCGAGCAGCATCGGGGCGCGGTAGCCGCGGGGGTGGTCGGGGAACTTGCGCCGCAACCGCACCGCCGCGATGAACATCAGCAGGTACATGATCAGGTACACCTGGGTGGTGATCACCGAGAAGATCCAGTACGCGCTGGACACGTCCGGGATGAACGCGTAGAGCAGGGCGATGAGGGTCGTGATCGCGCCCTGGGTGACCAGGATGTTGCGCTGCACGCCCTGTTTGTTCAGCCGCTGCAGGAACGGCGGCAGGTAGCCCTCCTGCCGGGAGATCAGCAGCAACCCCTTCGACGGGCCCGCCAGCCACGTCAGCATCCCGCCGAGCGACGCCATGACGAGCAGGACGCCGATCACCGGGGTGAGCCACTGGATGCCGAAGTTGGCGAACACCGCGTCGAAGGCCTGCATCACCCCGGCGGTGAGGGAAAGCTGGTCGGCCGGGATGACCCAGCTGATCGCCAGCGCGGGCAGGACGAAGATCAGCAGGACGAGTCCCATCGAGAGGAACATCGAGCGCGGGAACTCCTTGGCGGGCTTGCGCAGCGACGACACGTGCACCGCGTTCATCTCCATGCCCGAGTAGGACAGGAAGTTGTTCACGATCAGCACGAGGCTCGCCAGCCCGGCCCACGCGGGCAGCAGGTTGCCCGCCGACATCGGCGCCGCGGACGGGTGCCCCTGCCCGAGGAAGACGAGGCCGAGCACCACCAGCAGCGCCCCGGGGACGAGCGTCCCGATGATCAGCCCGCCGCCGGCGAGCCCGGCCACGCCTTTCGTTCCCCGCGCGGAGATCCACACCCCCGACCAGTACGCGACGACGATCACCGCGGCGGTCCACAGGCCGCTGGAGGCCAGCTCCGGGTCGAAGACGTACGCGAGCGTGCTCGCGACGTACCCGAGCAGGCTCGGGTAGTAGAAGATCGTCATCGCGAACTGGCACCAGACCGCGAGGAAGCCCATCGGCTTCGAGATCCCGAGCGCCACCCAGTTGTAGACCCCGCCCGGCCAGCCCGAGGCGAGCTCGGCCGAGACGAGCGACGTCGGCAGCAGGAACACGATCGCCGGGACCACGTAGAGGAAAACGGCCGCGAGACCGTAGACCGCCATCGTCGGGGACGGGCGCAGGCTCGCGACGGAACTGGTCGTCATGAGCGCCAGCGCGATCCAGGAGATCCACGCGGCGGACCGCGGCCGGGCGCGGCCGGCGTTCGGGGCGGGCGGCGGCGGTGACGCGGTCCCGACCGGTACGTCCGGGCTGTTCACGACGCCGGTCCGGCCGGGTCGGGCAGGGCTCGGCTGGGTTTCGCGGTGGTCATGGCTGTCGGCCTCCCCAGGCTCGTCCGCGGTGTGTGGTGGTCAATCGTGTGGGGTGCCCGGCCCGGCCGGGTCACCCGTTGCGGGCGAGACCGGGGCGGCTCGGCGGGCGGTGGGTCCGCGCCGCGCACCGCCCTGTCTCACCCGGAGCGGAGGAGCCCGGCGGCGCCCGGACGTGCTTCCGTGACGCCGTCGAGCGGAAGATCACGGAGGGCACCATGACCGGAGAAGCCCGGCCCAGGATCGCGACGGGCCGCCTGTGGGCGGGCGGCGGCGCGACGGCGCTGGTCGCCGCACTGACCGCCGTCGTCGTTTTCGTCGTCGCGCACGGGATCTTCGGCGTGCCCGTGCTGGCGCCGGTCGAGCGGGGTGTCTGGGACTCGATCGGCGCGGCGGTCTACGCGGGGGGCGCCGCCGCGGCCGCGCTCGCCGCGACGGCGTTGCTGCACCTGCTGCTGATCTGCACGCCCCGCGCGATGTCCTTCTTCACCGGGATCACGCTGCTCCTCACCGCGATCGCCGTGGTGGTGCCCGTGAGCCTCGATGCGGACTCCGGCACCCGGCTGGTGACGGCCGCCGGGAACCTCTTCGTCGGTCTCGTGATCACCGGCACGCTGTCCGGCGTCGCCCGGGCGGCGGTCCGCGCGCCGGGCTGAGCCGGTGGCCGGTCAGCCGAGGGCGGCGTCGAGCGTGACCGCGGCGTCGATGAGCGCGAGGTGGGTGAAGGCCTGCGGGAAGTTGCCGAGCTGCTCGCCGGTCGGGGCGATTTCCTCGGCGTAGAGACCGACGTGGTTGGCGTAGGTCAGCATCTTCTCGAACGCCGAGCGGGCGTCCTCGAGCCGCCCCGCGCGGGCCAGCGCGTCGACGTAGGCGAAGCTGCACAACGAAAACGTGCCTTCGTCGCCCGCGAGCCCGTCCGGCGAAGCGGCGGGGTCGTAGCGGTAGACCAGGCTGTCGGTGACCAGGTCGGTCTCGATCGCGTCGAGCGTCGAAAGCCACAGCGGGTCCCGGGAAGGCAGGAAGCCGCTGCGGGGCATCCGCAGCAGGGCAGCGTCCAGTTCGTCGCCGGTGTAGTGCTGGACGAACGCGTGCCGCGTCCGGTGCCAGCCCCGGTTCAGGATCTGGTCGTAGATGCTGTCGCGCTGCCAGGTCCAGTCCTCGACCGGCGCCGGGCGCCCGCGGGTCCGGGCCAGCCGGATGCCGCGGTCGAACGCGACCCAGCTCATCATCCGCCCGTAGGTGAAGCACTGCCGGCCGCCCCGGGTCTCCCAGATGCCCTCCTCGGGCTGGTCCCAGTGCTCACCGAGCCAGTCGAGCACCGCGCGGACGGCGACCCAGCCGCGGTGGGGGAGCCCGAACCCGGCGCTTTCGACGGCGAAGACGCTGTCGAGCGCTTCGCCGTAGATGTCGAGCTGCACCTGCCCGGCCGCGTCGTTGCCGATCCGCACCGGACTCGACCCGCGGTAGCCGGACCAGTGCGCGAGGCTTTCCTCCCGCAGGTCCGTCGTCCCGTCCACGCGGTACAGCACGGAAAGGGGGCCGGAGGCGGCGCCGTCGCCTTCGCGGATCCGGTCGCCCAGCCAGCTCCCGAACCGGGCGGCCTCCTCGGTGAAGCCGATCCCGAGCAACGCCGAAACCGAGAAGGACGCGTCCCGGACCCAGGTGTAGCGGTAGTCCCAGTTCCGGCTGCCGCCGATCTGTTCGGGCAGGCCGAGGGTGGGCGCGGCGACCAGCCCGCCGGTCGGCGCGTAGGTGAGCAGCTTCAACGTGATCGCCGAGCGGGCCACCATTTCCCGCCACCGGCCGCGGTAGGTGGACTTCGCCAGCCACCCGCGCCACCAGTCCACAGTGGAGTCGAACAGTTCCGTGAACTCGGCGAGGCGGATGTCGCGCGGCGGCTTGGCGGCGTCCGTTTCGAGGACGAGGCCGCGGACCTGGCCGGCGGACAGGGAAAGCCGCACGTGCACGTCGCCGGCCTCGACGCGCGCCTCGGCGAGGTGCTCGTCGCCGGGCTCGCGGACCACGTGCAGCACCAGGGACATCTCCCGCGCGACGAAAACGGCCCCGTGGCCGGCGAGGATCGCCTGGTGCGGACGGCGCCCGTAGTCGAACCGGGGCGCGACCAGCACGTCGAAGGCGATCCGGCCGCGGACGCACCGGACCAGCCGGGCGATCCGGTGCGTGGTGGTGGCGGCCGTGTCCAGCGGCGGCATGAAGTCGACCACCTCGCCGATCCCGTCCGCCCCGCAGAACCGGGTGATCAGCACGGCGGTGTCCGGGTAGTAGACCTGGGTGCTGGTCCAGCCGCCGGCCGGGCGGATGCGGAACCGGCCGCCGCGCTCGTCGTCGAGCAGGGCGCCGAAGACCGACGGCGAGTCGAAGCGGGGGTGGCAGAACCAGTCGATGGAGCCATCGGTGGTGACCAGCGCGGCGGTCTGCAGGTCGCCGATCAGGCCGTGTTCGGCGATCGCGGTTTCGGTCATGGTCTCCTCCAGGGAAAGCGCCCGGTGCGGTCGTGATCACCGTCGCCGGAGCGGTCGTGAGCTGCCTCATCCGCGCGGGGTGAGGTGGCCGGGGCGCCATCGCGGCACCGTGTGCGGCACGCCGACCGGAAGGCCCGCCGATGACCGTGCTGCCCTGGCGCTCGCCCAGTTCGCCGCGACCACCATGACCGTTGCGGTCAGCGTGATCGCCGCGGACATCGGCACGACCGTGATCGGCGACGACCTGGGCCGCAAGCGGTGCTTCCCTGCAGATGCTCCTCGTCGGGGTGATCGTGGTGCTGGCGTGGCAGCTCACCGAGCCGCCGAAACCGCGTGACCGCAAGCCGTTCGACGTCGCCGGCGCGGTCGGCCTGTTCTTCGTAGTGTTCGGTGTGCTGCAGACGGGCACCTACGGCTGGTTCGTCTCCCGCGCGGCCTTCGCGGTCGGCGGGGTGGTGCGGCCGGCCGGCGGGGTGTCACCGCTGTGGCTGTTCGCGACGATCGGCATCCTGGCGTCGTCAGCGGTCGCGGGACGGCCGGCGCGGCGGCACTCCCGGCGCCGGCTCGGCCGCGCGGGCTTCGTCGTCACCCTCGCCGGCCTGGCCCTCGTGCTGCTCCTGGTGCGGGCCGGCTCCGGAGTGGGGGTCATGCTGACCGCGCCGGTGGACCTGGTGCAGCCGCGCCGGCCGGATGCGGCCCAGTGCGGCATCTCGGGGGTCTCGCGCAGTGTGTCCCACCTGGGCTCCTCGGTGGGTACCGCGCCGGCCCTCGCCGCCGTGGGGGTCGCGGCCGTGGCCGGGCTGATCGCCGCCGTGCTGCTGCCGGCGTCGGACTGAACTGTCCCTTGTGGACGAACGGCGGCGCTGCACCGCGGTCACGATCACGCGCAGTACGACGCTCAGCACCACCAGGTCGGCCACCATCTGCACCGTCACCAAGGCCCGCGCGGTGGCCGAAACCGGGGCGATGTCACCGAAACCGACCGTGGCGAACACCGTGACCGTGAAGTAGAGCGCGTCGGTGCGCGTCAGGCCCACGTCGAAGGAACCGGGGCGGTCGTGGCCGAGCACGTAGTACAGGTCGGCGAACAGCAGCAGGAACAGCGGGACGATCAGGGCCAGTGCCTGTGCTCCCTGCCACGCGGGGAACGGTGATCGCAGGATCATCCGCACCTCGCCGACGACCAGCAGGGCCACCACGGCGAGGCCGCCGGTGAACACGGCCATCGTCCACGGCCGCACCGCCTGGTCCACCGGGAGCAGGTAGTACAGGCAGACCAGCGCCGTGACGGTGAGCAGCGGCCGGAGCACCGCGAGGTGGACGAACCGCCATCGCCGCGGCGCGGTCAACGCGCGAGCGCTTTCCGCTTGAGTTCGTGGTATTCCGCGTCGTCGATGATCCCCTGCTCCAGCAACCGCCGGGCCTCGGAGATCTGCGCCGCGCTCGTGCGCTCCACAGAGGACACGGACCGGACGTACTGCTCGAACCTCTGCTGCGCGGCCAGTTCGCGGTCCTGGCGCCGCCGGTTCAGGTGCCGGCCCTGGGTGGCGAGGTAGAGCAGCACGCCGAGGACCGGCAGCACGATGACCAGCACCGTCCAGCCCGCCTTGGCCCAGCCGGACACCTCCGACCTGCGGTAGAGGTCGCCGAGTGCGACGAACAGCAGCCAGAACCAGGCGACCCAGCCGAAGAACACCAGCATCGTCCACATCAGATCGAGGAAGGGGTATTCCGCGCTCGCCAGTGTCATGGGGTCTCCTCACGGGATTCGGGGTGGCACGCGGCGGCGTGCCCGGCTCACTCGACCGGATCCCGGGCCCGCTCGCCTCACCCACGCCGGGTGAGGCGAGCGGGCGTCAGACCGTGAAGTCGGTGACGTCGGTGTCGAGCAGGCCGCGCTGGAGGGCGATCGCCACGGCGTCCCGCCTGCTGCGGACGTGGAGCTTCGCGTAGATCCCGCGCACGTGGGTCTTGACGGTGTTCGGGGAGACGGTGAGGTCTTCGGCGATTTCGTCGATCGACCGCTGCGTCGGCAAGAGGCGCAGCACGCTGCGTTCGCGTTCGGTCAGCGGTGCCGGGATCGCCGGGGTGCTCAGCCGGCGGCGCAGCGCGAGGACTTCGCCCGCGAACCGTTCGCTCGTCCCGAAACCGCCGAGCCTGCTGGTCAGGAACTCGAGCACGTCCGGCGGGGCGAAGACCAGGGGGAAGCGGACGCCGGCGGGTTCGGCGGCGCGCAACGCGGAGCCGAGCAACCGCGCGGCCCGCTCCGGCGCACCGGCCGCCAGCGCGGCCTGGATGCCGATCAGCGAGGCCTCGATCGCCACCCACGGCAGCAGCAGCGGTGTTTCGCCGTCCGCCAGTGAGCGCAGCACCGAACTCGCCGCGCTGTGCCTGCCGAGCCGCAGCTGGGTCCGGGCTCGCAGCAGGAGCAGCTCGCCGGAGCCGGTGAGCAGCGGCTGGGCCCAGCGAACGGTCTCCCTGGCCTGGCCGGCCGCGCCGAGCCGCAGGGCCGCGCGGTGTTCCAGCACCGCGCACAGCGCCGCGTGTTCGGGCGGGCAGGCCCGGCCGGCGCCGAGGTGCGCGCGGGCCCGGCGCATCCGCCGCAGCCCGGCGTGCCAGCCGCCGAGTTCGAATTCGGCGGCGCCGTGCAGGGTTTCGGCGAACAGGCGCAGGTTGCGGGCCGCCCGGGCGGGTGCGGCACCGAGCAGCCTGCCGATCCGCTTGGCCTGGTCGACGCAGTCCGCCGGTTCGCCGCGGAGCAAGGCACCGTAGGCCAGCATCGCGCCGACCTGGGCCGCCGGGAGCGACCGCTGCGGGTCGTGGATCGGCTGCCTGCTCTCCGCCCGGCGGGCGAGCGTCTCCATCACCTGGTAGTCGCCGTCGAAGCCGGCCAGGCCGCCCAGCACCGTGAGGCACTGCGTGATGGTGAAGTCCTGCCCTTGCTCCTCGGCGGCACCGAGGACCCGCACCACCGCTTCGCGGGCCGCCCCGTTGCCGTGGCGGGCGACGAGGGTGCCCGCCCGGTGGAGGGTGGCGAGACCGGCCAGCGGGGTCCCGGCGGCGAGGCTCTCGTCGATCTGCTCCGCCGCGCGGACGGCCTGCGCCGGGCTGCGGTCGAGCTGGGCGAGCCGCGAGTACGCCAGCTGCCGCAGGACGGTCAGCTCCGCTGACGGCCGGTCCGGCCACGCCGCCTCCGCCCGCGCCAGCTGCAGACCGGCGGTGGACGTCTCGCCGGTCTCCAGGCACAGCGCGGCCGAAACCAGGGCGGGCAACGGATCCGCCGGGACCCGCCGGTCGTCGAGCACGGCGAGCGCCAGCCTCAGCACCCGGTGGTCACCGCCGAGGAACAACGAAACGGCGTGCCGGTGCAGCAGGTCGCCGACGCGGGTGGTGTTCCCCGAGCGGATGCTGTGCAGCAGGGCGAGGGCGGGCCGGTCGCTGTCGGCGAACCAGCGGGCCGCCGCCGCGTGCAGGGTGCGGGTCCGGTCCGGGGCCCGCCGCAGCAGCTCGGCCCGCAGGTAGGTGCGCAGCAGGGACGGCAGCTGGTGCACCGGCGGGGTCCCGGCGGACCGGACCACCTGCAGGGCCGGTTCGCCGAGTTCGCGGAGCACCACCTCCGCGTCCGGCCGGCCGGTGAGCGCGGCCGCGAGCCCGGCCGGGACCTCGTCGCAGACGCTCATCGCCCGCACCAGGTCCTGCTGGGCGTCGGTCAGCGGGGCGAGCACCTCGTCGGTCAGGTAGTCCAGCACGGCCTGGTCGCGGCCGGCGAAGAAGTCGCGCAGGCTGCCGTGCTTGGCCGCGGAAGCCGTGGCCAGGCGCAGCCCGGCCGGCCAGCCCTCGGTCCGGGCGACGAGCAGGCTGATCTGGTCCGCCGGTATCCGGGGCCCGGTCGTCTCGACGAAGGCCGTGGCCTCCGCGGCGGAGAACCGCAGGCGATCGGCGCCGATGTCGACCAGCCGGTCCGCCAGCCGCGCCCGGACCAGCGGCAGCGGTGGTTCCCGCCGGCTCGACACCGCCAGGCGCAGGCCCGCCGGCTGGTGGCGGAGCAGGGTCTGCAGCCCGTGCCAGGTGCGCGGCGAGGTGATTTCTTGAGCGCTGTCGAGGACGAGCAGGACCGGCTGGGCCAGCGCGTCCAGCGCGTCGGCCACCTGGGCCAGGAACGCCAGGTCGGTGCCGGGTTCGGGCGGGACCGCCAGGTGCCGCAGCGGGCTGGCGGCCGGAACCGGGAGGCAGCCGCCGAGCGCCTCGAGGACCGCCGACCAGAACCGGCGGTCATCGTTGTCGTCGGCGTCGGCGGTCAGCCAGGCGACCGCACCTCGCCCGCGCTGGCGGGCCCAGCCGGCGAGGAGTGTCGTCTTGCCGAATCCGGCCGGCGCCCCGACGAACACCATCGCGGCGTCCCTCGCGTCGTCGAGCAGGGCGAACAATCGGGGTCGGGAAACGCGATCGCCGCGGGGAACGGGAATGCTCACTTTGGTCGCCGGTACCCGTCTTCGGGCCGAAACTTCCTGGCGGGGGTTCATGCGTCCTCCTTCTTCGTGGTCGGACGGCTCACCCTTTCCGGGCGAGGAAAACGTTCGCCGCGCGCAGAATGGTGTGGCGCGTGAACGATCCTGGATATTCCTGGAAAAACCGGCCGGTCAGCAAGCGGGCGAAGCGAGGATTCGCCGTCACGCGGTTCTTGTGGATCGGGCCGGGCGAACTCGTGGTGCTCGACCTGGTGCGGACCGGCCGGGTCGGGATCGAGGCCGTGTTGCTCTGTTCGGCGGTCGCGCTCGCGGCGTGCGTGCCGGTGACCTCGGCGCGGCTCGGCATCCGCGCCGGTCTCGACCTCGTCGCGCGGCTGGTCTTCCTGCCCTCGCACTCGTGGTCCGTCGCGGTGATCGCGCTCGACGCCGTGCTCATCGCCGGTGCGTGGTTTTCCGCGGGCCGGGCCGGGCGGGCGGGGGACGGCCGGTGAACGGGCCCGATTACGTCTTCCGCTGCGGCGGCCGCATTCCCGAACAGGTGACGGAGACCGTCGCGGAATTCCGGGACGTGCTCGTCGTGCCGGTTCCCCCGGACACCATCGTGTTCGGCACCGTGGCCGATCCAGGCTGCCTGCCGCGAATCCTGCGCAAGCTCGAAGCGCTCGGCATGCGAGTGGACTCCGTGCACCGGGTGCGGGAACTCCCGCGTCAGGAGCGCCGCCGGATTCCGTGAAGCCCGGGCCCGTCCCGCCACCCGGGTCACCGGCCGCCGGAGCGGCACCGCGCCACCGCCGTCCGGAGCGCCGTCACGGTTCCCCCGGCCGCGGTCCGCACGGCCGCCCGGTCGGGGGGCCGCAGCGCCGCGGCGGCCCGCAGCCGGGTGAGCGCGTGGTCCACATCGGTCAGTCCCGCGGGCGGGCGGGGTTCGGCGAGCCGGGCCGAGACGATCGCGGCGAGCGCCGTGGCCGCCACGCGGACCTGGTCCGCTCCCGCCGAACCGCGGTCGAACGACCGGGCCGTGTCGCTCACGGCGGTCTCGGTGGCGGACAGGTCCGCGCACGGGGCCAGGGCGGCACGCGAGACCGGCGGCACGGCCGACGCCGAGCCGGTCGGCGGAGTGCCCGCCGCACAGCCCGAAAGCAGTGCGGCGAGGGCCCCCTCGGCGACCCGGCGCCGGACGGGCACCCCCGCCCGGGCGGAACCGGCTCCGGCTCTTCCGGTCCGCCCCGGCGGAGCCCCGGCACCGCGGGCGCGCCCCGGCCACGGGAGCCGGCCCGTCACCGGCCGGACACCGCCGTGACGTGGCCGTTGCGGATGGCCGAGCACAGGGCGCTGTGGTCGCGTTCGTTCTGGTCGGCGCAGGCCACCGCGAACTCCCGGACGGCTTCGGCGAAGGCGGGGCCGGAACCGAGGTAGGCGGCGATGACGAGCGGATCGCCGGTGCGGGCGTGCGCCCTGGCCAGCGTCCACCCGCACAGCCGGGCGTAGGCCCGCAGCGTCTCCGGGGTCATCTTCGTGACGTCGGCGACGCCCCGGCCGTCGCGCACCCGGCGGACGTAGAAGTCCCGGGTGCGGCCCTCGAACCCGGTGGCGCGGACCCAGCCGAGGTAGCGGTCGCCGACCGCCTGCAGCAACCGCTGCCCGGTGACGACGCGCCGGCCGGACTCGCCGCGGACGGTGGTGCCGGTGCAGGACTGCAGCACCGACGGCACGGCTTCCTTCAGCTGCAGGAAGAGCGCGTCCCCGTCGTCCGGCCCGACCAGCAGCGCGAGCCAGCACCGGGTGCCGGCGCCGCTCACCCCGACCACGCTGCGGGCGACGTCGGCCAGCCGGTAGCGGTCCAGCGGCGCGCGCCGTTCGCTGCCGAGCAACTGCCGGTAGCGCGAGAACATCTCGCCGAGGCGCTGTTCGAGCGTCGCCGGGTCGCCGTCGCCGGTCAGCCTGCTGACCGGGACGAGCAGCGGCGGCCGGGTGGCCAGCCGCAGGCGCCCGTCGCGGATTTCGGTGTACCGGTGCAGCACGCCGGCGTCGTCACGGACCGGGGACCGGCCGGCGGAACGGTCGAGGCGGTGCCGCCCGGCCGGGGCCGGGGGATGGGCCGCGACCGCGCGCAGGGTCTCGGCGTCGGCGCCCGCGTGGTGGATTTCGAGCGACGTCCGGTGGGCGAAGTCCTGCATCGCCCGGCGGTACGCCTCGACGGCCGCGAGCACCGTCCGGCGGCGCTGGGCCGTCGGGTGCGCGTTCTCCCGGCCGGCGACCTCGAAGCTGGCGGCCAGCCGCTTGACGTCCCATTCCCACGGCGCGGGCAGGGTTTCGTCGAAGTCGGCGAAGTCGAACACCAAGCGGCGCCCGGCGGACGCGAACAGGCCGAAGTTGGCCAGGTGGGCGTCGCCGGACGCCTGGACCACCACCCCCGTCCGCGGGGTCGCGGCGAGATCGGCGGCCGCCGGCAGCGCGGCACCGCGGAAGTAGGCGAGCGGGGAGGCGGCCATCCGGCCGTACCGGATCGGCAGCAGCTCCGGCACCCGGTCGGCGTCCTGCCGGGCCAGGAGCGCCAGCGGGTCGGTCCGCCGGTCGGCGCCGGGGAATTCGGCGTGCTCGGACCTCGGTACGGCGATGCGGGCGGTGCGTGCCCTGGCGATCCGCGCGTCCCGGGTCCCGGTGTCCTGTTCGGTCTGCGTCATGAGCGGATCGTCGGTCCTCGGCGGCGTCCCGGGCGTCGCCCGTCGCGGGTGAACCCCGGGTCATCCACGACGGGTGACGACTAGGCGTGGTCCAGACCGCAAGGTGGGCCGCGGAGGTGCGGGGCGGTGTCCCCGGGACACCCGGTTCCGCCACCCGGCCCAGCCGGCGCTCCTGCTCGGGGTGCGCCCCCGGCCGGCCGGTACCTCCCGCGGGTGGCCGCGGCGACGCTCGGGGGCGCCGCCGCGGTCATGCTCGTGCGGCGGCTCGCCCCGGCGCGTCACCGCCGTTGCGGCTCCTCGGCTTCGCCGAAGGCGTCACGCAGCCGCGCTTCCTCTTCGGCCGAGAGGTTCGTGCTCAGCAGCGTGGCCCCGGTCTCCTTGAACGGCTCGACCACCCGATCCAGCACGGTGTCGCCCGACATCACGAACAACGCCGACGTCCCGGGCGTGACCTGGCTCCGGACCGTGGTGATGAACTCCTCGTCGATCCCGACGTGCGCCAGCGACCCGGTCAGCGCCCCGATCGCCGCGCCGACGGCCATCCCCAGCAACGGCACCAGGAAGATCAGGCCGAACAGCAGGCCCCAGAACCCGCCGCCCAGCGCGCCGGTGCCGGTCAGGGAACCGAGGTCGGTCGTCTTCGGCTTCTTCCGGTTTTCCGGCCAGCTCACGCAAGCCGCGTCGGCGATCGAGATCAGTTGCTGTTTCTGCAGTTGCCGGAGCAACTCCAACGCGTTTTCGGCGCCTTCGGCGGTGGGGAACCTCCATACGGTCAACGCGGCCATGACGTCCTCCTCGGTGCGGCATCTGCGGTCGGCGCCGACTGTGCGCCCGGTGGCCGCACGTGCCATCGCCCGTGCCGTGTGAGCCGGGAATCGCGGGCCGGTCCGGCCGACCTGATCTCACCTGGCGCGGGCGAGGCCGTTCGGACGGTGCACCGACCATGATCGCCCGGGTCCGAGCCCCACCACCCGATGGAGAGAGGGACCATGACCGAACACACGCACCCCCGGTCCGGAACAGCCGGAGCCGGGACGCCGCCGGGTGAGCGGGCCGTCGCCCGGTCGCGCCGGGTCGGCTGGATCTGGTTCGCCGGCGCGATCACCGTCCTGGCCGGGCTGTTCAACGTCGTGGAAGGACTGGTCGCGCTGTTCGACCGGGACTACTACGTGCTCGGCCCGTCCGGGCTGCTGGTCTTCAGCCTCGCCGGCTGGGGCTGGATCCACCTGATCGTCGGCATCCTCGCCGTGCTGACGGGTATCGCGCTGTTCACCGGCGCGCAGTGGGCCCGCGTCGTCGCGGTGGCGCTCGCCGGCTTCAACGCACTGGCGCAGCTGGCCTTCCTGTCCGCGTACCCGGTCTGGGGCGTGGTCGTGATCGCCCTCGACGTCCTCGTCATCTGGGCGATCGTCGTGCACGGCGACGAAGCCACCTACGAGATCTGGTGACTCCGCCGGACCTCGCCGGTGCGGTGGCGCCGGTGATCACTACAGTCGAGTCCCCGTCCGGCAACCGGCGCGGGGCGGGTACCGATCCCCGCCGAGAGCCGAGAGGTTGACGTGCCCGCTCGAACGACGTCCCGGTGCCTGCGGATCCCCGGCGTCAAGGCCGCGGTGCCGCGGGTGCCGCGGATCTTCGTCCCCCGGCCCCGGCTCGAGGCGCTTTTGGACCGTGCCACCGTCCGGCCCGTGACCGTCGTCCGGGCGCCCGCCGGGTCCGGGAAGACGACGGCGCTGGCCGCCTGGGCCGGGGGCGGCCGGGACGTCGCCTGGGTGTCCCTGGACGGTGACGACAACGACGAACCCCGGCTGTGGACGGCGATCCTCGCCGCGTTGAGCCGCGGTGCCGCGGTGCCGGCGGACTCCTCGCTGCACCGGCTCGAACCCCCTCGGCCCGGACGGCGCCCGGAGTTCCTGGCCGAGCTGGGCGACGCGCTCGCCGGGCTGCGCCGGCCGATGCGGCTGGTCCTGGACGACCTGCAGGAGATCTCCCGCCCCGAGCCGATGGACGCGCTGGCGGCGCTGGCCCGCCACCGGCCGCCCGGGTTGCGGCTGGTGCTGGCCACCCGGGTCGAGCCGCGGCTGCGGCTGGCCCGCCTGCACGTCGACGGGGTGCTTTCCCGGGTGGGGGCGGCCGAACTCCGGTTCGCGGTCCAGGAAACCGCGGACCTGCTGCGGGCGACGGGCGCCGTGGTGAGCGACGACCGCGTGCGGGAGCTCACCGAGCGCACGGCGGGCTGGGCCGCCGCGCTCGGCTGGGCCGCGGTGTCGGTGCGCGGGTTGGCGGACACCGACGGTCTCTTCGCCTCCGTCGCCGGGGACGAACGCGCGGTGGCGCGGTTCTTCGCCGACGAGGTGCTTTCGCGGCTGCCCCCGGCGACTTCCGACGTGCTGTCGTGCATCAGCCTCTGCGACACGGTGAGCGCGACGCTCGCGGTCCGGCTGTCGGCCCGCGCGGACGCCGGGGCGATGCTGGACGAGCTCGAGCGCTCGATGGCCCTCGTCGTGCGCACGCCGGCCGGGGAGTACCGGCTTCCGCCGCTGCTGCGGGAATTCCTGCGGGCCGAACTGGCCCGGCGCGGTCCGGAGCGGGTGCGGCGGCTGCACGCCGTCGCCGCGCGGTGGTACGCGGACGAAGGGCGGTTCGGGGACGCGCTCCGGCACGCCGTCGCGGGCCGTGACCGGCAGCGCGTCCTGATCCTGGTCCGGGACCACGGCGTGCGCCAGGTGCTCACCGGCGACGGGGATCCCGTCCGGACCGCCCTCACCCACCTCGGCCCGGAGACGGTCGCCGCGAGCCCGCCGTTGCGCCTGACTTCGGCGTTGGACCACATCCAGCGCGGGGACCTCGCCGCCGCCGGTGCCGACCTCGGCGAGGTCCCGCCCGGCGGCGAACCGGGCCTGCTGGCCGTCCGGCACCTCGCCCGCGTGACCGGGAACCGGCCGCCGGCGACCGAAGTGCCCGCCACGGCGGGAACCCCGGAGCTCGACGCGTGGGCGAAGCTCGAACTCGCCTGGCGTTCGCTGCACCGGGGTGCCCGCCGGTACGCCGTCAGCCGGGCCGAAGAGGCGCTGCGCCTGGCCCACGCCGGGCACCTCGACCACCTCGTGCTCCACAGCAGACTGGCGCTCGGGGTGGCCACCGCCCTGCGCGGGGACCACGCGGAGATGCGGCGCGCGTGCATCGGCGCGCTCGCGATCGCGCGGCGCCGCGGCCGGCACCGGACTCCGGGCGTCGCCGAATGCCACCTGATGCTGGGCTACGACGACCTCATGCGCAGCGAGCCGGTCGCCGCGGCCCGGGAACTGGCCCAGGCGGCGCGGGCGGAGGTGCCGGGGTGCGCACCGCTGCTGGGGCCGCTCCGGAAGTTCTTCGAGGGCGTGGTCCGGTTCGACGAGGCCGACCGGGCGGCGGGCTCCCAAGCCATGCGCGCGGCCCGCCACCTCCTCGCCGACCTCGAACTGCCCCGCGAGATCGCCGCGATGTGCGCGGTCGCGGAGCACCACGCGGCGCTCGCCCTCGGCGAGGGCCTGCACGCGGCGGATGTGCTGGCCTGGGCCCAGGAACGGTTGCGCGGCAGGGCCGAGCCCGCGCTGCTGCAGGTGCGGGCCCACCTGGCCGCCGACGAGACCGAGCCGGCCGAGGCGGTACTGGGACAGGCCTGGTCGGCGACCGCGTTGCTGCCGGCCACCCCCGTCGACCTGTGCCTGGTCGAGACCGCGCTCGCCCTGCGCGCGCACCGGCGGACCAAAGCACTGCACGCCCTCGACCGCGCGCTCGCCCTCGCCCGGCCGAACGGGCTGGTGCGCCCGTTCGCCCTCGCCGAGCCGGCCGTCGGGCACCTGCTGATCGACCACTCGGGCGGGTTCGGCTCCCTGGACCGCTTCGCCCAGTCGGTCCGCGGCCGGCTCGTCCCGCACACCCCGTCCAGCGGGCTGACCGACCGCGAGCAGGTGGTGCTGAACCGCCTGCCGTCGCAGTGTTCGCTGGACGAGATCGCGTCGGACCTCACCGTCTCGGTGAACACCGTGAAGACCCACGTGCGGGCCATCTACGGCAAGCTCGGGGTGAACAACCGGCGCTCGGCCGTGGTGGTCGCGCGCCACCACGGCCTCACGTGACCCGGCCGCTCAGCGCTGGTCCCGGCGCGGTGCCGAGAGCAGCGCGTCGGCCCAGCGGGCCCGCGGGTCGACGTCCACGAGCAAGGCCTTGGCCAGCAGGGTGGCCGGCACGGCGAGGACCGCGCCGAGCGGACCCAGCAGCCAGGTCCAGAACACCAGCGCCAGCACGGTGACCAAAGTGGACAGACCGACCGAGCCGGCCACGAACCGCGGCTGGATCAGCGACTGCACCACGAAGTTCAGCCCGGTGTAGAGGACGAGCACCACGAGCAGGTCGCCCCAGCCGCCGTCGAGGAGCGCGATGAACGCCGGCGGCGCCACGCCGATCACGAACCCGACGTTGGGGATGTAGTTGGTGACGAAGGCGAGCAGGCCCCACAGCACGGCTCCGGGGATGCCGAGCAGGGCGAGGGCGACGGTGTCGAGCGCGGCCACCAGCCCGCCGAACACGGTCGTCACGACGAGGTAGATCCGGGTGCCGGAGGCGAAGCTCCGCAACGCCGCGGAAATCCACGGCCGGTCGTGCGCGATCCGGCCGAGCCGCTGCCCCGCCCACGCCGATTCGCTGCTCAAGAACAGCAGCAGGGCGAACAGGAACGCCAGGTTCGTCACCAGGCCGCCGACGCCGGCGAGCAGGGATCCGGCCAGGCCGACCAGCTTCCCGGCGTCCACGCCGGACAGCATGTCCCGCAGCTGCTGTTCGCCGACCCCGAGCCGGCCGAGCACTTCCCAGCCGTCGCGCAGGAGGTCGTTCAGGCGCCCGGTGTACTGGGGGAGCAGCGCCGAAAGCTGGGCCGCGGACACCACGAGCACGAGGAAGAACGCGAGCAGGACCGCGTAGACGGTCACCACCAGCACGGAGACGGTCAGCCAGCGCGGCAGGCCCTTGCGGCGCAACCAGGTCCGGACCGGATCGAGGGTGATCACGACGACGGCGGCGAGGAACACCGGCCCGGCGAGCCAGGCGACGGCGCGGAGCCCGGCCAGCACCACCACCCCGGCCGCGGCCCCGAGCAGCACGACGAGCGCACGGGGGAGCGGGCTGCCGCCGAAGCCGGGCGTGTCCTCCGGCGGCCACGGGATCGGCGGGACGTGCCCGCGCGCGGTGAACCGGCCGGCGAGCCCGCGCAACGGGTGCCACCGGACCCGGGCGGCGGTGGCGGCGGTGCTTGCGCCCCGCCGCCGGATCCGGAACCGGTTCGCGGGGAATTCGGTGAGCGAAATTCGCACCATGCGGCACTCTCCGGGGCAGGGGGGGCGGTCGGCCGTGCCACGGTGGCAGCGTCCGGCCGCCGGGTGACCACCCGGCGCGGGTGAAAGCCCGGAGTCGCGGTGCCCCATCTCGGCTGGGTGAGCGCCGAGGTCCGGGGCGTCGCCTGGACTTCGGCCGCCTCAAGCCGTCACGAACGGAGGAACCACCCGCCCGGCGCTTGCCTGCGCCCCGTGATCCCCGCGTACGCTAGGACCCGCCCCAGACCCCGGCGAAGCGGCTGTCCGGAGTCGGCGTCCGGACCGACTTCGAGTGAGCGGGGTGACGTCGTGGGCGAGGCCGGTGGTACCGAACCCGGCACGGACCGGAGCTGGCCGGCGCGCCACGGCGGCGGCTACCCGAGGGGCTGGCAGGTCCGCTACCGCGGCCGCCGCCCCGGGCGGGGATCGCCGCCGCCTCCGGAACTCATCGGCATCATCGCCGGTCCCAGCCTGCGGGACGAGCACACCAGCACGACCTGGGTGCCGGTCCGCCCCTACCGCGCGGCCCCGGACACCCCGCTGAAACTGGTGCGGGCCGCCGACATCCTCGACGCCCGCCCGCCGGGCGGCGGCCCCGCACCGGCCGCGGCGGACGAAGACCGCGAGCGCGTCGAGCCGCCCGGGACGGATCCCGGCGCCGGCCCGGCGGGGTAGGCGGTGGTGCTCACCGACGGCCTGCTGGTGGCGAGCCTCGGCTTGCCGCGAGCACGGGCGCGCGACCGGCGCCCGGCCGACGTGACTTCCGAGGGGGAGCCACGTCGGCCGAGCGCCGGTCCGGCGCGCGCGAACCACCCCGGCGACGAACCCACGCCCCGCGCAAGCACAGCGGCCGGCACTGAGGCGCTCTGAGTGGCCGGTTCTTCCGGTCGGCCCCGAACCCGGGCGCGGTCGGCGGACCTCCGTGGTGGGTGAACCGGGGAAAGGGTGTTCCGGCCCGTCCGCAGGTGCTATACCGGCAGCTGCCCGGTGTCGCGACGACGCGATGCCAAGAGCGAGCGGAGTGTCTGGTGGCGAACCGTGCTTTGCGCTCATCCATCGTGGTGGCGGTCCTGACCGCGCCGGTCCTCCTGCTGGGGACCGCGGCCGCGGTGGCCGCTCCCGGCGCCCCGCCCGGGCGGCAGCTGACGATCGAGACGGTGTCGAACCCGCGGCCCGCGCTCGTCAGCGGGGGACAGGTCCTGGTCAAGGTCGTGCCGCCGGAGCGGCCGCACGCCGGGCGGGTCGACGTCAGCGCCAACGGCCACGACGTCACCCCGGAGTTCCGCGCGCAGCCGGACGGCAGCCTGCTCGGCCTGGTCAGCGGCCTGCGCGACGGCACCAACGACCTGACCGCGAGGACGCGCGGCCCCGGCCCGGACCAGCGGGCGAGTCTGCGCGTCACCAACCACCCGATCACCGGGCCGGTCTTCTCCGGCGCGCAGCAGCACCCGTTCTACTGCGAGACCCAGGCGTTCGGCCTGCCCCCGGCGGCGCAGCCGCTCTGCAGCGCGCCGACCCAGGTCAGCTACCAGTACAAGACCACCGCCGGGGCGTTCGCGCCGCTGGCGGACCCGTCGACCCGGCCCGCGGACCTCGCGACGGCGACGGTCGGCGGGCGCGCGGTGCCGTACGTGGTCCGCGTCGAACGCGGCACGATCGACCGCGCCGTCTACGAGATCGCGGCGCTCTACGCCGGTGCGCCGTCGCCCGTCGCGCCGGACGCCGGCTGGAACGGGAAGCTGGTCTACACCTTCGGCGGCGGCTGCAACGCCGGCTACCACCAGGGCAGCTCGACCGGCGGGGTCGTCAACGACCTGTTCCTGGCGCAGGGGTACGCGGTCGCGTCGTCGAGCCTGAACGTGCTCGACAACAACTGCAGCCCGATCATCTCGGCCGAGGCGGCCATGATGGTCAAGGAGCACTTCGTCGAGACCTACGGCCCGGTCGCCCACACCATCGGCTGGGGCGGCTCGGGCGGGGCGATCCAGCAGTACGACATCGCGGAGAACTACCCCGGCATCGTCGACGGGATCATCCCCGGTGTCTCGTTCCCGGACCCGCTGACCACCGGCGGCCCGGTGTCGGACTGCCGCTTGCTGGAGCAGTACTTCGCCGGGCCGGGCGCGTCGTTCACCGCGGCGCAGAAGCAGGCCGTCGCGGGCTTCGCCAGCTACGACACCTGCGTGTCCTGGACCCAGACCTTCGCCAGCCGCGCCACCGCGACCGGCAGCTGCAACGCGGCCATCCCGGTCGCGGCGCGGTGGGATCCGGTGACGAACCCGGGCGGGGTGAAGTGCAACTCCAACGAGCAGCTGGTCAACCAGATCGGGCGCGACCCGAAGACCGGGTTCGTGCGCAGCCCGCTGGACACCACCGGCGTGCAGTACGGCTTGGGCGCGCTGCAGGCCGGCACGATCACCGCGGCGCAGTTCGCCGACCTCAACGCGACCATCGGCGGCCTCGACCACACCGGAAAGCCCGTGCCCCAGCGGATCGCGGCCGACCCGAAGGCGCTCGACGCGGTGTACGCCGACGACATCGTGAACTCCGGGTCGCAGGGTCTGCGGGAGACGCCGATCATCGACCAGCGGACCGACCTCGACCTGGCCGGGTTCGGCAACGACATCCACACCACCGAGTGGTCTTACGTGATGCGGCAACGGCTTCTGCGCGCCAACGGCACCGCGGGCAACCAGGTCATCATCGAAAACCACGCCACCGCCGCCGAAGCGGCAGCGGCGAGCATCTACGAGCTGAACGCGATGGACCGCTGGCTGACCGCGATCGACTCCGACGGTTCGCACCGGAGCCGCCAGCAGAAGGTGCTGGCGAACCGGCCGGGCGACCTCGGCGACGGGTGCTACCTCTCCGCGGCTTCGCGGATCACCGAGAAGCTGACGTACCCGGCGAGCGGCCAGTGCGGCCTGCAGTACCCGGTGGCGGCCAACACCCGGCTGGTCGCGGGGGAGAGCCTGGCCCTCGACGTGCTGAAGTGCCGGCTCAAGCCGCTGGACTTCCGCGACTACCCGGTCACCTTCACCGCGGCGGACCGCGCGCGGCTGCGTGCGACGTTCCCCGGCGGCGTGTGCGACTACCGTCGCCCGGGCGTCGGGCAGCGTCCCCCGCTCGGGACCTGGCTGAGCTACGGCGACGAACGGACCGGCACCACCCCGCCGACGAAGCCGCGGTGACGGCCGGTCACGAGCGGTCGTGGAGGGTGATCCGGTAGCCGTCGGGGTCGGCGAAGGTGAAGGTCCGGCCGAAGGGGCCGTCGACCGGCGCGGCGGCGATGGTGTGCCCGTCGGCGGCGAGCGCGTCGTGGATGGCCTGGACGTCGGTGGCGTGCAGCCAGATCGCGGCTCCGATGCCGGGCTGCTCGACGGCCGCGAGATCGGTCCCGGGAACGATGTCGCGGAGCGCGAAGGCGATCGGCTTCGTCTCGAAGACGACGGCGTGTGGCGGTCCGGCGGGTGAGCGGACGAGGCCGAGGTACTTCTCGTAGAACGCCTGGGACGCGTCGAGGTCGCGCGCTTGGAGGGAGATGAAGTCGGGTCCGGTGGCGGGCATGGGTGCTCCTTGTCGTCGTGTCAGGTTCCTGACATGAACCACCGTATGTCAGGAACCTGACACGAGTCAAGCCGGGTCGGTCCCGGTGCCCGTCAGTTGAGCTTGCGGGTGTCGGCGGGCAGGCCGCCGCCCGCGTAGACGTCCTCCGCCAGCTTCGCCAGCGCGGTCAGCGCCACGTTCTGGCTCCACGGGCCGTACGACACGCGGGACACGCCGAGTTCCTGCGCCCGGGCCAGCGGGATCGAGCCCGGGATGCCGATGAGGTTGACCTTGCGCTCGCCGAGCTCGGCGACCAGGCGGGTCACCTGGTCCTCGTCCAGTTTGCCGGGGACGAAGAAGTTGGACGCGCCCGCGTCGAGGTAGGCGCGGCCGCGGGTGATCGCTTCGGTCAGGGCCGTCTCCGGGTCGGTCTTGAGGAACGCGTCGGTGCGGGCGTTGAGCACGAAGTCGACGCCCGCGGCGGACGCGGCCGCGACGGCGGCTTCGACGGCCTTCACCGCTTCGGGCAGCGGCTTCATCTGGTCTTCGAGGTTGGCGCCGACCGCGCCCACCTCAATCGCCCTGGCCACCGTGCCGCCCGGGTCGCCGTAGCCCGCTTCGAGGTCGGCGGTGACCGGCAGGTCGCCCGCGGTCCGGACGATCAGGGCGACCTCGGCGATCATTTCGTCGCGCGGGATCTTTTCGCCGTCCGGGTAGCCGCGCGAGGCCGCGATGCCGTGGCTGGGGGTCGCGAGCGCCTTCGTACCGGGGGTCTCGGCGACGACCTTGGCGGTGATCGCGTCCCAGACGTTGACGACGAGCAGCAGTTCGGGTGCGGCGTGCAGCTCTTGCAGGAGGGTGGCCTTGTCGGCGGTCGAGGTCATGCTGCCCAATCTAGGCGCGGGCACCGCAGCCGCGCCGGGGGTTCAGCCGACCGGGAACGTCGTGCCGATGCCCATCCCGGTGATCCACTCGGGCACCGGCTCGTAGCCGGTCCACGCCAGCGGGGCGCCGGCCGCGGCCTGGCCGATCAGCCAGCAGCGGATCTCGTGGCCGCCGCTGCCCGCGAGGTCCTCCAGCTTCTCGTGGCCGAGCGCGGCCACCGACTCCGCGTCGTCCGCGGACAGCCGCTCGAGGAACCAGTTGTCCCACTCCGCGTTGACCCGGGCGCCGGGGTCGCCGCCCATGGCGCGGACGCGGGGTTCGCGGGCCGCCGCGAAGGCGTGGACGTCCGCGCGGCCGTGGATCAGGGACTCGCGGCGCTCGCCCGCCACCTCGCGCGGGTCGTTGGACGGCAGCCAGTGCGACAGCCCGCCGCTCGCCGCCACCAGGACGCGGCCGGGGAACTCCGCCGAACGCAGCGCCGCGCCCAGTGCCCGGCCCAGCGCGACGCACCGCCGCAGCGACGGCAGCGGGGGCGCCGCGGTGTTGACGACCAGCGGGACCAGCGGCAGCGCGGTGCCGCCGGTCAGCATCTCGTAGGTCTGCACGATGCCGTGGTCGACGGTGAGCGAGTAGGACAGCGAAACGTCGAAGCTCGCCTCGGTCAGTCCGTTGTGGACCGACCACGCGAGCGGGCCGGCCACCGGCAGCGGGCCTTCGGTGCTGCCGAAGTCCCCGAAGCCGGCCGCGTGCTCGACGCCGAGGACGAACGGCGGCATCACGTCGTAGAAGTTGCCGTGGAAGTGGTCGGGCCCGATCACGACGATCGCGTCCGGCGTGCTCCGCCCCGGCGACGGGACGAACCTCGGCGCGATCGGGCTGGGCATCCACGCCCGGCTCACCGGCGCCGACACCCACGGCGCGTACTCGCTGTTCGAATACGTCGTGCCGCCGGGCCTCGGCGGCCCGCCGACCCACGTCCACAGCCGCGAGGACGAGCTGTTCACCTGCGTCCAGGGCCGCGTCGAGGTCGAGCTCGACGGCGTCCGGCACGTCCTCGGCCAGGGCGACTCGCTGCTGATGCCGCGCGGGGTGCCGCACGTGTTCCGCAACCCGTTCGACGAGGAGACCCGCATCATCGCGGTGGTGTCGCCGCCGGGGCTGGAGAACTACTACAAGGAGCTGTCCGAGCTGCCGCCCGGGCGCGACATGAAGCTGGTGGCGGAAGTGATGACCCGCTACGGCCTCAGCCTGCGGAAGTGAACCACGAGCGGATGGTCCGTGAGATGTGCGCGGCGGGCGACGCGGGCGACGCGGCGGCGTTCGCGTCGTGGTTCGCCGACGACGCGAGGTACGTGTTCGGCAACGCCGAGCCGCTGACCGGCCGGCCCGCGATCACCGCGGCGACGGCCGGGGCGGCCGGCGCCGTGGCCGTGGGTCCGCCACGTCGTCGACCAGGTGGCGGTGGTGGGCGAGGACCAGCTGTTCTGCCGCTTCATGATCGAAACCGAGTCCCCGGCCGGGAAACCGCTGGCCCTGCCGTGCGTGACGGTGATGTGGCTGGCGGGGGAGCGGATCGTCGACTACCGCGTGCACCTGGACCTCACGCCGGCGTTGTGACCGCGGGCTCGCGCGCCCCGCTGCGTTCGGCGCCGACCCCGGCCGCGACCACGAACAGGACCCCGGCCACCGCGCCGGCGTCCGGGACCTGGTGCAGCACGAGGAACCCGATCGTCAGCGCGATGGCCGGCTCCAGGCTCATCAGCGTGCCGAACGACGAGGCGTTCAGCCGCCGCAGGGCGAGCATCTCCAGGCTGAAGGGGATCACCGGCAGCAGCACGGCGAGCCCGAGGCCGGCCAGCAGCAGGTCCCAGGTCAGCTGCCCGAACACGCCCGGCCCGGAGACCAGCGTCGCCACGATGCCCGCCACCGGCATCGACACGGCGAGCCCGCGCACGCCCGCCACCTCGTCGCCGACCCGTTGTGTCAGCAGGATGTAGGCCGCCCAGCACACCGCGGACGCGAGCGCGTAGCCGACGCCGAGCAGGTCCGCGCCACCCCGCCACGGTTCGGTCAGCAGGAGCACGCCGACCGCGGCGAGGACCGGCCACAGCTTCTTGCCGCCGCGCCCGCGCGTGACGGCGACCGTGAGCGGCCCGAGGAACTCCAGCGCGCTCGCCGTGCCCAGCGGCAGCAGGGCGACCGCCTTCATGAAGAGCATGGTCATCCCGGCCGTGACCACGCCGAGGCCGCAGCAGGCGAGGAACGTGGCGCGCCGGAACGCCGACGGCCGCGGCCGGACCAGCACCAGCAGCAGGACCCCGGCCCACGCGAGGCGGAGCCAGGCCGCGCCTTCGGGGCCGACGCGGTCGAAGAGGCCGACGGACACGGCGAGGCCGAGCTGGACGCAGAGCATGGCGGCGACCGCGAAGGCCGCGCCGGTACGGGTGGAGGACAGCACGTGCCGAGCAAAGCCGATCCGCACCGTTCGTGTCCACGTGGTGATCGTGGACGTACCGTTCGAGGATCGTGGACAATCGGGAGATGGACACCCGCAGGCTGCAGTTCCTCCTCGAGCTGTCCCGCCACGGCTCGATGCGCGCCGTGGCGGATGTGCTCGGCACCACGACGTCCACGGTCTCGCAGCAGATCGCGACGCTGGCGAAGGAAACCGGCGCGCCACTGCTCGAACCGGACGGCCGCCGCGTCCGGCTGACCCCCGGGGGACGGCGGCTGGCCGAGCACGCGGTGACGATCCTCGCCGCGGTGGAGGCCGCCCGCGCCGCCCTCGACCCGGGCGCCGAACCGGCCGGCACCGTGCGCGTCGCCGGGTTCGCGACGGCGGTCCGGCGCTCCGTCCTGCCGGCGGCGACCGCGCTCGCCGCGCACCACCCGCGGGTCGAGCTGCGGATCAGCGAGTACGAGCCGGCCGAGGCCTTGACGGCGTTGCTGGCCGACGACATCGACCTCGCCCTCACCTACGACTACGACCTCGCCCCGGCGAGCACGGACCCCGCGATCACGGTGAGTCCACTGTGGACAGCGCGGTGGTCGCTCGCGGTCCCGGCGCCCGACGCGGCCGGTGTCCGGAGCGGGGACACGGTGGCGGTGTTCGAGGCGTTCCGCGACCACGACTGGATCGTCAACTCCCGCAACACCGCCGACGAGGACGTCGTCCGCAGGCTGGCGTCGATGGCCCGGTTCACCCCGCGCGTGACGCACCGCGCGGACAGCCTGGAACTGGTGGAGGACCTGATCACCACGGGCCCGGCCCCGGCGGTCGGCCTGCTGCCGGCCGGGCGCGCGGTGAAGGCCGGCGTCGCACTCCTCCCGCTGACCGGCCCGGAGGTGCGGCAGCGCGCGTTCGCGTGCACCCGCCGCGGCCGGGAGGTGTGGCCACCGCTGGCGCTGGTGCTGGGGCTGCTGGCCCGCTGAGGCCTCGGCCGGCGGCGGCGGAGGAACAACTCCGCCGCCGCCGGCCGCCGATTACACGTATTCCCTGTTTCTAGTCATCGCACGAGTCCACCGCGTCGTTGATCGAAAACGGCAAGCTGAATCCACTGGTGAACAGACCGCCGATGGCGACACCGGCACCGACGCCGCCCGTCGTGGCGGCCAGGCCCGCGACGGCCAGGCCGAATCCGATCCCGCTGACCGCGGCGAGGCCCACCGAGCCCGCGCACGAATAGCGTCCGGTGGGGTCCAGGCGGTTGGGCGGATTGCCGCCGACGTACGCGTACCGGCTGGCCGCGTCGGGCTCCAGGACCGGGCTGACCGGGTCGATCGAAGTCCAGTTGGCGGTGGTGGTGTCGTGCCAGCGGATGCCGTGTTTGAGCCAGCCCGTGTGGTCGTCGAGCAGGCCCTGGGTGTAGCGGATCGGGTTGGCCGCGGCGGTGGTTCCGGTAGCGGTGAGCTGCTTGCCGGAAGGGTCGTAGCCGTAGCTGGCTGACACGGTTCCGGTGCTGGTGACGAGGTTCACCGGACTGCCCTGGTTGTCCAAGGCGTAGTAGTGGACCTCGCCGGCGGTCTGGAATGCGATGGGTGTGCCACTGGGATCGCTGTCGAGGTAACTGGTCTGGCCGTTCTTGGTGAACGACTGCAGTACGGGGACACCGTGGACGTCGTTGCGTCCGTAGACGTAGCTGGCGGTGTTCGTCCCGGTGGTGGCGGAGACGAGTTCGTTCTGGTCGCCGCCGGCCCAGGTGTAGGCGGTCGAGGACGAGCCCTGGGTGCGGTTCGTGGTTTGCCCGGCGGCGTTGTAGGCGAAGGTGCCTTGCGTGGGGTCGCCGGTCCGGTTCCCGGCGGCGTCGTGCTGGTAGCCGCTGTTCGAGATCTCGTTCGCCGCGTTGTAGGTCAGGGTCTGCGTGGTGGTGCCGTCGACCTTCGCGGTGAGCCTGTTGCCGGCCTTGTCGTAGGTGTAGGCGTAGTCGTGACCGCCGTAGTTCGACACCGCGGTGAGCCGGTTGGCGGTGTCGTAGCTGTAGAGCGACACCGCGCCGCTGAGGTTGTCGGTCGACCACTTGATCAACCCGGTGTCGGAGGTGGCCGACGCGGACGGGCACGCCTGCCCGGCGACACGAGGCGAGTAGCAGAACCCGGTGTCGAACACCTTGGTCGCGTCGTTGGACGCGCGTGAGGTCCAGGTCCGCGAGATGCGGCCACTCTTGTCGAAGGTGGTTTTCGTGTGGGCGGCGAACGTCGTGTGGGCGGGGTTGGTGGCGAACCAGGTGTCGGTGCGCTTGCCGTCGTCGTCGTAAGCGAACCCGGTCTTCTGCCCGTTCGGGGTGGTCATTTCGGTGACCTGGTTCGCCGCGTCGTAGAGATAGGTGGTGGCGCCGCGGGCGTCGGTCTTCGACGTCAGGTTTCCGGCTTTGTCGTAGCCGTAGGACAGGGTGCCGCCGCCGGAGGTCGCCGTCCGCGAAGTGACCCGGTTCTGGGCGTCGTAGGTGAAGGTCGTCGTGCCCGAAGAATCGGTACGGGTGAGCACGTTCCCGGCGCCGTCGTAGGTGAACGCCACATCGGGAGTGCCGTCGGAGTACTGGATGGTCTTGACCCGGTCGCCGCGGTCGTAGGCGTAGGTGGTGCGCAGCCCGCGCCCGTCGCGGACGGCGTGCAGCCGGCCGAACCCGTCGTAGGAGACCGTGATCGGCGCCAGGCCCGAACCGGCCGGCGGGGTGATGTCGGTGATCTGGTGATCGGAGTTCGCGGTGTAGTCGGTGGTGTTGCCGCGCGGGTCGGTGGCGGTGTCGACGGTGCCGTCGGCGTTGTAATCGACCTTCGACGTCGCGGTCGCGGCCGTGTTGGCCGAGGTGAGGGGGTTGCCGGCGCCGTCGTAGGTGAACAGCTTGGCGTTGCCCTGGCCGTCGGTTCCGCCGGAGGGCAGGTACTTCGCCGCGCCGGTGTTGGCGTAGGTCGCGGTCGACTTCGCCCCGGTCGGCGCGGTGACGCCGGTGAGCGACTCGCCGGCGTTCACGGCCGGGTCGTGCCCGAAGGTGGTGACACCTCCGGTGCCGCTGGTCGAGGTCGCGGCGTCGTCGAACGGGGTGTAGGTCTTGGTGCGCCCGCGGCCGAGAGGGTCGGCCACGGACGTCACCAGCTCCCGGGCGTTGAGGAAGTAGTCGGTCTGCGGACCGGCGGACGGGACGGTCTCGGTGTTGTTCGGATCCGCGACCAGCGTCTCCCCGGCCGAGTAGTAGGTGAACCGGGTCGCCGCGCCGCCCGCCGGGTTCTCCTGGGTCACCTTCTTGACCCGGTGCGAGGCGTCGTACTGGACCGCGGTCTGCTTGCCCGCGCCGTTGGTGATCGTGGTCAGGTCACCGGTGGTCGCGTCGTAGCCGAACTGGGTGGTCTTCGAGGTCGGATCGGTGATCTTGGTCAGGCGGCCCGAGGTGTAGGTGTAGGCGACGCTGCGCGGGGTGCCGTCGTCACCGGTCTGGCCGATCGTGGCCAGGGTGCCGGACCAGGTGAGGGTCGCCGTCCGGGCACCCGTGCCGCCGCGGGTCGAGGAGACCTGGGACAGCTTCCCGGAGGTGTAGGTGAACGTGGTGGCCTGGGTGTTGCGATCCTTCACCGACACCAGCTGTCCGGTCGCGTTGAACGTCGACACCGAGTTGGTGTCGTGGTCGGTGATCGTCCAGCCAGACGCGGTTTTGACCATGGCGACCTTGAACCCGGCAGGTGCGGTGTACGCCGACCCGCCGGCGGGTTGGAACAGGCCTTCGCGGCCCTCAGGCGCCAAGTAGAGCACGGAGCTGTCGGAATTCAGGACCACCTTGGTGTCCTGACCCACCCGCATCGCCCAGCCGGCACCCGCCGATCCGGACGGCAGTGCGGTCCCGGCTCCGAGGCGCAGGCTGTTGTAGGTCAGACCGAGCTGCAGGTCTTCCCGGATCCCCGGCAACGCCAGATCCGAGGTGGTGACCAGCAGGTTGCCGGTGCCGACGTCGACCGAGGCGGACACCGTGTCGGAGATCGGGAACGGGATGCGGGTCGCCGACGGGCGAGGCCCGGTCAGGGTCGGTGTCAGCACCGCGGCCTGTCCGGCTTCGGCGGTCGTCGCCGCGATGGGAGTTCCGGATACCAGCAGCAACGCGGTCGTGGCCGCGACGGTCGAATGACGCCATGACGTTCTTCGCGTGGACAAGATCACTCCAGGGTGGGGATCGGCTTCCGGCGACAGGCAGGTCGGTGTCGCCGGAAGCCCACGCTCAGGCGGAGGTGGCGGTTGAGGCGCTCGCGAGCGTTCACCCGGATGCGCCACAACAGCGCCGCCTCAGGGGCGTGCGGTCACGGCCTCCGCCGCGGGCAGCCGGGGCCGGGTCGGGTCCGGGAGGCCGTAGCGGGTGTTCAGGACCTGCATCGCCGCGCCCGCCGCGACGACGTCCGTCCCCAATGTCGTCAACGAGACCTCCACCGTCAGCCACTCGGCGCCCGGCAGCTGCGTGCGCACCGCGTGTTCGACCGCCGCCCGGTAGAGCTCGCCGTGGGGGAGGAGGTCCGCGCCGCCGAGGACGATGTGGCCCAGGTCCAGGGTCTGCAGGAGGTTGACCACGCCCGTCGCGAGGACCGCGGCCGCCGTGGCCGGGTCGCTCGCCTGTTCGTGGACGGCCTCCAGGCAGCCGTGGCGGCCGCAGGCGCAGCGGGGGCCGTCGAGCTGGACGACCGCGTGGCCGAACTCGCTGGCGTTCGTGTGCGCACCGCGGTGGGCGGCGCCGCCGAGCCAAAGGCCGGCGCCGACGCCGGCGTCGACCACGACCAGGGCCGCGTCGCGGAATTCCGTGCCGCGGCGCCAGGCTTCCGCGGTGACTCCGGCCGTGACGTCCTTGTCCACCACCACGGGCAGGCCCAGCCGCTTCTCGGCGAGTTCCGCCAGCGGGACGTCGCGCCAGTGCCGCAGCCGGTGGGCGCCGCGGACGGTACCGGTCGACTGGTCGAGCGGGCCGATCATGCCGATGCCGACGCCGGCGAGTTCCGGGGTGGCCAGGCCGTGCTCGGCGATCATCGCCTCGACGCCGGCGGCCAGCTCGCCCAGCAGGTGTTCCGGCGTGAAGTCGGGCGGCAGCGGCGTCGCGGTCGACGCGCGGACGGTGCCGGCCAGGTCGGCTAGGACCAGGCGCAGCTCACGGCGGGTGACGTGCGCGCCGATCGCCCGGCGGCTGCCCGGGACCAGGCGGTAGACCGCGGCCGGTTTGCCGCGCGGCGGGCGCCGCACGCCCGCCGGCTCGAGCAGGCCTTCCTCGACCAGGCGGGCGAGCACCTTCGACACGGCCTGCGGGGTCAGCCCGGTGACCTCGGCGACCGTGCCGCGCTCGAGCGTGGGCACGGTCCGGGCCAGCGCGATCACCAGCGCCTCGTGGTAGTCCCGCAGGAAAGCCAGGTGCACGGCTTCACTGTATCGGCCCCTGGTACTAACGCAACAGCGTTGCTAAAGTCGCTGGGATGGACGACCTCACCCGACGACGTCGCTGGGCGGCCCTGCTCGCACTGGCCCTCGGTTCGGTCGGGATCGGCCTGACCGAGTTCGTGCCGGCCGGGCTGCTGCCCGACATCGCCCGCAGCGTGCTCGGCAACGCCGAACCGGATTCGGTCGCGCGGGCGGGGTGGATGATCACCGCGTACGCGCTGGGCGTCGTCGTGGGCGCGCCGGTGTCCGCCGTGGTCAGCGCCCGGATGCGGCGCAAGCGGCTGGTGCTCGGGCTGCTGGTGCTGTTCGTGCTCGGCACCGTCGCCTCCGCGGTGGCGTCGTCGTTCGGCCTGGTGCTGGCCGCCCGGTTCGCCGCGGGCCTGCCGCACGGCGCCTACTTCGGGGCCGCCGGCCTGCTGGCCGCGACGCTGATGGGGCCGGGCAGCGAGGGACGCGGGTTCGCCGTGGTGCTCAGCGGGCTGACCGTCGCCAACGTGGCCGGTGTCCCGGTGATCACCCGGCTCGGGCAGGCCGCGGGCTGGCGGACGGCGTACCTGGTCATCGCCGGGGTCTTCCTGCTCGCGCTGGCGGCGGTGGCGGCCACGGTGCCGGACGCGCCGGCCACGGGCGGGTCGCCGGCCGACGAACTGCGCGCGCTGCGCCGGCCGCAGGTGTGGCTGGTCGCGGTGACCGCCTCGATCGGGATCGCCGGGTTCTTCGCCGTCGACAGCTACCTCGCGCCGATCACCACCTCGGTCACCGGGCTGTCGCCGGGCGCGGTGCCCTGGGTGCTGGTCGCCGTCGGGCTCGGCATGACCGTCGGCAACTTCCTGGGCGGCTGGCAGGCCGACCGGAACCTCCAGCGGGCCATGGTGGCGGGCTTCGCCGCGGTGATCGCCGCGAACGTCTACTTCGGACTGTTCGTCGGTTCGCCGTTCGGCCTGTACACCGGCGCGTTCCTGATCGGCGGGACGATCCTGTTCCTCGGCCCGGTGCTGCAGGCGCGCCTGATCGCGGTGGCACCGGGCGCCCAGCTGATGGGCGCGGCGCTGAACCAGTCGGCGTTCAACACGGCCAACAGCCTCGGCGCGGCGCTGGGCAGCGTGGTCATCGCCGCCGGGCTCGGCTACCGCGCCACGGCGTGGGCCGGGGTGGTGGTGAGCGCGATCGGGCTCGTGCTGGCCGTGGCCGGCTTCGCCGTCGACCGCCGCCGCGCCGTCAAGGCACCGGCGGACGCGCTCGTGCCGTGATCAGCCCGCCTCCAGGAGCGCGTCCAGCGCGGTCAGGCTGAGCACCTGGCCGTAGTCGCCGGGAAGGGCCACGCCGATCACTTCGCCGAGTTCGTCGAGGACCGGCGCGCCGGCGCAGGCGGCCGGGAGAGCCACGCTCGTGCGGAACAGCCGCTCGCCGTCTTCGTTCGACTCGAACCGGTTGACCACCCCGCTCAGCAGCGCGCGAGTGCCGTCCTCGGCCGGGCCGGGCAACCACAGCTGGTCGCCGATCCGGACGAGCTCCGGGCGGCCGGGCGGTAGCGGCGCCACCCCCAGCGGCTCGGCCAATTCCAGCACCACGACGTCGTGCCCGGCCGCGTGCACCTTCTCGACTTCGCCGCCTGTGACGGCGATCGGTGCCTCGTCCTCCGGCCGGTGCGCGACGACGAACCGGTCGCCGATCGCGAAACCCATTGCGCCGCAGGAGGTTTCGACCAACCCGGCCGGCGGCCCCGACGGTCGCCTCGCGCCCGCACGCCGTCGCAGCGCGCGGTAGCCCTCGGCGTCGCCGGTGCCCGCGAGGCACTCTTCGTGCCGCCGGACGTCGGCGGGGTCGGCCGGCGGTTCGGGCAGCTCGCCCAGTGCGTCGAGCGCCTCCCGGTACGACCCGGCCGCGTGGTGGTCGCGGAAGCGGCGCAGCGGATCGGGTTCGTTCAGCGCCAGCCGGGCGAGCACGGCGCTCCAGCGCGCGACCTTCACGGCCAGCTCCCGGAGCCGCTCGGCTCGGGCGCGCGCGGTGTCGAGCAGGTGCGCGGTCTGGGCGACGGTGGCTTCGAGGTCTTCGTCGGCAGGGGCCGGCTGGGCGGCGCAGGCCTCGGCCGCCGCGGCGGTCTTGACCGCCGCCGTCCGCGCGGAAGCCAGGTCGAGCTCGGTCTGGCCGTCCTCGTTGAACATCTCCACCAGTGCTTGCCGCGTTTCGGGCGGCAGCGGGGTGGCCGGCGGGCGGTGGGTGGCCTGCCGCTGCCGGAACTCCCGCCAAGCCCCCTCGGTGGCGTCGTCGGCGAGCGCGGCGGCGAGGTCCCGCAGCTCCGCCCGCAGGTCGGCGAGCTCTCCGCGCTGCCGCTCGCGCTCGCGCTGCTGCTCGTAGCTGCGGGTCAGGTCGCCGATCTCCCGGGGTGACAGCAGGGTGGTGTCGGTCACCCGGATCCCGTTGGCCAGCCCCGTCTTCAGATCGCGTGCGGTCACCTCGAGCACGCAGTCGGCGTCGATGTCGAAGGTGACCTCGATCTGGGGTTCGCCCTTCGGCGCGGGCGGGATCCCGGTGAGCACGAACTCGCCGATCTTCGACTCGCGGTCGAGGCTGCCGTTGTAGATCTCGATGCGCACTTCGGTCTGGTTGTCGTCATGGGTGGTGTAGATCTCGGAGCGGTGGGTCGGGATCGTGGTGGCCCGGCTGATCAGTTCGGAGAAGACCTTCCGCTCGGCGTCGCCGGTGCCTTCGGCCGCCCGGATGCCGAGGGCGAGCGGCGTGACGTCGAGAAGCAGGAACTTGGTCAGCGCTCCGCTGCGCGTGGCGCCCAGCAGCGCGGCCCCGCTGGCGACCGCGGTCCGCGGATCGGTGACGACGATCCCCTTGGCAGCGAAGACCTGTTCCACGGTCTGGCGGACGAGGGGGGACAGCATCGGCCGGCCGACCAGCACGACGTGGTCCGGCCGCTCGGGCGCGGACTCCAGGAACGCGGTGGTCACCCGGCGCAGCGTGGCCAGCCGGTCGGCCAGCACCTCCGCCAGCTCGGCCCGGGTCAGTTCCACGGGGACGTGGCCGTGCGAGCCGAAGGAGAGCAGGGTGTCGGACGCCCGGTCCTGGGCGGAGAGGGCGACCTTCAGCTTCTCCGCGACGATTCCCAGCCGGCGGCGCAGCGGGTCCGTCGCCGGGACGTCGATGCCCTTCAGCCGCAGCTGGGCGGCGAGCGCCTCCGTGACGGCGGCGTCGAAGTCCTTGCCGCCGAAGCGGGGGTCACCGCCGACGTCCCGGACCTCGTAGACGCCTTCGCCCACTTCCAGCAGGCTCAGGTCGAGCGTGCCGGCGCCGAGGTCGACCACGGCGACCGTCGCCCCGAGCTTCCGTTCGTACGCGGTCGCGATGCACGCGGCGGTCGGTTCGTGCAGCAGCCGGACCACGTCGACCTCGGCGATCTCGCAGGCCGACCGGGTGGCGGCGTTCTGGTTGTTGGTGAAGTACGCGGGAACCGTGACGACCACCCGCGGCCGGTCGATCCGCAGGGCGTGGTGGCGTTCGGTCCAGGACAGCCATTCGTCCCGCACGTGCCCGAGTTCGGCGGCGGCCAGCTCCCCGACGCGTTCGCGGACCCGCTCGGCCAGGAACGTCTCGACCAGGCCCCGGGCGTGCCGGATGATCCGGGCGGCCACCTCTTCCGGCCGGTAGGTGCGGTCCCGGATCTTGAACCGGGTGGCGGTGCCGATCCGCCGCTTGGCGGCGTCGATGTGCCCGGCCAGCCACGGCGCCAGCGTCTCTTCGCCGGTCAGGCCGACCAGTTCGGTGCCCTGCCGGTCGAGGCTCAGCGTCGAGGCGAACTGGAGGTGCCCCTTCCACGGGCAGAAGACCGGCCGCTGCGCCTCGCGGTCGTAGATCGCCGCGGCGGACGTGGTCGTGCCCAGGTCCAGGCCCCAGATCTCGCTGTAGCGGCGTCCGACGTCCGCACGGGCCCGCGTCACCCACGACTGCGCCCGTTCCTGGAACCGGCGCAGGTCTTCCGCGCCCAGCGCCTCCAGACAGGCCGTGACGTCGGCGACGAGGTGCGGCGGGACCAGCTCGTCTTCGGTCAGCCGGCGCAGCGCCGAGGCCGCCTGCGAATGCTCGCCGCGGGCCTCGACCGCGGTGAGGCAGTGCCGGACGAGCTTGTCGTACTCGCCGGTCCGGCGCAGGCACTCGGCCAGCCGCGGGTCCTCCGCCGCTTCCGCGCCGAGCCAGCCGAGCAGGACGTGCGCCGCGCCGGCGAAGTCACCGGCGCGCAGGTACAGCGTGACCGCCTGCTCGGGCTGCCCGACGCGCTGCCGCAGCCGGGCCGCACCGGCGAAGTCGCCGCCGGCCTCGTAGGAGGCGGCACGGGCGTCCAGCGCCTCCGGGGAGTCGTCGCCCTGCAGCACCCGCGCCGCCTCGCCGAACTGCCCGGTCCGGTTGAACAACTGGTTGGCGCGGAAGAACTCGCGCCCTTCCTCGGCCCGCCACGCCGCGAGGGCGAGCTCGCCGGCGGCTTCTTCGAACCGGCTCCAGGCCCGGTAGGCGTCCTGGGGCCCGCCGGCGTCCCCGGCCAGCCGGATCAGCGCGCCGAAGTGGAGCCGGGTGGCCGTGACGAGGTCCGTGCGCAGCCGGTCGACCCGCTGACGGCGGTCCAGCACGGCCGCGGTCGGCACGCCGGCGCGGTCCAGGTGCGTCAGCACGTCCTGGAGCCGGCCGGCCGCGGCGGCGAACTCCTGCCGCTCGGCGAGTTCGCCGACTTCCGGCAGGACGCGGTCGGCGAGCGCGGCCAGCCGGTCCGGCCGGTCGGCCGGGCAGGTGGCCAGCGCGTCGGAGAACTGGCGGAGCTCCTCGTGGCACCGGCTCACCTGGTCGAAGCGGCCGAGGTCGCGGTAGACGGGGAGCGCGTCGGCGAACCGGCCGGCGTCGGCCAGCAGACCGCCGTAGCGCTCGGCCAGCGCGTCGTTCAGCTCGGTGATCGGGCGGGCGCGGGCCAGGTCCAGGCCCGCGCCGACGTCCTCGGCCGTCCGTGACCGCAGGCAGCAGGCGAGGGCCCGGCGCACGTCGTTGTCGGACTTCGCCAGCCGGACCGCGTCGGCGCCGTGCCCCAGCAGGCAGTGGACGTCGAGGACGTCCGGCCGCAGTGCCTCGGTGAGGTCCGCGAAGAAGCGCTGCCACAGCTCGGCGTCGCGCTCGAGGGGGATCCGGGCCGCGTGCTGCGTCACGACCTTCGCCACCACCTCCTGGGTGAGCACCCGCCGCTTTCCCCAGCGGAGGAGGTGGTGGATCGCGAGGTCGGCGTCGTCCAGTTCCGCCAGCAGCCGGACCATCCGGTCGCGGGCCACCCCCTGCAGCTCCGGCAGGTTCAGCCGCGAGGCGACGTCGAACACGACGGTGAGGACGTGCCGGTCCGGACGCGAGGTCAAGGCGGCCAGCCACGGCCGGTCGAGGGCGCCCAGCGGGTAGCGCTCCGGCGGGATGCGGTGATCGTGCGCGCCGAACACCTCGACGGCCCGGACGGGCTCGGCACGCAGCGTCAGCCGCAGGGCCCGGCGGTACGCGCGGGCGGCGCGCTCCCAGTCGGCGGGGGCGGGCGCCCCGGCGGGGAAAAGGGCGTTCACCCGCTCCACGGCCCTGGCCACCCGTTTCCCGGCGCCACCCGACAACCAGTCGAGAAAAGGCTCGTGAACGGGCACGCGGTACGGCGGGGGTTCGAATGCGGGTGGGGGTGCGCCCGGATTCGAAACGATCACGTTGTCGGCGCGCCCCACGAGGATGGCGTTCCGCGCGTCGCCCGTGAAATCGTTCTTGATCTGGCGCTCGCTCACATCACTCCCTGGTGCCCGGCTGCGGGGAAACGCTAGCACTGCGCCCCGATTTCGGTTTCGGGTTCCCGGGAAGTCAATTAAGAGAATTGCGTAGCTTGATGTATCAATCGTGGTTGATGTACTCTGCTCGCGTGCCCGGTGCCGACCTCCCTCCGCCGTTCGTGCGGCTGGCCGCGGATCCGCTGCGCTGGCGGATCCTGCGGGAGCTGGCCGTGAGCGACCGCCGCGTGCGGGAGCTGGTGGGCGCGGTCGGGCAGCCGCAGAACCTGGTCTCCTACCACCTGGGCAAGCTGCGCGCGGCCGAGCTGGTGACGGCGCGGCGGAGCAGTTTCGACGGCCGCGACACCTACTACCACCTCGACCTGCGCCGGTGCGCGGACGCGCTGGCGGAGACCGGTGCCTCGCTGCACCCGGGCCTGACCGTCGTGACCGCCGAGCCGGTGGCCCGGCCGAAGGTGCTGTTCGTGTGCACCGGGAACAGCGGCCGGTCGCCGATGGCCGCGGCGTTGCTGCGGCACCGGGGCGGGGACGCGGTCAGCGCGGGCAGCCACCCGAAGCCGCTGCACCCCGACGCCGTCCGCGCGCTGGCGGAGTACGGCATCGCGCTCGCGCACGAGCCGACGCCCCTGGACGCGGTGCGGCGACGGCGGTTCGACTGGGTGATCAGCCTGTGCGACAAGGTCCGCGAAGCCTGCCCGCCGTTGCCCGGCCGGCCGCGGACGATCCACTGGAGCATCCCCGACCCGGCCCGCGAACCGGACGGCCTCGCGGCGTTCCGGCGCGTGGCGGCCGACCTCGACGACCGGATCGGGTTCCTGGTCCGGCGGTTCACCACGCCACGAGACGAGGAAGCATGACCGAAGAGCTGGTGAGTGTGCGCTACCTGGTCGACGACGTCGAGCGCGCCGTCGCGTTCTACACCGCCCGGCTCGGGTTCACCGAGCGGTTCAGCGTGCCGGCCTTCGCGGAGGTGACCCGCGGCCGGCTGCGGCTGCTGCTGAGCGGCCCGGACAGCTCCGCCGGGCGCGCGATGCCCGACGGCACGCGGCCCGGCCCCGGCGGCTGGAACCGGATCCACTTCGTCGTCGACGACCTCGACGCCGAGGTCGAGCGGCTGCGGGCGGCCGGCGTGCCGTTCCGCAGCGACGTGGTCACCGGTCCGGGCGGGCGGCAGATCGTCTTGGACGACCCGGCGGGCAACCCCGTCGAGCTGTTCCAGCCGGCTTCGGCAACGGCGTGACAGCGAGTTCGCCGCCGGCGCTGGAACGCCGCCTCGGCACGAAGGACGCCGTGGTGATCGGCCTCGGGTCGATGATCGGGGCGGGGATCTTCGCCGCGTTCGGGCCCGCCGCGAAGGCGGCGGGCACGGGCCTGCTGGTGGGCTTGGCGCTGGCCGCGGTGATCGCCTACTGCAACGCGGTCGCTTCGGCCCAGCTCGCCGCGCAGTATCCGGTGTCCGGCGGGACGTACGTCTACGGGCGCGAACGCCTCGGGCCGTGGTGGGGGTTCACCGCCGGCTGGGGGTTCGTGGTCGGCAAGACCGCGTCGTGCGCGGCGATGGCCCTGACCTTCGCCACCTACGCGGTGCCCGGCCCGGTCTGGGTGCAACGGCTGGTCGCCGTCGCGGGGGTGCTCGGCCTGACCGCGCTGAACTACCGCGGGATCACCAAGACCGTGGCGCTCACGCGGATCCTGGTCGGCACCAGCCTGCTCGCGCTGGCGGTGGTGGTGGCCGGGATCGCGGCCGGCGGCAGCGCCACGACGGCGAACCTCGGCGGCTTCTCGGCGCTGGCTTCGGGCGGGTTCTACGGGATCCTCCAGTCCGCCGGCCTGCTGTTCTTCGCGTTCGCCGGGTACGCGCGGATCGCGACGCTGGGGGAGGAGATCCGCGACCCGCGGCGGACCATCCCCCGCGCGATCCCGATCGCGCTGGCCCTGGCGGTGGTGGTCTACCTCGTCGTGGCGGTCGCGGCCCTGCTCGCCGCCGGGCCGGACGGCCTGGCGAACGCGGCCGCCCCGCTCGTCGCCGCCCTCGACGGCGCCGGAGCCGGCGCGCTGACCCCCGCGGTCCGCGTCGGCGGCGCACTGGCCGCCCTCGGCGCACTGCTCGCCCTGATCGCCGGCATCGGCCGCACCGGCCTGGCGATGGCCCGCGAGCGCGACCTGCCCACGTGGCTGGCGGCGGTCCACCCGAAGTACCGGGTACCGCACCACGCCGAACTCGCGCTGGCCGCGGTCGTGTCGGTGCTCGTGCTGACGGTGGACCTGCGCGGGGTGATCGGCTTCAGCTCGTTCGGCGTCCTGGTCTACTACGCGGTCGCCAACGCGTCGGCGTTCACGCAGGAGCCGTCGGACCGGCGGTGGCCGCGGTGGCTGAACGTCGTGGGCCTGCTCGGCTGCGTGCTGCTCGTGGCCACGTTGCCGTGGGTGTCGGTCTGTGCGGGGGTGGCGGTGTTCGTGGTGGGGGTGGCCGGCCGTGCGGTGGTCCGGCGGCGCCTGGCGGATTCTGGCTGAGCAGGCGATCGGGTGCGTGCTGCTCGTCGCGACGTTGCCGTGGGTGCCCGTCTGCGCGGGGGTGGCCGGCCGTGCGGTGGTCCGGCGGCGCCTGGCCCACCCCCGCTGACCAGGCGATCGATTCCCTTTCCCGCTCGCCGGAGTCTTCCTCTCGACGGTGCGGCCCGCCGGAGTGGCCGTCCGAGAAGGAGAGCTACAGCCGTGAGTCTTCCCGCCACCATGCGTGCCCTGCTGCAGACCTCGCTGGACGGACCGCAGGACCTGCACCTGGTCGCCGACGCCCCGGTGCCGGCACCCGGCCGGGGCGAGGTCCTGATCCGGGTCGCCGCCGCCGGGGTCAACTTCGCCGACCTCTCGAAGGCCCGCGGCACCTTCCGGGACGGTCCGCGGCCGCCCTACGCGGCGGGCTTCGAGGCGGCGGGCGAGGTCGTGGCGCTGGGGGAGGCGGTGACCGGCCCGCCGCCCGGAACGTGCGTCGCCGGGGTCGGAGCCGGGGCCTTCGCCGAGTACATGGTCCTGCCCGCGGCGGCGGCGCTGCCGGTGCCGGCCGGCTGGAGCGCCGGACAGGCGCTGGGCCTGGTCGTGAACTGGCCGACCGCGATCGCCGCGCTCAAGCCGCTCGGGCGGGTCGCGGCCGGCGAGACCGTCCTCGTCCACGCCGCGGCCGGCGCCACCGGCCAAGCCGCGGTGATCGTGGCCAAGCACCTCGGCGCGACCGTCGTCGCCACCGCGTCGCCGGGCAAGCACGAGACCGTGCTGGCGCTGGGGGCCGACCACGTCCTGGACTCCCGGGCGGGCGATCTCGCCGCCGAGATGCGGCGCCTGACCGGCGGCGCCGATCTGGTGCTGGAATCGGCGGGCGGAGCCACGTTCGCCGCGAGCCTGGCCGCGGCGAAGCCGGTCACCGGCCGGGTGGTCGTCTACGGTCTGGCGGGCGGCGAAGCCGCGCTCACCAACTGGGACCTGGTGTACCGGTACCCGGTCCACGTCATCGGCCTCAACATCGGCACGCTGAGTCAGGCCGCGCCCCGGATCTTCGCGGAGGTCATCGGCGAGGTGATGACGCTCGTCGAATCCGGCGTCCTCACCCCCGGGCGGCCCACCACCTACGGACTGGCCGACGGCCCGGACGCGCTCGCGGACCTCGAGGCCAGGGCGACCGTCGGCAAACTCGCCCTGGTGCCGTGAGCCGGGTGAGAACGTCGACCGGGCGGGACGAGGACCGGTTCACCGCCGAAACCGCGGGTTTCCGCCGGGAGCTGCTGGCGCACTGCTACCGCATGACCGGCTCGGCGCACGACGCCGAGGACCTGGTGCAGGAGACCTACCTGCGGGCGTGGCGGTCCCGCGGCGGCTTCGAGGGCCGGGCGTCGATCCGGTCGTGGCTCTACGCGATCGCGACCAACGTCTGCCTGACCGCGCTGGAGCCACGCCGGAACCGGGTGCTGCCCTCGGGCTTGAGCGACCCCTACGACGGACCCGCCCGCCCGCCGGCGCAGGTCCCGCCGGGCGAAGTCTCGTGGCTGGAACCGCTGGCCGAGCACCTGGTGGCCGACCCGGCGGTGGTGGCGGCCGGGCGCGAATCCCTGCGGCTCGCGCTCGTCGTCAGCCTGCAGCACCTGCCCGCACGCCAGCGCGCGATCCTGATCCTGCGTGAAGTGCTCGCGTTCACCGCGCCCGAAACGGCCCGGATCCTCGGCACCACCACGGCGGCGGTGAAGAGCGGCCTGCAGCGCGCGCGAGCCCGGCTGGACGAACTGGCGGCACCGCCCGAGGACCTGCTCGAACCGACCGACCGGCGGGCGCGCGCACTGCTGGAGGGCTACGTCGCCGCGTTCGAACGCAGCGACGTCGGCCTGCTGGAACAAGTGCTGCGCGTGGACGCCACGCTGGAGGCGACCCCGTTCCGCGACTGGTACGCCGGGCGGGTCCGGTGTCTTCAGGTGCTCGGTACCCACGTGCTGGGCGCACCGGGCGACTGGCGGATGAGCGCCACGACCGCCAACGGCCAGCCGGCCGCCGCGGTCTACCGCCGCGACCCTGCGGGGGTGCACCGGGCGCACGGCATCGTGGTGCTGGCGCCGACGAGCGGCGGGATTTCGCGCGTGGTCGAGTTCCACGACCCGGCGCTGGTCGCCGCGTTCGGCTTGGCTCGCGCTTTGCCGGGCTAGCGAGCCCGGCGCGGTTCGACGGGTTCCGGGCTGTACTCCGGCTGGCGGAAGAGGTTCCCGTACCGGTCGTCCTGGGGCGCGGTGCGCGCTTCGGGGCGGGGCTCTTCGGTGACGGGGTGGCTGAACAGCGAACTGTCCACTGTGGAAGCAGTGATCAGGGGATCCTTTCGTGGGTGCCCGCGGCGGCCGTCCCGGACCTGCGGTGCGGTCTCGGGGAATGCCCTCGGGCACCACCCAACGTACACGACGTCCTCGCGGAGTGTGTTAAGACTGGCTTCTAGCAAAGGGGCCACCGTGCACCAGCTCAGTCTCGGCGTCGTCGCGCGTTCACGGAAAGAGAACGAACGGCGGTTGCCGATCCACCCGCACCACCTCGACCGGATCGACCCCGATCTCCGGAAATCCCTCTACCTCGAACACGGCTACGGCGAACCCTTCGGCGTACCCGACGACCGGCTGGCGGCCATCGTCGCGGGGCTGCGCACGCGGGAGCAGCTCATCGCCGAGTGCGACGTCGTCCTGCTGGCCAAGCCGCTGCGCGAGGACGTCGCCGAACTGCGCCCCGGTCAGGTCCTGTGGGGCTGGCCGCACTGCGTGCAGGACGTCGAGCTGACCCAGCTGGCCGTCGACCGGCGGCTGACCGTCATCGCCTTCGAAGCGATGAACCACTGGCGGCGCGACGGCTCGTTCGGCCTGCACGTCTTCCACAAGAACAACGAGCTGGCCGGCTACTGCTCGGTCCTGCACGCACTGCAGCTGGCCGGGTCGACCGGCGACTACGGCCGCCGCCTGCGGGCGGTGGTGATCGGCTTCGGCGCGACCGCGCGCGGCTCGGTGACTGCGCTGAACGCCCACGGAATCCACGACGTCGACGTCCTCACCGCCCGCGGCCTCAGCGCGGTCGGCTCGCCGATCCACTCCGCGACGATGGTCCACATCGACCACGACGCGAACAGCAGCCCGGGCGATCTGCGCCGCAGCCACGCGCTGACCGACCACGGCCGGGTCCCGCTGGCCGGGTTCCTCGCCGAGCACGACGTCGTCGTCAACTGCGTCCTGCAGGACACTGCCGCGCCGCTGACGTTCCTGATCGAGGACGACCTCGCCGCGTTCGCGCCCGGGAGCCTCATCGTCGACGTCTCCTGCGACGAGGGCATGGGCTTCAGCTGGGCCAAGCCCACGACGTTCACCCACCCGACCTTCCCGATCGGCGACGGCGTCACGTACTACGGCGTCGACCACAGTCCGTCCTACCTGTGGAACTCGGCGACGTGGGAGATCAGCGAAGCCCTGCTGCCGCACCTGCGAGCCGTCCTTTCCGGACAGTCCACATGGGACGAGAATGAGACCGTACGGCGCGCCGTGGAGATCCAGGACGGCACGATCCGCAACCCCGCGATCCTGTCCTTCCAGAACCGTGCGCCGGACTACCCGCACCAGCGCCGCTGATCCCCGCGCACTTCATGTCGTGTCGTGGCGGATCCCGCGGAGCAGCGTGGGGTTGCCGGCGGTGGTCACGACGCTGACGGTGGTGCGGAGGTGCCGCTCGCCGGTGCGCCCTTCGACGAGGGTGTGGCCGGCGGGCGATGGCTGGTCGTGGAGCGGGCTCGGCGCCGCACGATGGTCCAGTCCGGATCGCTCGCGTGGCCGAGCGCCTACGGCCGTGACGATGGTGCCGGTGCCGCGCGAGTGATCGGCGCCCGGCCGGCGGCGACGCGGTGGGCCACACGATGGACCCGGTTGAAGAGGAAGCAGGCGTTCGGCCGGCCCGTCGGCCCCGAAGATCGTGATGCGGACGACGGCGGTCCTCCCTGGCGGAGGAGAAGGGGACGACCACGAAATACCGGCGCACCCGTTGGCGTGACAGTGCAGCGGGGCATTCATCGTCGCTCGGACGGGGGACCGAAGTGGACCAGCATGGGCCGGGGGTGTGGGAATGCTGGAAGGGCTGCTCTCGGCCGACGCGGGAGCGCTGTACGACGCCATGGTGCGGTCCGGGCCGGTGGCGCCGGACGATCCGGTGCTGGCGCCGATGCGGTGAACCCGAGCGCCTTCGAGGAGAACGCTCACCAGCACGAGGAACGCCGGCGCAGCGGCGCGAACTCTGGTTCTGAACATGGGAAAACCCCTCGTAGAAAGGAAGATTGGCGTCGGCCGCGGCCCCGGGAAAGGCGGCTCGACGCGGCAGAGCTTATGAGGGGTTCCGGTGGCAGCGCATGAGCGAATGCGGCCATTGTCCGCATGCGGACACCGGCGTCGCTCAGTCCGCGGGGTGCGCCGACGGGGGGTGCCGCGGCGGCGGTGGGGGCAGCGGCAGGTTCGGGTCGACCTCGATGCCCGCCGCGCGGAGCGAGTCGTCGAGGATGTGCCAGATCCAGCGGGTGAGCAGGTCCGCGAGCTGCGTCTTCGTGATGCCTTCCGGGGCTTCGAGCCACTGCGCGGTGCAGGAATCGACGAGACCGACGACGCCGAAGGACAGGACGCCGGCGATGCGCGTGTCGAGCTGGAACAGCGTCAGGTAGTAGTCGAACACCTGGCTGAGCTGGCGCGCGATCACGGTCTTGACGTCGGCGATGGCGTCTTCGCCCTCGCGGCGCCCGGTCTGGGCGTGCAGGATCAGGTAGCGGTACAGGTTTCCGTGGTCGGCCAGCCAGCCGGTGTGGGCGTCGACCGCGGCGGCGATCATTTCCCTGGCGCTGCCCTGGGGTTCCCACACCGGTTGCAGCGAAGCGGTGATCTCCTCGGCGGCCCGGTCGGCGACGGCCCGCGTCAGGTCGGCCGCGTCGTCGAACTGGCGGTACAGCTGCGGGCGGGCCACGCCGGCGGCCTCGGCGATGTGGGCCGCCGACACGTACGGGCCGTGTTCCTCGATCGCCCGCAGCGCGGCCTCGACGAACTCGCGGCGCCGGCGTTCGCGCTGCCCGGTCCAGCGCGCCGCGCGACCGTCGCCCGCTCGGGAAGACCTCACTTCGGGGAGCGTACCGGGCCGCAGTTAGGGGCTACGCCGTTGTAACTGTTACTTTGTGCGCCATCGAATTACCGAGAGTGCCGAATGGCTGAATCGGAGTGTGCGATGGGCGAGGCCGGCCACGAGGACCTGCCGCCGGATCGGCAGCTGCTTGCCGACTTCCGCGCCGGGAAGCCCGGCGCGGGTGACCGGCTCTTCCGGCGCCACGCGGGGGCGTTGCGCCGGGTCGCGGCGGGCTGGGGCAGACCGCCCGCGGACCGGGACGAACTGGTGGCCCAGGCGTTCACGGGCGTCCTGGCCGTGATCCGCGCCGGCGGCGGGCCGAAGGACCACCTCCACCCGTACGCGGTCGCGACGATGCGCGACCTCGCCGCTCGCTGGAGCCGGGAACGGGCCGAGCCGGCAGGCGCGGCCGGAGCCCGGCCCGCCGACCTGGTCCGGTCCGCTTTCCACACGCTGCCGGTGCGCTGGCGGGTCGTGCTGTGGAGCATCGTGGCCGAAGGCCGCACCCCGGCCGACCTGGCGCCGGTCATGGGCCTCTCGCCGAACGGCGTCGCCGAGCTGGCCGGCCGCGCCCGCGCGGGGCTGCGGCAGGCCTACCGCGAAGCCCGGCAACTCCCCGTACCCCGGACGCCCGCTTGCCAGGAAGCCCTGCGCCAGCTGGAGATCTGGCTGCGCGGTGGACGGCACGACGGCTGCGCCACGACGGTCGCGGCGCACGTCGCCGCGTGCGCGTCCTGCCGGCGAGCCGGCTGCGAAGAGCTCTTAGAGGTGTCTTTCCCCGCGCGACAGGAACTCCGATGAGCCAAGCGGAAACCACCGACGCGAGCGCGGTGCCGTTGCCGGCCACGCCGATCTTCGACTCGATCGTCGCCGAGGTCGGCCTGCGGTGGGTGGACACCGCGCCGGCGACGGCCGACGTCGCCCCGGCCGAAGGGGACAGCGACCCGGGCGAGCAAGGCCGCCACTCGACCGGCTGGTTCAGCGTCGAGGAATGACCACTCCGCCGGTCCGAAGCTGACCTCACCCCGCGCGGGTTACCTCATCCGGTGGATCTTTCACGCTCCTTGCGTCACGGGCGGCGACCGGCGCCGTCGAATTCCCGAGACCAGCGGGGAGGCGTGCGCAGTGGCCGATCGAGACCACGTCGACGAGATCGACGGAGCCGTCAGGAATCTCCGCGCCCGCTGGCGGATCGCGAGCATCACCAGCGGCTGGCGGTTCCCGAGCGACTGGGCGGTCCCCGAGGTGGACGCGGTGTGCGGGGCGGCGCTGTTCCGCGGGGACCTGGCCGGCGCGCTGCGGAACCTGGGCCGCTCGCGCGCGTGGACCGGCGCGGGGCTGGACGAGACGTTGTACGACGTCGCCGCGTTGCACGCCGTGCTGGACCGCGGCTCGGACGCCGACGGGCTGGTCTCCGCCGATCCGCACGCGGCGCCGTTCGCCATGCTCCGCGCCGTCGCGGTGGGCTGGGCCGATCTCACCGGCGAAGTGCCCGACCGCGGGGCGACCGAGTCGTTCAGCGGCTTGGCGACGGAAGGCTACCTGCGGGTGCGGCTGGGCGAGGTCTACCGGCGCGTCACGCGGATCGGCCCCGGCGCGGGGGAGTGGCCCGTGCTGCTCGCGGTCAGCGTCGATCTGTCCACGGTGGACGGCTGGTCCCGCCCGATGGCGATGGTCCTGGTCGCCGACGTCCTCCGCCGCGTCTTCGACAGCGGGGAAACCACCGCTTCGCTCGGCTGCTCGACCGCCGTCGTCCTCGCCGACCGGGAAACCGCGGTGGCGCACCGGATCACGAGCGCGCGCCGCCAGATCGCCGATCGGCTGCGCGGTGATCCACAGCTTGTCACCGCGGCGCACCCGGAGGTCCGGGTGCACCGCCTGCCCGACACGCTGCCCGCGGCACACGACCTGCTGCACCGGATCGCCGGCCGCTGAGACCGCGTTCCCCCGGGCGGGGGATGCGGTCGACACCGGCCCGGTGGCGCGTCGTTTCGCTTGCACGGCAGGGATTTCCGGGCGCGAGGTGCCTGCTCGGCGCTCCGGTGCGCAGTGCTAGAGTCGCCGGGCCCGGGAGGTGGCACTCCCGTCGGTCAGGGGGGAACCTGTCTTTCGCTGTTGACCTAAGGATTGCCGGAATGGAAGAACGGGCTGCGCTCCAGGCGGCCTCCCGTCGTCGCATCGCGAACGTCAGCCGCAGCTTGGCGGACGCGCGGCTGGCGGCCGACGACGACGTGGTCCGGGTGCACGCGGCGCGGTTGGAGCACGCCTTCGACCTCGCGCTGCGGTCCACCTTGGACGAAGGGCTGCCGAAGCTGGGGCGGGACGCGATTCCCCGGCCCCGCAAGCTGTAGCCGTGCCGGAATGTCCACTTTGTACGGCTGCGCTCACCCCAGCCGGGCGGCGCGGGTCAGCAGGTGGCGCCGCTCGGGCTCGCTGGTGGTGCGCCGGGCCGCTTCCTGGTAACCGGCGCGCGCCGCGCCGGGGTCGCCGGCCAGCTCCAGCAGGTGGGCCCGGACGGACACGAGGTGGTGGGAGGCGCCGAGGCGCTCGTCGGCCGAAAGGGCGTCGAGCAGGGCCAGCCCGGCCGCCGGTCCGTGCACCTCGGCCACCGCCACCGCCCGGTTGAGCGTCACCGTCGGGTTGGGTGCCACGTGCTCCAGAACCGTGTACAGGGCCAGGATCTGCCGCCAATCCGTGTCGCCGGAGGTCGCGGCCTCGTCGTGGACGGCGGCGATGGCGGCTTGCAGCTGGTACGGGCCGACCGGGCCCTCCGCCAGGGCGCCGGTCACCAGCGCCACGCCCTCGGCGATGGCGACGGCGTCCCAGCGCGTCCGGTCCTGTTCGCTCAGCGGCACCAGCGATCCGTCCGCGGCCGTGCGGGCTTCGCGGCGGGCGTCGGTCAGCAGCAACAGCGCCAGCAGCCCGGCCACCTCGCCGTCGCCGGGGACCAGCCGGTGCAGCTCGCGGGCCAGCCGGATGGCTTCGGCCGTCAGCTCGGCCCGCACCAGCCGCGTTCCCGACGTCGCCGTGTAGCCCTCGTTGAAGACGAGGTAGACGACGTGGAGCACGACACCGAGCCGCGCCGCCTGCTCGGCCGGCGGCGGCAGCGCGAAAACCGCCCCGGCGGCCTTGATGCGCTGCTTCGCCCGGCTGATGCGCTGCGCCATGGTCGCCTCGGGCACGAGGAACGCGCGGGCGATCTCGGCGGTCGACAGGCCGCCGACGGCCCGCAGGGTCAGCGCGATCTGCGACGGCGGCGTCAGCGCCGGGTGGCAGCACAGGAACAGCAGCGTGAGGGTGTCGTCGGGGTACGCCTCGCCGCCGTCGGGCGGGGCCGGCGTGCGGATCGCGTCGGCCTCCTCCCGGCGGCGGCGGGCGGCGTCGCTGCGCACCTGGTCGGCGAGGCGCCGCGACGCCACCGTCACCAGCCAGGCCCGGGGGTTCTCCGGCCACCCCTCGACCGGCCACTGGGTGCTGGCCGCCACCAGCGCCTCCTGGACGGCGTCCTCGCACGCGTCGAAGAGGCCGTAGCGGCGCACCAGCACCCCGAGCACCTCCGGGACCAGCCGCCGGACGGCCTGCCAGCCGGTCACGGTTCGACGTTCGCCTCGTGCATGAGCGGCCGGACCTCGACACCCCAGTAGCGCGCCGACGGGCTGCGCGCCGCGATCTCGAGCGCCCGGTCCAGGTTGTCGCAGTCGATGATCGAGAAGCTGCCCAGGAACTCTTTGGCCTCGGCGTAGGGGCCGTCGGTCACCACCGGTGTCCCGCCGGTGACCCGGACCATCTTGGTGTTCACCTCGTCGGCGACGCCGTACGCGCCGATCAGCTCACCCGACTCGAACAGCTCCTGGTTGAGGGCGTCGGTCTCGCGGATGAGCTCCGCGAGCGTCTCCGCGCCCACCGAGGTGAAGGCTTCCTCGTTGCCGTAGATCAGCAGCATGAACTTCATCGCTCGCTCCTCTCAGCCCCGGCCCGGCCCGACGAGTTCGCCGCCGGCACCGCGGTCGTCCAGCACCAGTTTCGACCGCCCGGCGACGGTATAGCGGATGTGCGTCACGCCGGGCGCGTCGACGACCCGGGCCGGGACCAGCTCGATGCCGTCGTCCGCCCCGAGCCCGAGCCCGGCGTCGAACAGGCGCTGGCCGTCGCCCAGCAGCACGGGGGCGATGTGCAGCTCGAGCTGGTCGAGCAGCCCGGCGGCGAGCACCTGCCGCAGGAGCTCCCCGCCACCGGCGACCGCCACGTCCTTGGCGCCGGCGGCGGCCTTGGCCAGCTCGACGGCCCGCTCGAGCCCGTCGGTGACGAAGGTGAAGGACGTCCCGCCCCGGCGTTCGAGCACCTCCCGCGGCCGGTGGGTGACGACGAAGACCGGCGCCTGGAACGGCGGCTCCTCGCCCCAGGGGACTTCGCCGGCGTCGAACATGCGCCGTCCCATGACGTAGGCACCGGCCGCGGCGAAGGTCTCCGCGACGATTTCGGAGTCGACCGACTGCTCGCCGCCGGCGAAGCCCTGCCGCTCCCGCCAGGCCATGGCGTCGACGGCCCAGCGGGTGACGCGGAAGAAGCCGGGCGCTTCCGGCCCGCCCATCCAGCCGCTCATGTCGCCGGGATCCCGCGGGTCGCGCGGTCCGGTGTAGAAGCCGTCGAGGGACACCGACATCTGGGCGGTCACCTTGGTCATCGTTCGCACCTCTCGTGGGGGCGGCCCGGTTCGGCCGCCGCTGCCCCACAGTCGGAGCCGCCGGCCGGTTCTCGACATGCCCCGCGGAAAAATTTCGCGCGACCGCGAAATCAGGGTGCGGGCAGCTCGACGAGCTGGGTCAACGCACCGGCGTCGGCCGTGCTGTGGCGGGCCGGCTCGGTGAAGAACCGTGCCACGTGGGCGGTCGCGAGGTGGGTCCGGAAGGCGTCGGTGTCGGCGTGGATCTCGTAGGGGGGGAACGCGGCGGGGTCCGCGGCGTCGCGGTAGGACCGGAACTCCCGGCAGCCGGGCTCGCGCGGCACCGCCGCGGTGAGCGTCGTGATCGCGGCGGCGAGGTCGTCCTCGTGACCCCGGATCGCCCGGACGACGGCCACCATCGGCCGTTCGCCGGGCGGGAGGCCGGTGGCGACCTCGGGCGTGAACCGCCGGTCGCCGGTGGTCACGGGACCACGACCGGGGTGCCGGGCAGGGCCAGGCGGACGTCGACCTCCGGGGCGATCCGCGCGACGGCGTCGGCGTAGCGCCGCGGGTCCCGGTCGCCCTTGGTGATCATCCGGTCGCCCAGCCGGCCGCTGTGGAAGGAGTAGTGGTGCGGGACGGCCACGGCCGGCTTCAGCGCGGCCGTCAGCCCGGCCGCCTCTTCGGCGTCCATGACCACCTGCTGCAGGTTCATGGGGCGGATGCACAGGCCGTTCGTCGGCAGGATCGCCAGGTCGACGGGGCCGAACCGGTCCGGGATCGTGTCCAGTTCCGGCACGCGCAGCGAGTCGCCGCCGAAGAAGACCGTGCGGCCGCCCGCTTGGAGGACGAACGTGACTTCGTGGACGCCGTGCTTGCCGGGCGTCGCCGTCACGGTCAGGTCGCCGACCGTCGCGACTTCCCACGCCTCGACGGTGCAGACGTCGCGGAAACCCTTGTCCCGCGCGATCGCCGCGACGGTGCCGGGCCCGACCAGCGGGGTGGCGAGGTCGAAGCCACCGGCGACCAGCCCGTCGAGGTCGCAGTGGTCGTAGTGCTCGTGGCTGACCACCACGGCGTCGACGCGGCCCAGCGCCTCGACGGTCGAGGCGACCGGTTCGCCCTGGTAGTAGGTCGCGGTCTGGGTGAACCACGGGTCGGTCAGCACGCGGATGCCGCCGAATTCGATCAGCTGGCAGGCGTGCCCGATCCGGGTCACGCGCAACGGGGTGCTCATGGTGGTTCTCCTTGCGAGGTGGGTGGTCAGTGGTTGCCGAGGTCGAGCAGCGCGCCGAGCAGTTCTTCCGGCGTCTCGACCTGCGGCAGGTGGCCGGTGCGGGGGAGCAGGGTGAACACGGACATCGGGATCGCCGCGGCGTAGGCCTTGCCGTACTCGGGGTCGACGATGCCGTCGCTTTCGCCCCAGATGACGTGCACGGGGAGCTCGATCTCCCCGAGCCGCGCGGCGAGCGCCGGGTCCGTCATCGCGGGGCCGGCGTACCCGACCAGCGCGCGCACGTCGGGGCTCGGTCCGGTGCCACCGCCGCTCGGCGGCACCGGGGCCTTGCTCGGGTCGTGGAAGGAATGCGCCCGGATCTCCGCCGGGGCGAGGCCGCTGATGTCGGTCAGCGGGTGGCCCTCGACCTCGATGCCGATCGCGTTGATGAGCACCGCGCCGCTGACCCGGGGGCTCTTCAGCAGGGCGATTTCGGCGGCCAGCCAGCCGCCGAAGGAGTTGCCGATCACCGTGACGTCGGTGAGGCCGAGCTCGTCGAGCAGCGAGACGTACATCCGGGCCAGCGCGGTGACGTCGGTGAGGCCGTCGGCCTTGGGGGTGCCGCCGAAGCCGGGGTGGGTGGGCAGCAGCACGCGGGAGTGGGTGCGTTCGGCGAGCAGGTCGGCGAAGCCGGTCATCGTCGCGACGCCGCCACCGCCGTGCAGCAGCAGGTACGGACGGGTGCGGTCACGGTCCTGGAGGGTCACTTCGCCCAGGTCGAGCGCGTGGGTTTCGGTGCGGGCGGGCCGGAGCGAACCGGCGGCGGGGAGCGTCATGGTTCTCCTTGGTCTGGGCTACCTAAGGAAGCTTATATAAGGTTCCTTAGGTAAGCAAGCTGGCCTCGGCTGAATTAGGGTGAGTGCATGAAGTACCGACCCGGTGACGTCTCCCTGGCCGTCAAGCGCCTGCAGTACCGCCACCACCGCGCGTTGAGCCGGGCATTGGCGCCGCTGGGGCTCTCGCTGGTGCAGTGGGACACGCTCCGCCACCTGCACGCCCGGCCGGACGCGTCACTGCACGACCTGGCGGTGCTGACGTTCCAGACCGACCAGTCGTTCGGCTCGCTGGCCACGCGGATGGCCGAGCGCGGTTTGATCGAGCGCGTCCCGGGGCCCGGGCGGGCGGTGCGGCACCGGCTCACGGCGGAGGGTGCGCGGTTGCGGGCCGAGGGGCAGGAGCTCGTGGACGCCGTGGCCGAAGCGTCGTTCCGGGAGTTCTCGCCCGAGGAGCTCGACCAGCTGGGCGAGCTGCTGGGCCGCGCACTGGGCCCTGACCCGACGGCCTAGGTGGCCCCGGCGCGAGTCGACGGCTGCGGGCTCGACGCTCGGGCCGAGCGCCCCAATGTGGCGTTGGGTGCGCTAGCGCGGGCCCCCGGCAATCACCCCTACGTGGCGTTGGTGGCGTCCCGGCATCCGGTTCGACCCGGTGGCGTTCAGCGGCACCACGGCGGTGCGGCGGAACACGCTGACGCGCACCGGCGGGGACGAGCCCAACTCTGGACCACGTCACGGTGAACGGCGCCGGCACCTACGGATTCGACCTCGGCTCGGCGGGGTCGGGCACGGTGTCCGACACGTCGGTGACGGGCGCGGCCTCGGGCGGGCTGACCAACCCGGGGAACTCGGGCACCGTTCGTGCGGCTGAGCTGCGCCGACTCGCGGAGAGCAGTTGCGTTGGTCAAGTCCGCGGAGATCTCGCTGACCACCGGCTGACCCGGTCAGTCCTTTCGTGCGCCCACCACGGCCGAGCCGGCGAGGAGCAGGATCGCGGCGAGGCCGAGGAAACCGGCGTCCAGGGTGACCGCGGTGGCGATCGCGCCCACCAGGAGCGGGCCGCCGGCGTCGCCGAGTTCGCGGCCGACCTCGGCGGCGCCCATGGTCTGGCCGAGCCGCTCGGGGGGCGTGCGCGCGGCCAGGTGCGCGAAGCCGAGCGGCGTCGCCACGCCCACGCCGGCGCCGACGGCCACCGCAGCCACCAGCACCCCGGCGACGCCGGGAGCCACCGCGGCCACAGCCATCCCGGCCGCGGCCGCGGTGAGACCGGCGGCCATGCCGACGCCGTCACGCAGCCGTCCCGCGTCCCGGGCGCGACCGGCCCACGGCTGCACCAGCGCCGAGCACAGCGCCAGCAGCGACACGGCAGTGCCGGCGAGCAGCGGGGTCAGCCCGGCGGCGGCACCCGTGACCGGCAAGAAGCCCACGCCGACCGCCAGCGCCGCGGTCGTGGCCGCGAGTGTCGCGGTCGGCCGGAGGAACGAAGGCGCGCCGAGCCGGCGGGCCAGGTCCAGCACGGTCTGGCGGGCGCGCGGCAGCGGGGGAGCGGCCGGCACGCTCAGCGCCGCCCAGCCGGTGACGGCCAGGGCGAGGACGGCGAGAGCCCCGAACAGCAACGAGAACCCACCGAGGGCGATCAGGACGCCGCCGAGCAGCGGGCCGGCGGTGTAGCCGACGCTCTTCCACGCGCCGTACCCGCCGAAGGCCCGGCCTTGCCGCTTGGCCGGGGACAAGCGGGCGACGAGCGCACCGGCGGCGGGGGAGAACGCGGCGGCGGCCGCGCCCTGGCCGAGCCGGGCCAGTCCGACCGCGGCCGGGTTCCCGGCGAGGACGAACGCGGCCGACGCGGCGGCGAACGCGAGCAGCCCGCCCAGCAGCACCGGGCGGGGCCCGATCCGGTCGGCCAGCGAGCCGAACACCGGCTTGAGGACCACCTCGGCACCGTCGTAGACGGCCAGCAGCAACCCCAGCGTCAGCAGGGAAGCGTGCTCGCCACCGGTGTAGGCGCCGAGGCTCGCGGCGATGCTGTGCGCACCGAACGCCGTCACGAACCCCGCGGCGTACAGCGGCCGCAACGCGGTCGAGGCGTTCCGGGGTGCGGTGGTCGGCTCAGCCACGGGGTCGGCTCACATCTGGTACAGGGCTTGGAAGACGAGCTCGGTGTACTCGGCGAGCCGGTCGGCGCAGTGCTTGAGCCGCAGCTCGGCCGGCGCGGCCGACGGCGCGCCGAAGACGTCGCGGACCTTCAGGTCCCGGTGCCACCGCCGGAGCCGCTCGAGGCTCTGCTCTTCCTCTTCCAGCTCGGCCATGGTGAACTTACCGACGCGGATCTCCTTGTCGATCTCGGCGTCGAACTTGCCGCAGTCGGCCAGGAACTCCCGCCACTCGTCCTCGCGCTCGGCGGTGAACAGCTCCTCCAGCCGCGTGCCGTCGCGCTCGCTGCGCCCGGCCGCGTCGAGCACCACGACCTCGCCCTCGCCGCGCTCGGCGAGCTCGACCACGCGGCGGACGCCCGCGGCGAACGCGGTCACGTCCGGCACGGCCCACGTGCCCTGCCCGAGCGACAGCGCCCCGATCCGGCGCAGCTCCCGCCACACCGCGACCCGGTGCCGTGAAGGTGCCGCCGGCACCTTCACCACCAGTACCTGCCACTGACCCGGCGGATCCGTCACGAGACGAAATGTATCACGTGTTACATCGACCGAGGTGCGGCGAACGGACCCGGTCGGGGTGGGGAGAGGCGCCTCCCCACCCCGACCGTCACTCCGCAGGAGGCCAGATCGCCGGTGTCGGGGTGGTTTGCCGCAGCAGCGTCAGCGCTTGCTTGGCGGCGAGGGTGAACAGCCCCATGGTGATGTCCGGCTCGCCGAACACGACGAGCAGGAGCGAGCCCTCGACGGGGAACACGCAGACGTACCCGGAACTGCCTTCGAACATCGCGCAGCGGGCATCGCCGATCCGGGCCTGGGCGGTGAACTGCGCCGCGAGGCCCGCGGCCGCCGCCGACATGGCGGCGACGCTGTCGGCCTCGACGCCGGTGGTGTCGTCGGCCAGCACCAGGCCGTCGTGGGTGGCGACCAGCAGGCCGGCCACCTGGTCGACCTGGTCGCGGATCCGGCGCAGGGCCGCGAGCGTGCGGGCCGCGTCCGGGGGTGGGGTTCGGGCCGCCGGCTCCGGTGGCGGGCCGCTGTCGGCGGCCGGCGGGGTGCGGACCGGCAGCGGTGCCGGGGTGTGCTGGCGGTGGGTGTCGGCAGCTCTCATACGGACAGGCTGGCTTCGATGCGCTTGAGGCTGTGGCGGGCGAGCGCGAGGTTCGCCCGTTCACGGTCCAGGACGAGGTAGAGGAACAACGTGGAGTTGCCCCGGGCCGTCAGGGGCCGGATCACGTGGTACTGGCGGTGCAGCGTGATGAGGATGTCTTCGATGCTGTCGTCGAGCCCGAGGGAAGCCATCACCCGCAGTTTGGCGCGGACGACCTCGGTGTTGCCCGCCGCCGCGATGTCCAGGTCGAGCCAGTCGCCGCCACCGAGCGAACCGAGGGACATTCCGCTGTCGTAGTCGACGAGGGTGGCGCCGACGGCGCCGGGAATGTTCATCGCTTCTTTCAGCGCGAGGTCGATCGTCATGAAAAAGACCCTCCAGTGGGTGATTGCGCAGGCATGTGACCGTATGTGTCCGCGACGGGGATGAGTACGACCGTTCGGAGCAATTTTCCTAAGTGTTGATTCCGGTGAACAGTTCGCCTGCGCAAGTACTTTGTCCGGCATTTATTTTCACGACGACGCGACCGGCGTTGAAAATGCAATTTGCAATCGGCAAACGGCTCAGGTGGGTGTTTCGGCGGTGGCGGTCAGGACCGCGCGGCCGAGGATGTGGCCCGCCACGGTGAAGCCGAGGACGGCCGGGGTGGCGTCGGCCGGGACGCCGATCGAGTCGACGTCGAGGGCGTGCACCACGACGAAGTAGCGGTGCGGTCCGTGCCCGGCGGGCGGTGCGGCACCCAGGTAGCGCGGCACGCGGGCATCGTTGGGCAGCTGGAACGCGCCCTCCGGTAGGTCGGCGCCGGTGTCGTCGCCGGCACCCTCGGGCAGCTCCGTCACGGTGGCGGGAATGTCGGCGACCGCCCAGTGCCAGAAGCCGGAGCCGGTGGGGGCGTCGGGGTCGTAGACGGTGACGGCGTAGCTCTTCGTGCCTTCCGGTGCGCCGCTCCAGGACAGCTGTGGCGAGAGGTCCTGGCCGCCGGGGACGCCTGAGGAGAACTGCGCACGCGGCCAGGCGGCACCGTCGGCGACGGTGGTGCTGGTGACGGAGAAGGCGGCGGCTTCGGGGAGCCGGGCGAACGGGTCGTTGAGGGTCATCAGTGGTTCCTTCCGAGTGGGGATATCATCGACGATAGCACAGATAATCGATTATAGGCGGCAACATCTACACTGCGGGCATGGGTCAGATGCTGTCGGAGCAGGTCTACGCGCACCTGCGGGACGCGATCATGCGCGGGGACTACGCCCCCGGCGAGGCGCTCAAGCCCCAGGACCTCGCCCGGGACCAGGGCGTGAGCCTGGCCGTCGTGCGCGAGGCGCTCGTGCGCGTTGTCGGCGAGGGCCTGGCCGACCGGCTGCCGAACCGCGGCTTCGCCGTTCCGGCGGTTTCCGACCGGCGCTGGCAGGAGATCACCGAGGCGCGCCGGACCGTCGAGCCGGTCGTGCTGCGCCTGTCCATCGAACGCGGTGACGTGGATTGGGAGGCCCGCGTGCGGGCCGCGCACCACCGCCTGGCCCGCACGGAGCCGTACGCGCCGGGCGAGGGCGAGCACTACAGCGGCGCCTGGTCCGAAGCCCACCGGGCCTTCCACCGCACCCTGCTGGAGGGGTGCGGCAACGCCGCCCTGCTCGAGACCTTCGACCGGATGTGGGCCGCGAGCGAGCTGGCCCGCCGCTGGTCCGCCCGCCGTGCGGCGGACCGCGACGCCCTCGGCGAGCACCGCGGCCTGGAAGAAGCCGCCCTGAACCGCGACGCCGACACCGCGGCCGAGCTGCTCGTCCGGCACCTCACCTTGACCGCGGTCGCGCTGGAGAGCTGACCGGGAATTCATTCCGGCCGGCTATTCGCCTGCCCGAGGTGTATTGGGCGTGCGGTCGCGACTCCGGTCGACTTCGGAAGAGCCGGAAATCATTTCGCGCCGGCCGGAGGTGTTCGTTTCGCGCGCGTTCGTCACGGACGGCCGTCACGCCGGAACGCGAGATGCAGGTCGGGCAGGCGGTCCAGTGATCCGGTTCGCCGTCGGCTGCCGGGCCGCGGTCATCCGCGTGTGGTGCGAACACCCCACAGCGCGGTGCTCGCCGCCACATTACCGTGCTGGGCAGTGAATCGCAGACCAGCTGCGAGGTCTCGGCTCTCACCTCCCTCGCTCGAAAGGTGTTCCTGCCATGCGCGTTCGGTTCCTCCTGCCCATCCTCGCCCTGGCGGCCGTCTTCGTGGCCACTCCGGTTTCCGCCGCTCCGGCCCAGGCGGCCGACGCCTGCTATTCCTGGGGACGCACGCTCGCGCAAGGGGCGTCCGGCGACGACGTCCGGCAACTGCAGATCCGGGTCTCCGGCTACCCGGGCTACGGCGGCGTCCTCGCCCTCGACGGCCAGTTCGGTCCGGGGACGAAAGCCGCGGTCACGCGGTTCCAGCAGGCGTACGGGCTCGGCGCGGACGGCATCGCCGGACCGGCGACGTTCGCGAAGATCTACCAGCTGCAGGACGACGACTGCACGCCGGTCAACTTCACCTACGCCGAGCTGAACCGGTGCAACTCGACCTGGTCGGGCGGCAACGTGCCCGCGGCGACGGCGAAGGCCAACGCCCTCGTCTCGATGTGGAAGCTGCAGGCGATGCGGCACGCCATGGGCGACCGCCCGATCGTCGTCAACGGCGGCTTCCGCAGCGTGGCCTGCAACAACGCGGTCGGCGGCGCGGCCGCGAGCCGGCACCTCTACGGCGACGCGGTCGACCTCGGCGCGGGCGCGCAGGGCTTCTGCGCCTTGGCGCAGCAGGCTCGCAACCACGGCTTCAGCGAAATCCTCGGCCCGGGCTACCCGGGCCACAGCGACCACACCCACGTGGCGCACCGCTCGACCCGCTTCTGGTCGGCGTCCTCCTGCGGGATCTGACGCACCCCGCCCCCGGGGGCGCACTCGGGCACGTTCGGTGTCCGGGCGGACCTGATCCCCGGGGCGCCGGGTGCGGTCCGTCGGCTGCTGTCAGCTTCGGGTTTCCGGAGTGTTTCCGCGACGCCGAGGTACTGGGGGAAGTGTCGAGTGTCCAATCCGTGGGTTGCGCCCGTGAAGGATTCGACGACGGCGGTGTCCGGGGTACCGCTGCTGGAAGACGCCACCAGTCTCAAGGTGGCGATCGAGAGCACCCGGGCAGCGGACGGCCGGGTCTCGACGACGGTCTGGGAGTGGCTGCCGGGCGAGGTCGAACCGGTCGCCCGCCTGGTCAGCTCCGCCGGCGAAGAGCAGTTCCACGCGGTCGTCGCCGACGTCGTCGGCAGCCCGGCCGAGCTGGTGGACGAGGACGGCCGGATCGTCTGGCAGGCCGACTGGTCGCTGTGGGGCGCCGGGCAGTCCGGCGGGGACGGGATGCCGTTGCGCTTCCCGGGCCAGTACTTCGACGCCGAGACCGGTCTGCACTACAACCTGCACCGCTACTACGAACCGGAGACCGGCCGTTACCTTTCGCCCGACCCGCTCGGCCTCGGCGGCGGGCTCAACCAGCACGGCTACGTGGCGAACCCGACCGGCTGGCTGGACCCGGCCGGGCTGGCGGGCGGCAAGTGCAAGGGCGGCAAGGCTAACAACCCGACCCTGAACACCAACGTCACCAACTGGGGCAAGAAGGGGCAGCCGGTCTTCAACGGCAACGCCAACGTCCCGGTCACGCGGATCAACGACAAGCGGTTCGTCGGGATGCTGGAGAACCTCGCCAAGGGCCGCGGCGAGGAGGCGCGCCGGGCCCAGGAACTGCTGCGGCAGATGCAGGAGAAGGGCTGGCAGCAGACCGCGGGCATCCACAAGGGCGGCCTCGGCGGCGCGGCCGGCGGCGCCGACCCGCGGCCGCACATCACGGTCAACGTGGGCAAGAAGGGCTACCACGTCCACGTCGGCGAGAGCCACGGCAAGCTGTTCGGCCAGGACATCACGCCCGACCCGTTCCGCTAGCGGGGCCCGGGCTTCCCGTGCCGGAACTTCGCCGGCGGGGAAGCCCGGACGCGCTCAGCGCCGGACGAGCTCGACGACCGGGATGAGCCGGTCGACGTTGGCCTGGTATTCGCCGAACTGCGGGCGCTTCTCGACGTTCTTGGCGTAGATCTCGTCCCGCTCGGGGCCCGTGATCTCGGTCGCCCGGACGGGGAAGGTCTCGTCGCCGAGTTCGACGGTCACGTCGGGGTGGGCCATCAAGTTGTAGTACCAGCCCGGGTTTTCCGGCAGGCCGGCCTTGCTGGCGAAGACGAACAGGCGCTCACCCTCGGCGTAGACCGCCAGCGGGGAGATGCGCTCGGTGCCGGACTTGGCCCCGAAGTGGTGCACCAGGATGAGGCTCTCACCGGCGAACCCACCGCTGAGCTCACCGCCGTTGGCGCGGTACTCGTCGATGACTTTGGCGTTGATCTCGTCGAAATCGGGCATGCCCGCCATGGTATCGGCTGACGACGGTCCGTGTTCGCCGCTCGCGGCCGGACGCGGCTTAAACGGCACGCTCGAAGTAGCCGGGCGGGCGTCCACTGGGGACGGTGCCGGCCCTCGCGGTGCGAGGGCCGGCCGTCGTACTCGGCTCGCCGGCTCAGAACCAGTGCGCGCGGCCGCCGACCTTGCGCCCGGTCCCGCCGAGGATCGCCAAGGCCACGCCCGCGACCGCGAGCACGATGCCGATCGTGTACAGCACCGGGATGCCGATGACGAAGCCGAGGATGATCAGGATGACGCCGAGGATGATCACGGTGGAACTGCTCCTTCTTCCGAGAGGCCGGCACCCGGGGTTGGCGCCGGCTCGACCCGCGCCGGGGATGCCCGCGGAACGGGCTTCCCAAACACGTGTTCTCACTCGAAAGAATGGCGCGCGTCACTCAGGCCGCGCTGACCACCGGCGACAGCGCCCCGGGCAAGCGCCACACTGAGGTTTTCCCAGTAGGGACGGGCGGGGGTGCGTGCTGCCCTGAGATGAGACGTGGGGGCCGCTGGAAGGACTGAGTTTGCGAAGTCCAAGCCCTAAATCCAGAGGGCCCACGTGATCTCCTGGGGTGCCACCCTCGATGTGGCACGTGAACTGGCCCTGTTCGTCGCCGGCGTGCTGCAAGCCGAACGCCAGGACCGCGGCACCCGCCGCAACCGACGAGCGTTGACCCCCTGCTACCAGGCAGTGCTGATCCTGCGCTGGTTCCGTGACGCCACCCCCGTGCACCGGCTCGCCACCGACAACGCCAGCAGCGTCGCCACCGCCTACCGCTACCTGCACGAAGGCATCACCGCCTCGGCAGCACAAGCGCCCGACCTGCACCAGATCCTCACCGCCCGCCGCCGCGCCGGCGACACCCACCTGATCCTCGACGGCACCTTGATCCCCGCCGACCGGATCGCGGCGCTCAATGTGGCGTTGGTTGCGTTGGACGCACCCAACGCCGCATTGGGGCGCTCGGCCCGACCTTCGTACAACCGCTGTGCGGCACCAGACACCCTCGGGACCAGCCCCTTACGCCGCGCGGGCCACCTCGTCGCCGCGGTAGGGGCCGGGCTTCGGGCGGGGCTTCCCGCCGGGCAGGGCCAGCCGGAGGATCGTCCGGTGGACCGTGCCGAGCTGGCGGGACAGCGGGCCCGTGTTGTACGGCAGGCCGTAGCGGCGGCAGATGTCCCGGACCCGCGGCGCGATCTCCGAATAGCGGCTGCTGGGCATGTCCGGGAACAGGTGGTGCTCGACCTGGTAGCCGAGGTTGCCGCTCATCAGGTGGAACAGCGGGGAGCCGGTGATGTTCGCCGCGCCGACGAGCTGGCGGACGTACCAGCCGCCGCGGGTTTCGTCGCGGACCTCGTCCTGGCCGAACGTGTACGTCTGGTCGGGGAAGTGGCCGCAGAAGATGATCGAATGCGCCCACAGGTTGCGGATGATGTTCGCGGTGAAGTCCGCCCAGAACGTCGCGGCGAACGTGCCACCGCCTTCCTTGCGGACGGCGGCGAGCTGGGCCCGCACGGCGCCCCGGAAGCCGCGGCCGCGGGCCCGGTCCGCGAGCACCCGGCGCCGTGACCGGGGTTCGGGCCGCGCGAGCCGTCCCACGGCGGTCGCGGCCAGCGCGCTCACCAGGGGCCAGCCGACGTAGTCCTTGAGGATCTGGTCGCGGGCCTTGCCCGAGATGCCCTTGATGTCGTGCCACACGTCCTTCAGCGGCTTCTCACCGGCGCGGATCGCTTCGACGTCGAGGTCGTGGACCGCCACGCCCCACTCGAAGAACGCCATCAGCAGCAGGTTGTAGAACGGCTGCGCCAGGTACGCCGGGTGCCACTTCTGGTGCGGGTCGATGCGCATGATCTCGTAGCCGAGATCCTTGTCCTTGCCGCGGATGTTCGTGTACGTGTGGTGGATGTAGTTGTGCGAGTGCTTCCACGCCGCCGCGGTCGACGCCGTGTCCCAGTCCCATGTGGACGAATGGATGTACGGGTCGTTCATCCAGTCCCACTGGCCGTGCAGGACGTTGTGCCCGATCTCCATGTTCTCCAGGATCTTCGCGACGGCCAGGCAGCCGGTGCCCGCCGCCCAGGCCGCTTTGGACCGGGAGCCGAGCAGCAGGGCGCGGCCGGCGACGGCGATCTGCCGGTGCAGCCGGATCACGCCCTTGATGTACCGGCGGTCGCGTTCGCCGAGGTCGGCGCGCACCTGGTCGTGGATGGCGTCGAACTCGCGGGCGAGTTCGTCGAGCTGGTCCGCGCTCAGGTGGGCGAACGGGTGGGTTGTCGAGGACATGGGTTCCCTTCTCGCTCAGAGTTCGACCGTGACCCGGCCTTCGGCACCGTGCACGCAGGTGCGCACGATCTCGTTGTGCTTCTCGCTGACGACGTTCGTGCGCAGGTCGCGGATGCGGCCCTCCCGGATCGGTAGGACGCACGTGTGGCACACCCCGACCCGGCAGCCGAAGGGCATGTCGACGCCCGCTTCCTCGCCGGCGACGAGGATCGGGGTGCCGGGCGGGCAGTCGGCGTCGAGGTTGCGGTGGGCGAAGCGCACCGACCCGCCGGCCCCCTCGGCACCTTCGCCACCGACGATCGGCTGGAACCGTTCGTGGTGCAGCCGCTCGACGTCGCCGTGGCGCTTCCAATGCGCCTGCAGCGCGTCGAGGAGTTCGCCGGGGCCGCAGGCGTAGCACTCCCGCTCGCGCCAGTCCGGGCACAGGGTGTCCAGCTCGGCCGGGGCGAACCGCCCGTCCCGGCCGGTGACGCGCAGTTCGAGCCGGAAGCCGTCGTGCTCCTTCTCGAGCGCCTCCAGCTCTTCGCCGAAGATGACGCCGGTCGCGTCCCGTGCCGAATGGACGTGCACGACGTCGCGCAGCCCCGGACCCGGCGCCAGGTGCCGCAGCATGCTCATGACCGGCGTGATGCCGCTGCCGGCCGTGACGAACAGCAGGCCGCGGTCGAGCCGGTCGGGCAGCGTGAACGCCCCTTCGACCTCGCCCAGCCGCACGAGCTCACCGGGCCGGGCCCGCTCGACCAGGTACGGCGAGACGACCCCGCCGTCGACCTTCTTGGGCGTGATCGAGATGAGCCCGTCCGCGCGGCCCGGGCTCGACGTCAGCGAGTACGCGCGCCAGTGGTGCACGCCGTCGATCACCACGCCCAGCCGCACGTACTGGCCGGGCCGGTGCCCGACCCAGTCGTAGCCCGGCCGGATCAGCACGGTGGCCGCGCCGCCCCGCTCGGGCTCGACCCGCTCGACGAGCCCGCGCAGCTCCCGGGTCGACCACAGGGGGTTGATCAGTTCGAGGTAGTCGTCCGGCCGCAGGGGCGTGAAGAGCCACCGCAGCGCGCGCAACGCCCGGCGCCGCAGCGGCGACGCCGGGGGACGCATCCCCACTTCGGCCATCACGCACCACCCCGGGCAGGGGCTTCACCGGACAAGTCGAAGGTGACCATGCCGATTGAGTGTACAGGCGTGCACTCAACTCGCAGGCTGAATGTCCCGGCGGGGGGCTACGGGCGCGCCAAGACGGCCTTCGCGGCGGTGAGCTCCTGGTCCAGCTTCGTGCGGATCCCGGTGAAGTAGCTCGAGTGCTGCGCCACCGCCGCGGTCTGGAACCGCACTTCGGCGGCGTGCCAGGTGTCGACGAGCGCGCTCTTGTCCTTGCAGGTGACGTCGGCCGTCGCGGTCGTGATCTCCGGCTTCGACGGACCGGCGGACCCGTCCGCCGACCACTTCGGGTCCGCCATCGCCGCGAGCGGGTCGGGGTAGTCGAGCCCGGCCTGGTGCATGCACGTACGCCAGGAGGCCAGCGCCGCCGCGACCGGCGGCTGCTTGAGGGTGTCGTACAGCGACGAACGGCCGGTCTGCACCAGCAGGGCCTGGTCGGCGTTGCCGTCGGCGCCGAGGGCCTTGGCCGCCTGGGGCCCGCACCCGTTCTCGCTGAACGCGGCTTCCTTCGCGCCGTCGCTCAGGGTGCGGTCCTGTTCGTCGTAGGCGCGCTCGAGGCTCACCGGGGTCAGCAGGCCGGCCGGCACGTGGTAGCCGAACTCGGCGATCTTCGCCTCCACGACGCCGTACCGGCGGCGGTTGCGCAGGTCCGGCGCGTCGGCGGGGCGGTGGATCGGCTGCCACGCGTACCCCTTGACGCGCAGGCAGTCGGCGATCAGCACGTCTTCGGCGTCGGAGATCGTGTACAGCTCGGCGTCGGAGAACGAATACGCGTCCAACGGCAACCGGAGCGCCTTGACCTGCTCGGTGGGCGCGAGCGGGTCAGCGGTCCGCGGGACACCGGCGGGCGCGGGGGCACCGCAGCCCGCGAGGACGAGGGTGACGCAGACGAGCAAGGGCAACCGCGGCATCGGGATTTCCTGTTCTGCCGGAATTCATCGGTCGGCGGGGTGGCCGGCGCACGGCCGGCCACCTCTTTGTGGTGCCGGTCAGATGCGTTTGAGCGAACTGGCCTTGTTCGAGAAGCCGTTGTTCCCGAAGTCCGAGTCGTAGGAGAACGCCTGCGCGGTGTAGGTGAGCGCGCCGCCGCAGCCGGGGAGGTCCCACAGTCGCACCTGGTGGTTGCGGTAGTTCCGCATGGAGTTGGCGTTGTTGGTGATCCCCGCCCCGAGGTTGGTGCAGGTCGTGGTCGGGGCGTACCGGTACTCGCCGTCGTGGTAGTCGTGCGTCTGGTACAGGCAGAACGTGCTGGCGGGGCAGTCGGCGAACGCGGGCCCCGCGGTGGCGAGGCCCACGAGCACCGGCTGGATGCCCACGATCAACGCGGCCGCGACGATTTTCCGTCTCATTTCGGTTCTCCATCTGTTCGGACTGGCTGTCGAGCGCTCTTCGGCGTTCCTCCATTTCGTTGCTGCGCCCCACCAGATTCGCCGCGGAAAACCGCGTTGTTACTCGGCTCACCCATTTGGCCCGGGTGAATGTTTCGGCCGGAATACCGGGGTTGCTGCTGGGAAAAGCACCGACTTCGGCGACGACGTGGCGATTCCCGCGTGCGCGGTCACTTCCTCCGGCGGCCTGGGAGCAACGCGACCGCCGCCGCCAGGAGGGCCGCGCCCAGGAACAAGCCGATCGCCCAGGCGATCTTGCCCGGATTCCCCTCGAAGCTGTAGTTCAGTCCCTCGAAGGCCACCTGGAGGATGCCGATCACCGCCACCGCGCCGAGCAGCTTGTTGCGCAGGCTGTCGGCCCGCTGCTGGCGTGCCGTGCGCAGGTCGTCGACCGCGGTCTCCATGCGTTCCACGTCCCGGACAACGGCCGCCCAGTACTGCTCGCGCTGGTGGATCCCGCGCCCGGCTTCGATCGCTTCGTAGAACGCGCTTTCCGTGCTGTAGCGCAGGATGTTGAAGTAGCGGTGCCGGTGCACCTCTTCGAACGTGGTCAGCCGGAATTCGCGGAACCGGTTGAACGTCTCGTCGCTGTGGGCGCTGGGGCGTCCCCGGCCGGGAACGCGGACCCCGAGCAGGTCGACTCGCTCGAGGTGCTCGATGAGGCCGCGGACCTGCTCCTCGTAGCGACGGACCAGGTCCTCGTTGTGGAGCGTCATCAGGTGGACCAGGAACAGGTACGGGCACGTCCCGATCCAGCCGCGCCCGGCGCTGAGACTGCGTGACCGGTCGACGACCTCGTAGACCGCGGTGGGGGAGACGTACAGCGTCAGGCTCCCCGGGTCGTCTTCGGTATCCGGCAGCGGGTAGACCGGTTCGGTGCCGTCCAGGACCTCGGCGACGTCCTGGCGGAGAAAGTCGATCACGTTCTGGAAGTAGCCCGACAGGAAGTAGCGGGCCAGGTCGTCGGCGTCGCACCGGTCGAGCACGCACTGGTCGTAGACGAGGAACCCGTCGTCCGCCCCGGTCGGCTCGACCGCGTCGAGCCCGGCCGGCCGGTCGCGGTGGTCGGGGCGCAGGAGGTGGAAGAAGTAGGCGTCTTCGAGCACCGAGACGCAGACGGGCTGCCAGTTCGCGACCGGTCCGCCGGGGGTGTCGCCGTCCAGCAGCGCGTGCGCCAGCCCGGTGCCTTCGACGGCTTTCGCCGGCGCGGAGGACGACGTGGTCAGGATCCGCTTGAACAGGTCGGCGACGTCGATGGTGAAGCGGTGCCGGATGTAGCCGGACAAGGACCGCTCGACGCGCCGCGGGTCGTACTGCGACGTCGTGATGACGGAACCGGCGTCGAGTTCCTGCGTGGTGGGGACCAGTTCGGTCGGAAAGAGCACCTTCTGCAGCACGGAGAGCGCGTAGTAGTCCGCCGCCGTGTGCCGGTAGGGGATTTCGAAGGAGAGGTGGTAGGACAGCGACAGGTTCGAGTGCGCCACCCAGAAGGCGCGGCAGTGGACACCCTCGAACCGCGCGGGCCGGTCGAACTCCGCACGCAGGTCGCTGCCCTCGGTGGACCACGCGATCCGGCTGGGTAGGCCGATGTCGATTGAGTCGCTCAGCGCCGGGCGGTGGTCCCGGCGCGGGTGCGGGCTGCCGGACTGGATGAGGAAGTCGTCGACGAACAGGCCCCTCTTGCGGTCGGCGATGTCGTCGAACATCGGCTCGACGGCGCGCGACAGGCCGCTGTTGTGCGGCTGGGACCGCAGCACGTCGAACAGCTTCTTGTCCCAGCGCAGGGCGGACGTCTGCGTCTCCAGCGCCGACCGCAGGCGCTCGTGCCGGATCAGGAACGAGGTGGTGAGGTGCAGCTTCCCGGCGTGCCGTCGAAGCTCGTCGCGTGCGTGCTCGGCTGACTGGTTCACAGGCCCCCTCGTCGGGTTCCGGGTCCGCCGGCGGACGGCACCCTCCGGGGGTGAGGTCGTTCCGGAGCCCGCGCCGGTTTCGCCCCGCCGTAACGGTTCGGCCACGATGGCCGGCGGTCACGGACCGGCGAGGCCGATCGGCACCGTCGCCGCCACCCCCTGGGCGTGGCGGCCGTCGAGGCGGTCCACCGACAGTGCCCACTCACCCGCCAACCGGGTCAGCTCCGCGGCCGCGTGGTCCAGCTCCGCGGTGCTCGCCGCCGCGAGGCGGAGGGTGGCTTCGGTGCGGGTGGGAGCCGTCGCGGTCGGGCGGTGGGCGGTGACGGCCACCGTGACCGCCGCGCGCGGGAGCTTCGCCGGGAGCCAGCGCAGCAGCTGGGGCGCCACGCCGGGCGGTAGCTCCGCCCAGCCGCCGAGCCGGAACGTCGCCTGCGCGATCTTGCCGCTGTGCCAGTACCGCCAGTCCTCGCGCACCTGCCCGCGGCCCGCGTTGACGTGCGCGAGCGAGGCCAGCGTGCCCAGCAGCTCCGGTTCGGTCAGGCCGTGGGCGGGCAGCCCGTCCCGGCGGAGCCGGCGCTGCACCCGCCGCACCGCGTTGCCGAGCGCTCGCTGGACGTCGGTGTCGTGCTGGACGTCGACCGTGCGCAGCGCCTGCAACGCCAGCCACACCCTCGGCGGACGGTCCCGCGGGATCCCCGCGTGGTGGACGACCTGCGCCGCGACCGCCTCGGTCTGTTCGTGCGGCGGGGGGAGCAAGGTCTCCGGAGACGGCATCGCCGGGTCCCGCCCGGCCGACTTCGGTTGCAGCACCACGGTGATCCCGGCCGCGCGGCTGAGCAGGAAGCCGGTGTCGCCGGTGGTCCCGGTCGCTTCGGGCGAGAGCAGCCGCAGCAGCTCGCGGCCCGCCTCGGCCGGGCCGCGCAGGTCGCGGGTCCGGTTCCGCAGCAGGTAGTCCGAGCCCACCACCAGCCACGCGGACAGCCAGCGGCCGTGCACTCGGACCGTCGTCAGGGCCACGACCACCGCCGCCGGGATCGCCACGGCGACGAGCACCGGCCACGGCCGGGTCGCGGCCAGCACCAGCGCGACCAGGACGACCTGCCCGCAGACGATCCGCGCGGCGCCGAGCGCGCGCGGCCGTCCGGTGGGGCGGTGGTGCGCCGGCGGGGGAGTCCGCGGCGGGCTCGGCGGCGCCACGGGCGCCGGGACGCGCGCCGGGGACGACGGCTGCCGTGCCGCGGACAACGCGGCGAGCGCGGCCTCCCGGGCCGCCGCGCGGGAAGCCACGTCCGCGCCGGCCGCCGCGCCGAACGCGGCCGGCCGGGTGGCCACGGGGTGCGCGGGCGGTGGCGCGGGCGCGCCGCGGTACCCGTTCGCCCGAGCCGCGCCGGAATCCGTCATCGTGCCCCTCCTCCTGCCGGTCCGGGGGCCAGGTTCCCCGGTGGAGCTGAGGTTTCGATGACATCGGTGCGGGTCACGGCGTTTCATCGAAATTTCATGATCGGGCCCTAGCGTCGGGGTCATGTATGTCGACGTGGCCGGGGAGGGCACGGAGAAGAAGGGCCGCGGGCTGGGTGCTGCCGCGCGGACCCGGCTGGTGGTCGCGTTCCTGGTCGCCGGGTGCCTCGCGCTGATCGGGGTGGCCGTCGCCGGCCGCGCGCCGATGCCGTCGGACCTGGAGTACGTCCAGGCCGGGCACTGGGTGTACAGCGATGCACTCCAATCGGCGCTGCACGTCGACGGCGGCGCGGGCCAGGTCGATGCGCGGGCGGGGGTGCCCTCCGGCCCGGGCAGCCAGGTCGTGCAGGGCGGCCGGTCCGGCTACGTCGTCGACCGGTCGCGGATCAGCATGTTCGACAAGTCGACATTGGGTGTCGAGAGCGCGATCGCGCCGCCCGCCACCGAAACGCCGTCGGTGCTGGAGGTCGCGGGCGGGCCGTACCTGGTCTACCGCAACGCCGGCCGGATCGTCCGGCTCGGCGACCCGGTGGCCACGGTCGCGGCCGGCGGCCCGCTGTCCTCGCCCGTCGCGACCACCGACGGAACCCTGTGGGTGTACCGGATCGACACCGGCTCGGTGTGCGAACTGCCGCGCGGGGCCGCCACCCCGACCTGCCCGGCGCAGCTGCCCGCCGGGCACAGCGGGCTGCCGGCGCTCGTCGACGACCGGCCGGTGCTGCTGGACGTCACCGCGGACACGCTGAGCCCGGTGAGCAAGGACGGCCTGGGCGAGCCGGTCGCGATCGGCGTCAAGCTGCCCCCGACCGCCTTGGTGGCCGACACCTCGGTCGACGGGCGGCTGGCCGTCGCCGACCCGGACCGCAACCAGCTGCACCTGCTCGACACCGCCGGGCTCGGCAAGGACGGGCCGGCGGGCCACCCGGTTTCGGTCGACCTGCCCAAGGACGGCCGGTTCAGCGGCCCGGTCGCCACCGCGCACGTCGTCGCGCTGGTCGACGAGACCCGCAACGAGGTCCGGACCTACGACAGCCGGGGCTCGCTCAAGAGCACCAAGAAGGTTCCCGGCGCCGCCGGGCGGCCGCGGCTGGCCCACGGCCAGGACGACCGCGTCTACGTCGACAGCGCGGACGGCTCGCACGTCCTGGTCGTCGACGGCGAAAGCGGCTCGGTGGCCGACGTGGCCGTCGACGAGCAGGCGCGGCACCAGGCCGCCACCCCGCCGCCGGCTCCGCCGCAGCCGTCGGACACGGGTTCGGCGCCACCACCGCAACAACAGCAGCAGCAACAGCCGCCGTCCCGGCCCGCGCCGCCGCCGGTCGCGAAGGCGACGCCGCCGGGCGCGCCGCGCAACGTCAACGCGTCCGCCTCCGACGGCGCCATCAAGGTGACGTGGTCGGGCGCGGCGGACAACGGCGCGCGGATCACCGCGTACCACGTGTCCTGGCCGGGCGGGTCGACGACGGTCGCCGGCTCGGCGCGGCGCGCCACCGTGAGCGGGCTGGACAACGGGAAGTCCTACGTAGTCACGGTGTCCGCCGAGAACTCCGCGGGCACCGGCCCGGGCGCCAGTGCGAAGGCGGCGGCGCCGGGGCAGGCGGCCGGCGCGCCCGCGGTCACCCTGACCGCCGCGCTGGGCGGGAAGGTGTCGGCGAGCTGGTCCGCGCCGGACCTGCACGGAGCGGACCTGGTGCACTACCTGGTGAGCGCGACCGGTGCGGGGGAGCGCCAGGTTTCCGGGACGTCGGCGCAGTTCTCCGGGCTCACCGGGTCCGTCACGGTCACCGTCCGCGCGGTGACCAGGTACGGCTCGGGCGCCGCGCTCACCGGGAGCCCGGGCAAGAAGACGGTGCGCGTGCCCTCGGGCCCGCCGACGGTGAAGATCACCCACGTCCAGGGCCGGGGCGCGCCGGACCAGCAGATCATCGTCACCGTGACGGCGAACGGCAACGGCGCGGCCGCGACGTGCAAGGCGAGCGCGCTGGGTGGCTCGTCCCCGTCCGTTCCGTGCAGCGGTACCACGAACCTCACCATCTCGAACATCTACTGGGTCGGCGCGATCCCGGTCGACGTCACCATCACGACGTCGGCGGGCACCGGCTCTGACCACTTCCAGGGCACGCCCGCGTTCGTGGTCGTGCTCGGCCCGCTCGCGCTGCTGGGAACGCGCCGCCTGCTCAAGAAGACCGGAAAAACCGAGGCGAAGAAGGAAACGTGACCCCGACTCCCAAGGCCGCCTACGAGCTGATCGCGGAGAACGTCCAGACGGTCGTGCGCGGCAAGCCCGAACTCGTCCGCCTCGCCGTCGCCGCGCTGTTCGCCGAAGGGCACCTGCTCATCGAAGACGTGCCGGGCCTCGGCAAGACGACGCTCGCCCGCTGCCTGGCGCGCAGCGTCGGCGCGAGCTGGAACCGCATCCAGTTCACGCCGGACCTGCTGCCCGGCGACATCACCGGCGTGATGGTCTACCACCAGAACGCCGAGCGGTTCCAGTTCCACCCCGGCGGGATCTTCGCGAACGTCGTGCTGGCCGACGAAATCAACCGCGGCACGCCGAAGACGCAGTCCGCGCTGCTGGAGGTGATGGCCGAGCGGCGGGTGACGGTCGACGCGGTCAGCCAGGACGTGCCGCGGCCGTTCTTCGTGGTGGCCACGCAGAACCCGATCGAGCTGGAGGGCACCTACCGGCTGCCGGAGGCGCAGCTCGACCGGTTCCTGATGCGGCTTTCGGTCGGCTACCCGGACCACGACGCCGAAATGCGGGTCGTGATGGGGGACTGCGCCGGGGTGACGCCGGACGAGCTGCGGCCGGTGCTCGACCTCGCCGCCGTGCAGGCGGTGATCGCCGAGGTCCGGAAGTCCCACCTGGCCCCGGAAATCGTGTCCTACGCCGTCCGGCTGGCCACGGCGAGCCGGACGCACCCGGCCGTCCGCTACGGCGCCAGCCCGCGCGGCAGCATCGCGCTGATCCGCGCCGCGCAGGCGCTCGCGGCCACCTACGGCCGCGACTTCGTCACGCCCGACGACGTCAAGGACGTCACGCACCCGGTGCTCGGGCACCGGCTCGTGCTGACGCCGGACGCGGAGCTGAACCAGCGGCTCACCGCCGACGTCGTCGACGAACTGCTGGCCGAGACGCCCGCGCCGGCGGCCACGGCGGGGCGGTAGCGGTGCGGCTCACCCGCCGCGGGGTCTTCGTGCTCGCCGCCGCGGTCGTGCTGTACGCCGTGGGCGAGGCGGCCGGGTACGCGCTGTTCCGGGCGCTGGGCGGGATCGCGGCGGCCGCGGTGCTCGTGGCGGTGGCCGTCGTCCGGTTCCGGCCCGACGTCGAGGTCGAGCGCACCGTGCTGCCGGACCGGATCGAGCGCGGCGAACCCGCACTGGCCACGCTGACCGTCCGCAACACCGGCACGCGCCGGCACGGCGGCTTCGCGGCGGGCGACCGCACGGGTGCGGAGACGCACGGCGTGCGCGTGCGCCCGCTGGCGCCGGGCGCGTCGGCGACGTACCACTACGAGCTGCCCACCACCCGCCGCGGCCGGCTCGAGGTGGGCCCGCTGGTCCTCGACCGGCCCGACCTGTTCGCCCTCGCCCGCGGCGAGCGCGCGGTCGGCGGCACGGCGAGCCTGTGGGTGCACCCGCGGCGGCACGCGGTGCGCCCGGCGCGCGCCGGGCACCCGCGCCACCACCACGACGGGCCGATCACGGATCCGCCGTTGCGCGGCTCGGCGGACCTGCGCGCGGTCCGGCAGTACGTGATCGGCGACGAAGTCCGCCACCTGCACTGGAAAGCGTCGGCCCGAACCGGGCGGCTCATGGTGCGCGAGTACGCCGACCCGGCCCAGCTGCGCTACACGGTCCTGCTCGACACCCGCCCGGCAGCACTGACGGCGGCCGCGTTCGAGGAAGCGGTCGAGGTGGCGGCGTCGCTGCTGTTCGCGTCGGCGACGGCGGGGCAGCACTGCCGGCTGATCACGCCGACCGGCACGGACACCCCGGTGGACAGCGGCCTGCGCGTGGCGAGGGTGGTGCTGGACGAGCTGTGCCTGGTCACCCAGGACGGCGCTGACGATGCCCCGCTGCTGCCGGCGTCGTTGGCGGCCGGGCGCCGTCCGGGCGGGGTCGTGGTGGTGGTGACGGGACCGGACGCGGATCTCGGCCCGGCCCGGCGCTGGCACCCGGACACGGTGATCCGCCTCGGCGCACGGTCGGTCGCGGGGGCGGGGCAGATCTCGGCGGTGGACGCGGCGGATGCGGCGGCGCGGTGGAACGCGCTGATGACGGGGACAGCGTGACGGCACGACTGGATCGGGCCTCGGGCGGCCGCGGTGTGGCCGGACGGTGGAGCCGGGCGAGACGGTCTGATGGTGGGGGCGGTGTGACGAGGGGAATTGCGGGCCGGGCGGTACAGCCCGGCGTCGCGGGCGGTCCCACGGTGGCGCGTAGGGGGCGCCGCCGTGGGAACGACCGCACCGATGTCGGGCGTGCTGCCGGGCGCGAGGCCGGGGGCGATCGGTCTGCCGGGCGGGAGGCCGGGGTCGGGTGGGGCTTCGGGCGCGGGGCCGGGGGTGATCGGTCTGCCGGGCGGGAGGCCGGGGTCGGGTGGGGCTTCGGGCGCGGGGCCGGGGGTGATCGGTCTGCCGGGCGGGAGGCCGGGGTCGGGTGGGGCTTCGGGCGCGCGGCCAGGGGTGATCGGGCTGCCGGGCGCGGGGCCGGGGGCGAGCGGTCTGCCGGGCGCGGGGCCGGAGCCGGGTGGGCCGCCGGACGTGGGTCCGGGGTCGGGTGGGCCGCCGGACGTGGGTCCGGGGTCGGGTGGGCCGCCGGGCGCGGGGCCGGGGTCGATCGGCCGGCCGTCGCCGGGGTGCTCGGCTCCGCGGCGGTCGCGGGGCTGCTCTTCACCCCCGTCTTCGGCTTCACCGCGGTGCTCGTCCCGGTCCTCGTCGTCGTGGCGCTCGCCTACGCCTGCGCCGAACTCTGCACCCGGTGGCCGAAAGCGGCGCCGTACCGCCCGCTGCTGGTGCTCGCCGTCGGGATACTCGGGCTGGCCGAGGTGGTCGCGTTCCCGACCACCCTCGCGGGGCTGCCGACCGGGGAGACGCTGGCCGTCCTGGCTCGCGGGGCCACCGAAGGCTGGCTGCTCACCCTGCAATCCACCTGGCCGGCCCGGCCGGTCCCGGAGCAGCTGCTGTTCGTCCCGCTCGCGGTGCTGCTCGCCTCGACCGTCGGCCTGGAAGTCCTGCTGCGGCTGCGAAAGCCGCTTCTCGCGCTGCTCCCGGGTGTGCTGGTGGCCGCGCTTTCCCAGGCGTACCAACCCTTGTCCGGCCCGGTCGCGGTGGGGGCGGCCGTGCTCTACGCGGGTGCCGGCGCGCTGACCCTGTGGTCCCGTCCCGGCGGATCGAAGCCGGCCTGGCTCGTGGTGGTGACCGTCGCCGGGCTGCTCGCCGGGGCCGCGGCGCTGGGTGCGCTCGACCCGGCCGGGCGCGATCCCGTCCGGCTCACCGACCGGCAGATCGCGCCGCTCGCGCAGCACGGGCTCGGCAACCCGCTGGACGAGGTCGGCGACCGGCTCGCCCGGCCCGGCCCGGAAGTCTTCCGCTACCGCAGCGACGCGCCGGTCGACCGCTGGCGGCTGGCCGTCCTCGACGGCTTCGACGGCGCCAACTGGTCCACCGACCTGCGGCTGCGCCGGCTCGGGGAGCGGCTCGACAGCGCGTCCGGCGGCACCACGCGCACCGCCGACGTGCGGGTGACCGGACTGCCGGGGCCGTGGCTGCCGAGCCAGCCGGTGCCGACCGGGGTGACCGGCGTCGACCCGCTCGTCGACCAGACGGCGGGCGCGCTGCTGCTCGACCCGCCCGGCCGGGACCCGCGGTACCGGCTCACGTGGTCGTCGCCCGACGTCGACGCGGCCCGGCTCGAGGGCGCGGAGGTCGACGCGAAGGCCGAAGGCGGGCTCGGTGAGCTCGGCCAGGTGCCCCCGGACGTCGAGCAGCTGGCCCGGGACGCCGTGCGCGGCCTGCGCCCGACGTTCCAGTCGGCGTTGCAGCTCGAACGGTTCCTCAGCACGCACTACCAGGTCGCCGTCGGCGCCGACCTGCCGACCGGGCACGGCTGGCCGCAGCTGCGGCGGTTCCTGCTCGACACGCGGCGGGGCACGAGCGAGCAGTTCGCCGCGGCCTACGTCGCCCTCGCGCGGCTGACCGGCATCCCGGCGCGGCTGGTGGCCGGGTTCGGCGGATCGTCCGAAGTGGACGGTGACTTCCGGGTCGTGCGCAACCGGGACGTGCTGGCGTGGCCCGAGGTGGCCGTCGCCGGCGTCGGCTGGGTGCCGCTCGACCCGACGGCCGCCGCGGCCAAGACCGGCCAGCAGACCGGTCTCGCGAAGGCGACCGCGCTGGCCCGCCGGCAGCTGCCGCCGGAGCAGTCGCTGCAGCCGCCGCAGCTGCCACCGGGACACCAGGAGGCCGACGACGACCCGGTGGCCACCGGCGGTTCGCTCCGCTGGGACCTGGTGGCGGCGACCGCCGTGGGCGCGCTGCTCGTCTGCTGGCTGTGGGGAGTGCCGCTGGCGAAGGGGATCCGCACCCGCCGCCGTCGCCGCTCGACGGGCGCGGACGGCGTCCTCGGCGCGTGGGCGGAGGCCCGCGATCGCCTGCGCGCGGACGGCGTGCCCTACCGCGTCGGCATGACCCCGCGCGACCTCGCCGAGCTGGCGGGCGAGGGCACGAAGGAGCCGATCACGCGGCTGGGCAAGGTGCTCGACATGGCGCTGTGGTCCGGGGTTCCGGTGACGGAAGGCGCGGTGCGGAGGGCGTGGCAGGAGGTGGGCGAGCTGCGCCGGAGCCTGGCGACGCGGCCGTGGACGACCCGCCTGCGCTCGGCACTGGACCCGCGCACGCTGCTACCCCCGGCCCGGCGCCGCTGACACCGCGGCCCGGGCTCGGGGCGGCCGGTCACGAGGTGCAGCGGCCGCCGCGGATCGGGACCGGGGTGGTCGTGTACACGTTCTTGCCGTCGGTCGCCCGGATCTGGAAGCAGTAGCGGCGGGCCGGGTCGATCGGGATCTCCATCGCGCGCTGGCGGTGGGCGACCAGGACCATCGTGTCGATGCGCTCGCCCGCCACCACCACGGCGAAGTCGAGGTCGCCGTCGGCCTGCCAGGTCAGGCGGACGTGGTCGCCGAGGTCGGCCGGGCTGTCCAGCGCGAGGTGGACGTCGGGGACCGGGCCGGTCGTGGTGTTCGCGGGCTGCGCGGCCGGTGCCGCCGGGAGGGCGTGGCCGGTCACCTCGGCCGGGCCGGTGAAGAACGGCAGCACGGCCAGGCCCGCGACGACGACGCCCGCGCCCGCCGACACCACCGCCCGGCGCCGGGACGGCGAACCGGTGGGCTCGGCCGGGCCGCCGAACGTGCGGATCAGCGTGCGCCCGCCCGGGGCCGGCGCCGCCGGGGCGGGCCGGGGGACCTCGGCGAAGTCGTCGAACTCGACGTCGGCCGCGACCGGCTCGGCCTCGGCGGGCTCGGGCCGCGCGGGTTCCCCGGCCGGAACCGGTGGTGTGCCGCCGTTCCGGACATTCTCCAGCAGCGCCACGACGGCCGCCGCGTCCGCCGGCCGGTCGGCCGGGTCCTTGGCCAGCAACCGGGTGACCACATCGGACAGTCCGGGTGGGACGTCGCCGGGGAGCGGGGCGGGCGGTTCCCGCAGCACCCGCAGGATCAGCTCGCCGTGCCGTTGCCCGGTCCGGCGCGGGAACGGCGGGGTCCCGGTCAGCGCGCCGTACAGCACCGCGCCCAGCCCGTAGAGGTCGGACGCGGCCGAAAGCGTGTCGTCGCGCAGGGTTTCCGGCGCGGTGTACTCCACCGCGTGCGCCGGGTCGCGCGGGAACCGGCGGCGCAGCGTCTGCCCGAAGTCGGCGAGGACGAACTCGCCCGAAGCGCGGTAGAGCACGTTGTCCGGGGTCACGCCGCCGTGCCGGACGCCGGCGCCGTGGGCCGCGGCCAGCGCCGACGCGATCGCCGTGCCCAGCGCCAGCACCGCGTCGGCGGGCAGGCGGACGCCGGACGCGAGCAGCGCGCCCAGCGAACCGCGGCACAGCTCCATCCGGACGCCCGCGCGGCCACCGGGGTAGTCGACCACGCCCAGCGGCGGCAGGATCGACGGCGCCGGCCCGGTGGCGGCCAGCGCTTTGCGCTCGCGCTCCAGCCCGGCCAGGGTTTCGCGGTCGAACGGGCCCGGGAACACCTTGACCGCTTCGCCGGTGGCCCGGACGGCGTAGACCGTGGCGATCGGGCCGTCGGCGAGCAGGTCGACGGCGGCGTGCTCGATGCTCATGCCGCCATTCTCCCGCACGAAAGCCGTGCGGTGGGCCGTTTCGCGCGGCCGGTTCCGGCCGTCGTCACCCATTCGCGCGCGCGGTGGCCGAGGCTTTTCCCATGCAGACCGCCGGCCTCGTCAGGCTCACCGTCGCCACCCCGCACCGGCGCATCGACATCGCGCTGCCGGAACACGCCGCCGTGGCGGAAATCCTGCCCGGGCTGCTCGCCCGCGCGGGCGAAGGGCTCGCCGACGACGGCGTCCCCGGCGGCGGCTGGTCGTTGCACCGGGCCGACGGGACGGCGTTCGACCTCGACCGGACCCTCGGCGCGCACCGGGTGCGCGACGGCGAGATCCTGCACCTGACCCCGCGGCGGACGGACTGGCCCGAGCTGGAGTACGACGACCTGGTCGACGCGATCGCCACCGGCTCCGGCCACACCGGCCGGGCCTGGGGCCCGCGGCACACCCGGGTGGCCGGCCTGGCCGCCAGTGCCGCGGCCCTGCTGCTCGGGCTGGTCGCGGTGCTGCGCGCCGGGCCGCCGTGGCCGGGGCCGGGGCTGTGGGCGCTGACCGCGGCCGCCCTGCTGCTGACCGCCGGGGTGGTGCTCGCGCGTGCGATGCGGGACGCCGGTGCCGGCGCGGTGCTCGCCGCGGCCGTGCTGCCGTACGCGTTCGCCGGCGGCGGCCTGGTGCTGGCCGGCCGCGCCCCGATCACGGATCTGTCCGCCGGGCACCTCGTGCTCGCGGGCGCGGCGCTGCTGGCCGCCGCGCTGGCGGGCCGGCTCGGCGTGGCCGCGGCACCGGCGGTGTTCACGGCGGCGGCCACAGCCGGGCTGCTCGCCGTGCTCGGCGGCTGGCTGGCGACGCTCGACGACCTCGCCGGGTACCGCGCGGCGGCGGTGCTCGGCGGTGGCCTGCTGGCGCTGTCCGGCGCGTTCGCCCCGCTGGCCCTGCGCCTCGCCCGCGTCCCGATGCCGGTGCTGCCGCGCAGCACGGCCGACCTGGTCCGCGACGACCCGCAGCCGCCGCTCCCGCTCGTGCACAGCGCCGTGGCCCGCGCGGACGGCCTCCTCACCGGCCTGCTGGCCGGGACGTCGGCGGTCGTGTCGTACTGCCAGGTCGTGCTCGTCCGCGCCGGCGGCACCGCGGCGATCGTGCTGGTTTCGGTGCTGGCACTGGGTTTCCTGCTGCGGGCGCGGCTGTACCCGATCGTGCGGCAACGGGTTCCGCTGCTGCTGGCGGGAACGGCCGGCGTAGGCTGCCTCGCGCTCGGCCCGCTGATGACCGGCGGCGCGTTGGTGCCGGCCGGGCCGCTGGCGTTCGCCGTGGCGGCCGGCGCGACCGCCGCCGGGGTCCTGCTGAGCACCCGGCGCGCGAACCCGTACCTCGGCCGGTTCGCCGAGTACGCCGAGATCCTGCTGATGGTCGCGATCGTGCCGGTGGTGTGCTGGGTGCTCGACCTGTACGCCGTCGTGCGCGGGCTGGGGGGCTGACACCGTGGCGTCCAAAAGGGACCAGCTGCAGGCGTACCAGTTCCTCGTGCAGCGGGCGACGTCCGCGCTCGTCACGCGCGAGACCGATCCGGAGCAGCCGCCGTTCCGGCGCACCGGGAGCGCGACGTTCGCCGGGGTCGCGCTCGGCATCGTGTCGCTGGCCGGCGCCGGCGTGTACGGGCTGGTCGTGCCGGGCGGGAACACGTCCTGGCGCCAGGATTCCGCGGTGATCGTGGAGAAGGAGACCGGCACCCGGTACGTCTACCTCGACGGGCGGCTGCACCCGGTGGCCAACTACGCGTCCGCGCTGCTGCTGCTCGGCGACCACAAGGCCACCGAGCAGGTGTCGCGGGAATCGCTGGCCGGCGTCCCGCGCGGGCCGCGGCTCGGCATCCCCGACGCGCCCGACGCACTGCCCGCGCCCGACCGGCTGCTGACCGGCTCGTGGTCGCTGTGCTCGGCGCCCGCGAGCGACCTGGCCGGCACCCGGATCGAGGAGTCGGTGCTGCTGGCCGGCGCGGCCCCGGCCGGCGGCGCGCAGCTGGGCGACCAGGCACTGCTGGTGGAGCTGGTGACGAACGGGGACCGGTATCTCGTCTGGCACGGGCACCGGCACCGGATCGAGGACTACGCCGCGGTCGGCACCGGCCTCGCGCTGACCGCCGAGCCGTGGGCCCGGGTCGGCCGGCCGTGGCTGGACGTCCTGCCGGAAGGCGCGCCGATCGGCCCGATCCCGGTGGCGCGGCCGGGCGAACCGTCGACCGCCGTCCCGGGCCGCACCGACCTGCGCGCGGGCATGCTGCTGGTGGTCCGCCCGTCCGGTGGCGGCGAGCAGTACTACCTGGCCGAGCGGGACGTCCTGCGCCCGATTTCGGTGCTGCAGTACGACATCCAGCGCGCGGCCGCCCAAACGACGGCCGCCTACCCCGGCGGCGACCCGGTGGCGGTCACGCTCCCACCGTCGCTGGCCACGACGTCCCACCGCCTCGACCCGGCCGACGACGCCGAGGGCGCGGCCCCGCCGGCCCGCCCGCCGATCGCGCGCCTGCAGGACCGCGAAGCGACGGTGTGCGCGACCTTCGAGCCGGGTGCTTCGTCGCCCGGTCTGCGGGTCGACCCGGTCTTGCCCCCGGCGGACGCGCTGTCGGCCACTGCCCGCCGCTCGCCGGCCGGAACCCCACTGGCCGACCGGGTGTACGTGCCCCCGGGCAGCGCGGCGGTGGTCGAAGCGATGCCATCGGCGCAGGCACCCTCGGGCACGCTGACCCTGGTGACGGACATGGGCCGCCGTTATTCGCTGGCGGCGCCGGAGGTGCTGAAGATGCTGGGCTACCCGGCGGATCGGGTGCTGCGCTTGCCGGCGGGGCTGGTGGCGCGGTTGCCGGAGGGCCCGGGCCTCGACCCGGCAGCGGCCCGCAACCAGGCCGTGGGCGGTTGACCGGCGTTGGACGGCCGGTTCGCGGCTACCCGGCGGATCGCGTGCTGCGGTTGCAGGCGCGGTTGGTGGCTCGGCTGCCGGAGGGCCCTGGCCTGGACCCGGTTGCGGCTCGCAATCAGGCCGTGGGCGGCTGACGGGCGTTGGACGGCCGAATCGCGGTTAGCCGGCGGATCACGCTGCGGTTGCCGGCCAAGTTCGTGGCCTGACTACCGAAAGGCGTGAGCCTCGACCTGCTATCAGGGGGCGGGGGGTCAGACGGCCGATTCGCTACCCGGCGGATCGCGTGCTGCGGTTGCCGGCGGGGCTGGTGGCCCGGCTGCCGGAGGGCCCGGGCCTCGACCCGGCCGCGGCCCGCAACCAGGCCGTCGGCGGCTGACCGACCTCAGACCGCCGACTTCCGGTACAGGTCGAGGATGTCCGTGTCGCGGTCGCGCCACCTGTCGAAGAGCACGTCGGGGTCGTCGTCGTGCGCGTGGACGTACTCGAACTCCGCGCGGGTGCACGGCAGCAGCGTGACCAGCTGCAGCGCCGGCTCGCCCTGGTCGTCGCGGTAGACGTCGAACTCCGCGTCGGCGAACGGGTGCGGGGCCGCGAGCAGGAACGCGATGCCGGTGCCCGGGATCAGCGGCTCGGCGTTCACGTAGCCGCTGCCGTACGCGTAACCCCGCTGCCGCTCGATCGCCTCGCGAGCGATCACGTGCGCGAGGTAGCCGGCTTCGTCCTCGTGGTCCGGCAGCGCGGAGACGACGTACTCCTGCGGCAGCGGGGCGGCGACCCGCTGGAACCGCACGCCCGTGGTCGCCGCCGAGATCATCCGCACCGTCGGGTGGCCGTGGAAGCCGATGGCGAACCCCCGGTTGCCTCCGCCGGGGAGCTGGGCGCCCTGGCCGTGGGTGACCGGGCCGAGGTGGTGCTCGACGTGCGGGAGCAGGCCGTCGAACCGGCTCGGGTCGGCGTGGGGATAGCTCATCGCCCGATCCTAGGCACCGCGGCGCCCCCGCACGGGTGCACCGTCCGGGGGCGTCGCAATCAGCGGCCGGGCTGCCAGAGCTCCTCGTCGAGCAGCTGGACGGAGTCGGCGTCGGTCTCCCCGGTACGGCGGCCGCGGGGGAGGGTGAAGCCGGCGTCCGGGTTCCCGTTGGCGGAGCGGCCGCGCAGCTTCGCGGGCACGCCGTCGGTCGCGGCCGCGGCCCGGCGGCCCGCGCCGCCCCGGCCGGTGGGCTGCTCGGGCGAGCCGGGGCGCAACGTCCCGGCCGCCGCGCCCGAGCCGCCGTGCGGCGGCATCATCGGCGGCATCGAGCTCCCGGCCGGTTTGGCCGGCGCCGGGGTCGCGGTGCCGGGCCGGACCTCCGAAGCCAGGCTGGGCGCGCGTTTGCCGGCGACCGGCTTGGCCAGCGTCGGGATCGCGCCGAGCCCGCTCGCCGCGCCGAACATGCCCGGCAGGCCCGACGCCACCGGTGCCGCGCCGCCGCCCCCGGGCAGGCCGCCGAGAGCCGCGCCGGACAGCGGGAGCGCCGTCGCCGGGGACAGCCCGGCCAGCGACAGCCCCGAAGAGACGTCCTGGCCCAGCCCGGGCAGGCCGGGCAGCGGCGAGCCGCCCCCGGTACCACCGCCGCTGCCGACGCCCGCCGACTCGGCGAGCCCTTCCAGCTCGGTCAGCGCGCTCATGCCGGCCTCGGCGGCCTTGACGAAGTCCGCGGGGGAGTTGCCTTCCGCGGCCGCCTTCGGCGTCGGCATCAGGTCGCCGGGGGACTGCATCCCGGACGCCGCGACGACCTTCAGCATCGACACGTCGAACTGCGCGCCGAGCGCGTTCATCCGGAACGCCGACGCCTGCTGCGCCGCGATCTTGGCCGGGATCGCCGTCAGCGGGTTCAGGTCCGCCGCGCAGTACGCCGCGTAGCACGTCATGACCTCGGCGAGCGCGTCCGAGATCGACGAAGCGAGCGTGGTCAGCGTCTCGGCCGGCCTGGCCGCGTCGATCCGCTCACCCCACATCTTCAGCTCGGCCAGCGACCGCTGGGTCTTCTCCTCGTGCGCGCGGCCGGCGTCGTCCTGCCACTCCGGGGTCAGCCGGCCGGCGCGGGTGTTGAGTTCCGTGCTCGCGGCGTCGATCCACTCGCGGCACTCGGTCCACATCTTCGCCGCGTCCAGCAGCACCGGCACCTTGGCTTGCTCGGCCTGGACCATGTCCCGGTGCAGTTCGATGGGCAGCAGGTTGTAGGGCACGACCATGGCACTCTCCTCAGGCGGTCTTGTCGGACGGGTGCGGAACCGTGCCCGCGGTCTTCTTGAACAGGTCGGCGCCCTGCTTGATGACCTTGGTCGCCGACGTCGCGAGCGTCAGCGCACTGGCGACGTCGGCGGCGGTGTACCCCGCGGCGGCGGCCTTGACCTTCGTGCTGTCGGTGACCATGTCCTCGGTCACCTTCGTCAGCAGCGCGGCCATCGCGGCGGTGGCGGCCTTGTCGAGCACCGACATCGCGATGCCCTCGAACAGCCCGGTCAGGTTCGGCGGCGTGCCGAGCCGGGCCAGCGAAGGCGGCATCGCGGGCGCGGTGAGCTGCCCGGCGTAGGTGCTCATCGCGTCGGTGTCGCCGTTGATCTGCTGTGCTGCAGCCATTTCCCCTCCTCAGTGACCGGCGCGGGATCGCGGTGCGCCGTCGGTCTTGTCCACTTGCCACAGCTCTTCGTCGAGCAGCTGGACGGAGTCGTTCCCGGTGTCCCAGCGCCGTCTCGACGCGGGTGGTGGAGCCGCTTTCGCGCCACGCCGCCCGGCCCGCCCGAGCAGCGGAACGCCCGGAGTGGCAGCGGGTTTGCGGGACCGCCCGGTGGCCGGGTGTTCGGCGTCCCCCGGCTTGATCCCGCTCGGCGGCTTCCCGCCACCGCCGCGCTGCTGCATCGGCGGTGTCATCCCGGGACTGGTCGCGGCGGTCGCCGCACTGGTCGCGGCCGCGGTGCCCAACGCGGGGATCGCCGCCGCCGTCGTCGTCGAGCCGGGATCCACCACCGGCGCCGGCATCGACGCGGGCGCGGGGAAGCCGGCCGTACCGAAGCCACCACCGCCTGGAACGCCGCCACCCCCGGCGAGGCTCGGCAACCCGGAGTCGCCCGGACCGCCGTCACCGAGCGCGCTGAGCCGGTCCGCGACCTCGGCGGGGGTCGGGGAGCCGATCTCCGCCGGACTCGGCGAGTACCCGGCGCCGCCCGCGAGCTGCTGGAGTCCTTGGAGGGCTTGGCTGGCCGCGTCCAGCGCGTTCGGCGCCTCTTCGAGCGCGGCCTTGACCGGATCTTCGGCGGTCGGTGTGTCCGGAGTGGACGGTGGCGCGGCCGCCGGCGCCGGGCTCGGGGACGCCGGAGACGCGGTTCCGGGCGCGGCCGCCGCCGGCCGGGGGTTCGCGGACGGCCCGGGCGGATCTTGGGCCGCGCTCCGCGGGCCTCGCCAGCCCAGGCCCGTGGCTTTGGTCAGTGCGGCGGTCGCGGCCTCGTACCGGGGCTTCAGGCCGTCGATCTCCTTCATGACTTCGCGGTAGACGTCGTCGAAGTCTTCGGACTGCTCCTTGATCGACTTCCGGGCGAAGTCGTTGCGCAGCTGTTCGACCTTGACGTGCGCTTCGCAGATCCCGCGCGACAGGTCGGTGAGGCACCGGATCACCGTCGAGGGCAAGTCACCGCCGGTGGGTGGCAGTCCCGCGGTCAGCACCAGGTTGGCTAGCCCGCTCGGATCGACCCAGCTGCGCATGATCGAGGTGTCCCGGTCGGCCCGCGCCCGGAACTCCCGGCCCGCCGAGTCCGGCCAGCGGTCGGCAGCGGCGAGGGCCGACGCCTGGGCGTACAAGAGGCTGGCGTGCCGCGAAATCCACTCGCGGCCCTTGGTCCACATGAGCACGGCGGAGTCGAGCCTGCCGACGTGCCGGAGGCGCTCGGCGGTGATTTCCCGGTACCGCGCCTCGATGGCGGACGTGTCGACGCACTGTTCGATCGGACCTCCCACGGGAACCCCTCACCGCCCCGGCTCGGGTGCCGGGTCGAGGGCCGTGAACTCGGCGCGTGCCTGTTCGTCGGCGTCCACGTACGCCCTCGCCGTCCGGTGCACGAACGAGCTGTAGATCTTGAACCCCTGCTCCACCTGGGCGATGAACTCCTGGAGGGCGTGCATGCTCCGGTCGTCCGCGCCCGTGAGGTTGTCGCACCAGGGGCTCCCGAGGCCTCCCTCGCACGGGAGCGCCGGCTCGCGATGGCTGACCTCCACGGGGACCGGGTCCCGTTCGAGGCTGCCCAGCAGCACCCGGGAGAACTCCCGCATGGCGTCGGTGTCGCCGTCGATGTCACCACTCATGGTCCACTCCTGTTCTCACGTCGTCGGGGGGTGCCAGGCGAGCTGGACGAGGCCCTTGCCGCCGCGGCGGTCGACCAGCCAGCCGCGCCCGGGCGGGAGGACCTGGGCACGCATGTTGCCCAGCAGCGGGCCTTCGTCGCGGTCGCCGGACATCATCAGGCCGGGGGTGCCGACTTCGCGGAGCCTGCCGAGGAACGGCTCGAACAGCCCGCGCCCGGCCCCGCCGGTCCGGCGCGCCAGCACCACGTGCAGGCCGATGTCGCCGGCCTGCGCGACCAGGGGCAGCAACGGCATCAGCGGGTGCGCCTTGTGCGTGGCCACCATGTCATAGTCGTCGACGAGCACGAAGATTTCCGGGCCCTGCCACCAGCTCCGGGCCCGCAGCTGCTCGGGTGTGACGTCGGCGCCGGGCAGCCGCTTGGTCAGCGCCTCGGCCGTTTCGGTGAGCAGGCCGCCGCTGTGCTCGTCGTTGACGCCGAAGCCGAGCAGGTACTCGTCGGCGATCTCGCCGAGCAGGCCGCGGCGGTGGTCGACGACGATGATCCGGGCCTCGCCGGGCCGGTACGCGCACTGGATCCGCTTGGCCAGCGCGCGCAGGAACGACGTCTTGCCGCTCTGGGTGTCGGCCAGCAGGAAGAAGTGCGGGTCGGCGGCGAAGTCCAGGCGCATGAGGGAGAGGTCGCGCTCGTGGATGCCGACCGCGAGCCCGGCGTCCGCCCCGGTCAGCTCGTCCGCGGCGGGCAGTTCGTCGTAGGCGAAGACCGCGGGCAGGAGCCGGACCGACGGGGCCGGCTCGCCCGGCCACGACGTCCGGACCGCGTCGACGAGGGCCCCGGTACCGTCGGCCAGGTCGGCGGCCGAGGACACGCCGTCGACGCGGGGCAGCGCCAGCAGCATCTGGTGCCCGGTCGGGGAAATCCCGCTGCCGGGCGCGTCGGCGGGCACGCTCATCGCAGCCCGCCGGTCGATGATCGAGTCGATCGGGTCGCCGATCTTGAGTTCCAGCCGGCTGGCGAACAGGTCCCGCATGTTCATCCGCAGGTCGAACGCGCGGGCACAGCCGGCCACGACGTGGACGCCGTAGGACAGGCCGCGGGCGGTGATGTCGCCGACCGCCTCTTCGAGCTCGGCGAAGTCGGTGCGCAGGGTCTGCCAGCCGTCGATCACCAGGAAGACGTCGCCGTGCGGGAGCTCGGGGAACCGGCCTTCCGCGCGGAGCCTGCGGTAGGTGGCGATGCCGTCGATCCGGTGCTCGGCGAAGAGGCGTTCCCGCCGGGCCAGCAGGTCCGCGACCTCGGCGACCGTGCGCCGCACGGCCCCGGTGTCCAGCCGGCCCGACACGCCCGAGACGTGCGGCAGCCCGGCGATCGACGCGAGCGTGCCGCCGCCGAAGTCCAGGCAGTAGAACTGCGCTTCGCGCGGGGTGTGGGTGAGCGCGAGGCTTGTGATCAGCGTCCGCAGCGCCGTGCTCTTGCCCGCCTGCGGGGCTCCGAGCACCAGCACGTGCCCGGCGGCGCCGGAGAGGTCGAGGACCAGCGGGTCGCGCCGCTGCTCGAACGGCCGGTCCACGATCCCCAGCACCGGCCGCAACGCGCCGGGCGCGCCGGTGGTGAGCCCGCGCCGGGGGTCGACGGCGAGCGCGGGGAGCAGCCGGTCCAGCGTCGGCGAGTCCGACAGCGGGGGCAGCCACACCTGGTGCGCGGGTGTGCCCTGGCCGGTCAGCCGGTCGACCAGGATGTCCAGCAGGGTCTCGCCGGTCAGGGGCTCGTCCACGGGTTCGGGCTCGGCCTCGCCGGTGTCGAGCTCGCCGGCGACGTAAGTGGTCGTGTACTCCCGCAGCGTCAGCTGGTCGGCCCGCGTCACCGGCCGCACGCCTCCGGTGGCGGCCCGCTGGTGGACGCCGGAGACGTAGGCGGAGCGGAACCGGTCGAGCTGGTCGGTGCCGACCTTCAGGAACCCGTGCCCGGGCGCGCGCGGCAGCCGGAACGCCTCCGGGTGGCCGAGCACCGCGCGGCTTTCCATCTCGGAGAACGTGCGCAGCCCGACCCGGTAGGACAGGTGGCTTTCCAGCCCGCGCAGCCGGCCTTCGTCGAGCCGCTGCGAGGCGAGCAGCAGGTGCACGCCGAGCGAGCGCCCGACGCGTCCGATTTGGACGAACATGTCGATGAAGTCGGGCTTGGCCGAGAGCAGCTCGGAGAACTCGTCGCAGATCACCAGCAGCGTCGGCACTTCGGGCAGCGGGGCACCGGCGACGCGGGCCTTTTCGTAGTCCCGCAGGGAAGCGAAGTTGCCCGCCGCGCGCAGCAGCTCCTGGCGGCGGATGAGCTCGCCGTTGATCGCGTCGGTCATCCGGTCGACCAGATGCAGCTCGTCGGCCAGGTTCGTGATCACGGCACTGGTGTGCGGCAGCGCGTCCAGCCGGGCGAAGGTCGCGCCGCCCTTGAAGTCGACCAGCGCGAAGTTCAGCGAGTTCGGCGGGTGGGTGACCGCGAGTGCCAGCACGAGGGTGCGCAGCAGCTCGGACTTGCCGGACCCGGTGGCGCCGATCAGCAGGCCGTGCGGGCCCATGCCGTCCTGGGCGGACTCCTTGAGGTCGAGCTCGATCGGCGTCCCGTCGGCCTGGATGCCGAACTGGACGCGCAGTCGGTCGCGGTTCGGCCGGGGCACCCAGGTGTCGGCCGGGTCGAACGCGTACGGGTCGCCGAGCCCCAGCAGTTCGGCCAGGCCCAGCTCCGCCGACATCGGCGCGTCCCCGCCCCGGCCCACGGTCAGCCGCAGCGGGGCGAGCTGC